>NZ_NPDM01000001.1:0-600000 GCF_002812085.1 Leptospira levettii
AACTGCTGCCTCCCGTAGGAGTATGGACCGTGTCTCAGTTCCATTGTGGCCGTTCACCCTCTCAGGCCGGCTACTGATCGTCGCCTTGGTAGGCCTTTACCCCACCAACTAGCTAATCAGCCATGGACCCATCTAAAAGCGCATTGCTGCTTTAACCAATCCCTGCTACCAGGAACCGTCACATTCGGTATTAGCACAAATTTCTCTGTGTTATCCCCAACTTCTAGGTAGGTTATCCATGTATTACTCACCCGTTCGCCACTGGTATTGCTACCCGTTTGACTTGCATGTTTAAGACGCGCCGCCAGCGTTAGTTCTGAGCCAGGATCAAACTCTCCGTGTTGAAATCGGTATTGCTACCAATTTATTAATTACAGAGTTGTTGTTATCAGCCGAATGCTGTAACAACTACACCTAGTCTTCATTTGAGAGAACGTTTCCATTCCCTCGGTTTTTTCTCGCTAGAATTGTCTTGGAGTCACGCTACTGTGTATGTTGTAAAAGAGCTTTCTTTGCAATCAAGTCAGTTCCCTTCCAGGCTTCACTCAATCACCGTTTCACCATCATTGGGAATGTACACTCTACGTCAACCATCTATTGTAAAAATTGTCCCGGATTATGAGACATTTTGCATTTTTTTTATGAGATATGGAGAGGGAACTAGCAGGGAAAAATGGATCGAATTTGGATAGTTTGGGATTATGTCACATTAATTTGCGGCAATTATTGAAACCGTACGAATTGCACAAGGAAAACTAACAGCTATTATGGCATAAGTCCAGAGAATGAATTATACTCAAGTATAGGTAGTTAGTTTTCCCAAAACCAAACAGCTGTCTTCTTTCGCAAAACGGACGATAGTTTTTATTGGATATCTTCAAATAAAATTGACTAAAACAAACGTTATATTGAAATTCTGCATGATATGCGGCCAATAAATCACAATCGAAAATTATTTTTATTAACTTCTTTAATCTTCACACTTGCTTTTGTATTGAGTTGTGAAAAAAAACAGACGAACAAAGGTAACCTACTTACATCTCTTTTTTATTCTCCCCCTCCGACAAATTCTTTAGATCCGATAACAGATCCTATTCGGGAAGGTGGAGAGATCCAAGCAAATATAGTTGTAGAAAAAATTAAATCTGGCGAGTACCAAATTAATCCTGGAGGTCCGCAAGAAGGAAAGTTAGGAATTCAGGGATCTTACACAAATTTACCAAGCGCGGATTTTATCTATCGTGATGGTGCCCCTAACATTGGGAAAGTAATACCGAATCAAATCAAGATTCAGATTAAAAAAATTATAGTAACCTCTGAAGACGGGCTTGAATTGGAAACAAATTTCAATTCCACTCTCGTTGACATTATTTCTTTTGGAATGAATGCACCTGGTATAGCGTCAATTTCAAATATTCCAAGTGGAAAGTATAAATCTATCAAGTTCGTTCTAGATGCTAATCACGGGAATGTATGGATCAATGAAGAATCATTTGGATTTCATCTTACAAATTCTACACAAATTGAAATGGAAGGCAATTTCGAAGTAATTACTGGTATCACCACAAATATTAAACTAAACTTCGATTTATCTCTATTGCAATACAATTACTCAGTGAATTCTTTTACACTGCCAAGTCAAATCGTCACTATAACCAAAACATCCTTTGAGTTACCTTTCACGCCCGGAATTCTCATATTAAAACTAACAAAATCAATTGAAAACATTGATTCCAAAAAAGTGGGAATTCAAGAAATTGATGCTATATTAGAAAAATATTCTTTGTTGTCCATCTTACCTTTTGTTGCGGATGACACAAATGTAGATAAAGAAACTGCAAAATTAATTGGACTCGATCGGACATATTTCCTTTTGTTTGAAGCAAAGGTAGACCTACTCCAAGTAAACTTTGCTCTCACAAATAAGCCAGGTATTGAATGGGTAATAACAAATACAAAAACCGAAACATCTGCAGTTCCAGACGATCCCGAGGCCAATACAGGTTGTTTTTTCTGTACAAAATATCAGATAGCATATTTAACAGCAATTAATGCTTATAATGGATGGAACATATCAACTGGTTCACCTGCTGTAAAAATTGCTGTTATTGATTCGGGAATTGATGATACACATCCTGATTTGGTAGGAAAAATTATACAAAATAGATCTTTTGAACCAGCAACTTGCTACCATTGGGGCATATTCCCTTACGAATGTGTCACACACTCAGCTATGTCTAGACCCTTATTCAATGGAAAATTTGGATGGAATCATGGAACCCATGTGGCAGGTACAATTGGAGCTTCCACTAATAACGGTATTGGAATTGCAGGGATTACTTGGTCAAACCCCATTATCGCAATCAATGTGTTTTATCCCGGTATAATGAATGATCCAATTTCTAGTGATCGTCTAATCGCTTATGGAATACTAGATGCTATAAATGCCGGAGCAAAAGTTATTAATATGAGTTTAGGTGCTGAAGGTTATGAATATTGCCAATGGGGATGTTTAGTAAGAATTCACACTTCTGCTTTGACCAGAGATGCCGTTCGTTATGGGGAAGCGAAACGAGTCGTAATGGTTGCTTCTTCCGGAAATAAAGGCAGAAGGATTTCACCTTTCCCAGGTACATCACAAGAACGTGGTTCATTTCCTGCTTCATTTAATGAGGTTATTTCTGTTGGGAACTTAGATGCCTCGAATTCATATAGTTTTAGGTATCCAGATTCAAATTACGGGAAGGTGGATATTGTTGCACCAGGTAGTTTTATTTTGTCTACATCGACAAATAATCAATATATTTTTATGACTGGAACTTCTATGGCAGCTCCCATGGTTTCTGGGCTTGCTGCATTAATACTTTCCGTTGATCCCAATTACCATCCAAAAGATGTATTAAAAGCTATGTGCAATCAAGCCACACCACTCACTCAAACTGGAAATCCAATGATCGACAGGGAATACTTTGGTTGCGGACGGATCAATATTGGCGCAACACTTGCAGCATTAGTTCCTGCTCCGCTTAGACCAAACATTGTATCATATTGTGGTGCCGTCGATCAAGTCGCATGTCCAGCTGGTCGTTGGTTTTTACCTTGGGAATTTCAATTTGTTGCAACAGGAGGTACTCCTCCATTTCAATGGACCTATGAAGATGGGGGATTACCAACAAATTCATGGTTAGATCCCAATACAGGACGTCTGGTTGGTGGAGCCACGTGGTGGTTTGGTCCTGGTTGGACTTTCATGCTAAGAGTTACTGATTCTGCTGGCCAAAGTGATATTCGCAGTTTTTACTTTGCGTCGGGATTATAAAAGGAGTTTAAAACAAACTTATGAAAAAGCAAAAACTTTCTAAAAATACCATTTGTGCATATTTAATCTTTTCGTTTTTAATCACTTTCTTCGGAATTTCATGTCGTGATGCTTCTACAGATTCAGGATGGGTGCCATTATCTCTCATTACAGTTACTAAGAATGTGGAAGACCAAGAAAAACTTAATCAGTGTATGGGTGTTCTACCTCCTGGTTATTACTGTACAGCCGACCTTACACCTTACCCTACGAATATTTTACGAGTCGATCTCAGACTGGGAAATGAGCAAATTTCCACATTAAACACTGCATCATTGCCTTACTATTCTGGTGGTTGCACTAGATACTATGAAATCGTATGGAACGATGCAACGATATTCAAAAGAACAACTTTATACTTTTGGCGAGGTAATAAACAGGGAGTTTGTGCAATTCAATTTCAAAAAACAAATGGAGAAACAAAAAACTATTTGCTTAATTTACCAGAAGAAGAAGGTATCATCGAAGTCTTAAAAGAAGTGAGTGTAGACGGTTTCACACTCACTTTCAGCCGATAGTATTCTCAATTCAAAACATTTTATTAGATTATAGATATGAAACAAATTCGAAAATCAGTCGAAATAATACGAATTCCATATTTTTGCATTCCATTATTACTCTTTGTTCTTACATTCATTTCCTGCAAAGAGGACACAAATAACTCAAGTGTCATTCCACTTTCGTTAATCACAATTGCGAAAGAAGCGGAAGAACAGGATAAACTCAACCAATGTATGGGAAGAGTTCCTGGCCAATTTTGCATAACGATTGTCGAACACTACCCTACTAACATTCGTCAAATTGAACTCTTACAAAACGGAAATCAAATTGCCTTGGTTGATGCCACTGGTGTTCCCATCACGGATGCAATGTGCTCTGTATATTACAATATTGAATTGGGAAATGGCACTCCTTACCGAAACGCTAAGATTTATCTCAAAAACACGGACGGAGAAATTTGTGTGATAGGATGGGAAAAAAATGAAGGTGGGACCATTGACCAATTATTAAATTTAATTGGTGAAGAGAAAAATCTAAAAACGATTACAAAAATTGATTCAATGGGTATGACCTTAAAATTCACTCATTAGAAACCAAAGAAAAAAGAGAATCTTAAAATAACTTTCAAAAGCTTACCCAATAGTTTGACAGATTCGGTACGTTTTTGAAATTTTTCTCTTAGATCCGATGATCCTAATTTACTGTATCTCAATCGATTTGAAAGGGTAGGAAACTAATTTTAATCAAATATTTTCCCATCCTCATTCAAAATCGAAACCGAGAAACGATTTTTTCCATGGACTCAGAAACCAATTGCAAACGATTTGCCTCCTCGGAAATTTCACCGAAGGTAGTTGAAATCTGAGAATGATTTTCCCATAACTCCTGTAAGTTGGAATTGGATGTTTCTGTGTATATGGTTTGTAACTCCATTTCACTTGTGATCTTTTCGGCATCCATTTGGAATTCTCCAACCAGCTCTTTCAGTGACTTCACATTTTCCGAACTTGTTTCACTTGTGTGCCCAAAGAGTTGAGCTACTTGGGAGATTTCTTCAAATTTGGATTTAACATCATTATTTGTGGAGATAATCTCTTTCATGGATTCCAAACTTTCTTTGGATGCAACCTGAGATAATTTTACAACACGTTTGATCTCTTCTATGTTTTTAGCTGTTTCATCGGCAAGTCGTGATACTTCACTGGCAACCACTGCAAAACCACGTCCCATGGATCCAGCTCTTGCTGCTTCAATGGATGCATTGAGAGAGAGTAAATTCACTCGATCCGAGATATCTTCGACAATAGAGATGGCAGATTTAATATTTTCACTCATTTGGTTCATGAGTTCCACTTTTTCATATGCAGATTGAATGGCGTCTCCTGAAACCTTCACAGTGCCAATCGAGTGATTTGTATTGATTACTAGTTCTTCCGCTTTTATTGCGAGATTTGTCATCTCTTGTGTCACACGAGTTAATTCATTTGCCAAAAAATTAGTTTTGTCTTTTTGAGATAACACACGTTCATAAGTGGCTTTTGATAAGTTTTGGATTTGTTGCACGGAAGTAAATGTTGAATCAATTTTATTTTTTTCAGAGACAACTTGTGAATCGATCTCAATACCTTTGTTCAGAATCGTTTTGGAAGTATCGGAGAGTGTGACTGCTTCTTTTTTTGCAGTTTGAAAATAGACACGTAACGAATCCATAAACAAATTAAGTTTTACAATTGTATGACTTAAGTTTGTCGCCGAAAGTTGCGGGATCGATTCCGAAAGTTCTCCTTTAGATAAAGTTTCAATGGAATGATTGAGGTTCCCGATGTCTTCTTTTAATGATTTACTACCTACATAAGCAGCATACACCATAATCACAAGCATCATCACAAATACAATCGGCAATTGATAAAACCAATAAGGGGATCGAAAGTTTGTTGCTAAAATTAAAAACAAATAGTATCCAAATGTTAACATCGGTAATATTGCAACTGCCAAAACTGTACACAAATTTCTTTGGAATACACCAAAAACACGTACTTTGGATTCATCTAATGGAACATCTGCAAGGGATTTGTTACGTAAAACTCCACTTAAATATACTTCTGATTGGAAGTAGAAAGCTAAATATATAATAGGAACTAACATCACGCAGGCGTATGGAAGTGCAAATATTTCATTCCATGGTAAACCTAGTACTGTGACTGCCATAAATGAAAATCCGAAAATAGAAATTGTCCAACGGATTAGGATCACCCTACCTTCCCAACGTGGGTGTTCCAATAATCCTTTTTTCAATTTTGAGATCGCTTCTACATCTGTTAGGTGAGAATAACCAAGTAAATGTTTTAAACGTCGAGTGCGTAAAGTGATCCCTACTACCAAAGGAACAAGTGACAATAAAGTTCCAAGTAAAGCAAGTTGGATGAGTGTATCTGTGTCAAAACCAGAGGCGAATAAACAAAAATTGATAAAATATGGAAAGATTAAGAGGTATAAAGGAGCTTCAATGGCAATAGATAATTTCCTAATCAAACGATTCTCTGTCATTCTCCGCTAACCTACCTTGCGATTTGACAAAGATTTCAGAAAAGCAAAGTGAAAGCATCTATTTTCATATTTTTTTTACCAGTGAACAGAACAGGATGACCGTTCCCTGGCACATTCAAACTACAAAATAGTTCCAATCAAACAGTAGATTGTAATTCCAAGACCGAAATCTCGGAGGGTGCTCCCAAACGAAACGGAGGCCCCCAATAACCTGTACCTCGGCTTACATAAATTTGTGTATCCTTATAACGATGGAGTCCAGCTACAAATTTTTGAGCAAAATAAATGAGAATGTTACCAGGGAAAAATTGCCCTCCATGTGTATGGCCAGAGATTTGTAAATGAAAACCTACTTTGTTTGCATCGTACACGCTATTCGGTTGGTGAGCCAAAAGGATTTTAAAATCCGAATTTTCCCCACCAGCCATGGCTCGTTTGGGATTTGTTTGGTGGGATTTAATCATAGATCCTGCAGTTAAATCGGTAACACCTGCCATTAATAATTTAGCATTCCCTACCGGGATGGTTTGGTTCTCATTGAGTAAAACTCGAATTCCTAAAGATTCTATCTCTGGTAACCAGGATAAAACTCCAGAATAATATTCGTGATTTCCGGTTACATAATAGGTTCCAAATTTCGATTGGATATCGGCTAAAGGTTTTAAGTGGTGTTTGAGTGTCACTGCGGGACCATCTACTAAATCTCCAGTGATGACAACTACATCAGGAGTTTGTGCATTGATTTTTCCAACCACTCTACGTAGGAATTTTTCTTTAATTGTAGGTCCGATGTGAACATCCGAAATTTGTACGATTTTAAATTGATGGAGGTCAGGATGTAAATTCTTAACTGGAATTTTAACATGTTTGGTAGTTAATCGAACATGTGCATTGTAAAACCCAAGGGAACTCAGTGCCGTCGCAACAACAATGGTTGAAAATGCCAAACTAAAATTTTTTACCTCTGTCACTCCATCAATCGGAAATCCGAAATGAAGTAAGGTTGAAAACAAAAGTCTTGAATAATCAGAAACTATCCCAATATCAAATAGTCGTAGAAGGTCCATGAAGAGAACCAAGGTGAAAAGGATCGAAAAAAATCCAAAATTGGTGAAAGTGACATAGGCAAAAAAAGTCTGGGTTTTTTCCCGTTTAGACATGCGACTAAAGGCGTAAGTTAAGGGAACAAGGATAACCAGAGCTCCAATTCCGAAAAGAATCATAGTGACGATGGGACCATTCAGTGAAAGTCCTGAGATTAAACGAAAGGTAGAATAATAATAGATAAATCCAAGTAAGGATGTTAATACTGACAAAAATACAAAGAACGCTTTCAATGAGATTACCCTATATATTGGACAGTTTTTTGATCGAGAAAGTGACCTTTATTCAGACAAGAAGGATAGGATGAAAGAAAAAGATACAATTCGAACCAAGTCAGATGTGATTCTCATCGGAGCGGGAATCATGAGTGCTACATTAGGAGTTCTATTAAAAGAATTAAACCCCCACCTAACGATCACAGTTTTAGAGAGACTTGATGCTGCGGCACGCGAAAGTTCCAACGCTTGGAACAATGCAGGCACAGGACACTCAGCTTTTTGTGAATTAAATTATACAGTTGAAAATGAAGATGGCTCCATTCAGACCAAAAAAGCCCTTCAAATCGCTGAATCTTACGAAATTTCGAAGGAATTTTGGGCCTACCTTGCAGGTATCAAACAAATCATTGATCCAGAGGATTTTATCCATTCGGTCCCTCATTTTAGTTTTGTTTGGGGTGATGAAAATGTTCGTTTTTTAGAGAAACGATTTAACGCACTCAAACAATATGAATTGTTTAATGGACTGATCTACACAGAAGACAGAGAAACAATTTCAGAGTGGCTCCCCCTAGTCATGAAGGGTCGTGATCCAGATGAAAAAGTAGCAGCAACACGAATGGACTTAGGAACTGATGTCAATTTTGGAACCTTAACACGTGCTATGTTTCGTTACCTAGAAACGTTTTCGGATGTTCATGTTCACTATTTTGAAGATGTCAAAGACTTGGAAAGAAGTGAAAACGGAAATTGGCACCTAACATCTCATAATTTACAAACTCATGAAAAAGAACACCATGAAGCAAAATTTGTCTTTATAGGTGCGGGTGGCGGAAGTTTACCTCTATTAGAAAAATCTGATATTCCTGAGGCATCTGGTTTTGGAGGATTTCCAGTCAGTGGTCAATGGTTACGATGTAAAAACAAAAACATCATTAAAGAACATTTTGCAAAGGTTTATGGAAAGGCAAATGTTGGATCACCTCCAATGTCTGTTCCTCATTTGGATACACGAATCATTGAAGGGAAAAAAGAATTGTTATTTGGACCTTACGCTGGTTTTACGACAAAATTTCTCAAAAAAGGTTCTTATTTGGATTTAGTAAAATCTTTGGAATTAGATAATATTTTCCCTATGTTATCTGCAGGGATGCACAACCTTCCTTTAACAAAGTATCTGATTAGCCAAGCCCTACAATCTCACGAAGATCGAATTGAAGCATTAAAAGAATATTTCCCTGAAGTGAATTCTGAAGACTGGGAACTCGTTGTCGCAGGGCAAAGGGTTCAAGTCATCAAAAAAGATGAAGAGGAAGGTGGAGTATTAGAATTTGGAACAGAAGTTGTATCAGCAAAGGATGGATCCCTTGCTGCATTACTCGGAGCAAGCCCGGGTGCATCAACTTCCGTTTCCATCATGTTGGAAGTTTTATCAGATTGTTTCCCCAATGAAATGAAATCTAAAGATTGGAGAGACAAATTAAAAACCATGATTCCAAGTTTTGGTGAATCAATGAAAGAAAATCCAGAACTCTGCTCGTTTAGTCGAAAAAGAACAGAGGAATTATTAGGATTAAAAACCTTGGTTACTTAACTTTTTTCCTAAGTTCGATCACAACTTTTTCCTTCGACTCCACAGTGTACATGGCTGATCCTTGTGTGGAGTCGATGATCCTACGAGGGCTCACACCTTTTTCTCGAAGGACACGAGAGATAGCCTGGGCTCTTTCAAATCCCAAATCATAATTTTCAAAGTTACCTGGTAAGTCCTCTTTGTAAGGCGATGTATAAGTAATGATGAGAATATCATATTCTTTAAATTCGTTTTCTAAACTTCTCGCAATCGCATCTAACCTCGCTCGACCTTCCAAATGGATGCGGCTTGATGGTAAATCGAAGATCTCACTTGCAAAGAACACAAAACGTTCGAGTTTCGATTCATTGGGTATACTTGCTGTTTTCAATTGGTCATCGTTAGGGATGGAATCAATCACTCGTTTGGGAGTTTCTTCCTGAGGATACGTATCCTTTTTTGATAATGAAAAGTTGATTCCAAATCCAAACTTTCCAGCTGTTTCTTCGTAATTACCCTTGTTGCTATAACCAGAGTTTGGTGCCTTATAATTGACTATATATGTATTTGCATGTTCTACTTCGGTGCTAAGAAAAAATCGATCGGTGATATGATACCGGACTCCAAGACCACCAAAAACTCGATTCACGGTTCCACCATATAAATTTTCAGATCCGTAACCTGCTCCAATCTTTACATACGGATCAAAGGCACTGTTTGGATTCATATGAAAAAATAAATTTACATCAGCAGTTAACGCATTATAGAAATCTCGTTTTTTTTGTAAAATCAATTGAGCCAAATCACCTGCGTTTAGTAAATCGAGTTGATTCGAAACTGATCCGCTAAACAAAGCAGATCCAGTGACTACTCTCGAGTCCACAGTGCGAAAATTAGCAGAGGAAATCACTTGGTTTGTAGCAGAAAGACCAATCCCAAAATATTTAAAAATTCCATACTCAACCCCAAGTTCTCCGCCTTTACTAGAAAGCCTTGTTCTATCTTCAGTAAATCCAGTATAGAACGTATAACTAAGATAACGTGAGGTTATATCTGTAGAAACTGTATTGAGTGCAAGATAACCAGGAAAATTATAATTAAAAACTCCTTTTTGTATAGATCCAGAATTGTTACCAAAACCACCAATTCCCATTCCATAAAAGATCAGATTTCCTTTATCAAATCCTTGGCCCCATACGAAAGTAACTGGATAAAAGGAAAAAATCAAAATTGCCCAAAAAACAAGTTTTTGTTTCCATTTCTGCATGGGTGATCTTGTTCCAATATCGTTTGTTAATGCAAGTTCATTTTTTCTCTAAAATTGTCACAAACCTACCCCCTTCTTTCGTCATGTTAAGGAGGTTTCCTATGAAAACAAAGGTTTTGATTTTAGGTGCAGGTTATGCGGGCATACTCTGCGCCAATCGTTTGCAAAAACAAAATAAGGATATAGAAGTAGTACTCATTTCCAATTCTGAGTTCTTCCACGAAAGGATTCGTTTCCACGAACTGGCGTCTCGGAGAAATGAGAAAAAAATGAAAGTACAAGATCTCATTCGAAAAAAGATCCAGTTTACAATTGGTAAAATCACAAAGATTTCACCTAATTCCAATGAAGTGGACGTAAAAACAAATTTTGGACCAATTGTTTACAATTATGACTATTTGGTAGTCTCTATTGGAAGCCAAAATACGAAAACCCAGTTAGATGGTGAAAATTCAATCCAATCCAAAGAATCATTGGAATCATTTTTAAAATCAAAATCTCCTAAAGGTATAGGACATTTATGCATATTAGGTGGTGGTCTAACAGGCATTGAATTTGCTTCGGAATGGAAAGAAAAATATCCAAAAACTAATGTTACCATTGTGGATCAAAATCTATTTGCAAAATCCTTTTCTAAACTTGGAAGGAATTATATCAAAAATAAATTTGAGTCCTTAGGAATTGGAGTGATCGAATCGAAGGGAATTGAAAAAATTGAGAAAAATAAAATTCGATTCCTAGACCAAACAGAGTTACATTACGATACACTGATGAACTGTACAGGCTTTCAGGTTCATGATTTACTGACAAAATCTGGTTTTAAAACAAATGACTCCAACCAAGTTTATGTTGATCCTTTTTTACGATCCAAACAATACGATAATGTATATGTTGCTGGAGATGCGGCGAAGTTAGAACCTTCGCATTTGCGGATGGGTTGTGTTACTGCATTACCGATGGGAGCTTATGTAGCTGATACCATTTCCAATGTACTCCACAATCGAAACCTTTCTCCTTTTGAATTTCATTTTTTTGGACGTTGTGTTTCTCTAGGCAGAAACGATGGTCTCATCCAATGGACAAACTTCGATGATTCTCCAAAAGAAAAAATAATCAAAGGAACGTTAGGAGCATTGATCAAAGAATGTGTGAATCGTTTTACACTGATATCATTAAGGTTGGAAAAATACCTACCATTTCGATTTTATTTCTGGCCACAAGGGAATCCACAAAACAATCCAATTGGGTTTGAGGAAAAATTGATACAACGGGGAGAAACTTAATTTGGAAAATCTACAATCCTTTTTAGAATGGAAACCTTATTTGTTTTCAATTGCTTATCGAATCACTGGAAGTTATGCAGATTCTGAAGATATTTTACAAGAGAGTTACCTTAGGTGGCTCTCAGCAAATCATATTAAGGTAGAAAATCCGAAAGCCTATTTAGGAAGTATCGTAGCAAGGCTTGCTTTTGATTTATTAAAAAAGGCTTCCCGAAAAAGAGAAACCTATATTGGTCCTTATTTACCAGAACCAATTCCTGAACTTACGTCCGATATCGATGATGAAAAAATAAATTTTGCATTTTTAGTGTTGCTGGAAACATTAAACCCATTTGAACGTGCAGTTTTTTTATTACGTGAATCGTTTGGTTTTGAGTTTGAATTAATCTCAAAAATTATTGGAAAATCCCCAGAATACACAAGAAAAATTCTTAGCAGAGCAAAACAGGCATTAAAAGAACGAAGAAAAAAATTTGATCCAGATCCCAAACACCAAGAAAAACTTTTATTGGAATTTAGTTTGGCATGTATCAAACAAGATACAAAGTCCCTTTCCCAATTACTAAAAGAAGATGTGGTTGCCTATTCAGATGGTGGTGGAAAAGTACATGCAGCAAGAATTCCGATTCCTGGAATCATCCGAGTCATAACGTTCTTAAAACAAACAATCAAAAAGGTGAGTGATTCATCAATGGTTTACTTCGGTTATGCGAATGGTAGTCCAGTCACCATTGGTTATGGGAAGGATGGATTTCCCAATTTTGTACAATTCATTTTGATTGAGGGGAACCAAATCAGTGAAATTTTAACAATAACCAATCCTGACAAATTGAAAGGGTTTCAAAACAAAGACCTATTAAGAAAATTAGGATATATACGAAAACCTAACTATTTCTTACTCACCTTTTTATGGATCAAAATTAAAATCTTCGGGATTGGAAAATAGATTGAAGGATCACCTTAAATCGAATCCTCATACTAGATTAAGATGTTCCATCACTTCCTGCAGAAAGTTTCGATATCAATTCTTTTAATCACTTTTGCAGGATGTTTTACTTACGACAAACCAAACCCACCCACAGCACAATTTGGAGTTTTAGATCTAAGAAGTTGGGATTTTGATTTATATGGAAATGTTCCCTTAAATGGTGATTGGAAGATCGAGTGGAAACAATTGGTAACTGCTCAAAATGAAAATTCTAATTTTACCAAAATTCCTGGAAATTGGACAAATCATACAGGAGTTCCCTATAAAGAAGGATATGCCACATTACAGTTAAAAATCTTAGTAAATCCAAATGCAAAAACATTATACTTACAAAACGGAGTCACAAGGAATGCATTTAAGATTTTTGTTGGTGAAGAAAAAATTTATGAATCTGGAAAATTAGGTTTTGAAAGTGATTCTGAAATTCCAAGCATCAAAATTCAAACCATACCACTACCTTCAAGAGATAATGGTGAAATCAATTTAAACATTCAGATTTCTTGTTTCCATTATCATGTTTGCGGAATTGCGACACCATATCTGATTGGAACACACGAAGGAATTAACAAATCATTTTTCGAAGCAACAAGTCATGATATCTTCGTTATATCTTCTCTCGGCACACTTGCCTTTTTCCATTTTGTATTATTTCTATTCTGGAGAGACGAAAAAACTCACCTTTATTTTTCCTTTGTCTGTTTCCTTGCATCAGTTAGGTTACTGAGTATTGGGGAAGCGAGAATTGTTTATAATTACCTTCCAATGGATGTTTATGAAACCATGCTAAAGCTGAATGGCTTATCATTTACTTTATTATACCTTTCCTTTGTAAGATATGTAGAAGAAGTTTATCCCGATCACAAATACTCGCCAGTGTATTTAACAAATTATTTTTTTGCAATACTCTTGTTATTTGGCCTCCCTTTCGCAACTCCAATTTTTTCAAGAGTTCTATCATATCATTTAATTTTATCTTTAATTGGATTATTTGCGCTAATGTATCCAATAATTCATGGTGTATATATTAAAAAACCAGGGGCAAAATTTTTCCTATTTTCCCTTGTATCAACGATGTTACTTTTTTCATTCGATATCTTAACAGAATTTGCAAAAAAAGGAACAGCTTATCACGGACAATATGGATTTTTAGTTTTTGGTTTATCACAAGCCTTATTCATAGCAGATCGTATGATCCAAAATTTTAAAAACAAAGAAAAACTCAAACAGGAGAAAGAGTTAGCTCTCGCGGAAGCAAAATTTAAAACAGCTTTTTTATCCACCATGAGCCATGAAATCCGGACTCCAATGAATGGGATTTTAGGCATGACTCAGATGTTGGGTCAAACAAATTTAACGGATGATCAAAAAGAATATTTAAGTTTAATCCAATTTAGTGGAGAAAATCTTTTACTATTAATAAACGATATTTTAGATTTAGCAAAATTAGAGTCAGGTAAAATTGAGCTACATTTAGAACCGATAATTTTAAAAAAAATATTAAATGGTATGGTGCAGTTATTTAAATCAAAACTAAACTCTGAAGCAGTAAAAATAGACTTGGTATTCGATAGCGAAATACCAAACACCATTATCACAGACCAAAAACGTTTTACACAAATCCTTTCTAACTTATTAGGAAATGCAGTTAAATTTACTGAATTAGGAAGGATCTCACTCCTCGTCTCTTCTGAAAAAGTAGATGATAAAAAATTTAAATTAATCCTTCAAGTTAAGGATTCAGGGATTGGTATCCCAAAAGAAAAAATAGAGAATCTTTTCCAACCTTTTACACAAATCCATTCACATTTGTCAGGGAAAACTACTGGAACAGGATTGGGTTTAACCATTACGAAAAAAATTGTAGAAGAGTTATTGGGAAATATCACTGTCGAGTCTGAGTTAGGGAAAGGAACCATTTTTAAAATAGAAATTCCTGTAGAACAGACTGATGATGATGACAAAACAAACAATGAAACAACAATCCAGAGTAATTTAGATGCCACTAAGTGGGAAAAACATTTAGCGGAACAATACCCAGTAAAAATTTTAATCACTGATGATGACTCCATCAATCTTAAAGTAGGCAAGATGTTTTTGAAAAAACTTGGGTATCCAGCTTTGGTTGCAGAAAATGGAAATGATGCGATTTTACTCGTGGAAAAGGAAACACCGGATATATTATTTTTAGATGTTCAAATGCCAGATCTGGATGGAATCCAAGTAACCAAACAAATTAGACAAAATCAAATGTTAACAAAACAACCAATCATCATAGCACTAACTGCTAACGTTATGGAAGAAGAAAAGGAAAAATGCCTTGCTGCAGGAATGGATGATTTTATGACAAAACCTCTTTTAATGCAAGACTTAGTATTTATGATCAAAAAATGGGCAAAGGAATCGATAGCGTGAGTATGGAACATTCTTTAGTGATTGGAGGAACTTCTGATATAGGTGTATGGGTAGTTGAGTCTTTAGCCAAACAAGGTCATTCCATTTCCATTACGGGCAGAGACAAACAAAAGTTATCTGACTTAAAAACAAAAATCCATTCAAAATACAATATTTTGATTCAAATCTATGAATTAGATATCACCAATATGGAATCTTTTAATTCCTTCTATTCTGGACTAAGTGTAGAACCAAATCATGTTTATATACTTGTTGGTTATTATGAAGACCAAACATTCGCCAGAGAAAATTGGAGGGAATTAGAAAAAACCATCCAAATCAATTTCATTGGAGTTGTAACACTTGTGAATACCATTTCTATCAACATGGAAAAAAGAAAATCTGGAAACATTACTGTTGTTAGTTCTGTCGCAGGAATCAGAGGAAGGAAATTAAATTACATTTATGGTAGTGCAAAGGCAGGTTTAACAACCTACCTATCTGGCCTACGAGCACTTGTTTTCCCAAATGGTGTACACATCAGCACCATTTTACTTGGGCCAGTCTATACGAAGATGTCATTGGGACACAATTTAATTCCATGGTTAACATTAACACCCGAAGAAGCAGGTGAAAAAATAGTCAAGGCAGGTTTAAACAAAAAAAACGAAGTTTATATTCGTTGGCCATGGCGTTTCATCATGTTCATTATTCAAATCATTCCCGAATGGATTTTTAAACGTCTTCCACCATTTTAGAAACCAGATTTCTCAATTTTCTAAAAGATCAAGGATAACTAACATAATTCCAAACATTTTGGAATCCATTGAACATCGGACATGCGTGCATAGCCAAGATTCCCATTCCATTACAATTTGTTGTCACCAAACGTTTGCTATTTCCATATGGACTCCCGACATTCACATTTGTCAAAGAACCAACCAAACCCAATTGGTTTAACCATACATCTGTTATCTGATTCATATTTCCACTGATATTGGCGATAGAATCATTTTCATGGATTAGTCCAAAATAAGAACCTGCAGGAGCTTGTTGTGAGAGTCCAAGCCAAGAAGGGGTGGAAGCTGTTTGCAAACTATAATCGGTAACCCCACTATAGATGGAAACTCTACCGACAGTCCGAATTTTCCCTTGGTAGGCAGCATGTCCACTACCTTGGGAATGCCCCCCTACATAAACACTTGACCAGACAATGGAACCACCTGATACAAATTGGTCCCAACCTTGGCCTGGATAGGTTTGATTTAAGTAAAGTAATAATGACAATAGTCTACCTTCGATAGCATTACCAGAGTCCACTGCAACATATGGAGAAACAGATTCGCCTGTTACGATTTCACGTCTGACCAATTCAAAACAACTGGCATCATTACGCGCAGAACCTTGGTTACAAATCGTATTCACTGCTTCACCATTTGGATAACTAAGCCCAATGACATGGTATCCTCTTGTAGCTCCTTGTTGTAAAATTGCATTGATCTCACAAGGAGTGGCATCAGTACCAGGATAAAAAACGGACAATTTATTTTTTTGCGTAACACCCGTTTGAGGAGGAAACACTTGGTGAGGAGCATTATAGGTTGTAATATGTGAATTAGTTAGAGAGGGAACAATTTGATAACGAAAAAGAGAACCAACAGCACCATTGGAAGGAAAGGCATTTTGACCTGCACAGGAACGTGCATATAATCCTAAGGAAAGAATTTTTACCAAATCATCATTGGGATCCGATTCTTTTTTGCAAAAAAGAAAAGACTGAAAAAAAGAGAATATGGTAACGAAAAAAATTAACTCACATAACGTTTTATGGGCAAATGGAATTTTCAAAGAAGTATCTCTTATACTAATACAAATCAAAATAAAAACGATTGTAAGATTGGCAATTCAAATCTTTAACACACAACACCAATCAAAGGTTAGGATTGGTGTGAAACAAATCTCACTTTCATTCATTAAACTCACAGATGGCGGATCATTCAAACTTTACCTTTTCCCTCATGCAAAAAGAAAACACATAAAATTCTAAATCGACGGATCGGTATCAATTGGAAAAATTGGTATGTTGCCTCTATGACAGACCCACAAACTAGCCTGAGCAAATTCAGAAGTCTTCTTCATATTTCTTCCATTCTCAATGCAAACCTGGATTTGCACCAATTACTTCCTCTCATCATGTTATACTCCAAAGACTTATTGGAGGCAGAGGCAAGTTCCCTTTTCCTCTTGGAAAACGATGAGTTTTTATACTGCGAAGTAGCTCTGGGTGAAAAAGGAGAGATCATCCAAGAATACGCTAGATTGGAACTCGGAGAAGGCATCGTGGGAATGGTGGCAAAAGAAAAAAAACCAATCGCATTAGTCGATGCTTACAAAGACCCAAGATTCAATCCAAGTATGGACAGACGTACTGGTTTCAAAACAAAATCTCTTATCTGTGTCCCACTCTTTGTAGAAGAAAGATTGATTGGAACTCTGGAAGTGATCAATAAAACAAATGATCGGATTTTTAATGATTCTGATTTAGAATATTTGATTTCTCTCTCAGAGGTTGCTGCCACTGCCATTCAAAATGCCAATGTCAAAGATAGTTTAGACAAACGAATTTTAGAACTTTCATTACTATATGAATTTGAAAAACTTTCTGTTTCGGAAAAAAGCCTAAACGAACTTGGGAAATGGATGTTAAACCGAGTTTTACAATACTTAGGTGCAAGTTCTGGAACCATTTACTTAGCAAATAACACCAAACAAGAGTTAGGAATTCTTGCTGCCAAAGGAATCCCTGAAGATGCGTATGATCAAATCAAAGTTCCATATGGGAAAGGTGTTTCTGGTTGGGTCGCAGAAAAAAAAGAAAGCCTACTCATTCACAATTTGGATATGGACCCCCGTTATAATAAACTTTCACCTTACAAGTTTGAATCTAAATCTTTGATTTCGGCACCTCTCATTTTCCAAAACGAGCTACTTGGTGTGATAAGCATCAACAACAAACTTTCTGGTTATGCATTCCAACATTCCGATTTAGACCTACTCACCAATATTGCAGCTAGACTCAGTAATACGATTAAAAATGCACAACTTTTCCACCAAATCGTAGACACAGGAAAAGAACTCAGTCGTGCCAAAAACATCATGCAAAAAATCATGCCATCTGTTTTACCGCAAACAAAAGAACTGAGTTACGGAGTTTCACACATCCCACTCGAACAAGTTGGTGGTGATTTTTATGATGTAACACAAATTGATGAAAACCATTATTCCATTTTGATTGCTGATATTTCAGGGCATGGACTTTCCGCAGCGGTTTTAGCTGCCATGTCTCATATGGTTTTAAAAAACTTTGAACCAGAAATCAAACAAAGCCCTTCTTTATTTTTAACAACACTCAACCATATGTTGTTTGGTAAATTGGCTGGGAATTTTCTCACAGCATTCTATGGAATCATCAACATCCAAGAAAACTCGATTCTCTGCGCCAATGCAGGCCACCATGCACCTTTCCTTCTCAAAACGGGAGAATCAATAGCAAAACCATTGGATGTAAAAGGAAAAATCCTCGGACTCATTCCAGATCTTTATTATGAAGAAAAAACATTCTCTTTTGGAAAAGGGGATAGGCTTGTACTCTATACAGATGGAATTACGGAACATATGTCAAAAGACCATAACAAACGTTATGATGACGAATTATTCCAAAATGCAATCACAAAAGGGATATCAAAAGTAGCACAAGAATGTGCGAACCTACTCATCCAAGAAGCAAAGGATTATGTAGGTTCGGTAGAATTTGCAGATGATGTGACAATTCTCATTGTCGATCGAAAGTAAACCTTAGACTAACAAAATTGAATGTGATGTTAGTCTTATTGGTTATAAACACATTCCGTTAAGCTATTGCACTCTGAACCAATAAGCAACAGTTTCAAAGATCGATGGATTCGTTTCCTTTGTTTCGTAAGGTTTCGAGTAACTCTGGATTTTCCAAACAGTCTTTCGCCAAATCAGACTCAAATGCTTCCACTAACATTCGTAAGGATACATTAGAAGTTTCAAAATTCGAACCCCCATCCACAGAATCAGAAAATATAGGAAGTACAATATAAAACGGAATGGTTAACCAAGAAACAATCCTACGACCTTGGATTGGGTATGTATAATCTCGTATGATTTTTTTGTCTTCGCGGTCCATCAGAGTGAAGGTTACATTGGAATGGGTTTCCACAAACGAAGGGAAAATCCCCAGTGTGAGTAAAAACATAACCGCAGAAATACCTGCTGAATCAGTTCCAGTTTTGGTTGTATACGTAAGGTTTAACTTGGAAGTCCGACTCAGTTTGAAAAGTTTTGATTTGGCAAGTTCAAATTCCAATGCAGGCGAATTGTATAAATTTACTTTTGGAGATTCTTCCACGCGGATGAGATGAAACCGAATTTTATCTCCAGTGATTTTGTCTGGGTCAACAGGTGTTTGGTTCGATTCATTTGCCAATGCAAAATAATGGAAGTTACAAGAAATAAAACTTAAGAATAGAAATGAGAATAAACACCGAATCACGAATTTCATACGTCCTGTTACACTGCCATACAACCATCCCAACTGCAAGCTGATTTCCGCACAAGGGGGAGTAGCGGAAATCCTTATCGCAGGAAGCGATAAGATTGGAGCGGATCACCCGGTCCCTTTCCCTTAGGAAAGGGATGTGCCCCCAATCCCTTCCTTACGATAGTTTTCTTTGTACTTGGTATAATTGTTTGCTGTGCGGGTGATGATCTCGCGGTCTTTGTCTGTGATGTCGCGGATGATTTTAGCGGGACTACCCATTACAAGGACACCGGGAGGGATTTTTTTCCCTGGAGGGACAAGGGATCCAGCGCCCACAAAGGACCATTCCCCAATCTCCACGTCGTCCATGAGCATGGCTCCCATCCCCACAAAACTATGATCTTTCAAAACACATCCATGGATGGTCGCATGGTGGCCAATGGATACATAATCCCCAATCGTGACAGGATACAAATCTCTTGCCACATGTACGAGTGTCATGTCTTGGATGTTCACATGTTTGCCAATGGTGATGGAATTCACGTCACCTCGTAACACACATTGGAACCAAATCGAGGACTCTTCCCCAATGCTGACTTTCCCAAGTACATCAGCGGAAGGTGCCACCCAGGCAGTGGGGTGGATGGAAGGTGTATGGCCTTGGAAAGAACGGATCATACTTGCTACAGATCGGTGCCCAAACTGAAACTCAAGGTCTTTTCGTTTTTTCCGCTTGCGTTTTTACCTTTAAGTAAGTTACGGTAGTCTTAGATTCAAATGGGATCTCACTCCTCAACAACGCTATTTTTCTCTAAAAATCTGCTAAGGAATATTTCATGGCAATAGACATCAAAGTCCCCGAGATGGGGGAATCCGTAACCGAAGCGACCATCAGTGCTTGGACCAAAAAAGAAGGCGATGCTGTTAAAGTAGACGAAGTGCTCGCAATTTTAGAAACAGACAAAGTCTCATTAGAAATTCCTGCTCCTACCTCTGGGGTATTAAAATCCATCTCCAAAAAGGTGGGAGATGTGGTGCACGTGAGAGACATCATCGGTGCCATCGAAGAAGGTGCTGTGGCTTCTGCTCCTGTTAGTTCTAACACCCCTACTCCGAAAGCAGAAACTCCAAGCGCACAACCTAACACAGGAAAAGTGAACGAAGAACTTCCTCCTGCGGCTCGTAAACTCATCGAAGAAAATAAGTTAGACGCATCAAAAATCACAGGCACTGGTCGTAACGGACAAATCACAAAAGAAGATGTGATCCTCTATATGGAAAAAGGTGGCTCCAGTTCCGCTGGCACTTCTAAAGGAACATCACCAAGTCCTGAGATTCCAAAAGCAGTTGTGGTATCGGCAAACGCTGGTCCTAGAGAAACTGTTGTGCCGATGACGAAACTTCGCCAAACGATTGCTAATAGGCTTGTGAATGCACAACACACAGCAGCCATCCTCACTACGTTTAACGAAGTGGATATGGCGCCCATCATGGAACTTCGCAATAAATACAAAGACAAGTTCAAAGAAACTCACGGTGTGGGTCTTGGGTTCATGTCACTTTTTACCAAAGCAGCTGTGGCAGCACTCAAAGCGTACCCTGCTATCAATGCAGAGATTCGTGGGACTGACATTGTCTACAAAAACTACTATGACATCGGAGTCGCAGTGGGTGGACCCAAAGGACTTGTGGTTCCCATTGTACGCAATGCTGACTTACTCAGTTTTGCTCAAATCGAACAAGAGATTGCAAGGCTTGCGGGCAAAGTGAAAGACGGAAAAATTTCACTCGAAGATATGGAAGGGGGAACTTTTTCGATCTCCAATGGTGGTGTGTATGGATCAATGATGTCCACACCAATCCTCAACCCTCCCCAATCGGGAATTCTTGGAATGCACAACATCGTCAAACGCGCGGTAGTTGTGAATGACCAAATTGTGATTCGTCCGATGATGTATCTTGCTCTTTCTTATGACCATAGAATTGTAGATGGAAAAGAAGCGGTGCAGTTCCTCGTGAAGATCAAAGAAATGGTAGAGGATCCAACAAGACTCCTCTTTGAGGTATAGTTACCAATATGGAACAATATGATATCGTTGTCATAGGGGCAGGTCCTGGTGGGTATGTGGCTGCTGTTCGCGCAGCCCAACTCGGGAAAAAAGTAGCCATCATTGAAAAAAGAAAAACACTCGGAGGGACTTGTCTCAACGTGGGTTGTATTCCTTCTAAAGCACTTCTTGATTCATCAGAAGAGTATCACAAAACCAAACATAAATTAGCGGATCATGGAATCTCCGTGAAAGATGTCAAAATCGATATCGCGAAGATGATGGCTCGTAAAGACAAAGTGGTAAATGAAGTGACATCAGGTGTTGACTATCTGATGAAAAAAAATAAAATCACTCGATACTTGGGACATGCAAGTTTCATTTCTAAAAACGAAATTTCGATCACGGCAGAAGATGGAAAAAAAGAATCTATCTCCGGAACGAATATCATCATAGCATCGGGTTCTTCTCCCATTGAAATTCCTCCACTCCCTGTGGATGGAAAAAACATTGTTACCTCAGACCACGCCATTGCACTTGATGCAGTGCCAGAACACCTCATCATCGTGGGTGCAGGAGTCATTGGACTCGAACTAGGATCTGTTTGGTTACGCCTTGGTGCAAAAGTCACTGTCGTGGAACTCATGCCACGCCTTTTTGGAACCGCTGACCAAGCGATGGCAAGTCTTGCCGAACGACTCCTCACTGGGCAAGGGATTAATTTTCTATTCGAAACCAAAGTGCACGGTGCAAAGGTAAAAGGGAAAAAAGTAGAAGTCGAAATCGAAGGGAAAGACGGCAAAAAAACCATCCTCGAAGGCGACAAGGTACTTGTTTCCATTGGTCGCCGTCCGAACACAGATGGACTTGGTGCCAAAGAAATTGGTATTGAGATGACAGACCGTGGTCGCATCAAAGTAGAACCTAACAAATTCCAAACGAACATTCCTAACATTTATGCCATTGGGGATGTGATTGATGGACCGATGTTAGCTCACAAAGCAGAAGACGAAGGCATTGCTGTTGCCGAACTCATTTGCGGAAAGTATGGCCATGTGAATTACAAAGCCATTCCTTGGATCGTTTATACTTGGCCAGAAGTGGCATGGGTTGGTCTTGGGGAAGAAGAACTCAAAGCAAAAGGCATCGAATACAAAGTGGGTAAGTACATGTTCAAACCCAATGCTCGTGCCAAAGCAATGAACGAAACAGATGGACAAGTGAAAGTCCTCGCTGACAAAAAAACGGACAAACTCCTTGGGGTTTACATCGTAGGACCAAGGGCTTCTGACATGATTGCAGAAGCCGCAGTTGCGTTTGAGTTTGGTGCTAGTGCGGAAGACATTGCTCGTTCTACACATGCTCACCCCACTCTTTCTGAAGTCCTCAGAGAAGCGGCGATGGATGCTGATGCAAAATGGTCCATCCATTCGTAATGAAACAGTTGTTTTGTTGTTTTAGGGAGATTATATGACAACCGATCAGATGATGAGTTTATACGGCGATAACGTTGTATTATTGGAAGAGTATTACAAACAGTTCAAAGAAGATCCATCTTCTTTATCCAAGGATTGGATCGATTTTTTTGGGGAATTGGAAAGATCTTCAGTTTCGAACAATGGTTCGAATGGAGGTGGGTTCAATGGAAATGGATATGTAAACTACACATCCACCGAACATCGTAAAGACTCCTCTCTCAGTGATTTTGGTATCATCAACCTTCTCAATGCTTACAGAAGACAAGGTCACTTAGCTGCAAACCTCGATCCACTGGGAATCAACAAACCTAACCGTGAATTCATTGATCTCAAAATTAAAGCACTCAAACAATCTGACTTAGATACAGAAGTGGATTCTGGGATCAACAATCTTGGAAAAACAAAATTAAAGAACGTCATTGATTGGTTTGAAAAAACGTACTGTGGTTCCATTGGTTGTGAACACTACTATTTGGTAAATGATGAGGAACGTGAGTGGTTACAAAACCGTATGGAACCACTTGCCAATAACGAACCTATCTCAAAAAAGACCGCCTTACGTTTGTTTGAAAAACTTTACCAAGCAGATAGTTTCGAAAACTTCCTCGCTAAAAAATTCGTAGGTAAAAAACGTTTTTCTCTAGAAGGTGGGGAAACAATGATCCCTATGCTTGATACCCTTGTGGAAGAAGCGGGGGGTCACAAAATGGATGCCCTAGTCATTGGAATGGCCCATAGAGGACGACTCAACGTTCTTGTGAACATCATCCGTAAACCTGCTGGCCTTATTTTTGCTGAGTTTGAAGAAAAACTAAACCCAGGCCAACTTGGGTATGCAGACGTAAAATACCACTTAGGGTATTCTAATCATGTCATGACCCATTACGGGAAAGAAGTGAAACTTTCCCTTGCCTTTAACCCTTCTCACTTAGAAGCCGTAGACCCAGTGATTTTTGGATCGGTCCGAGCACGCCAAGAAATGGCGAAAGACATGGATCGTTCTAAATTTATGCCAGTTGCCATCCACGGAGATGCCGCATTTGCGGGCCAAGGTGTAGTTGCAGAAACTCTCAACATGATGAACCTGGAAGGTTACACAGTGGGTGGAACTTTCCACATTGTGATCAATAACCAAATTGGATTCACCACTCTCCCTAGTGAATCACGATCTACTTTATATGCAACAGACCTTGCCAAAGGGTTTCAAGTTCCCATTTTCCACGTGAATGGAGACGACCCTGAAGCAGCATACCGAGTCACAAAACTGGCGTTAGAATACCGTCAAAAATTCAAAAAAGATGTGATCATCGATTTGATTTGTTATAGAAGGCTTGGTCACAATGAAACGGACGAACCAACTTTCACACAACCTCAGATGTATGACATCATCAAAAAACACCCAAAAACAATTTCTCTTTACGAAGAAAAATTATTACAACGTGGGGACATTACAAAAGAAGAAATCCAATTCATCAAAGACGGGATCCAACAAGGACTCGAAACTTCCTTCCAACAGGCAAAGGAAAAAGACACTCGCATTACAGTGGATACACTAGGCGGGGTTTGGTCTAGATACACCAAAGAACCACTCGATTCTGATGTCCATACGGAACTCCTCCAACAACAATTAGGTGGGATTGTGAAAGCAGTGACTACCTTACCGGAAGGATTTACAGCCAATCCAAAACACATCAAAGTGTTGGAAGACCGGAAAAAAATGGGTGCTGGTGAACTTCCAATTGATTGGGGATTTGCGGAATCACTTTCCTTCGGATCCATTTTGGAGAATGGATTCCCAATTCGACTTGGGGGACAAGATGCCCAAAGGGGAACTTTCTCTCATAGACATGCAACACTCTCTGATATTGTGAATGGTAAAAAACTGACACTTCTCAATCATATCAGCGACAAACAGGCAAAGATCGAAATTGTAAACTCATCTCTTTCGGAATATTCCTGTCTTGGTTTTGAGTATGGTTATTCCCTTGCCGATCCAAGTAGCCTTGTGATGTGGGAAGCACAGTTTGGTGACTTTGCTAACAATGCACAGGTGATCTTTGACCAGTTCATTTCCAGTTCTGAAATCAAGTGGCAAAGGATGTCTGGTCTTGTTTGTTTATTACCACATGGTTACGAAGGCCAAGGTCCAGAACACTCATCTGCAAGGCTGGAAAGGTTCTTACAACTTTGTGCACTCGACAACATCCAAGTGGCAAACCTCACCACTCCAGCGCAGTATTTCCATATCCTTCGCCGCCAAATCTTACAAAGTTTTAGAAAGCCACTCATCATCATGACACCGAAGTCTCTCCTTCGATTGAAAGATGCAGCTTCTAGTTTAGAAGATATTACAACAGGGGCATTTAAAAAGATCCTTCCGGATCCAGTGGCAAAACCTGATAAAGTGGAAAAACTACTTTTTTGCTCTGGAAAGGTTTATTATGACCTACGTAAGGCGATTGATGCTCAAAAATTAGAAAATGTAGCAGTCGTTCGTATTGAACAACTTTATCCTTTCCCTGAAAACCATATCAAACAAATGATCACCAGTTACGGAAAACTGAAAAAGTTTGTATGGGTTCAGGAAGAACCAAAAAACCAAGGTGCTTGGTTCTTTGTGAGAGATCGTATCGAAGCAGTGATGCCGGAAAACAAACGTCTGCATTATGCAGGTCGTTCGGAATTCCCAAGCCCAGCTTGTGGACACGTGGTCACTCACTTAAAGGAACAAGAAGACTTAGTAAAGGATGCTTTGTCATAAACAAACACCAAACGGTAGGATACTTTTGTTTTAAATCGGCAAAGGTTTGACCACCGCTCCTACTTTGTTTTCAAACGTAAAAATAAAAAACCCCAAATCAATTGGGGTTTTTTATTAATTCTTTAATCATGGGAATCTTGAATGAAGATTGTGTCCAAGTTTGGGGGAATGATTCGTTTACTGGTTTTGTTCAGGAGGAGAAGGAGACTCTAGTGAACCACTTAAGATTCCTTTTGTTGTGACAACATCATAATCATACACATGCAGTTTGATGTTAGGTTCGGGGAGTTTTTTCCTAACATTTTTTGGTTCTGGTTCAGGGTTTCTACCCAAAATCAATGTTAGGTGATTTCTCATAGAATTAAATAAAAGTTTTCTAAAATGATACCCTTGTGGTAACACGGAATCTAATTTATTTGTTTCTGGATCAAAGAGATAAACAAATTTGTGGTCTTTGTAATTGAGGACTCCATCCAAATTACTATCCTCTGTCACCGCGAAGATCAAAATTTTTTTTTCAATTTGTAAGACATCTTCTTTTGGATCATCAATGGTGTTTAACACTGATTTTTTAGAAAACTCTCCCACAAAAAAATCCCAAATGTAAACATCATGAGGGAATAGTTTTTGGATTTTCCCATCCTTCAAACTGATCGAATATAAGTTACGTGCATGAGTTAAAATGCCATCGGGTCCAAATCCACCTGATTCAGTCACAAGCCCATGTGGGTAGATAAAGTATTGTTTCCAATAAATTTTACCATTCCCATCTTCTAAATCTAAACTGTCAGTAGGTTCAGGAGAGGTGTCTTTTTCTTTGGACTCTGGATTCTCCACAGTCACTTCATAACCACCATCATAGAGGCGCCAACTTTTAGACAAACTAAAAGTTAACACCGCAAGGATGAGTAAAAAGAATAAAAAGACTCCTACCCGAAGTTTTTCCATTATTTACTAGCGTTATACGCCTTAATCGCACTCAATACTTCATCCATTTCCGAACTTGTCATATAAGCAAAGAGTGGAAAGTTGAGAACTGATTTTGAAATCCGACGTGCATTTCCATCGTTTCCAAATCGTTCAATGAGGTAAGGTTTGGCTCCTGGTTGGTCTGACATCGCACCTGGATAGATGTTCCCAAAGCCGATTCCTTTTTCTTTTAAGACAGCTTCAATTTTGGGACGAACTTCTGGATCCACCAATGTCACGTTACAATATCCATTTTCCTCATACCCTTTTGGTGGTTGGATCACTCCAATCCCAAGTCCTGGTAATTCCTTATAATAGATGTTTTGCGAGGATTTTCGTGAATCGATTCTTTTTTGTAAGTGTTTTAGTGAAAGATTGAGGAATGCTGCTTGTAAGGAATCAAGTCTTGAGTTCCAACCCACGAGGCCGTGTTCGTAGTGGGATGTCCTTCCATGATTCACAAGTCGCCTTGTGACAACAGACAATTCTTCATCATTCGTAAAAACAGCACCACCATCACCCGCTGCACCTAACACCTTTGCTGGGTAAAAGGAAGTAGTTGAGATGAGTGCCTCTTTGTAGAGTGATTTTCCATTGTGTTTGACACCGAAACATTGAGCACCATCTTCAATGAGAGCTACATTTTTTTCTTTGCAAAACTTACGGAGTTCTTCAATTTTTGCAGTTCCCCATCCATACAAATGAACAACAAGAGCTGCCTTTGGTTTTACTTTTTCAACTGCTTGTTGGAAAACTTGGAAATCCATTTGTAAATCCACTGGGTTTGTATCCACCGTGTAGGGATCTCCTCCCACATTCACAACTGCTTCGAAGGTTGCCCAAAAAGTAGAGTCAGGTAATAATACTTTATCACCACGTCCCACACCAACTGCGCGTAACGCCAGTTGTAAGGCATCAGTTCCATTCGCACAACCAATCGCATATTTGGTTTCTGCCCAAGTAGCAAGGTTAGTTTCTAAATCAGTGACTTCGTTTCCGCCAATGAACTGTGCGTTTTCGGACATGGACTTTACTTTTTCATTCCAGGTGTCCAAAAATCCTGGTTCAAATCGTTTGATATCTATAAATGGAACTGCCATTGTTCGCCCTTTTCTTTACTTATTTGCAAATATTTGATGAAGCCATTCATTGAACTCTTTTGAATACAAGGTCCAAAGAAAAAATAATGCCCAATACAGAACCGTCCCATACGCGAGTGCTGGAATCAAGGTTTTACTTAAATGATTGGATGCGGAATAATAAATTCGAATGAGAACAAGGGGCCATAAAAAAAACAAAAACACATAAATCGAATTTCCCATGGCAGAAATCCATTGGAGCACTTCCCCTTTGGGGTTTTCCTTCCACCTAGTGACCCCAAGCCAAAATTCAGGGAAAAACTGAACGAGGTAAAAACAGAACACAAGAAAGAAAAAGAACTTCCAATGTGGTTCGAGGTCCTTTCGAAAAAAAGTGAGAAGTAGTCCCACAAACCAAATGAATAAAACGGGAAAAGCTAGGGTTTCCAAAAGAGTCATATTGGTTTTATTTTGTCTCCACAAGTCGTTCTAAACAGGAGATGAGTCCCGTGGGATCAGCACATCCTTTTCCAGCAATGCCAAATGCGGTTCCATGGTCAGGTGACACTCTTGTGAAATCCAGACCTAAGGTTATGTTCACACCCTTCTTTCCTTCAAGCAATTTAAATGGGATGAGACCTTGGTCATGGTAACCTGCTAGATACAAATCGTACACTTTGGCTCCTGGCAAAAAGGCAGAATCTGCAGAAAGTGGACCTTCCACTGCCAACTTTGCCTTTCGGAGAACTCCCACTCCCGATTTCAGAATTGTGGTTTCTTCCGTGCCAATTTTTCCACCTTCCCCGGCATGAGGGTTTAGACCCAGGTAACCGATGGTGGGATGATTTAGGTAAGGAGAACGGAGAATTGCATTCTTTAATTCTTTCCAATCAAAGTTTTTAAGTTCTTTCACAACATCCTTCAAGGGGACGTGAGTGGTTAAAGGGATCACATTCCATTTTTCCCCAGACATCATCATAAAGGTGGGCCGTTTGTAGGCTTCTGCCAACGTTTCGGTATGGCCACGAAATCCCTTCACTCCCGCTTTTTGCACCCACTCTTTGGAGAGAGGAAGAGTGATGATATCCCCTCCATATTGTTTTTGGAAGTCGATGGTCGCAAGGAGAGTGTCGTATGCCATTTTCCCCGAGGTTTTGGACGGTTTCCCAAGAGCGAAGGATTTTGGTTTTCCACTACCCCAACCAATCGTATAAAATCCAGGTTCGTCTACGGGTTTTGTGACTTGTTTGGCCTGGGATAGGGTTTGGTTGTGAGGTCCTCGGATGAGGTAAATGCGGTGTTTTTTTCCTAAGGATGTTAAGAGCGGGAAGGAAGAACCCAAAAGTTCGTAATTGATACTCGTTGGGTCCCCTTCCGAAATGAAGATGGTTTTCAATTATTCTTTGGCGTTTGGTTGTTTCCCAAAAATCTTTTCTACACTGAGTGAGTCTTTGGAGTATTCCAATTCGATGAGGTCTTTTGCGCTGTGTTTGAGGTCATTGGAAATCATACAACGACCTTCTAAGATCACCCCATTTTGGATGATGAGTTCGGGAGTTTTGATGTCCCCAAGGATTTTGGAAGTAGGAAGTAACATCACACGATTCCTTGCTGTTACGTTTCCTACCACAATCCCTTCTACGATGACACTCGCTGCCGTAATATTGGTTTTGACCTTTCCTGTCACCCCAATGTAAAGGTGTTCGGCTTGGAGGGATTTTCCCTCGAATTTACCGTCAATTTTAAGAGATCCATTAATGAAGAATTTTCCGTTGAAGTAAGAATTCTCACCAATAGTTGAATTGGTAACTTCGGTCTGATTTTTGACTAATGCCATGCGTTTGCGAGTCCGTGTATGTGATTTTTCACAGTGTGCGTTTCCCCCTAGGAATGAAAAGGTTTTTTTACCCTCGAAACGACGGGAGACGAATCAAATCACAAGCTTCTTCGGCAAATTCCTCAAATTCTCGGAGACCTTCCATAATGGAACGACCTTCTAAAACCGTTGCCTTTTCAAAACGTGGATTGAATTTAATAGGTTCTTCCATGTTCATGATGACATTATTTCCTTCTTTGATGTCTTTGTTTACGGCAACAAGGAAGTCACGGAACTTACCCAAGGTCTCAAAAGATTCAGCAATGAAGATACGAGATTGTTTGTTTTTCATCCGAGAGAGCTGTTCGCGGAACTCTTGTTTGTCTGCCGCTGCATACTCTTCAATTGTTTCGACAAGGATCTTCATATTCCGACGGAGGTTCTCCATGTATTTTAAAACAGAGTCACGTTCTGTTGCATGGGAATAATCAAATTTGATATGTGCATCCCCAAGGATTGGAATGTATTCCAAATCCATAATATTAATGAGGGTTCCAATTTGGTTGATCTCACTATCATTGGAATTGGGTGAGATTTTCATGACAGGGTATTGGGAAATGATTTTGTGTTTTAGGTTTTCTGGATTTTCTTCTCGTGTTTTCGCATTACGCATGGTTTGTTCCAAGTTATCTGGAATTCCATCCGGCGAAACTTCTTGCATGCGACGTCTGTATCGTTCGATGTCAAAAGCAACACGTTCTTTTTGAAGATCGTTTTTTGCATTACGTTCAATTTTCTCCAAATTCCTTAGCATTTTCTGCAATTTGGAGAGTTCCATGATCTGTTCTTGCGTTAGAGGCATTTATTCCCAACCTTCTGGTAATGTAATGGACTCATGACCATTCTCGAGCGAACGTTTGATAGCAGAACTTAAGTTTTTGTCACCTTTCTCTTGTAATACTCTCCAATACAAATTGAGAGCCAGTGGAAGGTGCTTGAGCCTACCTGATTTTTGGTAGAGTTTTATAAACTGATCATATTCTTTTTTCACAAAGTGGATACAAGAAAGTTGTAATGGGATCAGATACGAATAAGGTTTTAATTGATATTCAGCACTGAGTTCCCTTTCAAAAAGTTCCCCTTCATTCTTATACCTTACCACGGTATCAATACATGGGTTCATTGTGTGTGAAAGTTCATACCCAAATTCATTTCCATTCATCCAATCCCCACGAAGTTCAGTTTCTAAGTCCGATTTATATTTCAAAAAGGTAGAATGAGGTAAATATCGTTTCGCATACCGAAGTGCAGAAAAAGGAGGAATTTTTCCAATTGACACCCACTGGAATTTTTCCTTTTCCCATGTTTCCCATTCTTCATAAAATCCGATCATAAACTTCCAAACACGAAAGGCTTCTTTTTCAGGTAACAACCCAAGTTCAATGGCATGGAATAATACACCTACAAGTTGCCAGTGGGAATCTTGTAATGCCGCATCCACTAAAGTTGGAAAATGAATTTTTTCGAAATTCCCTTTTGCATATTCAACTAACATATGCAAGATGGAGTTTTCGAATGGAAACTCTGAATATTCCCAACCAAGTAAGGTTAAAAAACGACGGTTGTCATCTGTTTGCCCAAAAAACTCTTTTGTGGTGAGAACCCATTTCCGAAATTCGGGAACATTCCCTTCATACAAAAGTCCATAACCGATGAGTTCCCAATCTTCTCGTTCCATCTCCTCAAATTCACGGTTTTGGCAAAGTTTCCAAATCCGCTCTAAACTTGTTTTGGGGAAAGGTGTTGGTGATTGCAAAACAGGATCGTGGAAACGAAAGCTCGCATCATTTTCGGAAAGAACCGAACAAAGGCTGAACCCGCCAGAGAAATCGGTCGATAAATAGAAAAGATAGTTTGCAAAACGAGACTGATTGCCTGAAAAAAAGGCACGTAAGTCTGGCCATAACTCCTGGAGAGAAACTTTTTTAGGGATTTCTTCCGTTGGATGGAATTCGATTCTGTATTCTGGCCAGCGCAGTTTGTATTCTGTTTGTAAGCTCATAAGGAGGGGAACCTTCCCTCTCTAAATTCGTAATCATAGGAAGTATGCATGAGGCATTTTTGGTTAGCAAGTAGAATTCTGCTCTTTTTCACAACTTCATTACTTGCCGAAACAGACCTTCAGTATCTAATCAAGTCCCACCAATGGGGGGAAATTGAATCTCATTTCAGAAACACGACTCCATCTAGGGAAAGTGAAGTATATACCCTCATCGAATTCCATGAAAAATCACCTAACGGAGACAAGGAGAAACGATTTCGGTATTTATTATCACTCATTAGAGGAGTATTTGTCACTGATGCAAATGAAGAAGAAGTTAGAAAAATTCTCACTCAAACAATGCCTTTCCAAACCACTCTCTTTAAATTGAGTTATTGGAAATTATACAACGAAATTACTGCAAAAAACTTTTTAACTCCAATGGAACGGATTCAGTTTTTGAATCGGCTCAATATGGAAGAAGATCCGATTTGTCGAAAAGTATTAGATGAACAAATCCGATTACTTGCATCGAATAACCAGTGGAAGGAAATCACAGAAAAAGTCCAATCCATCCAAGATTCTCACAAACGATACCTTTTAACGGGTGATAGTTTGTATAGATACGGTAAAGCAAAACTAATTTTAGGCGACGAAAAAGGTGCCGCTGACGAATGGCTTGGTTGCCTACAAAAAGAAGGACTCCAAGACCAAACGATTCAAATGATTGCTTCCGATTGGAGTAAATACAAAGGGAGTGGCAGTATTTTACAACTAAGTCCATCTGAGCTTACCTTATTTTTGCCAGCCATCAATTCAAATGACAAAGAAGCATTGTTTCGTTCTAGGCCTGAACTTTTTTCTAGCCGTCTGAATTATTACGAAGGTTTTAAACACCTAACATCTGTCCTTACCAAAGTTGGAAAAACAAACGAACTTTTCCGTGTTTTACGTTCCAATAAATCCTTTGTGGATATGGATTCTTCTTGGATTGTCTCACTCGCTGATACCTTATACCAACAAAACAAATTCCAACAAGCCATCGAACTATTAAAAACCTTTCCGGGAAAAGACGCTGGGTATTACCGTGTGCTCGCTGCTTGTTACGATAGGTTAGGTGAGAAAGAACTCTATTTTGAAAATCTGATTTTATACTTAGGTAAATACCCTTTTAACTTATTTTACCAAGACCGACTGATAGAATATTTAGTGGATCGGAAAGGGGAAAAATCACAATATGCACCTCTAACCAAATTTGAAAGAGCCCTCGCTGAGATTCCAAACTTACCTGTGAAAGGGAGGCTTGTGTATTGGTATTTACGTTCTTTAAAAGAAAATGGAGAAACGGAACGATTCAAAAAAGAATTAAAACGATACTATGCCCTTTGCCCAGGTTCCTATTACACTCGTGTGATCCGCGAAGAGTTTTTATCTACCATCAAAGAATCGAATAAACCAGAAAATCCAACTTACAATAAAGAATATTTGTTTGAGTATCTATCTTACACAGCTGGTATCCCGGAAGAATCGGGTGCCCTCATCGGTCGTAATTTAGGTTTTGTATATCCGAAAGATTCTTATGAACTCGGGAACAAACTAGGTGGGATGAGTTCGAGAATCCAAGGCCACAAACTTTTGAACCTTGCCAAAGAATACTTTCGTGTAGGGGAAGATAGTCTGGGTCTCCATCTAGTCAACTTTCATGTCAAGAGGGAAAATTTATCCGAAGATGAAAAAGATGAAATTTTAGTTGGGATCGGAGACCTTACACGTAACACCTATTATTCGGCATTTCATACAAGGTCTTTACTCAAACGTTACCTCATCCCAGATGATCCAATTTTACTCCCCACTTCCCTTTCGGTTCGGATGTACCCAAGACCTCACCAAAATTTAGTCTCCAAATATGCGAATGAAAACGGAATCTCGGAAGACAATGTGTATGCTCTTATGCGCCAAGAATCCTTTTTTAAGGAAACGGCAACATCTAGGTCCAACGCTCGTGGTCTCATGCAAATCATGCCAGCCACAGGACGAGAACTAGCCCAAAGGATGGGCATCTCCACATACTCTCTCTACGAACCAGAGACCTCCATTCGATTGGGCACAAAATTTTTAGCCTATTTACTCAAATCGAATGGGAACGAATTAAAATGGGCATCCATTGCTTATAATGGTGGTCCAGGGAATTTACGAAAATGGAAAAAATCTGTCTACTCTGGTGATTTTAACCATTTTTTAGAAGACTTACCTTACAAAGAATCAAGGGACTATTGTCGCATTGTGGTATCGAATTACTACGCATACGATATCATGAAAAAATACCACAAGTTGTAAAAAATGGCTTTTCCCCTCCCTTTATCCTGTCTATTCTTTGAAATAGACAGAGATATACAGGAGAAGATATGTCCGAAAAGGCTATTCTGAAAGTGGATGGAAAAGAGTATGAACTTCCGATTGTAGCGGGAAGTGAAGACGAAAAGGCAATTGATATTACAAAACTCCGCCAATTGTCTGGTTATGTTACAATAGATTCCGGTTATTTAAACACAGGTGCATGTACAAGTGAGATCACCTTTCTAGATGGGGAAAAAGGAATTTTAAGATACCGTGGAATTCCCATCGAAGATTTAGCAGCAAAGTCCACCTTTACAGAAGTGGCTTACTTACTCATCTATGGAAAACTTCCAAATGATGCACAGCTCAAAGAATGGAATAGTTCGATTACAAAACACACGATGATCCATGAAGACCTCAAACGTCTCTTCAATGGATTTCCAAAAGATGGACACCCGATGGCGATCATGTCTTGTATGATGGGTTGTTTGTCTACCTATTACCAAGATAGTTATGATCCGATGAATGAGGAACATAGAGAAATTTCCATCATTCGCCTACTCGCAAAATTCCCAACCATCGCAGCGTATGCATATAAAAAGTCGATCGGTCAACCCATCATCCATCCGTTAAACGAATTGGATTATGCATCTAACTTTCTCAATATGATGTTTGCTGTTCCCGCAGAAGACTATCATATCGATCCGGAAATTGTTTCAGCACTCAATTTACTCCTCATCTTACACGCAGACCATGAACAAAACTGTTCTACATCAACTGTGCGTCTTGTGGGATCATCACTTGCAAACTTGTATGGTGCCATTTCTGCTGGGATCCTTGCACTTTGGGGACCACGCCATGGTGGTGCCAACCAAGAAGTTTTGGAAATGCTCGAAGGAATTAAAAAAAGTGGTTTGTCTGTGAAAAAAATCGTAGAACAAGCCAAGGACAAAAACTCTAGTTTCCGATTGAATGGATTTGGTCACCGCGTTTACAAAAACTTTGACCCACGTGCCAAAATCATCAAAGTTGCTTGTGACAAAGTATTAAACAAACTCGGAATCAAAGACCCACTCCTTGACATCGCAAAAGAATTGGAAGAAGCAGCTCTTAATGATCCATACTTTGTAGAAAGAAAACTTTATCCAAACGTTGACTTCTATTCTGGTATCATTTACAGAGCACTTGGAATTCCTACAAACATGTTCACTGTGATGTTTGCTATGGGAAGATTACCAGGTTGGATTGCACAATGGAAAGAAATGATTGAAGACCCGAACTTAAAAATTGGTCGTCCAAGACAAATTTACACTGGTCCAAAAGAAATTTCTTACGAAACAGCAAAAAAACAAGCGTAAGACGATACAAACCAAAATGGACAAGGGAGTTTTCCCTTGTCCCTACCTACCATTGAAGCCATCCTTTTTCAAAATCACTTTCCTTTTCCAAGTTTTTCTCTTATTTACAATTCCAGTTTTTTCCATGGATAAGGAAGATATTGGAGAAAGATACATAGCAACAAAGGAATTTACGTATTGGATCGATACAAAATCGAATACCGGAGTCGACAAAGTATTAGTGGAGGGAAAGTTCAAACCAGTCCAAGATGAATTTGCCAATTTTGGATTTTTAAAAGGGACTTTGTGGTTACGGCTCGATCCAGAAAAATTCCCCGATCCAACAAAATTCCCACTCTTACTAATCCAAGCACATAATATTGATTTGGTGGAATTGTATCATAAACATGATGGAGACAGTTTTATAGTCTCAAAATCCGGACATATACAACCTATGTTCCAGAGAGAAATTCCACATAGGAATTTTGTGTTCCGATTGGGACACCAAAAAGAAACTATACTAATTGCGATCAAATCCGATATTTCCTTACAATTTTCGGTTGTTTTCACAAACCAAAGGAACTTACAAAGAGAAGATTATTTTACCCAATGGGTATATGGTTTATTTTTTGGAAGTTTAGGAATCATCATTTTATACAATTTGGCGATCGCATTTTTCGTAAGGGACAAAAGTTATTTTTTTTACATTGGATACGTTTTCTTTTTTGGACTCGGTCAATTATCACTACTTGGATTTTGGGGTTACTTTTTTGTACCCAATTCTTATTATTGGAAACGAGTCGGTATCCCTGTATTTTTTAGCATATGCCTTTTTTTCTTCGTATTATTCACTGCCAATTTTTTAAAAATCAAAGCACGGTTACCTAGGACGTCAAGGTTGTATCAACTATTAGGTGCCTTCTCTTTATTTAATGTTTGTATCGCATTGTTTGGTGGAATCGCGGAAGCATCAATCGGAGTGAGTTGGTTATCAGTTAGTATTTGTGTTACTTTATTTGGTATGTTGGTGTGGGGTTTAAAAAAACGAATCAGGTCTTTTTATTATATTTCCATCGCATTTTTTTTATTACTCTTAACATGTATTATCTATGGTTTACTCAAGTTTGGAATTTTACCAAGTAATTCGTTTTTAGAAGAGATGTTGTTTCCCATTGCATCTTTAGCTGATATCACCTTATTTGCGTTTGCTTTGGCAGATCGAATTCAATTACTCCGCCAAGAAAAAGATTTGGCACTTGCCCAAGTCACAAGCCTTAGAAGGGAAAGGAAAATTTCTCGTGACATTCTCATGCAGTCCCTTCCTAAAACGAGTCCAGATGTCAAAGGATTACAAATCCAAATTTACATCCAACCGATGAAAGATGTTGGTGGGGATTTTTATGAATACTACTCACCTAATCCATATGAATTAGGGATTGTTTTATGTGATGTATCTGGTCATGGAATTCCTGCTTCTTTAATTTCAGCGATGGGTAAAGTTGCTTTTACAACACAAAAAGATTCAATTTCATCCCCCAAACAGGTGTTAGAAGGAATGAATCGTGTTTTATTCGGGAACTGTTCCCCTCAATATGTCACTGCTTCCTATTTGTATTTAAATAGTTCTACAAATGTTTGGAGGTTTGGACGTGCAGGTCACCCAAGTGCTTTTTTACAAAGAACAAGTGGAGAAATCATCAAAGTCCATCCCAAAGGGAAAATCATCGGTGTATTTCCTGAAATCCAAATTGATGAAATCACCTATCCCGTATTCCCAAAAGACCGTATTTTACTATTGAGTGATGGGGTTTTGGAATGTTTTGATCCCAAAGGAAATATGTTCGGTGATGCAGGCCTTATCGATTTTTTAAAAACCAACCGTGAACTTCCCAACCATTTGTTTAAGGGAAAACTCATCCAAGAGTTGGAGTCATTTTCAAATCGAGAAATAAAAGACTGGGAGGACGACCTAACCTTTATTTTTCTGGAATTGGTATGACAAAAAGTTACGAATTATTGGATTCCGGTGACCTATCCAAATTAGAAATTGTGGGTGGTTACAAACTGCAACGTTCCTCCCCCACTTCCGCTTATGGCAAAGAAACTCCTGAGATCTGGAAAGACTTACATGCTACTTATATCAAAAATGATTCTGGATCTGGGCATTGGAATTTTCAAAAAAAAGTTCCCGAAAGTTTCACCATTGAATTTTCAAATCTCACCTTTAAAATCAAACTTACCCCCTTTGGTCATATTGGACTTTTCCCAGAACAAGAGACAAATTGGAATCGGATCCGTGAGATTGGCAAAAAAAAACAAGGCCTCGAAGTATTAAATTTATTCGCCTATTCTGGTGGATCAACACTAGCTTGCCTGGATGCAGGAATGAGTGTTTGCCATGTAGATGCATCCAAAGGGATGGTAGACTGGGCCAGGGAAAATGCAAAACTTTCAGGGCTCGATTCCAAACCTGTTCGTTGGATTGTAGATGATGTGATGAAGTTCATCCGACGTGAAATCAAACGAGGGAAAAAATACCAAGGCCTTATCCTGGACCCACCTAGTTTTGGTCGAGGTTCGAAAGGAGAAGTTTGGAAAATTGAAGAAAACCTATCGGAGCTTATGGATGCACTGATGGAACTTTCAGACTCCAAACCAGAATTTGTCATCCTCAGTTGCCATAGCCAAGGTTTTAGCCCGCTCACTTTGGAACGGATTCTTTCTTCACGGATCAAAACCAAAGGGAATTACGAAACGACAGAACTTTATATCCCAGAAACTTCAGGGAAAAAATACCCTGCTGGTTTTTGTACATTCTTTAAAAAATCTTAAGTGCCACTTTGCCTGTTATGAAACAACAACGATTGAGCATCACTAGTTTCTCAAACCCAAAGGTCAAATGGGTCAGTGGTCTAAAAGAAAAAAGAAACAGAGATGAAGAAAAAAAATTTTTCATCGAAGGTTACAGAGAAATTAAAAAAGCCATCACTGGGAATCAAAAATCACCTATCCCTTGTTTACCGGTAAACATCACAAGTGTATTCATTTCACCCGAATGTTTTTTAGGAGAAAATGAGGAAGAACTCATTTCTTCCCTTCGTTGCCCGATCTACGAATTACCTAGAAAAATATTTGAAAAGATATCTTATCGGGATAGGCCAGATGGCCTCATAGCCATTGCCGACACACCAAATGCAAATGTTCCATGGGACCAAATCAAAACCATTCAAACCAATCCCATCCTCATCATCGAAGGTGTTGAAAAACCAGGGAATCTTGGAACTATCCTTCGGACTGCCGAAGGTGCTGGTGTTGGACTCGTCATTGTCACTGACCCAAGGATTGATCTCTTTAATCCCAATGTAGTCCGTGCAAGCACCGGCACCATATTCACACTCCCCATATACATTGGAGACTTAAAGGAAGTTTTATCTGAGTTTCATAACAAAGGATACAAACGTTATGCGGTAACACCAGAAGGGAAAACCTTATACAGTTCTGTGGACATGAATGAAAAATCTGTTTTTTTATTTGGGAGTGAACAATATGGACTGAGTCCGATTGCCAAGGAACTCTCAGATACAACATTATATCTACCAATGCTCGGTGAAGCAGATTCTCTCAATTTAGCAATGTCCTGTGGCATCGTTTTATACGAATCCATCCGCCAAAGATCCAAATGAAACTCTATTTTTATATTTCAGGCCATGGATTTGGACACATCAGCCGTTCAGGAAACATCATTAAACGTTTATTAAATGAAGATTTCGTTGAAGAAATCCATTTAGTAAGCACTCGAATCAGTTTTATCGACTATAAACATCCCAAACTAAAACTACGATCCCTAAAATTAGATGTTGGTATTTCACAAAAAGATTCACTTTCCATAGACATAGAATCCACAAAGGAAGAACTGATCCAATTTGAAAAATCCAAATCCATTTTGTTAAAAGAGGAAACCAAATACTGTAAGGACCATAAAATCTCTCTGATCCTTACAGATAGTTCATCCTTCCCGATTACGATCGCATTGGAAACAGGGATACCCAGCATCTTCATTGGAAATTTTACTTGGGATTTTATTTACCGTAATTATGCAAAATCCGATTCTTACTTCGGAAATTTGAGCGACCAACTGGAAGTGGAATATGGGTTTGTAACAGAAGCTCTGGTTCTACCTTTCCAATGCCCTATGCCCAATTTTTTAGAACGAACGAATATCGGTCTTGTTGGGAGAAAACCAACTCTATCAAAGGAGATGGCTCGTAAACAATTTGGGTTCCGAGATGAAATTACTTATATCCTACTTTCCTTTGGTGCTTACGGTCTAGAAGGTCACAGGTTACATACCGAGTTTTTACCGAAACATATTCAACTTGTTGCATTTGGAGTACCTGGCATTCAAAAAGAAGGAATTTTAGTTCCAGAAGTCTCACATTACCCGGATTTGGTGGCCGCTTCTGATTTTGTTTGTACAAAACCTGGGTATGGAATTTTAGCAGAATGTTATTATGCAAAAACTCCGATTCTATATACAGATCGAGGAGACTTCAGCGAATATCTATATCTCGTTGGTGCACTTGATTTGTATTTTCAATCTGCCTATTTGCCTTTAGAAAAAATTATTTCTTGTGAATTTGATGAAGCTCTGGCATACATGAGAACTGTAGATGGAATGACTCCTAAATCGGAATTAAAAACCGATGGAGAATCTGATGTGGTTCGTCATCTTTTAGAATATACATAAATGCCAGGTCCTGACTCATATACCGATCGAATCTTACAAGATTTGGAAGCATCCGAAAATGGATATTTTCAAATCGAAAATTCCAATGGAAAAGCCATCTTAAAAATCACAAAACCTGGTGCCAAAGGCAAAAAAGTAGAATACAAAGATGTATTAGCCCGAGTGCAACTCTTTGGAGTGGAAGGTTACCAAACCGAACAATTAAAAAAAATCGTTGTACTCGCCGATGGAAAACCAGTCGAAATTGGAACATGGTCCAAAGGGGATCCAGTTCCCTCGTATGCTGACATCAGTGTTTCCGACGATGGAATGGAAGCAAAAATGGTCCTCCACCCTCCGAAACATGGTGGGCCACTCCTCACTGAATACCAATTAAGAGAACAGATTGCAGCCGTAGGAATTTCAGTTGGGATCATCGATTCTGTCATCCAAAACCAAATCAAAAATCCTGAATTTTTTGTTCCGTATGTCATCGCAAAAGGTTTCCTTCCTATCCCTGGAAAAGATGGGGAAATTAAAATCTACTTCCGGTCTGACAACAAACCACAGTTAGAAGAAGACGAACATGGCAGGATCAATTATAAAAATATTGGTGTCATCCAATCTGTGAAACCAGGTGACCTCATTGCCGAAAAAATCCCACCGAAAAAAGGTGAGTTTGGTAAAACCGTTACAGGTACGATCCTTCCCTACCAAGAAGAAAAAACTGTCGAATGGATCCTTGGACCAAATGTGGAACTGAAAGAGGACAAACTGTACGCTAAAATTGCAGGTCGTCCGGTTCTATCTGCGGCATGGGAAATCAAAGTGGATGAAGTCATTCAATTAGAAGCTGTAGACTACTCCACAGGTAATATTGATTTTCCTGGCACCATCATTGTGGAAGAAAAAATTGGAGATGGGTTTAGTCTCACTACCAGCGGTAGTATCATCATTCGTAACTCAGTCGGGAAAGCCTTTCTCAAAGCCAAAGGTGACATTGTCCTTTCTGGAGGTTTTATGGGCCGAGGAGAAGGATACATCGAATCGGAAGGAAATATTTACGCCAAATTTGTGGAACAAGGAAAACTCACAGCCCAAGGGTCAATCTTTGTCGAAGAGGCAGTGATGCATTCGGAAATTTCAGCAAAAGATTTTATCCGTGTGATGGGTGGCCGTGGCGAAGTGATTGGAGGAACCATCATTGCCGGAAATTCACTCACTTGTGCGAAACTCGGTGCTGTCGTAGAAACAAAAACCAAGGTAGCCATCGGAACTCCACCAGAACTCTTAGATGAACTCAACCGAATGAAAAAAGAAATTTCGGAAAAAGAAATCACCCTTCATAAAGTCCAACTCACACTCACAAAACTAGTCGAAAAAAGCCAAAAAAAAGAACTAAGCCAAGAAGAAAAAGACACCATTACCAAACTCAAAGATGCGAATGATAAATTTACAAAAGTTTTAGAAACCCAAATCAAACAGTTTGAAACTGCACTTGGGTCCTATGAACCAAATCCTGATGCCTTTGTGGAAGTTGAAAGGGAGGTATTCCCAGGTGTGGATTTGAGTTTTGGAGCTGGTAAAAATTATCGGATGGGAATGAGTTCTCTTGTCGGGAAAACGAAATTTTATTTAGGAACTGATGGTTCCATCCAAACAGAACGAAATGTGATTCGAAAAGAGGAAGATTTACTCCTCTAATAACACTCCATCCTCTTCATCGCGAGATATTTTTTTATCTGCTTTCATATCCGCATCCACTGAGTTTGAAATTTCATTCGAATTTTTTTTTCGTTTTTCAAATTTCAATTTAGTTAAGTCGGTTTTATCAAATACAAGCCAGTGGCGGTTACGAAATCCTCCTACCTTTTTAAAACTAAATCCCTGACCTTGTAACACATAAGTGGATTGTGGGAAATGTTCAAAAGGGATATCAGGAATGTTTGACCAATCAAAATAATTCCCTTGTTCATCATAAGAGATTTCTTTTTGTAATTCGCCAAATAAAATCTCAATCGATGAGTCTGTAGACCAAATATAAAAAGCAGTTCGAGAATAATGAGAGACCACAGATTTCACTGGATTGTATTTTGAAATCACAAGTAAAAGTTGGTCAGGTTTTAATTTTTGTAATCCATCTACTAAATCGAGAGCAAACTCTTTGATTTCTTTTTCTTCAAAGATGTATTGGTTCACATCTCCATAGGAACTCTCTTCGCGGAAACGAATATTACCAAGCAGGTCTAAAATTTTATCCTCTGTCAGTTCTACTGGGTGAGCAAAGGTTTTAGCAACTGAGGTTTCTTGTTTTAAATTGATTTTGTCCCTAGCGACTGTATAAATCGCAAACTCATTACTACGGAACAGTAAGGATCTCGATTTAACACCAGAGGCACAGGATTGTAAAAAACCGATCAAAAGGAAACAGGGAAGAAGGAGTCGAAAGAATTTCATATTGGTTTTATGCCTCTAGAGTTTGTTGGAACTCAGGGAATTTGGAAAGGTATTCATCCAAAGTCAAAATCGAAAGGATATGGTTGAGCCCTGACAAACGAAAAACAGAATTTAGATTTTTATTGAGGTTGGTCACAAAGATTTCCACACCACGGTTGTGGAGGGCAGAAGATGCTTTGATCACCGCTCCAATCCCACTTGAATCCAAAAATTTTACCAAATGAAAGTCCATTGTCAGTTTCCCAAAATTGGAACCTTCAATTGCTTTCTCAAACTCTTGGTAAAACTCGCGTGAATTTTCCATCAGGACATCCCTTTGGATGGAGAGTAACAGGTGGTTTTCCTGACGGTGGCTTTGAATCAACATACTTGGATTAACAATACGTTACGATTCTCTTCTTTTGTGTCAAGAAAATCGGGCTTAGGAAACTGGCGCCAAATCAGTGAGATTCATCTCTAAATCGTGAGGGTATCCTTCTTTGTCATTATAAATGACAATCGCTTTCTCATTTTGGATCTCTTTGATTTCGACAGTGGAACCAGTAAAAATAAAAATCCCTTTATGGAGGAAGGTTTGTTTGGTGAGTTTAGCCTTATCGCCAGGTTTCATTCCCCTTCCCCAGTTTTTAAATAGAGATCTTTCCCTGCTTTTTTCATCACATCAAAGATATACATTTGGCTATGGTCTATCCGAGTTCCAATATCATAAATGGCATCAGTAAAATCAGCACCGTCAATTTTGGCCGAAGCTAATTTTGCAAACCGAAGGTCAGCACCGCGAAAATTGGCATTACGCAAATCTGCTCCATTAAAAAAAGAAGCCTTGAGATTTGCACCTTGGAAGTTTGCTCCCACGAAACTTGAATTCTGTAAGAAGGCATTGTGAAGGTCAGCGCCTGAAAAATCAACACCGTCCAATTTTTCTTTCTCTAACATCACACTCGATAACTTAGCTTCCCTTAGGTGGCCCTGTTTGTGAAGGAGTTCCATGGTTTGGGCTTTTGTGATTCGATTTTCTTTCGGAACACCTTGCCCCGATTCATAATCTTCTACCGCTTTTTTGAGTGCAGCAACAGCTGATTCTGGATAATTTTTCCGACGTTCTGGGAATTCAAATAATGTTTCGAGTGTTTCTGGGGTAAGGGTTTTTAAATCAGCTATGGACTTACCTTTGGCATATTCCGTTGCCATCGCAAGTGCCACAATCCCAAACCCACAACCTGTTGTGGTATAACTTGCGTCTTCCACAACCTGATGATCGTTTAACTTAAGATAGATGCGGTAACCGTCTCCGCAACCTGTGTTGCGGTAATAGGAGACAACAGTTGCGTCTTCCATCTCACGGTAATTCATCCTTTGGTCGTTGATTTCTTTGTAGCGAGCAAAGTCCATTACTGCCATGAGTTGTTCCCCCGTTATTGTTTAGACGGTTGTGAGGCAGAAGCCTCTTACTTCATTTTGTATTTTTTCTTGAACTTGTCTACGCGGCCTGTTGTATCCACAAGTTTGGATTTACCTGTGAAGAACGGGTGGCAGTTGGAACAAATTTCCACACTGATGTCCCCAGCAGTGGAACGTGTTTCAATCACAGTACCACAAGCACATTTAATTTTGGCAGCAACGTATTTTGGATGGATGTCAGTTTTCATGGTGGCCCTTTTAGTTCGTATTCATGCTGGCGAGGAATTGGTCGTTTGTCTTCGCGCCACGCATTTTTTCAATCAATAGTTCCATACTTTCGGTGATACTCATAGGAGAAAGTACTTTTCGAAGGATAAAGACACGAGTGAGGGTGTCTTGTGGAAGCAGGAGTTCTTCTTTCCTCGTTCCAGAGCGGTTGATGTCGATGGCAGGGAAAATTCGTTTGTCAGCGAGTTTTCGGTCCAAATGGATTTCCATATTTCCCGTTCCCTTAAATTCCTCAAAAATCACCTCGTCCATTCGGGAACCTGTATCAATGAGAGCAGTGGCGATGATGGTGAGTGACCCACCTTCTTCAATATTCCTTGCGGCACCAAAAAAACGTTTTGGTTTGTGGAGAGCATTGGAGTCCACACCACCAGAAAGGATTTTTCCAGAGGTTGGGACCACTTGGTTGTAAGCACGGGCAAGCCTTGTGATCGAGTCAAGGAGGATGACCACATCCTTTCCATGTTCTACCAGTCGTTTTGCTTTTTCGATGACCATCTCAGCTACTTGGACGTGGCGTTGTGCTGGTTCATCAAAAGTAGAACTGACCACTTCACCCTTCACATGACGAGCCATGTCAGTAACTTCTTCTGGACGTTCATCTATGAGTAAAACGATGAGAAAAATTTCTGGGTGGTTACGAGTAATCGCATTGGCAATGGATTGCATGAGGACTGTTTTACCGGTTCTTGGTGGTGCCACGATGAGTGCTCTTTGCCCTTTTCCAATGGGACACATAAGATCGATCACACGTGTATCCAAATGGCTTGGATCAAATTCCATATTGATCCTTTCGTTTGGATAAAGAGGTGTTAGGTTATCAAATAAATTTCTTTTTTGTGCCACTTCGACAGGGAATCCATTGATGGATTCCACTCGTAACATCGCAAAGAATCGTTCGGCTTCTTTTGGTGGCCGAATAAGACCTGTTACAGTATCACCTGTACGAAGTCCAAATAACTTAATTTGAGAAGGAGATACATAAATATCATCTGGACCTGGCACATAATTGTAGTCAGGTGATCGTAAAAAACCATACCCATCAGGAAGTCTTTCCATGACTCCAGCTGCATGCACTTGTCCGTCTTTTTCGGTTTGTGCTTGGAGGAGAGCAAACATCAGATTTTGTTTTTTTAAACCATGAGTGTTTTCCACTCCCAAACCTTTCGCTAGGTCAGCAAGTTCATTGATGTTTTTTTTCTTGAGTTCAACTAAATCAAGAGGTGGAGGAATTGGTCCTTCATACCGGCTCTTTTTTTTCTTAAATTGTTTCGGTGGTTCGGAAGCATCGTCTTGGTCCATGATGCCATTTGTATATTCAGTTGGTTCTTCGGGGGGATTAACTTGGATTTCTTCTTGTTTGCGTGATGCCATAGATTGTTCTACATTGATTTGTTAGAGTATTTGATAAAATTCGGGAAACCATTTGTGCAAGTTATGGTTGCAAGTGAAACAGCGAAGTGCGGAGGTGTTTTCTCAAACGGTAATGAAAAAATCGTTTCTGCACCATTTTCGTCAACGCCTTTTTTTTGCCTTTTGTGTTGCTTTTGCCTTCGTTTTGGTCCCTTGTTTCCCATTTCCTTGTTTTTTGGGAAGAGAAGTGCTTCGTTTCTCTACTTTTCCTTTTTTAGTTGGGATTGGAGTTGGTTTTTTCTTCGGGAGACTTTGTTTTTTTTTCGATGTGTTTGTTTGAGAAGAGGTTTGTTTTTCTGAATCCAGTTGTTTTTCGGATCGTTTTCTCGGGATGACCACTCGTTCTTTTTTATTGTTTTGGAAACGTTCTGATAAATTTAAAAATCGAATTCTGTTTTGTAAGGTTGTGCGTGGAATGCCCAATTCACTGGCAGCATGGGATATATTTTGAGAATTCCGTTGTAAAGATTTGTGGATATAATGGGCTTCCATTTCCGCAAGAACCGTTTCCAGAGGGAGTTTAGAAAAAAAAGCCATGTCCAAATCAGGGAATTCGGATTTTGTTTTTCCCACTCCAAATCCAACATGACTCGAGACAAAATGGTATAAAAACCCTACTACTTTTTTCTCTTTTTTTAAAGTGATGATCCTTACTTGTGATTGTAAGTCTGGTAACATGGTTGTTAAGACATTTGTATCTGCTTCTTTTCCCAAACTCAAATCATGTTCTTTTAGGTAAGAGGCGAGGACTTCTCTATTTAAATTATGTAAATACTTCTCTGCAGTCTCAATCGAGTCATCAAACAATGATTTTGTGAGAATATCCCTTTCAAAACTTTCATTATAAAAAATAGTTCCACCCGTTACATCAGTTGCAAAAAGACCATCTGGGAAATGGGAAAGGATGAGTTCCATAAACCACTGGACAGAATCCACGTTTTCTTTTTTTTTCTCGAGTTTGGATTCAATACCATCCAGTTTTGGATCTCGGACTTGTTTGGATTCTAGTTTGGTGAAAGCGGCAAGGAACCTTGGTTTGTCCCAATTGTCTTTTTTTTCACCATCAATTCCGATCACAGGAATGAGTGAGGTTTCTTTAAAATATAATAGAATGGATTCGTTCAGTTCTGTTTCCAAAATCTCTAAAGGAATTTGGTCCAAATCTTCCCTTTCTTTCCCAAGGTCAGACAACTCACGATGGACTCTCTCTTTGGAAAGTAAACCAACAAGTTCCCCCTTCTCGCTTATAACGGGAATGTGAGTGGCTCTTGTGAGCAAAAAATGACGATAAAGTGATTCAAACTTCACTAAGCAGTCATTCTTTGAAATTTAGTGTGAATGAAAATGAAAATTTTTTAGTTTTCTTGGATGGAGTTTTGCTTTTGTTTGTGGAGGTTCATCCAAATGGGTTGCACCCATGCGGCATCTGCACTTTGGTAGGTTTCTGGAATTTCTGATTTTTGGGAACGTAATGTAAGTAAACTATACACTAGCGAACGTTTGTAAGTATGAAGGGATAGTTGGTAATTTCCAGACAGATAGTATTCTTTTGCGTGGTCTTTTTCACTTTTTGCCATTACTAAATAACGTTGGATTTTATCTTTTGTATCCCACTCCAATCGAGTTGAACCAGACTTTTCGTCATTTTCCATTTGAATCCAATGCCCCATGGCTTTTTGGTAGAGCCCAGTTGCGACTTCTTCCATGGGGACACATAGTTTTCGTTGTGTGATGAGAATCTCACCTTCAGCAAGGGTTAAAACTTTTTCGATTTCCGCACGTTTTCCCACGCGGTAGGTTTCTTCCACTTGGTCACGAATGGATTCAACAGACGATTTTCCAACCTCAGGTTCAAGTTTTAGGTGTTCTTTGAGTTCTAATACAAGTGCAATTTTACCATCTAATTGTTTTTTCCTTTCCCTGTAAGACATCGTACTTTTGGCAACGAGTCCGAGTGAGAAAGAAAGTAAAATCACACTTGTAAAGAACTTCATCTTATTTCTTCTTTTCTTCCGGATAAATCGCTTTGCCGTTTTCGTCAAATTTTGGAGTGGGAGGAACTGATTCACGTCTTGCCCCTTCCGTCTCTTTGATTTGCGCATTGGCTTCCAGTAATAAATCCAATTTTTTAGAAGTGATGAAACCGTAGTTATCATCATGTTGTTCTAGTAGATCTAATGGTTTTGCATCTGGATTTCCTGGAGGGACAACAGTTCTTTCCATACGTTTGTTTTCAATGAAATTGATGAGTGTATCTCTCACCTTTTCGTAGTTACGTTGTTTTTCTTCGTTACGAGCTTCTTTTAAGTCTTCATTGGAACGGTATTGGTATTCTGGTTTGTCCTCATCTGGAGTTTTGCTATAAATCATCGCAAGGATGGCAAAACGTTTTGCACGACGAAGTGTCAAAATCCCTTCTTTGTAGAGCGTAAGTTTATAACGGTATTGGTGAGGGCTTGAATTGAGACCCGTTGTATAAAGGTCTTCTGAGGAACGAAGGTCACGAAAACCTAAACGTAACAAAGCTTTGGCGTTACTATCATTGGACCTGATGATGGCAGGAGCCGCAGCCTCTAGTAGAGCTCTTGCATCTTCGATGTATTTTTGTAATACAATTTCAAAGATGTTTTTGAGTTCGCCTTGGGCTTGTCTGAGTTGGCGGAATCCATACACATAATTACTTTGTAAGTACCACATGTTTCCACTGAAGTCAGATTGGTTTGCTGCTTTTAGGAGTTTGAAATAATCAAAATCCAAATTCTTTTTGGAAGGATCTGGGGTTTGGGTTGTTCCTGGTTGGGCAGTGTTTTGTGCTTCTTCTTGTGAAGGAGCCAAATTACTGAGTGCCACATTGATAAAATTTAAGTTTTCTTTGTTTTCAAAGATCAAAATCCCCAAATTCGTTTGTTCTGGAGATACTGCATTGATGTGGGAGATATGTCCCACTACCATTGCAAAAAAGAGGATGAATTTCCATTTTCCCATAGCTCTACCTTGTTTTATATATCGGAGCTATGGAAAAAACCAGGACTAAATTTTACATTTTTTGGATACGTTCGATGGCAGAAATGACATCTTCTCGTTTTCCAAAGGCAGAAAGTCGGAAATACCCTTCTCCAGCCGGTCCAAACCCAGAACCAGGAGTTCCCACCACTTGTGCATTTCCAAGGAGTTCGTCAAAAAATTCCCAAGATTTGAGTCCTCGAGGGGTTTTTAACCAAATGTAAGGGGCATTGGTTCCGCCAAACACTTTGTAACCTGCCTTAGCAAGACCTTCGCGAATGAGTTTTGCATTTTCCATGTAATAGGAAATTTGTTCTTTGATCTCCACTTGTCCTTGGGTGGAAAACACGGCTTCCGCTCCTTTTTGAGTCACATACGACACACCATTGAATTTGGTTGTGTGGCGTCTGTTCCAAAGGGAATTAAAACTCACCTCTTCTCCTGATTTGGTTTTTCCTTTTAGGTCTTTCGGGATTACAAGGTAGGCACAACGAGTTCCTGTAAACCCTGCAGTTTTTGAGAAGGAACGAAACTCCATTGCCACTTCCTTGGCACCTGGGATTTCATAAATGGACTTAGGAATCTCTTTGTCTTGGATAAAGGACTCATAAGCAGAATCATAAAGGATAATACTTCCCATTTTTTTAGCGTAGTTCACCCATTCTGTGAGGCGGGCTTTCGTTGCGACCATTCCCGTTGGATTGTTTGGGTAACAAAGATAAATGATGTCTGGTTTTTCTTTTGGAAAATCAGGTTCAAAATTATTTTCTTCTGTAGCTGGCATATAAATGATGTTCGCATAACGTCCATCAGGTCCCACTTCACCGGTTCTACCTGCCATCACATTGGTATCAACATAAACAGGATACACTGGGTCAACGACGGCAATTTTACTATCGAGGGAAAAAATCTCTTGGATGTTTCCACAATCACATTTAGATCCATCAGAAACAAATACTTCGTCTTCTGCAATTTGGACTCCACGCGCAGTATAATCATGAGCGATGATTTTTTGGATGAGGAAGGAATAACCTTGTTCTGGTCCATACCCATGAAATCCACCCGCACTTCCCATTTCTTTGGCGGCATCTACCATTGCATTGACAATTGTTGGTGCGAGAGGTAGGGTTACGTCACCAATCCCGAGTCTGATAATTTTTGCATTTTGGTTGGCTTCGGAATAAGCTTTTACACGTCTTCCAATCTCAGGGAATAAATATCCCGCTTTTAATTTTAAATAGTTTTCATTTATCTGAGTCATTTTCTTCTTTATTTTCCTCTATGAGTTTTCTCGATCTAAATCCTTCATGATAACCATGTTCGTATAACACATCTTCTTCGCCCCATGTCCAACAGTAAAATCCATTGCCATGATCGAAGTCTACGAGCCACAAACCTTTTACATCAATTTTCAAATTTAAGATTTCGTTTGTCCAATGTTTGATGATTTCTCCAATTTCTTCTTCTTTGGATTCCAAAACATTTTCTGGTAACATTTTGTTACGCACATCATCCGCAAGAACACTAGCCTTTATATAGTATTCTTTTGTGATATCGCGGACAAGGGGTAAGATCTCCCTAGCTTCTTCCAAAGTCCAAATTTTTTTAGTCAAAATTGACTCCAAGACTTAAGCAGAGTAAAACCATTCTGACTACGACTCCATACTTCGCCTGACGGAAGTAAGCTGCATTTGGTAAATCATCTACATCAGTGGAAAGTTCATTCACACGAGGGAGTGGATGCAGGATGGTTGTGTCCTTTTTAGAGGCAAGTACAAGTTCCTTATTCACTTTATAGATATCTTTTAGTTTTTCATACTCTCTATGATCAGGAAATCTTTCTTCTTGGATTCTTGTCACATACGCTACATCTGCGTCCCAAATGGCTTTGATGTCGGTTGTTTCCTCCCAAGTCATAGGGAAACCTTCTAAGTTCTTTTTGTACTTTTCAGGGAGTTTTAGTTCTTCGGGACTGATGAGATACAAATGAACTGGATAATGCCGAAGTAAATTGATGAGGGAATGGATGGTCCGTCCATACTTTAGGTCCCCAATGAAAGCTATGTTTAACCCATCGATTTTCTTTTTTTCGGATACAATGGTATACAAATCAAGAAGGGCTTGTGTCGGGTGTTGGCCTGCCCCGTCCCCTGCGTTGATGACTGGTATGTTCACTGCACCTGCGGCAATCCGAGAGGAACCTTCCACGGGGTGGCGGATCACAGCAATGTCACAATACGCTTCAATCATCTTCATGGTATCGTATAAAGTCTCTCCCTTGGAGATGGATGAAAATTGAAAACCCACTGTGGAGATGAGCCTTCCACCTAGCCTTTCCATAGCAGCTTCAAAACTCATCCGAGTGCGGGTACTAGCCTCAAAAAACAAGGAAGCCAGGAGTTTCCCGTGAAGGATCCCAAATGCCTTTCCCGATTCATGTAGGGCACTCATTCGATTTGTTTTTTCAATTAGGAAATTGAGGTCTTCTTTGGAAAATTGTAAGGTGTCTAAAATGTTTTTGTGGGAGTATTCATACATAGGGCGGAAATCTTTTCTCTAGGGTTTTTGGTATCGAATAAATCGAAAACATATTTTTTGGTATTTATGGTCGAGACAATTCAGAACAAACTGCAGGATATGGAACTAGTCACCCAACACTTGGTCCAACCAGACGATTTAAACTACCATAACAATCTTTTTGGTGGGAAAATGCTCTCCTGGATTGATGAGGGAATGGCGATGTATGTCATGAACAAAATTCGGTACACCAATATCGTCACGATGAGTATGGACAATGTGGTGTTTCGTTCCCCTGCGAGGGCTGGAGACATCATCCAAATTTATGGAAAGATTGTGAAATATGGAAAATCTTCCATCACCTCAAGAACCCTTGCCATCACAAACCACCCCCAAACAGGGAAAATGGCCGCTGTGATCGAAAGTGACATCACCTACGTATGCTTAGGTGAGAATGGAAAACCAACTGCGTATTTTAGAAACTTTACCCCTCCCACTTAGGAAAAAGAGTTTGCGGGACACCTAGTAGATTCAAAATCCTACCCGTGATAAAATCACCAAGGTCATCCAAGGTTTTTGGCATTTGGTAAAACCCAGGAGATGCAGGTAAGAGGATGGCCCCTGCTTCATCTAGTGCCAACATATTCCGAAGGTGGATGCGGTTGTAGGGAGTTTCTCTCGGAACCACAATGAGTCGCCTTCTTTCTTTTAAGGTCACGTCAGCTGCTCGTTCGATTAAGTTTTCTGTGAGACCTGCGGACATGGAAGCAACTGTTTTCATACTACAAGGGATGACGACCATCGCATCCCAAACATTGGAACCACTAGCGATGTCCGAACCGATATCAAAAAAATTACGAACATGGAATTTGTGTTTGGGTTTTACCCGCCACTTCTCTTCTACAAAAGACAAAATGTCTTCAGTTGTTTTCACAGTTGTTTCATATTCTTCTGAAAAGATACGAAGCGAAGCAGGACTTGCCGTGATATAGGTTTCTCCTTCAATCTCAAACAATGCCTTTAAAAATCTGGCAGCATAAATACTACCACTGGCACCCGCAAGACCCACAACAAGTTTCATCGAAAACTAATTCCAGATGAGATCTTAAGTAAAAACTCATTCCATTTATCAAAGAGGATGGCCAAAAACAAAACCACACTGATCCAAGAATTGATTTGGTAAAAAATGAGAGGGAGATCCTTTTGTTTGTATTGGTATGAAATTTTGTGTTCATACAACACTAAAATCCCAATCACAGAGAGGATTAAAAAATACATAAACCCAAGTTCCGCACTTACCCCTGCGAGGATAAAAAACACAAACGAAAGTGTATGTAAGATAACAGCGATGATACGAGATTTGGTTTCCCCTAATTTGGAAGGGATACTATGGAGTTTTTCTTTTGCATCAAAATCCATATCCTGAATGGCATATAACACATCAAATGCGGAAATATGAAATAAGAGTCCGAGTGAAAATAAAATAGGAACTAAATTCACGGTTTCTGTGATGGCAATCCAAGCACCGAGCGGTGCTAGAGAGATCGCAAAACCGAGTACCAAATGGCAAAACAAGGTAAATCGTTTGGTGAGTGAATACAAAAACAAAATGAAAAGTGCCGGGAAGGAAAGTAAGAAAGCCAGTTTATTCACAAAAAAACTAGCAAAGATAAAAATGAAAGCGGAAAGCCCTATAAAAAGTAAGGCCGATACCTTGGAAATTTTTCCAGCAGGGATTTCTCGATTTTGGGTGCGGGGATTTTTTTCATCAATTTCAGAATCTACATACCTGTTGAATCCCATGGCTGCACTACGAGCGCTGACCATACAAACAAGGATCAGGGCACCAATTCTTAGCAAATCACCTGTATCGAGACTCGACTCGAGGTAGGCTAGGACGAAGCTAATCCCTGCAAAAGGCAAAGCAAAAAGTGTATGGGAAAATTTAACCATTTTAGCGTAAAGAAATAGATTTTTGAAGAAGTTCATGGCATCCTTTCTGCCCTATGTTTAGACAGTCGGTAGGTTTTTTGGTTCATTCTGTTTCGAATTCTTCCGTTCTTAGAACCAAGGTCACAAAATATGAATATCCGTCTTTCCTTTCTTGGAAGAAACCTTTGGTCAATTATGACAATTGGATACTTTCTCTCTGTTTCTGCAAGTTTCACCCATGAAAGTTTAGAAGACCGACCTTTACGTTTATTTTTCCACTGTGGGAAAGAACTCTTCACCAAAATGGACGAGGAAGGGCGTGGTGGGCTTAGTGCTCTCCTCGGCTTTGTGGAAAGAGAAAAAATGGATTTGGATCTGAAACGTGGGAAAGGGTACATGTTGTACCCTTTTTCCCCAAAAGACAAACCATTAGAGTTCCCCTTTGATGGATTTAACCTGACGAAGACCATCGAAATGGACCATGGTCCCGTCAAACTTGGCTTAGGTTCTATAGACGGCCTCTTAAATGCCAAAAACACTGACGACTATGACGGTTGGATCGTATATGTAAGCCCTGAAGACGAAATCAAAATCCCGCAGATCCCAGGGCAAAATAATCCCGAACTCCCGATATTTTTACTCGTCGAAGGGAAACCACAAGCAAGGTTCCGTTACCTTTCCAATGTCCACCAAGTGGAATGCCCAAAGGACTATGGTAGACTCGGAACTTTAAATTTATACTATCGCAAACGAAACTTAATCCGGTTGGATTACAAAGTAGAATCCATCAATTTAGTAGACCGCAATCGTTCTTGGAAACAGAGAAAGGAATCTGAAACGGAAGAAGGCCTTATGAAACCGACTCCGAATAAGAAGGACATAGGGAAGAAAGAGGACAATCCGAACAAAACGTCCGGCGCGCCTGGCAGTACTTACGACCGAGAAATATTAGGTAAAGAGATAGGTTTCGGCAAATTTCCTTAGGGGTAATTTTCATCATTTCTCGTTCAATTTGTACGGGATCTGTTTTTTTGGTAAACCCAAGTCGTTTCGTTAATCGTTTTACATGGGTATCCACCACAAACCCCTCCACCACTCCGTAAATTTCTGCAAGGACCACATTGGCGGTTTTTCTTCCAAACCCTGGGAGTTTGATTGCCTCTTCCATTGTTTTCGGAATCTCACCACCAAATTCTTGTAATACCATTCTCGCAAAGCCTTGGATACTTTTGGCTTTGTTTTTATAAAACCCTGTGGAAAAGATTTTTTTTTCAATCGCAGAAAGAGGAGCCTTCGCAAAAGACTCAAGGGTTGGGAAGGTGCGAAAGAGTTCAGGTGTGACTTGGTTCACACGTTCGTCCGTACACTGTGCGCTCAAAATGACAGCGATTGCCAACTCGTACGGTTTTGTAAATGTGAGGGGAGTTTCGACGACACCGAATTCCGCCTCAAGGAGACGGTAAACTTCGGTGATATTGGGAGTTTTTTTGGATCGTTTCAATCCAGAACAACTAAATCTGAGATTTAAGTTGCTGGTTGTGCTTTTGGAGTGATTCCTACGTATTTTTTAGGAGTGATTGCGGAAATATCACCGCCGTGGTCTTTGATTGCCACTTTCAAACCTTTTTTACGAAGGGTTCTCAAAGCACGTGTAGAAATCTTAACGCGAACCCAACGGTTCTCGTCTTCCAAGAAGATTTTTTTTGTGATCACATTCACCTTCCAGATACGGCGATTCTTTTTATGAGAATGGGATACGTTGTTCCCTGCCGTTGTTCCTTTTCCGGTTACTACACATGTTCTAGCCATAATTATTACCTTGTTTCGCTATGTTTTTGTACCCTCAGAATGGGTCAATTCGAAACGAATCTTTTCCTGAAAGAATCGAAGTGCTTCCACAGGACTGTCAGCAAATCCAAATAGATGTAGGTCTTCTTCCGAAATTAACTTCATCTCTGCTAATTTTTTGAAATTGATCACTTCTGTCCAAAATTTTGTCCCATACAGAAGGATGGGGATTCTACTTTTTTTTCCAGTTTGGACTAGGGTTAGGGTTTCAAATAATTCATCGAACGTCCCAAAACCACCTGGAAACGCGATCATTCCCCGGCAGGTTTTCATAAACCAAAGTTTACGCATAAAAAAGTAATGAAACTCAAATGTAAGTTCCTTGTTCACATACGGATTGGGGTGTTGTTCGTGAGGAAGGACAATGTTTAAAGCAACAGATTTTGCCCCAGCTTCTTTGGCACCACGATTCCCTGCTTCCATAATCCCAGGTCCCCCGCCAGTGCAGATGAGCAAATTACGATTGGGGGTATCCAATTTTAAAACTTCTGCCCATTCCGAAATCAATCGGGAAAATTCTCTCGCTTCCTCGTAGTATTGGCTAAGGCCCTCCAAGGGAGAAGGATTTTTTGTTTGGCTTTTTTCCTTTGAAGGAATCCTTGCAGAACCAAAAACAACAATGGTATCGGTGATTCCATGTTCATTGAACTCCGCCTTGGGATGTAGGTATTCCGAAAGGATCCGGATGGGGCCTGCTTCATTCCCCCATAAAAAACTTTGGTTCTCAAAGGCTAAATCATTCATCTTGTTATCATAGATCGACCGATTGGTATAAAAGATGTGGAAATTCCAAAAAACATTTGAACTCTCGATTTCCTTAGAACATCTCCCTGTGTTAGAAACCAAATTACAAGAAAGGATTCTTGTTTGGGAAGAATCGGGATTTCAAAACTTCCATCCTTACCAAGTCTCTGCATGGAAAACCAAACCAGAAGCATTGTCTCATTCGAGTGTTTCCTTCGATTTTTTATATGAGTTCTCCAATTTTGAATCGATTTTCTTTTTCTTATTTCCCAAGTCATTTGAAAAGAAAAGCAAGTCTCACTTAACAGACATATTACGATCATACATAGAAAATAAAACAAAACCTAAAAACAAACTAACATTTTGGGAATCCATCGAACAGTGGCGTAAGAAACCATTGCAGTTAGAGTTAGGAAATGTAACAATAGTGAATGCCAGTTTGGATATGGATGGACTAGAGAACCCGATCGACCATCGCCATCTACAAATGGTTTCGGGTGCATCCAAACTTTTACTCAGGATTGGATATTTAAAGGGAATCCAATACAAATTTCATCATAAGACGTTTAAGCCACCTTACCCAAAATTTGGTGAGTGTTATATCAAAACAAGAGACACTCATTTGGACAAAAGTTTAGGTAAGGTTTATTTTAGTTTTTTAGGTTATCTATTGGAAAACCAATCTGACGAATACTTGTTACCTTATTTTGGATTAAACCAACTGGTACCTTCTCCCATTCGATCCCAAATCCCAAATGAAATTTGGAATCAGTGGATCGAAGGAGAAATAACGAATTGGATTGAATCTAACGTAAACGGAGAAGAATACGAATTTAGGCCTGTCTACCTGGTTTCCACTTCTTCGCAGCATCATCTAAAATAATGAAACGTGAATTTTTTCCAATCACAACTTCATTGATTTTTTGGTCTTGTAAGGCTCGGTAAACAGAAGTTCGGCTAGTGTTTTTTTTCTCTGCGAAATATTTGATTTCCAAAAGGTTTTTACTAATTTGTTTACAAGTATTCACTAGGGCATCTGACATTGGGGGACTATCCTCTTTTTTTTGTTAGACAGTTTGTTCGATAAAGAGAATATTTTTTTTTAGAATTGATCCAAACGAATCGAAAATTCAATTTTTTTTTCGGAATGTGGTTTGATGAGACTAGGATTTGCACCAGGGAAATGTAAAAAATTCCCAGTACTAGTCATCGGCTCTATGGCAATCGACCTTCTATCTTGCGGGGTGTACACTTGGTAAAAATTTCCACCAGAGATGAGTAACTTCTCTTTTTTGTTCATCGAAAAAAGACCTATATAGGGAGTTTCGTTTCCAGTTGCCCCATACAAATCATCTAAATTTTTTCCCATCAGTGGTAACTCACCATTGAGTAATAACTCATCACCTAATATACGTTCAGGTAATAGATAATCACCGAGTTTGATTTGGTGGAATCCAGATCCGATGAGAAACAGATCATCGATACTTTCTTCTTCGTTCCAACGGAAATAGGGATGGATTCCCAGCGCAAAGGGAAATTCTTCCTCTGATTGGTTCGTTAGTTCATAAATGATTTTGAGTTCCGAAGGGGTCAGTTGGTACACTTCAGTCACTTGGATTTTGGAAAGTAGAGTCCCTCTCCAAGTTTCAGGAATGTCCATGGAAAATCTGACAGTGGATTCCAAATCCCCTTGTGTTTCCGAAAGGATGTTTCTTGGCAGGTTGTGAAAGAGCCCATGGAGAGGAATTCCGTTCCCATCCGTGAGCCAATGGATACTCGGATAAAATGGTTCTCTTGCCCATGGATTTGGTTCCAATCGGTTGACCCAAGGGAACATCAAAAACGAACCCGAGGCAAAAAATGGATCTGGGGCTTTGTGGCCGGCAACCACAGAAACTTTTGAGCCATCTACGGGAGAATGGAGATTCAAATGCAACCATTGCCCACCTCCAGTGGGTTCCGTCCCAAAACTAGAGTATTTTGTTTTCAGTAGGTGCAAGATTTATCTCCCAAAAATGATTGAAGTCAGAGTTTGCCATCTTAGAAAGGTTTGTATGCCTTTAAGAAAGTTTGGTCTAATTAGTTCCGTCGTTCTTCTTTCGATTCTTTTTACAGAATCATGTGTCATTGGGAATAGTATGAATTTATTCCCTCCAACAGCTAAGTCTGAATTCGAAGAGAAACTCATTGCTGGAAAGGATCAAGAAAAAATCGTAATTATCTCCATAGAAGGGATGATTTCTGATGAAGGAAAAGAATCCTTTTTTGGACCTTCTTCTGATTCTATGGTCGTCCGAGTGAAAGAATCACTGAAACGTGCAGAGAGAGACCCTGATGTCAAAGGTGTGATCTTAAAAATCAACTCTCCTGGTGGAACTGTTACAGCTAGTGACATCATTTACCAAGAAGTGAAAAAATTCAAAGAAAGAAAAGGAATCCCTGTTTTTGCAGGATTTATGGATACTGCAGCAAGTGGTGCTTATTACATTGCAATGGCAACAGATTCCATTGGTGCCCACCCAACAACTGTTACAGGTTCTGTAGGAGTCATCATGTCAGGGATCAATGTGAAAGAAGGTTTAGACAAAATTGGTGTCAAAGACCAATCCTTTACCTCTGGTCCAAACAAAGCCCTCGGTTCCCCTACTACAGAAATGACTGCAGAACAAAGAAAAATTTTACAGTCCATCATTGATAGTTTGTATGCTCGATTTTTTGATGTCGTGAAAAAAGGAAGACCAAAAGTTTCTGAATCTAGACTCAAAGAAATTTGTGATGGTAGGATCTTCACAGCGGAACAAGCACAGAAAGAAGGGATGATTGATTTTATCGGTTATTTTGATAATTTTGTAATCGAACTGATGAAACACCCTAAGTATGAAGGTAACCCACAAGGATCACCTCGCATTGTGACTTACCAAAGAGGAAAAGTTCCTGTGGAAAATATTTACCAAGCAACTGACGTGAAAGGAAATCCTATTTCATTTGGTATCGCTGATAAACTTCTTGGAACAAGTACGAACTCGAAGTTTTTATACCTCTGGGATATCTAAATTTTAAGGTTATCTAATTCATGTTATTCAATTCGATTCCGTATTTAATTTTATTTGCGCTTACCTATTTAATCTATTGGAACATTCCACAAAAGGGGAGAAAACCCCTTCTTGTGGTTTCTTCTCTTATTTTTTATGCTTATTTTAGTTTTCCTTTTTTATTCCACTTCCTTTTAGTCATTCTTGTTAACTACGCATTTAGCGAATGGATGTTTCGGAAAAAAGAAAAAGGAGAAAACCACAACAGTGTCTTATACACAATTGTCATTCTAAACGTTCTTAACTTAGCGTTCTTTAAGTATTTTTACTTCATTACAGATTCCTTATATTCTTTAACTGGGTATCCAAGTTTCAAAGAAATCGCTGGTTCATGGAGTATCTTTTTACCACTGGCGATTAGTTTTTATACCTTTCAGATCATTGCCGTACAAGTGGACATCCACCGTGGTATCATAGAAAAAAGAATGTCCACTGTGGACTACTTTTTGTTCATTTTGTTTTTCCCTCAGCTCATTGCTGGACCGATTATGAGGTCACAGGATTTCCTCCCTCAACTCGACCATCCAACGATCGACCCAGACCGAATGAAAAAGGGAATATTCCTCATCATTGGTGGATTGTTTAAAAAGGTAATCATTGCCGAAAACATCGCGCCTATCATTTCTCCTTTGTACCTAGACCCAGCGAAATACGATAGTTTTTCGATATTCTTTAGTGTGCTTGCCTTCGCGATCCAAGTGTATTGTGACTTTTCTGGGTATACCGATATGGCAAGAGGATCCGCCAATTTACTGGGATACGAAATTCCAGAAAATTTCCAAGGCCCATTTTTTTCACAATCCTTCAGAGAACTTTGGAGCAGATGGCACATCACATTATCCTCTTGGTTACGTGACTACATTTACATTCCGTTAGGTGGAAGTAAAGGGAGCATTTTCCGATCCAATCTAAATTCCTTTATCACCATGTGCCTTGGAGGTTTGTGGCATGGAGCCAATTGGGCATTTGTCCTTTGGGGTGCATATTTAGGGGCGCTCATTTGGATCGAAAGGTCGTTATACCTGCACCGCGGGAAAAAGAAATTCATACCAGACTCGTTCCCACTCGCTGGAATCATTCGCACCCTTGTGATCTTCATTGTATTTACCTTCTCTGGAGTGTTTTTCCGTGCAGCAGCAAGAGGAGCAGAATCCTTAAATGTTGCTTATGAAATTTTCAAAGGCGTTTTAACGTTACGAAATACAGGTGATACTTTAAGCCGAGTTGATGAACTACCAACATTTATTGCTCTTGGACTCATGTTCAACTGGTTCCAATACTCACCGTTAGTGTATGAAAAACTAAAACCCTTTCAAAATATTTTACTCCCCATTTTATCCGTCGTAATCTTACTTTTACTCGGAATTTTTGGAGATGGTGGACAAGATTTTATTTACTTCCAATTCTAAATCAAATTGTAATTCCAATTTGATTTTAGTTCTAAACCAAAAGAAGAAATTCCTTCTTCTTTTGGTGTTTTTTTTCCCACTCTTTTGCACACCAAAACTTGGATGGATTCGGACTTTACCACAAGAATTTCCGAAAGATTCAGACTTACTCCTTGGATCGTACAAGAGACCTACAGAAAAAAAATCAGCGATGGGATCAAAAGACTTCCAACTCTTTTGGACGGAATCCATTTACATCGAACCAAATCTTGAATTTAAAAAAATATGGAGAGAATGGAAGGTATTCAAAGACCATATCCAATTCCGCCAAATCATCGGGAAAGGTTCCATTGAGAAATCAAAGGAATGGGTTCTCTTAACAACAACTGAAATGAATGTAAAAGAATGTAGTTTGGAACAAACCAAAATCCAAATCACAAGAGATTTGACAAAACGGATTCCATGCGAAGTCTTCGTTGTGAATACCACAAAAAACATTGAACATCGACTATTGTATTTTTATGACGGAAAATCTTTATACCCACTTCAATATGAATCTGGTTATACAGAAGCCAATTTTGGGATTGCTTGGGAATCAGACATCCCCTATGAGAAAACTCGATTATTTGAAATTGCGATACGTAAGTATGGGAAAAAAGAATTCCAACCCCACGTGTATCATCACGTGAAGTTGGATTGATTCGAAGGAAGAATCAAAAAAGGGTAACCATCTCTAGAAAGAATCATAACTACAAGTTTTGTTTAACGAACCGCCACCACCGCACAAGCTTTTGCAAATTCCTTTGATTCCAATTCAGCTTTGTGTTCGAATTTAGAAATACCATGAGCACGGAAAGCATCACTTGCTTTTTTTGCATACGTAGAAGCTTCACAAAAGTTACCAGCTTTAGAATACGCTTGGCTTGCTAAGTATTGAATCGAAGCAAAACTTTTATGGGATTTCATACCAATTGCTTCACGGATCTTGATCGCACGGTCATAATGAGTAGAGGCTAAATCAAATTCCCCCATCCCTTCTTCTTCGTTCGCCATTTTCACAAGTTCATTGGAAATGGCAGCCAAGGTTTCGTTATCGTATTGGCCAATGAGGGAAGCTACGTCATCATTCAAAAAGGAGGACTCTCCAGCCTTCACAGAGAAGTTGATCGCTAAAATGATGATGGTTAAGAGTAGTTTTTTCATATTCCCTCCGAACTGCTGTTCATGAGAATAGATGCAACTATCGTGCCAACATGAGATCCCCCTCAAACCCCTTAGAAATGCCGTTTCGGGAGATTCGGAAAGGAAAGTGCCTTTCAATCTGCTGAAAAATTACGCAGATTGAGTGGTTTGCAAGAAATTGCCTAAAAAAACAGGGATTACAAAAAAAAACCTCCTTCCTTGGTTGGGAAGAAGGGATTTGATTCCCATCTGACTGGTCTTGGTAGGTTGTTTCTTTGGCTTGAGACTTACTTCAATTCGTCGTCAGAGATTTCCAATTCACGTTGTAAGAAGTCGTTTAGGTCCATCGATCTGTAGTGGTCTCTGTCCCCATCACACTGCCTTCCACCAGGGACAGACAAAGTTCTGCCTGCAATTGTGATTGGTTTTAAGAATAAATTTCCAGTGAGAGGGCAATTGGGCCCTGGTGAAAGTCCATTAAACGCACAAGTGGCCCCTTTCACCACATCAGCTGGAATTTCATCCGCTTTGCCATTCGGGTAAAAACTTGGATACGGGCCTTCGTTGTAAAAACGAGAATACATTTTCCCCCAAATCGGTGCTGCAACACCAGCAGCGGTGACACCTTTTCCAAGAGATAGAGAAGATTTATCAAAACCCATCCAAACAATGGATGTGTATTTTGGGTCAAAACCTGCATACCAAACATTGGTATAAGAAGATGTAGAACCTGTTTTTCCTCCAGATTCCCCTTTATAATTTCCTTTGTCTGCAGCACGGAGTGCTTGGGTAGGTGTCCCACCCATTGCCACACCGATTAACATTTGTTTGATAATATAAGCTGTGGCTTCTGGGATGATTTGGATGGTTCCATTTTTGGCTTCTTCGGCCAAAGTTTCTTGGACTTCCTTTTCTTTATTATAAACGACAGTTCCACTTTGGTTTAGCACATAACGAACACTAAATGGAATTACATCTTTTCCTTTGTTTGCAAGGATAGAATACCCAAGAGCCATTTCATATGGTGTGAGTTCTGCGACTCCCAATGCAAGGGCAGGACCTGTCGGAAACCGAGCTTTGTTTGTTTTTGTGACTTTGGAGGCAAAATCAATCACGGAATCAGTTCCTGTTCGCATCAGAACCTGGACTGATACAATGTTAAGAGATAATGATAATGCACGAGATAAAGGTACCATTCCTCGGAAGTCACCAGAGATGTCTTGAGGGGAATACCCTTCCCCTTCTTCCGTGATGGTGGTGAGAGGTGCATCCATAATCCCTGTTCCCGATCCAACGGCTCGGTTTTGGATGGCAGCTGCATACACAAATGGTTTGAAGGCAGAACCCGTTTGGCGTCTCGCTTGCATCGCACGGTTAAATTGGTTTTTAGGAGAAAATCTAGAACCACCCACCATCGTTTGGATATATCCAGTTTGGTGGTCAATGGTAATGATTGCACCTTCTACGTGTAAGTTGGAAGAAAATACAAGTGAGGATCTTTGGAATTCTTTTACAGCCGCACTTTCATTTTCGGAAGGGATAAAATCCGTCAATAATTCAAGAGCCGGTGCCATTTCTTTTTCTAAATGCAAACGAAACACTTGCCTATCGTCCAAACTTGTCACATAGGGAACACCAACTGGAAAAATAGAACCAAACAAATTGTATAAAGAAACGAGACCTCGATCGGCACGACCCGCATAACGAAAGTTTGCACCAAATGCAGATTTGTCTTGTTCGATAAGACCCTTTCGGAGTTCTTCTTCTGCAATTTCTTGTTTTCTCACATCAAGTGTGGTATAAACACGAAGCCCACCTGTGTAAAGAGCCTCTTCTCCCAATTCCTTCTCTAAGATTTGGCGTACCCACTCTGTAAAATAAGGGGCACGGTTCAGTTTGGCACCCCAAGTGGATCGAGATGGTGATTGTGTGATGACAACTGGCCAATACCTGTCCCAAAAATCATCATGGATTTTCTTTACTTGGTCTTTGGGTATAAAACCATTTTTTGCCATAAGGCCAAGCACTACCATATGAGCTTGTTTGGCTTCTTTTGGGTTTTTGAAAGGGGAATAAGTGACAGGTGCTTTCGGTAATCTTGCTAAAAGTGCTGCTTCAGCGATACTTAAGTCTCTTACATCTTTTTGGAAGTAAACATTGGCTGCAGAAGACAAACCCGTTGTTCCATGGCCCAAATAAATGAGGTTAAAATAAATTTCTAAGATTTCTTCTTTGGTGTATTCTTGTTCGATTTGTAATGTGAGAAGTGCTTCGAGGAATTTACGTCCAAAGGTTTTTTTCCTTTGTTGCAAAATGGTTTTTGCTAACTGTTGGGTTAAGGTGGATCCACCTTGGACAATGCGACCAGCAAAAACGTTTTTAATTGCAGCTCTTACAATGGCTAAAAAATCAATTCCAAAGTGATTGAAAAAGTTATCATCTTCTACTGATAAAAATGCATGGATCACATGAGGTGGAATATCACTGTATTTTAATAATTCTTGTTTGTGACGGTATAACTCAGCGAACAAAACTCCATTGGTATCATATAATTTTGTAGGAGTTGTTGGTTGGTAAGATGCTAGTTTTTGTAATTCTTTCCCTTTGTTCACTTCGGAAAGAATGTATCCAAAAAAAAGTCCTCCCAGAAGTGCGATACTAAAGAAGGTAGTGATGGTAATTCGAAGTGTTTTTTCTTTGTTCATAGTCATTATAAGTGGAATCTAAGTCCTTCTCTTGCTAAATGAATTTTTAATTTCTTTTCACCTAACTGCTGCTGGTGGAGTTTTGCGTTTTCATAAATATCATAAATTTTTTCATCAGAATAACTTGGTTCATGGTGGGTGAGGACTAAGTTTTTCACACGCCAAGAAGAAGCACAATTAACGGACATCGTATACGCCGTGTGGCCCCAATCAAATTTAGAAAAGGATTCATCTAAAGTGTATTGAGTATCTAAGATGAGTAAGTCCGCATCCGCAAAAAAAGGCAAACAGTCGTGGATGAGGTCCATGTCAGCTCCCGTAAATTCTGCATCCGTAGCAAAGATAAAAATTTTACCAGCACGGTTTGTGAATTTATACGCAAATGAACCACCAGGGTGTTTTAATGGGTAACACTCTACTTTGAGACCCGATGGAAATTCTAACACATCTCCTGGGAAAAAAAGTTTGAACTCTTTTGCAGAACCTGTTCCGTCCAGTGGCACTGGAAAAAATTCTGGTTCTTGTTGTCTTTGTAATCGTTTTTCTAAATCAGCATAGGGAGAATAAAAATGCAAATGGAAGTCTGGGAAGTAGATGGGCTTAAAAAAAGGAAGGCCTTGGATATGATCCCAGTGGGTATGTGTGATAAAAAAGGAGACAGTTTTTTTCAATTGGTTTGTGAAATATTCGGAAACAAGTTCATCACCTAAGTTCCGAAGTCCCGTCCCCATGTCCAAAACATAGGTTTGCCCATCATCATCGGTCACGGAAACACAGGTTGTGTCAGATCCTGTGACAAATTTTAAGTGGTAGGGAAGATTTTGCCAAAACTCATCCACAGATCCATCGGCCCCTGATTGTTTGTAGAGGTCTAAGATCTCGATTATCTTTTTGCGGTAGTCTTGGTTTCGGAGTGGGCTCGCAATGGAACCGCGGACTCCGTAGAGTTGCACAATCACTTCCTCGATGCTAGGAAATCGACTTTCCTTGTCACTCAAGATTTACGACCTTGAATTTATGGCCTCTCGTACCCCAGGATATGAACTCCGATTTGGACCACCTATGGTTCCCGTTGTCCGAACTCTGATTTTAGTCAATGTCATCTTTTTCATTCTGCAACTTCTGACAAAACTCAGCTTTCACTCTCCCCTTGTGGAACTCTATTTGGGTCTCTCTCCCGAACTTGTGTTCCGAGGATGGGTTTGGCAACTTGTGAGTTATGCCTTTTTACACGGAAGTTTTATGCACATCCTATTCAATATGCTGAGCCTTTGGATGTTTGGTTCAGAACTGGCTGAAATCTGGGGGGAACGTGCTTTTCTCAAATTTTATTTTTTCACTGCCCTACTCGGTGGGATCGGAACCATCACTGCCCAATATTTGGGAATCCCACAAGGTGTTGTTGTCGGAGCTAGTGCCAGTATCTATGGCCTTCTTGTTGCGTACGGGATGACATGGCCAAACCGTGAACTTCTTGTCTTTCTCATCTTCCCCATGCGAGCCAAATACTTTGTGATGATTGTGATGCTTATGGTACTGTTTGCACAAGGGGAACGAGTGGCACACTTTGCTCATTTGGGTGGAGCCATCGGGGGACTTATCCTGATGAAATTGTATACGGGTTGGAAAGGCACAAAATCTTCCCTGCCTACTTGGTCACTCTCTCGTTACTTACAAAAACGTAGGTTTATGCGGTACCAAGAAGAAATGGCAAAACGAGAAAATGCCAAAACCAAAGTGGATGAACTACTAGAAAAAATTTCCAAAAATGGAATGGAGTCTTTGTCCCGAAAAGAACGTAAGTTTTTAAACGAAGCGTCTCAGAAATACTTCAACGAGTGACAAAAAAAGTTTTTTTCTTTCCCCCTATTCCACCAAGATCGCCTTACTACAATTTGGCGATTGAAGAATCGATTGCCATCCAAATGGTAAGTTCTGGGATCACAGCGGGGATTAGGTTATGGAAAAATCCAGATTCGATCATCCTTGGACTCTCTGAAAATCCTTACCGCAATATCAAAGAACATGTGGTGAGTGCTTACGAAAAGGAAGTAAAATCTTTTGGATTTGGGAAAAAACCAAAACCTAACTTCTGTTATATCGCAAGGCGTGCCTCGGGTGGAGGGACAGTTTTCCATTCCCTTTCCGGAAATATCAATTATTCGCTTTATTTTAACTTAGAGGAACGAAAGGAATTATTCCCTGTCAAAGAAAGTTACGACCGAATCCTAGGAATCATTTCCAAATCCCTCGCCCACCAAAACATCCAATCCTTTGCCAAAGGGAAATCAGACCTTGTTTTAGAAAAAGAGGGAGTTTTTAAAAAAATCTCAGGAAACGCTCAGTTTCGGAAACGAAATTGTATCGTCCAACATGGAACACTCATCTTAGAAGAAAGTCTCATTGAACATGTCTCCGAGGTTTTACACCACCCTCCCGAAGAACCGGATTACCGTAAGGAAAGAGGCCATAAGGATTTTTTAACCTCCCTTCCTGGTTTTTTTTCCGAAGAAAAATGGGCAATTGATTTGGTTCGGGAAGTATTTTTGTATTTGGAAGAGCCACTCCCATCTGATTTTTCAAACATTTCCTTCTTTGGAAGGGACTTTTCTACTTTTCGGAAACAAGTGCTCCGAGAATCTGAATTTATTCGCAAGAAGAAATACCAAAATCCAGAATACACACTCCACAGAGAAATTCCGACATGAGTTATTTACAAAAACAAGACCCTGAAGTTTATGCTGCCCTAAAAAAAGAAGACGAAAGACAAGAACATTCCCTCGAAATGATTGCGAGTGAAAACTTTGTTTCTCGTCCAGTTCTCGAAGCTTACCACTCTACACTGACCAATAAATATGCGGAAGGTTATCCTGGAAAACGATACTACAATGGCTGTGAAAATGCTGACAAAGTAGAAGAACTCGCCATTGAAAGAGCCAAAAAAATGTTTGGTGCTGAATATGCGAACGTACAACCACATAGCGGTGCTCAGGCGAATATGGCAGTTTTTCTTGCCACTCTTGAACCAGGAGACAGTTTTCTTGGAATGAATTTGGCACACGGCGGCCACCTAACACATGGTAGTGCAGTCAACATCAGTGGAAAATATTTTAAACCAATTCCTTATGGTGTGGATGAAAAAACAGAAACCATCAATTACGATGAAGTGGCAAAACTTGCCAAAGAACACAAACCAAAACTCATCGTTGTTGGAGCATCTGCTTACCCTCGAATCATCGATTTTAATAAATTTAGAGAAATTGCAAATGATATTGGTGCCAAAATCATGGCGGACATTGCACATATCTCTGGTTTGGTGGTTGCTGGTGAACACCCAAGTCCCATCGGAGTTTGTGATTTTGTCACAACAACTACTCACAAAACATTACGTGGACCTCGTGGTGGACTGATTCTATCTTCTGCTGAAAACGAAAAAGTGCTGAACTCACGAGTGTTCCCTGGAATCCAAGGTGGACCACTTATGCATGTGATTGCCGCAAAAGCAGTCGCTTTTGGAGAAGCACTCCAACCAGAATTCAAAACTTATATCAAACAAGTGGTAAAAAACGCGAAAGTCCTTGCAGAAGTATTCCAAAAACGAGGATTTCGTGTGGTATCAGGCGGAACAGACAACCATATCGTTTTACTTGATGTGTCTGTGAAAGGTCTCACTGGAAAAGATGCAGCAGATGGACTTGATCATATTGGGGTGACTGTGAATAAAAACGCGATCCCTTTTGATAAAAATCCTCCTGCAGTTGCTTCAGGGATCCGACTCGGAACACCAGCCCTCACAACAAGAGGCCTTAAAGAAAAAGAAATCGAAGCCGTTGGCAATTTGATTTGTGATTACCTAGATCATTTTGGCGATACAACTTGGGAATCAAAGGTAAAAGCAGCTGTAAAAGAAATCACAGATGCTTTCCCGATGAAACATTTCCGATTGGAAGACTAAAAACCTACCAAACCAAAACATTTCTCCGTTCCGTAAATCCATCGGATAACGGATCGGAGAAAGTTCTTTCAACAATCTCTACAGATTCCTTTCCATAAAACACTAACGTGGATGCCCTCGTTCCATACTGAGGAGTTTTGATGCGAACTGAGGAAAGACTCACTTCCCGTTCAAGTCCAATCCCTGTGTCTGGTAAGTACCTCTCATCCTTAACAAGTTCTGCATCATTTAAGGAACGAAAGAGTTCCGATTCGATTTCAAATTTGGAAATTTTTTTCTCCTGCCATCTCGTTACCAATGGTTTCATTTGAGACAAAAGTTTTTCCGTTTTTGGCCATTGGGTATCCCAACTAGCATTACTCACCGCATGAAACCCAAACTCCACTTTTTGGATGGCAAACGGATCGCCACCAAGTGCGAATGCCTCCTTTCCATCAAAGAGGAATAAATTAAATCCTTCATACAGGTTCTGGTTGGCCTTCACTTCGTCTGCATAATGAGAAGATAAAACGGAGCCCCTTGATTCTAAAAAACGAATCACAAGTTCTCCTCTGGATTTTGGGTTGGGATGGTGGGGTTTTCGGAAATTGCGTACGTTTGTGAGGAAGGTTACTTTTCCATCTTGGTTTGCTCCAAGCCAAGTCCCACCCGCTTTTAGATCTTTGCCCGCCAAGATCGTAGGTTCCGTTTTCCAAACATGTAACCCTTCCGTGGGACGTTCAAAAAATTCATCACGGTTTGAGACAACCACCAAAGGAAAATCTGAGTGAATGCCATAGGCAATGCCAACTAAACACATCTTTTTTCAAAAGATCTTGTGCTTTGGCAAAAGAAAGCGAAAAACCTAAGAAATATTTGGATTGAACCCCAAAAACCATATGAAAACGTGAATTGCATTACGATATGAAAGCATTGGAAGCCATAAAAGCCGTCGCTATTTTCCAAGAATCTGTTTTGGATTGGCATAAAAAAGAAGCCCCACATCCCAATCCCTATCCTGAGGGAACCTTAGAATTCACACTCTACCAAAAAAACCACATCGATACCATCCAATGGCATATCGAAGATGAAATCCGTAGACCAGACATTGCTTTAGAAGAAGTTGTGGCTCTCAAACGAAAAATTGACAAATTGAACCAAGACAGAACTGATATGGTGGAAAAGTTGGATGATTTTGTCATCGAGATGTTTCGTACGGTAACACCAAAACCAGATGCGAGGCTCAATTCAGAATCCCCTGCTTGGTTACTCGATCGGATGAGCATCCTAGAGTTAAAAATTTACCATATGGAAGAACAGGTAAATCGGAAAGATTCATCTGCTACCAAAGAACACATTGAAAAATGCCAAGCGAAGTTAACTGTATTACTCGATCAAAGAGAAGACTTAAAAAAATGTTTAGAAGAATTGTTTGATGATTATGCCAAAGGGATCAAACGAGTCAAAGTATACCGACAAATGAAGATGTACAATGACCAAAATCTAAATCCATCTTTATATAAGAATCAAAAATGACAAACCTTCTTGTACTTCGGTTTTCAGCGATGGGAGATGTTGCCTTGATGACTCCAGCTCTCATAGCAATCGCAGCAAAATATTCCAACATTCAATTAACGGTTGTTACAAGAGGAAACTTCGCACCATTTTTTTATAATATCCCCAACTTAAATGTTTTAGGTATCAATCTAAAAAAATACAAAGGGATCCTTGGTCTTTGGAGGATGTATAGAGACATTGATAAACTTGGGCCGTTTGGTTATGTGATCGACCTTCATGGTTCGTTACGTTCAAGACTCATTGCCTTTTTTTTCCGACTAAAAGGTGTTCCTTATTCTAAGATCATCAAAGGTCGTAGGGAAAAATTAGCACAAACCAGACGTTATAATAAAAAATTAAACCAACTCCCCCATACTGTAGAACGTTACTTAAATGTATTTCGTAAATCTGGATTTGATGCACCGATTCGAAAAGGTCCATGGTTAAATGTGGATGGTGAATCCAAAATGTATGCCAAAGATTATTTTAAATCTATAGGCATTGATAAAAAAGATGGTTTATGGTTTGGATTTGCGCCATTTGCTGGGCATGCATTAAAGGAATGGAGTTTTGAAAAATGCAAACGCCTTGTGGAAGTTTTAGTTTCTGAATTTCCTGATTGTCATGTATTTTTATTTGGTGGACGTGATGAAGCTAAAGAATTGGAAATCTTAAAAAACAACCTAACGCAAGTTCATATAGTGCAAGGTGGCCATTTAGGGATTCGCGGGGAACTTGGGATTATGGACCGTTTGGATGTAATGATTGGAATGGATAGTTCTAACGTTCACATTGCAGCTTTATTAAAAAAACCAGTCATTGGGATTTATGGAACCACTCATCCAGTTTCCGGATTTGGACCATTTGCACAAGAAGATTCAGGAGTTTTGCAAGTTGACTTACCATGTAGACCATGTTCCATTTATGGGAATACAAAATGTTGGCGGGGTGATCACGCATGTATGGAACTCATCGATCCATTAGACGTTGTAAGAAGGATTCGCCTCATCCAAAATGTAAACACTCTCTGGTAATTGGAATTCCATAAGTAAGACGAACGAATAGGAAGGGCAAAAACTGTGAACCGAAAGTTATTCCGTTTGAGTTTGGTATTTATCCTTTCTTTTCTCATTGATGTTTTTCTCTTTACACCTCTATTTTCCCAAGAATTTGATTCCCAATTCCAACAAGTCGAACTTCCATCACCTAACAAAAAAGACTTCGAAGAACAAATCAAGTGCCAAGAAGGAATCTGTAAACAAATCAAGTTCACAGAAGATGGGAAATACTTAGATGAAGTTTGGACTGAACTTGGGAAAGGTGGCGGAAAAGTTGTTGTCGATTTTTTGGATTTTCCCATGTCATTCAGTGAATCACGAATGGAACCAATCGCGGAATACCTTCGTGAAATCACAAAACGAGATGGCCATGTTAGTTTTGAACCGTTTTACATTGCCACAAGAGGGATCGGTTTTTCAGACATTCCAGTTGTAAAAGATTTGTTCGGATTGTCATATAACATATACAAACGGATTCGATCATTTGTCAAATTTGGAAGGATGGAATCTTATAATGCAAAAGTACTTTACCATCCAACAAATGGTAAAGTGTTACAAGTATTCTTTTTCCATAAAAACTATGGGAACCTTTGTGAAACCGTATATTCCACATGTGATCGCATCGAATACATAGATGATGAAATATTCGACAAACAACTTTCTTTACGATTAAAAGAAACAAGGCAAAGGAATATTGAAATTCGATTTGGCCAAACACCTGCTGTTTTACCAACTGCAAAACTTGATATTGGGAATTTATTAGATTCAAATCGATCTGCAAGGCTTTATAAATGGCTCATCATATCCAAAAAGACAGAAACTAAAACAGTAGTGAGAGAACGTTTTTTAAGTTTGGAACTAGCAATCAAAGCATTGGATTATACTCTTAGTGCCTATGAACTTGTTGAAGCAGTCCAGATGTATTTACCTGCCAGGTCCAAACAGGCAGAAGTGACTTATGAAGACACTGAAGAAGGAAAACAAGTTCGTTCCGTTGTTTTTTATCCACTTCCAGCCAAAGAATCACCTTAACACTTAGATCGTAATTAGAACTCAAATTTGGTTTTGTCGGTATTTCACAACGAATACAAACACAAGACAGGCAATGCCCGCAGAACCAGGGAAGAGTGTCGTGGTTAAGTTCCATTCAGCCAAAGCCAAAATCGCTAATGTGTTTCGGAATAAAAAGATCAAATAAAATCCAAGTGGTTCCGAGTATGGCAAAACATAACCTTTTCGGATTGTGGGTATGAATCCAAGAGAATCGGCAAACGAAAGGACAAGGACAGCCGCAAGTGGGCTCGAAAAATAAAACCAAAAGGGCAAACTAGAAAATGCTAAAAGAAAAAAGAACCAGTCTGAGTTTGTAATTTTTATTTCGCCTCTTTTTTGATACGCATAGAGAGCCACAAGCAGAGTTGTAAAACCAGAGATGGCAATGGGTACAGTTCCAATTCCACCTTTTCCTACAAGTTGTGCAAAAAACACAATACAAGTTGTCACTCCCCAAATAATCCAAGAAAAAACATGAGGTTGGACTTTCCCCGTTCTGATTCCTTTTAAGTACGGAACGTACGCATAGAAAGTGAGCCCAACTGCTAGGGCACTGAGAAACGATCTAACCTCTATCCCTAAAGGATTTGTCATTGCATAAAATCAAAAAACAAATCAAAGATTGTTGTCTTTTTCACTTTTCCTTTCATTGCTTCAATGACTTTTCCATACACTTCTTCCATTGCATCCACACATTTTTCCATTTCGTGCCCAGAAGCGATGTGAATGGATTGTTTGGAAAACTTAGAATACAAACTTGGATTGCGAATGATCTCAAGTGCACCTTGCGCAATTCCTTTTGCATCAAATGATTTTGCGATGAAACCATTTTCACCATGACGGATGAGCTCTGGTAGAGCAAATGCATCCACACCAACTGCAGGTAGACCACAAGCAATTGCTTCCAATACAACTAATCCTTGCGTTTCCATAGTCGAAGCAGTTAAGAACACATCATATTGAGGGTATACTTCATGTAAAACTGCATTCGGTATAAATCCTTTGAATTCCACAGACTGATCTATACCAAGATGTTCTGCTTGGCGTTGTAAGGAAGGGATTGCTGGTCCCTCACCAATAATGGTCAATGTTGCCTTTGGAATTTGTTCATGAATGAGTTTGAATGCGTTAATGACGATATCACAATTTTTCTCATACGAAATCCTACCGACATGCAAAAACTTAGGTGCATCACCACTCAAATACTCCTTTGGTTTTCCTTGGAATCGTTTTAGATCCATACCATTGGAGACCACAGTGATCGGACGAGTGATCCCATATTCAATCAACTGTTCTTTGATCAAATGACTAGGGGAAATGACCACATCACATCGATTATAGATATCATTACAAATCTTGAGAATGATTTTTTTGCGAATGTTAAAGTTATCAAATTTTACAATTTTGTCCAATTCTTCAATATTTAACTTTTTTTTGAATTTGTTTGCTTTAAAAAATAATTTGTCGAGTTTAAAGAGACGGTAAAAGGAAACATACATCTCCTGTTCTGCCATCAGTGTGTGATACGTTCCAATCGTAGGAACCCCAAATCGTTCCGCAGCATTGACAGCATAAAGACCGAGAAGGCCCGGTGTATGGATGTGGATGAGATCAGGTTTAAAATCTTCAATGATCCTTTTGATTTTTCCAGGGGAAGGCAAAACCACCTTAATATCAGGGTAACTTGGCAAATAGCCCGAACGAAACCGAATCACCTGGATATTGTCAGTCATCCGATCAAAGTCCCCATCCCCGTACTTGGGGGCACAAATGCAAAATTGGTGGCCTCGGAGAGCCAAAAGCTCTGAAAAATTCTTAATGGAAACAGCAACCCCATCGGTTTTTGGCAAAAAAGTATCGGAAAAATATAAAACTCGCAACTGTTACCTCTTTACAAATGAGAGAAAAAGATTAGTCTCATCCAAAGTTATGATTTACCGACTCTATCGTTCGTTTCTTGCCTTGTCCATCATTTCCTGTGCCCTTTCTGTTTCTCTTAGCCAACTTTACTTATTGTTATCTTTCGTATTTTTCCTTTTCCTCGACGAAAAACCCAAACTCACAAGCCAAATTGTCAAAATTATTTTTATTTTTTACCTCTGGCAAATTGTAACTGTTTTGTATCATTTTGTTAGTGATGGTCTTGACCTCACATCCATCAAACATGCGTTCCGTGACGAAATGAAAGATATATTTTTAGTAACTGCTTTTCTTTCAGTGCAGGGAATCAAGAAAGAAGATAGGACTTATTTATACAAAGCGTTTTTTATCTTTTCGATTCTAATTGTAGTCTCTGGATTTATTTCTATCTTTTCGATGACTCGTTTGTCTAGACTTATCTCTGATTTGTACAAAACATCTAGTTCATGGCCCTACCAACACCATTATGGGAACATTGGAAAATTAAATATTTACCTTCCCATTGGACTCATGAATACCCATTTGACTTTTGGCGGATTACTTGCCTTTATTTTCCCAGGATTTGTATTTCGTTTATATGATTCTTGGTATAATAAATCATCAAAAACAAAAATCACAATCGATGCAGTATTACTACTTCTCGTTTCCATCGTCTTTTTATTTAATAATGCCAGGTCGTCTTTGTTTGGTGCTTTCGTAAGTGTTCTGTTTGGAATTTATATCCTAATTTTTATCGACAAAGACATTTCCAAAAAAGTAATCAAACGAACTAGTTTTGCCATGTTGTCTTTTTTAATTCTACTTTTGATAGGATACTTAAGTACAAATGCTGTCAAACGAGTCGTAGATCCATTGTTTGGTGGAGAAAAACATACAGATTCTGGTAGAACATTTATTTGGGATTCTACATTTCCGCTAATTGAGGCAAATCCTATTTTTGGAATTGGGTCAGGGAACTACCAAAAAGAAATCGAAGTTTCTAGAAAAACAAAAGAAAAAGAGAACCGAGAACTCGCTTTTTTTTATGAAGTGACACAAAGAGGACATGCACATAACGATTACTTTCATTTAACAGCTGTATTTGGATTCCCACAAGTTGTCTTTTATTTAGTTTTATTAGGTAGTATATTATATACTCTTTTAAGCCAAAACATACCAAAACAAATCCGATTTATGACCTACGGACTAGTCGGATTTTTCTTTTCTGGTTTATTACAATGTTACTTCCAAGACGATGAAGTTCTGATTGTATTTTATTTTTTACTTGGTTATCTCAACTTATACGCAGAAGAAAATTTGAAATTATTACAATCGATAGGAAATAAAAAAAGTAGGATCAATACATGACATTAAAAAAATTATCTCCCAAAGGTGAATGGTTTATTGATGAATTCGGAAGAAAAGTAATCCTTCGTGGCGTAAATTTAGGTGGCGATACAAAAGTTCCCTTTCCAAATGGAGGTACCCAATATCCAACCGATTTTTCAGATCATAAGGAAGTGAGTTTTATTGGTCGACCTTTTCCTTTAGAAGATGCAAATATCCACTTTACTAGATTAAAATTATGGGGATTTAATGCCTTACGCCTGTTAACCACATGGGAAGCAGTCGAACACAAAGGCCCAAACCAATATGATGAGGCTTACTTAGATTATTTTACAGAAATTGTTCGTTTAGCAGGCGAATACGGATTTTATGTTTTCATCGATTTTCACCAAGATGTTTGGTCAAGGATGACAGGTGGAGATGGTGCTCCTGGTTGGATCTTTGAAAAGTTAGGAATCGATTATAAAAAACTATCGGAAGCGGATGCGGCTGTCGTAATGCAACGTGCATATGATTATTCCAATCCAGGCATTCGACAGGAAAATAATTATCCAACAATGTGTTGGTCGCAAAATTACCGTTATGCTGGGAATGGCATTTTGTGGACTTTGTTTTTTGGAGGAAGGGACTTTGCTCCAAATTTCCTCATTGATGGGAAAAATGTCCAAGATTACTTACAAGACCACTACCTTGGGTGTATGATTCAAATTGCAGAACGTGTCAAACAATTTGATTTTGTGTTGGGTTTCGATTCCTTAAATGAACCTGGTAAGGGATTTATCGGTCGTGCTATGAATGATCGTGGGCTTATCAATAAAGAAGAAGACCCATCCAAACCAGGGCTTGCTTGGTCTCCAATTGATGCACTCTTCTCTTCTCATGGGCATTCCATTGACTTACCTTACCTTACTCTTAAAGTTTGGAAAGGTGGTTTTGTTCCTACAAAAACAGTGACAGTGAACCAAAACCAAGTTTCGATTTGGTTACCAGAATCACCAGGAGATCCTTTTCAATTAGAAGGAGCTTATACGATCACTAAAGATGGAACTCCATTCATCGAAAAAAATGATTTTTTCCAAAAAGTGAATGGAAGAGAAATTGATTTTGATGCCGACTATTTGATTCCATTTATGCGAACCGTTGGGAAAACGATCCAAGCCATTCGGAGTGATTGGATGGTCTTCATTGAACGGGAAGCTTCAGATGCATTTACGTCTCCCCACTTAAATGGAGAAGTTCCTCAACTTGCAGTGAACGCTGCCCATTGGTATGATATCCTCACACTTTTATTCAAAACATTTTTATACCCGATAGCAATCGATACACTTACCAAACGACCTGTTTTTGGGAAGTCAGGAATTGAGGCCATGTATGTACGCCAACTAACAAGAATTAAAAACACTGCAAATTCAGTTCCAGGCAAAATTCCAAGCCTTGTAGGAGAATTTGGTATCCCCTTTGATTTGCAAGGAGGGAAAGCCTATAAGGAATGGAAAAAAGGAAATCATTCTCCTAAAATTTGGAAACGCCATGTCATGGCACTGGATGCAATGTACAATGCCATGGACAAACTCTTTTTATCAAACACACTTTGGAACTATACTGCTTCCAATCAAAATGATTTGATGGTAGGTGATGGTTGGAACCAAGAAGATCTAAGTATCTTCTCTCTGGATCAGATCATCCCCGGCTCAGACCCAGATGTTTATGGTGGTGGAGGAAGGGCTATTGAAGGATTTTGTCGACCTTATGCAGCGTGTATCCAAGGGGCTCCAACCAAAATGGCATACAATTTAGAATCTAGAGAATTCATTTTGGAATGGGATTCAGATGGTACCATCAAAAATCCTACTGTAATCAAAATACCTAGATTCGTTTACCCAAATGGCGTACACCTTGTACTTTCCAATGCTGAAAAAATTTCCGAAACAAACGGAGAATTGACAGTCAAAGGAAATGGAGGGAAATCCTCGGTTATTGTTAGGCCATTATGATCGATTTAAACACCATCCTTCAAAAATACCCATGGGAAGACTCGTGGAAATCAAAAGGGAAACCAATTGATAACCTCTGGGAGTTTGATTTGTCAGTGACACGAGAAGAAATTTGGCCATATCTCATTGATACCTCTTCTTTCAACAAACGGATTGGCCTCCCAAAATTCCAATATGTAGAAAAGGATGGCAAACTCATTGGTAAAACGAAACAAGCAGGTTTCAATCTAGAATGGGAAGAAGTTCCATGGGAATGGGAATACTTAAAAGAGCTAGGAAATGCTAGAATTTATTCACGAGGATTTGCACATTACATCCGAACTAAAATCATCGTAGAACCGTTAGGTGAATCTCGCTCAAAAGTTTACGTTTATTTAGGTGCGATACCGAGAAATTTTTTCACTCGAAAGATCTTAAACATCGCACTTCCAAGACTTAAGGAATCCTTCCAAAATGGTTTCCAACAATTAGAAACTGAAATCAAACGTGGAAAACCAAAATTCAATCTGAATTCATCTAAGGAAAAAACATTCATTCCTGATGCCCAATGGATTCACCCTGAAAAATTACAAAAACAAATTCCTAACTTAATCCAAAAAGGAATTTCGAAGGATACAATCACAAAGGTTTTTGAATGGATCAAATTATCATCTGACAATGATTTAGATCGAATTCGTATCAAACAAGTGAGTCGTAACCTGGACCTCGATCCAGATGAAGTCCTTTATTTATTTTTGCAAGGATGCCGACTTGGAATTTTTACGTTAAGTTGGGATATTGTATGTCCACATTGCAGAGGTGTAAGAACTTCTCTCACTAAATTGGGTGATATGCCTGCAAAAGATCAATGTGACGTTTGTGAAATTGATTTTGACACAACTGGAGTCAACTCAATAGAGGTTACCTTCCACATCCATCCAAGTGTTCGTATTGTAGAAAAACAAATTTATTGTGCAGCAGAACCCGCAACCAAACAACATATTTTGCTGACGAAAAAAATTGGAGCGAGGAAATCCTTTTCATCCAATTTACTCATTGGTTCCGGTGTATATCGATTACGGAAAAAAGGAGAAAAAAAATACCGACTAGTCGATTCCAAACAATCATACCACCAAACAGACATTCTGTGGTTACCAGAAACAAACGAAGAGGAAATTAAAGTAAGCCCGAAACCAAACTTAGTGTTTGAAAATGAAGCAGAACATGATGTTACCATCGTCTTAGAAGAAAGAAGTGAAGACCAATTTAGCTTGAGACCAACCGAAATTTTTGATTACCAAGAATTTCGTGACTTATTTTCAGAAGAAGCTATTGCCACCAATCTACAACTAGATATCGGAATCAAAACCATTCTGTTTACCGATATCGTTGGTTCGACTAAGTTCTATGAAACCGAAGGCGATCATGGTGCATTTCTACAGGTTCGAGAACATTTTATCAAAACAAACCAGATCATTCAAAATTTCAGAGGTGTAGTTGTAAAAACGATTGGTGATGCCGTGATGGCAAGTTTTTCATCACCTCTCCAAGCGTTAAAAGCAGCGAAGGAGATGCAAGAATGGTTCCATCCAGAAAACAAACACACGCCTGTGCGCATTCGTATTTCCATCCATACTGGAAATTGTTTGGCAGTAAATTTAAATAGCAATATAGATTACTTCGGCAATACAGTAAATTACACCGCAAAACTGCAGTCAGTTGCAAATTCTGGAGAAATATCCTTCAGCGAAACAATTTTTAGGGACAAAGACATCAGGGACTACCTCCGCCAAGTTGAAATCAAATTGAGGAAAGTTGAGTTCCCCCTTCCCTGGGCCAATCGCACAGACTTTGTCTATGTCTGGAAAGTGTGATGATTAACGTTTCTCAAGGATTGGCGGTACTTTGGTGGATATAAATCCGTTGAAAATTTGATTTTTTATAGGTTGTTCCTCTATAAATAAAATAGATTTGTATTTGTTGTTATTAGAGATTTCATCAGACTCAACGAGTTTTCGATTTCCGAATTCAATTTTTCTTAATACGTCTTTATCAACGAGATCTGATGTTATTGCACAATATAAATATAAAATGGGAATTCTAAAGCTTTCGCATTCTTGTTCTATACACTTTTGTTCATAATACCAATTATTTTGTTCTGAATATATCTTACCTTTACCAATTAAACTGCGCTGGTTTGGTTCTTTATCAGGCCCTCCTTGAAAAATTCTAATATCTCCTTTAGAATCAATAATATAAAATAACGTTTGTTGATCTTCTCCAACCCATGTTTTGTTAAAAAATATCTCCCCTAGTTTAGATCTTCTTAGTTCATTTAGAGTTTTATAGCAACCCAACTCTTCTATTTTAGTTAAACATTCGTTACTTATTTCAGAATGTGTATAACATCCAATTTCCATTTCATAAAAAAAAGATTCTTTATTCTCTACACTATTGCCTTTATTTTCTTTGCAATAACTGAAAAACAATACAATCAAACATAATACAATATTATACATTTTCATTTTTTTCAGTTCCTTGAGGTTTTAAATTATAAAATTCAGAACGATTTAAATAATCAGAATAGATGTCTGGAATTTTCAATTTTGAAATTTTCTCACTGATTTGGGTATCAGACATTTTTTGAGATTTATATTTTGATGTTAAATTTGCTATTATCTGTTTATTCGTTTCTGCTCTAATCCAACGATTTTGTACTCCTTTTCCCCCTGCTGATTCCGAGATCAGGTATTCCATCACTCCTAACGTTGGATTGAATTGTTTTCCGATGACAATATAGATATGATCTGATTTCATTGCTTCAGTCTTTGTGCCCTCAATCGTTTCCATTTTCCTTGTGATTCCAATCGTACCTACTTTTAGATCAGGGATGATACCTTTCGCCTTATGAGCTTTCAATTCCGTTTCCGTTGTGAGTCTTTCTGAAACTAATTTGCTAAAACTACCAGCTTGCCGGAAGTATTCCACTCCATTTTTGTGAACAAAACCGGCCTTAAATTCCGTAGCCATACGTTCCATTTCTTCAGGAGTTAAGTAGACATCTGAATTTAAATTAGCAAAATTTCCTTTCTCCGTTAATCCCGCACCAAATAACACGGCACCTATGTATCGGATACAATCTGTCTCCGAAATTTTGCGAAATCCATTTTCATCTACCGTGTTTACAGCTGATGCAACTTCTTTTCCATCAATTAATTGGGATTGTTTGTATTTTATTTTGCTCATCAGGTTATCACCAAGGAGTTTGGCAACATTGGCGCAATGTTGGGATACAAGTTCATTTGTAGAAAGGTCCACATCGGCTGAAAATTTTGAGATTTCATCTCCCAAACGTTTTACATATGCATCGATTGTTTCCTTCTTTGGATCAAATGTAGCATTTACCTTCGAAAGAGCATCACTGGAACTCACATATTCCACAACCTCTGCACCAATGGGACGAACTGAACGAGATTCGCGTAACCGTTTGTATTCATTGAAGGACTTTTCAACTGCTTTAGACATGGGAACATCTTTTCCACCACGTTTTACTTTGATTTTTGCTTCGATTTCAGAAGTGTCCACTCCTGCTTGTTTCAATTCATAAAGTTTTTTTTCTGTATCTAACCTCGAGTCTTTCTTGTAATCATCAATGATACTTGTTTTTAATTTGGAAATACGATCTGTTTCTTTTGCCGATAATGGTTCTTTTGTATTTCTAACTTTCTCATTGGTTTGATCTGGAGTGAAAGAATCAGAATACCTGCTAACAGATTCACCAAACCAAAAAAGTCCCTTTTGGATCGGGTCAGTCAAACGACTAAAAATAGAACGATCTGAATTGGATTCAAAATTCATTTTTCCGATATCCGATCCCACTTGAAGGAAGTTACTCCCTCCACTCATCCTATTTCGTAACAAATTGAATGCTCCAAATCCACCTAACAATAAACCGCCAAACATTCCAATCTGTCCTGCTATGTCGGAAAGAGGACTATCTCCTTCATTTTCAATGACATTCCCATTTTGATCGGTAACATCACTGGCATCTTGCGCCATATTGATATTTTGATTGGCAAAATTAAATTCCTCAAGTTGGAATCCTTCTTCTGAATTGGTTCCTATATTGACTCCCTGTAAGGTTGAAGCATACGAAATTCCATTTGGATCTATATTGGATGTGATTCCGAGTTTTGAGTTTGGTTCTGTATAACCAACAGTACCGCTGAACCCGGAACCTTTTAAATCGTACATCATTGAAAAATTCCAATTTTTTCTTGGACCTTCGCCTGAAGGATTATAGTTGAGACCAATTTTATAATTTTGATTTGATGTAAAGTCTGTTGCAAATTGAATCCCTTTTGCGATTGCTTGGGAAATTTGTAAGGAAGAGTTTCCTTTTTCAGATATCGAATAACTCACATTATTGATTGAATTTCCTATTCCAACAGTACCACCCCATCCATTCTTTTCTGAATATGAAACACCAATCCCTGGCATCATACCTTTGAATATACCCGTATTAAACTTTCCAAATGAATCTGTCAGACCTAACAACGAACCATTGGCAAATCCTGCTACTGCACCATTTGTTCCCTCATGACTACCAGCTGCGGTTTGTAAAACAGTCGAGGTGATCACTTGCCCAACTCTTGCCGTTGCAGGAATTGCCCCCTTTGTCAAAACATTTGCAAATTTACCAACTTTTGCAAGTGTGGAGTTGGCACTCCCCCAGACTCCATTTGCACCCATCGTGATTGCAATGGAAGCTGCATTAACAACTGTTTGCCTAATTGCTGAATTCTGTGCCTTCCCTTCTGATTTTTTCTTTTGGTATTTTCCGTAAACTGCATCAAAAGCTTGCCTAACAAATGTTTCATCAACTCCATAAACTCTTGCTAATTCTTTAGCAATCATTGTTTTTCCTAATTCTGTCACTACCGCATTCTTATCTTTCAGATCTAAGGTGGGACTTTTGTATTGAGTCCAATTTGCCTGCAAACCTAACGTTTGTAAGGTATATCCAAAATTAGCGAGAGAATCAGAATTTCGATTTGTGTTTCCTGAATTAACAAATTTATGAGCATCAGACATGATACTGTAAATCTCCTCTTCAGTTACTCCGATAGCAACAATAGCTGTTTTTAGAATCCCTCCTATTGCACCTGCGATTTTAGAACCGACATCAGAAAGAATATTTTTTGACATCTCTCTATCGGCTTTTTTTGCCTTTTGTTTCCCTCTGAAGTCTCCCACTAGATTGGAAATTGTATCGATAGGAATACCCGTGGCTCGTGCAAGAGAAATCGAAAGACTGGATTCTATAATTTGTTCTTCGTTATTTTTGATTTCTTCGAGTCGTGTTTTCGAACCAGATAATTGTTGATTTAGTTTATTATATTTTTTTTCGCCGGCTAATTCCTTTGTTAGTCCCATTATTCCAGACATTGCCAAATTTATCGGTATTGATCCCAAGCCATTCGTAAGAGTATCGATGCCTTGGATTGTATAAGAAACTGTATTTCTAACAACCGTTTCAATGGCTTGAATTGGATTTTTTATAGAAACATATTTCTCTCGTGATTTAATTTTCCTTTCCGAAATTCGACCTCGCATAAAATCAATTGCCATGGAAGCCAATTGGATTTGATTTTCATCTCCACCTGATGCTTTGATCCAAACTTTTGCAATTTCATTATTAATCGATGATTCGAATTTTCCTTTTAATGATGCCTTCACACCTGCAACACCACCTGTTAAATAAGCGAGTGCCATTTCTTGTACAAAAGAATCTATATTTTCTTGTGATTCTTTTTTCGTTACGTATTTTTTATAATTATTTTCATTTAACGATTCTAAGGCGTTTAAATTTGTAATGAGCTGATTTTGGTCTTTTTTTAAAGACTGTGTCACAAATGTATCAGCAATTTGGTTTTTTCGTTTTTGTAAATTCTCCCAATCTTCCTCTGTCCATTCGGTGAAAAAATCTTTCCGATCGACAGCTTGGATTTTTCCAATCGAACTTAATGATATTTGTTTACTTATCACAGACATTGAAGCATTATATTCGCCTTCATTATTCCTAGAACCTAACATACCATTGTAAATTTCTTTACTTATGGTGATATTTCCATTTTTACCTGGATCAGATACCACATACTCTTTTTTTAACAATTCATTACACTTTGTTACACTTGGATCTTCATAACATTTTCCAAAGTTAGTTTTTTCTTCCTCTGTTAAGTTTTTATAATCTGCATTTCCGACTAAGATCAATTCTCCTTTTGTCAATTTTCGATCCCCAATCACATCCGTATTGATTCCATAGACATATTGGTTGATCAGTTTGTTTTGTTCCTTCTTTTGGAATTCCTCAAGTTCATGATTCATCTGGACAACACTTGCGAATTGATTGACCCCAAACACAGTCCTTTGAAACGTTTCAAGCATAGAACTTTGTCCAAGTTGTATTTCATTCAAATCGTTCCCCAAAAGAGATTCATTTCGAAAAGTCATTAGTTTCCCTTGGTCTTGGATTGTTTTATAATTAGAATCAAATTCTAATGGTTGCACATTGGATACTTTTGTTGTTGCATCTCCTTTTTCATACAATTCACTCCAGGATTTCCATCCTTTCTCATTTTCTCCTTCTAACTTTTGTAACCAATTCTCTTTCGATGATTCTAAGTTAATTCGATTTTTCTGGTATTCAAGTTTTGCTTCTTCAATGAGACCCTCACGAACGTCGGACCAATTTTTAAAACTATCCGAATATTGTTTCACTCTCGTTTCCCATTGGGTAATTGCTGGCAATAGTTTGTCCGTAAAACTTTTGTTTTGCTCTTTTAGTTGCGAAAAATTGGAATCCCAATACAACGAAGTAGTATAAGAAGAATCATCATACATTTCATACAAAACAGAATATCCGATTGCTCCCATTTGGTAAGAATAAGTTCCAGGAGTAAAAATTGTTAAATTTCGTTCTGCTTGCCAAAATCCATATTTACTCTTTCCATCTAAAATCAAATTCCCTTGTGTATGATATGCATTCTCGAATGGAACTCCCAATCCCATGATCGTGAAATTGTTCAAAAAATGGTACGCATCGGTATACAAATTGGCATTGATGAGATTCTGTACCCTTCGACCGTCTCCCAACTTTGCATTGATAATATCTGTAAGTTGATTGTAATCAGAGTTATGAATGGAACGAAAAAATGATTGTAACTCTGAATCCTGAATCCCTGCAAATACTCCAACATCTCCAGGAATGTAACTCCAATTTTCATACTTAACATCACTTGACAATTGATGATAATTCTGATTTCTCAAAATCCATTCTGCATCAGCTAAATTGAAACTAGATTTTGAATTATTTAAATTGATCTGTAACCCGGTTTGGTATGTGTAGATCCGATCTTTATAATAAGTTTGTTCAACGAATGCTTTATTAGATTCATCTGCCAAAAAATCCTGCATCTTTGTTGCTACATTCGTAAACAACAATTCAGGATCCTTTTCATTCAAAGATAGGACATCGGAGATTTCTGTTATTAATTTTGAGAATATTTTGCCTGCTTCATTATAACTTCCATCATAGTTTCGATACAAACATCCAGATGTGATCTCACAAGAACCTTCAATTCCATCCTTCATTTGTTGGATCATGGAAGCCAAAGCAGAATATACAGTTTGCCTATATTCATCAATCGCATTCAAGTTACTAATGAATTGGTTTTCTGTCTCTTGGAGAGTTGACAAGTATTTGACATAATCTTCATCAAGTGCTTCCAATGAAGACGCAAAAGAGTCCAATCCCTCTTGTTTCGATTTTTCCCATTCGTATTCCCATTCTTCAGCAGCTCGCAGGATATTTTCTCGATTCTCATGTAACAACTTCTCCTCCTGCGTGTAGGAATCAAAAATGCTTTCTTGTCCAATCCTTTGGAAATAAAGGGCATCAACCTTTCCTGTTTCTAATTTTTCTAAAAAACTGATGCGGTTTAAATAGTAATCGTTTACTAAATTACGTTCCCATTCTGTATAAACTATAGATGCTTCCGAAAACAAGGATCGCCTTCTCTCATCCACATAACCTTCGTTTGTAATATAAGCATCTTCTCCAGTTTCTTTTTGTAAAATTTCTTCAATGTGACGATTTGCTTCTGATTGCCAAGAAATCATCGCATTTGTCAAAACCGACTCTACTCCTTCTTCCCAATCCTGCAATGAAGAGGAAAAATACAATCGCCCATATAAATCGGCATATTCATTTGTCTGATAGGTTGGGACCTCCCAGGAATCTTGTAAAGACTGGGAAAACACATGATTTGAAATCAATATCAAGTAAAAAATAACAACGAATGATATGGCTCTTAACCAAAAATGATATGATAACATAAAGAACCTCAGATTTAAGAGGTGAGCTTTTCGTTATCTGGTTCTGAATATTCTTAAATTGTTTTTAAACTTATCAGAAATGATTCCAAAAACCTGGAACAAAAACAGTGACTGGAATAAATAAACACCAGATTTCCATGGATAAAAATAAGTAACAATTAACAATCCAACATATGGGAAACTTAGGTAAAATGGAGGGATTTTTTTCTGATAAGAATTCATTCGAAACATAATAAATAAGAATGGGATAAAACACAATTGATCATAATTCCTAGAAAAAAATTGGAATTGGCATTTACAAAGAATTACAAATGCAAATAGAAATGATAATAATTCGATCCAATATTTTTTACGAAAGAAGAAAGGTATTTGGAATAAAAGCAAAAATATAAATTGATATTTGATTGTCCCATGATCTGATTTGGACCTCTCTGCTAATTGGGTCTTATCTTTGGCAAGTAATGTTTGTATTCCGTCTTCCATTAAATTCCAATTGATACCCTCACCTTTAACAATGATCTCCATACTTGTCTCGGCATTTTTATGGTATATTTTTCCCAAATTTTGATGAGTCGAATAATGCCTTAACGATTCAGGATAAAGGACTTTTCCATTCCCAACAGCAACTGGCTGTTTTTGAAAATTCTCTTTTGAAATCGTATGATTTGAATTTAATTTCACATCAACTAACTTTCCTCCGTATAACATTTTACTTACGACATTCGGTTGTAATATAAGATTTGTTTCCCGAATCGACGGATCAATACCTACTCCCATTTTAGTCAATTGATACGCATCCGTCTGAAACTCGATTCCTTCCGTTGAAGGTTGGAATCCCAAAATAACATCCGATACTTTTTTTTGCACCTGAATCCAAGGAATCATTTTTAATACAGATGATTCCAATGAATTTGGATCCATATTTGTGAACCTTAGTATTGTAGATTCAAATCCATCCATTCCTTCTAAAAAATGGAAGTAACCCATTTCCGAAGGTAAGTTTTTAAAATGAAGAGAATGAATCCCTTCCTTCCATTTCATATAAAAATCAGACCTGGTATTTTTATGAGTTACGACAAGTAAGTTTGTCAATTGTTTCTGCAAGATTGATTGTTCCACTTGTTTTGTAATTCGGATCCTCTCTGATTCTGCAACATAGGAAGGAAATTCCAATTTTGCCAATTGTATGTTATCTAAATGAGGGAAGGAAGATACGGGATCAAAAAGCACTGGTAACGAATATAGAAACGTTACAAAATACAATGAGAATGTTAATATGGTATTCGTATTGAAACTACCAGGTTCTTTCTTTGAAACCAATTCATTTAGTTTCTGTATTTGCAAATCTTGTAAGGAAAAACTCTGTTTTCCTTCTCTCTTCCCAAAATTCAAAAACAGATGCAAAAGGATTGGATAAAAAATGAGAGCAAATAAAAAGATCATCAGTAAATTTAAAATCGATGTGGGAAGTAACTGAAAATACAGCGAAAGTATCAAAATCAAACTTGCAGAGAAAATTTGTTTTTTATGCACAACCATCCTTCGAAAGGAAATCAATGGCAATTGTACTTTCAAAAGTAATAAAAATACAAAACCCGAAATTCCAATTGGTATACCCAAACATTTGAGAGAAAAAAATAGGAGGACTAGAAATAAGAGAAATGTACCTGTATGGATGAAACATAAGATCCATTTCCTTTTCACAATACCAAAATATAGGAAATAAATTCCTTCGATTCCAAGGTAAAAATAAAATATAAACGCTATGTTCTCTATCAATTCCTCTTGGCTTGAAAAGACAAATTGCCAATCAGGGAATTCAGACAGGTATGAATCCAAAAGAAATGACAATTGGATGAGTTGGAAGGCATTGTTTGTAAAGATCACTATTGATTCAAAACTCGAGCCATTGATTCTTGTATGATTTTTACCATGAACATTTGATATACTTACACTCGCGATTTTTCCAAGTGGAAGAAAAGTTTTCCCTTGGGCCAAGATGAATACGTTTTCCCATTCACTTGGATTAGCAGGGTATTCTTTCAAAAAATATTGATTTTGTCCCGGATCATAGGAAACCGAATCTAAATGATGGCGTAAACGATTGTAAATTTCCGTCATGGAAGGACTGAAACCGCTTAGCAGAAGGTTATGGTCAATATTGATTTGGATTTCAGTTTCAGACTCTGGTTGGTATGAAATTTTTTTAACACCAGTTACATTCTGGATTTTTCGTAATAATTCAGCAGGTGGAGGTGACTTAGTTTTGGAAATTCTACGTAGGAGAATCAAATTCGAATCAATTCCAGAATCAAACATAAACCTAGGAAATAATACATCTTTGGGGAATAGATCTTGGTTTAAGATGTATAAATTTCGAATTGTTCGTATGATTTCCTCTTTTCCAATTCCTTCATTTAGTTTTAAGTGCATGGTAACATTTCCAAATTCCGAAACAGATTTGAGTTCCAGATACCCACTAACAGATTTTAGCATCATTTCCCATGGTTTGGTAAGTAACTCTTCCACTTGGTTAGTCGTTTTGCCTGACCAATTTTGAGAAATAACCAATGTATGTTCGTGTTCTATTTCCTTATTTTCAGAAATTAATATTTCTCTACTTGTCATGAGAGAAACTAAAATGACAGTACCAAAAAATAATACCCATTGGTAAAGAAACCTTTTGGCAATGGAGAAACTCATATTGGGGAACTAAAACATTTGATAAATATTTTTGGATACAGATAAAACACAAACACGCAGGAAACGAGTATTCCGATACACATTGTCACTGCAATCGCTCGGACAAATTCGGATCCAGGGAAAACAATAAAAACAACTGGTAACAAGCCAAAAAACGTACTACCAAAGTTAAGTAAAATTGGTTTTTGTAACCAATCAAAAACTAATTTGATTCTAAGTGAATTGTCTGGGATTTCCTTTGTTAACTCCCATCTTTCACCATAAAGGGAAATACTATCAATTGATAAACCGATCAATATCACAAGTCCCATATAATGTCCAAAATGAATCTCAGGAATGATAAAAATTAAAAATATCGTTACCGATAAAAAATAACTAAAACTTATTAATAGATATATACATGGTCGATAAAATGATTCGTAGATACCCACTAACGCTAAATATATCAATACATAAGAACAAACTAATAAAACAAATAATGTCAGATAAAAATTCAATGTCTCTTTTTTGACAGAATTGATATAGTATTGTAGTCCCTCATTTTTTTTGGTAAGAATACGATTCTCGATCCCAAAATCACCCATCCATTCGAGAAAAAATTTTCCCGATTCCCTTTGGAATACGGAAAATGATTTTTTTTCTGTCATTTGGAATAATGATTCAGGGAAAATCAGATCCTTTGTGGCTGATTTAAAAAGTGGTAACGATGATGAGGGAGGTAATCTTGAATCGTCAGTTTTCTTACTCATGGACAAATACATGGGAAGTGAATTGCCTTTACCCAAAAGACCCAAATATTTAGGCGAAGTTCGGTACAGAAGATTTTTTTCTAAATCTTCGAGGTCCGGTTGCACTTCTGAATTTGGTAGGATTCTGGTTTTCCAAATTTTCATTTGAATGGGTGTAGGGATAAAATTAAATTTCCCACCTAACTTCTCTTCTGTTTGCGAATGAAGAACTTCTTTTGCCAAACGATTCAATTGGTCCCAATCTTCATGTAGTAAAACAATCTTATCTACAGGGAGGAAAGGTAAGGATTGTGATAATTCAGAATGAATTTCGAATACACCCACTTGCCAGCGATTCGGGTTTATCGATTGGAGTACTTCAGTGAGCCATTTCTCAGAGCCTTCAAAATCAAAGGATTTGATAACAAAAGGAACAGCATTTACATTCGCTTCCCATTGATCTGAGGCTGTGTTTTGAGGTAAGATGACTATACTTTGGAGTAAATGGTTTCCATTGATTCGATTCAAAATATCATTAATGAGAAATTTTTCTTCCAAAAACTGAATTGTCGATTTTGGTACCACGTGGATCAACTTTCCAATCGGCTTTGGATTCGGAAAAATTTGGAACTGGACTTTGTTTCTAGAAAAAACAAATGTTAAAAACAGTATCACCAAACATATAAATACGATCCATTTTTTCCGAACCCAAATTAAATTGAAAACAAAAGGCAACTGAAACAGATCCTTCTCCTGTCGATCTGTTCTTTTCTGGAGCTGAGGATTGAAAGTAATGAATAATAATGGAATCACTGTGACAGAAGTGACTAAACTGGAAAAGATCAATATTACAATGCTAAGCCCAATATCATAAAAAAAATCTCTCCATTCGTGTGCATACAAAAGCAAAGGGAAGATTACCACCATTGTTGTTAATCCCGAACAAAACAAGGAAATCAAAACATTTCGAACACCTTCCGTGACACAATTTACATTCACACTTTCCTTCTGGCATTGTGATTGGATTGAGTAATAAATTAAATTATTCGCATCGAATAACATTCCAATCCCAACTGATATCCCACTAATACTCAAAAGGTTAACCGAAATGGAAAATAGATTCATAAGATGGAAAAAACAAACGAGAGAAACAATTACAGCAAATAACAAACACAAAACGGGAAACCATTCTTTATACAAGGAATAGGAGAAAATGAGAGCACATAGTAAACTTGCAAATAGGAAGAAAAAGAATTGAACCAATTGTTTTGTTAACTCTCTTGAGGTGTCAGAGTACAAAACAGGTTGAATCGATTGTTTGTATTCGTTTAAAATCAAATGAATTTGAGATGAGAGTTTGAGTGGATCTTGGCTTCTATCGACATGAATGGCAAAATATACCGAGTTTTTCCCACCATGTTGCACAATTTGATTCACAGAAGAATGTTGAATCGAAGTATCCGCAAACTGTTCTAAAGGAATGTATTTTGAATCTCCCAAATGGATTGGAAATTTTCGAATCTCTTCCAACGAGGAAATCTCTGGTCCATATTTAATCTCGGTTTCCCTGCCTACATCATATAGTTTTCCAAGTGAACCTGCTTGCATGGCAGAAATAATTTGATATTCTATGTCTTTTATTTTGATTGGATGTAATTTTAAGAATGTTTCTCTTAAGTGAATGAATCCAAAGGATTCAGAATCACCAATTTTTTTCACTTCAATCACTCCCGATATTCTCTCTAGTTTGTATTTCAGTTGATTGATCAAATATGAGAAATTTTCCTTTGTTAAATTGGTTTGTTTGGAAATAGTAAATTCAATAAATGGATTTTGGTGATCACTTCCCATTTGTACTTTGGGAGTGCCTACCCCAAGAGGTAATTCATCTTTTATTTCAAACAATAACTGAAATAGTTCTTCTTTAAATTCCCAGACCGATATATTCGATTGTAATAAAATTTCAATCTTTGAATGTCCATGTTCCGAAAATGTTCGGATTTGTTTGACCTCTTTTAAGGATGAAATGCGTTTAGACATTGGCAGACTTAATGATTTATCAATTTCTTCAGCTGAATGATTGGGAAATGTTGTCGTAACCTGGTATTGTAAAGGTGTCAAGTTTGGCAGTAATTGAAATCGAAAACGATCCATTTGAAAATAAATACCAATGAACATTAATATGATACAGACCCAACACAATCGATTGTGTCTGTCGAAATATTGGATCATATTTCCAACAAATTTCATTTTACATTGACTTGAACAAGATCGTCTTCACTGATTCCCATAAGGATTTCCATTTCATTTTGGTTATGTGGTTTGCATTCAACATATCTTTTTTCAATGGTTTCACCGGACTTCACCATCAGATAATAACCAGAAGATACGTCACCTAACACAGAGACAGTTGGAACGAGAAGGATATCCTTCATTCCTTCAGTTTCTACTTGGACAAGACCAAACATCCCTGGGAGCAAAGATAATCGTTTTTTATGTAACTTAGCCCTAACTCCAATTCCATGGGAACGAGCATCCAAATAACTGCTTATCTTATCGATTTCACCATTAACAAATTGAGAACCTTCGAGGCTCGGGTGAAACGTAATCTCCTTACCAAGTTTCATCAACTTTAGATCTGATTCACCTATTTGATACGATACCGACAGATCTCCATTTTCTATGAGAGCAATCGCTGGCAGATGATTGGTAAGTTCTCCTTCCTTTAGGTGGACTTTGAAAATTGATCCAGCTTTAGGAGCATATAATTTAAATTCTGAAATCATTTGTTTGTTGGTTTGGATTTGGTTTTCGAGAATTTTCGTATTGGTAACACTTAGATCATATTCAGTTTTCTCAATCAGGGAATTTTGACGTTTCCATATTTTAATCCTATCACTGATTGAGACTGTATCTTCTGGAAAATCCAAATGAAGTGTATTGACTAAACTTTCTCTATCACGATTTAGATTTTTAAAATGAGCCTGTTTTGCATCGACATCCAGTTTCCAACGGTCAAGCTCCGATAAAGAAACAAAACCTTCCTTCCACATTGTTTCTTTTTTTTCCATTGTCAATTTAGAGGTTTCCCATTCGCTCTTCGCAAGTTCTAACAATTCCGTTTTTTTATCGATTTCTCGAAGTTTAACCTCGATTAGATTTTCTGCTTGTTTCCATTTTTCCAAAGCGATGATCTGATTGGCTTTTGCAACTTCCAATGAAATTGATAATTTATCTCCTTCTAAACGGAGTAACTCATCATCTAATTGTAATAACAAATCTCCTTTTTTAACAGATTGGCCTTCTGCGACATGAAGGAATTTTATCCTTCCAAGATGTTTGGTCTGTAATTGGATTTCCTTAGTTGCTTCCACAGTTGCTGGATACTCCAATGTAATTCGTTTTTGGATCACAACTGGTTTTTGAAATAATGGAACGTCTTTGGGATTTCCAATTGCATACACATTTTGGTCTGCTAGGAACCAATCCTTGTGATACAAGATTGTTGTCAGCCAAGGGAATCGATTACGGATGTTCTCATTCGAAAACCAGGTAAATAGAATGGAAAGAGTTGTGGATACAAAGAAGTAAAGAATCAAGTATTTCCATTTTTCTCTAAGAATCTGGAGGATTTTCGCTTTCATACACTTACGATCCAAAACATCATTGCTGACCATAAGATTGGGATAAAATAACCAAAACTCTTCGTAAATTTAGGATTTGTATCGCTTACAAAATACATCGATTGCGAAAACAAACTTCCATTTACTTTAATAAAAAGAAGAAAGAGAACAATCCAAAACCCAAAGAGATAAAGGGAATAATAATATGACTCTTGTATCAAACCTATTGATAGATTCCCAATAAACAAACAGAGAATGAGGGAAAAAAAAGACTGAGTCATTCTTTTCGTTAGTTGGAAAAGTTTATTGGGTTCTTTACTACTTCTGAACTTTAAGTAAAGAAAAACCAATACAATGGAAAAACAAAAATATAGCAAATACAGAAAATAAATCGAAACAATTTGGAACGGATATAGTTGCCAAAAAGAAACACTTCCATACCGACTCACCATCTCAAGTTCAATCTGGATATTGGCTAACTTCAGTTTGTCCCAGGAAGTGAAACAATGGATAAAATATAAGATGGTATAAAGGAGAAAAAATGACCAACCCTTTGACCATAAAAGTTTCCAAATCGAAATGCTTACATTTGTGATTCGTTGGAATCGTGACTGGAGAAAACGTAGATTTTTCATTTTTTAGATAACTCCTGATTCATTCTATCTAAATAGTTCTGAAATTGTTTACTTTGGGCCAAAAATAGTGATTTATGTTTCGATTTTACTTGTCTTTCATTCCACTGAAGATACAACAAACAAGCCTCAGGTGAGACGACCAAAAGTTCTAATAATTGTTTCTCCTCTTCCAAGTTTACTTGGATTTTCTCTTTGGAAAGTAAGATCACTTTAAAATAATACATGATCAGTTCTGGAGTTTTTTTCTGGGTATCGTTCCATTCCTTTAGAAACTCATTCCATTCACTCAAATAAAAAAGAGATTTTAGGTATAAATTTTCTTCTTCTAGGGATAGTTTCCTTTCCTTTTTTCGGTCCGATAGGATCGCCTGTACTACCGTTAAATGTCCAGTATTGTAGGCATCCTTAACGATCTGAAATTCTTTTGGATCAATGACTTGTTCTTTCTCACAACTAAATGAGAAAAAAATAATTACAATTACCATATACCAAACTCTTCTAACATTTTGTCGATTCATGGGTTACCTTCGGCTCGGGGAAACAATGGTAATTCCGAATCGGGTTTCCATTCCCAATCAAATTGTTCGATTTGTTTTTCATTTAAATCATAAAGGAAGATTCGAATTGATTGGTTTGGACTCCCCACCTGATAAGGAAACCTAACAAAGAGCACAAATGGGATTCCAAGACCATGGGCAACCTGAGACCAATAGGAAAATCGGGAAGAGTTGTCTCCATTTTTAGGTAAGATTTGTTTTTGGAATTCACTCAAGTGATTGTTCTCAATTGGATCATTTTTGAATTCATGGATTTCTTCTCGATGGAAAACGGAATACCCACTTCGCTCTAACGATTCCGAAATCTGAAGGATCACTTCTTTTTCCCAGAGGTAATGATCAGAATAAAAGGAAGAAACTGTGGGTACCAAAAGTATCAGTTTCCCATGAGGAAGTGGAAATTTTTGATACCTCACAGTTTCATGAAAGAGGGTGCAGGAAACAGAAAAAAGTAGAACAATTGTGAATAGGAATTTCATTTTGCCTCCATTTGGATGATAAAAGGAGAACTCATTTTTTTTCCATTCGCAGAACGTACATCTGCATCTAATTTGAATTCATAATAAGGATAAAAATTGGGAGAATTTGATGAACTTGCCAAATTAAAGTCCCCACCAGTTGTATTATTTCCAAACAAAGTTCCATTACAACTAGCTTCACTTTCTGCAAAGGAATATGTGATTTCCTTACATCCGAATGGATACACAGATTGGCAATGGCTCCATTCCCATGTCGATAAACGAATGTTACTTGATGGTGGTGAAATTTTTGTCAACCGACTGGAAGAGATAACAGAAATTGGATCCATATATTCATCAAAAAATAGTTTGAAATTATCTGTATTTACATCCGCACATGCAGAAGAACTCGCGATACCACCAGTTCCGTCATCTCCACCTCTAAATTGGTATTGGTGTGGTGAAAGAAATGATAATCCTTTACTCCAAAAACATAAAGTAGAATCCCAACGACTCCCCACGGTACTTCCTAATTCTTGGATTCCAATTCCACACAATTGGGAAGCGAGGCCAAAACCAATGACTTCGGGAGGTTTTGCGACTTCGTTTGTGTAAAAATCCATTCGGATCGGTTTTTCTATTTTAGTTCCATCCAAAGCAGAAACACCAGAAGCCAAATTGATTTGGTATCTGGTTTGGCTTTGTAAGGGTGCATCCAATTGTATCTGGACTTGGTTGGGATTTGTCCATTCCAAGTGGTAGGATGTACTTGGTTCCATTCGCAATCCCAAGGAAACATCTGTTTGGTTCATTGGTTTTGAAAATACAATCGTGATTGGAGTGGTTTGAGTATACCCCGAACAAGCAGTATTCACTTCTTCTAAAATACGATCTTTGATATTACCACCCGTCAAACATTCGTCATACGTTCCTTCTGAGATCAAAATGGAATTTATGGTAGGTGGCAATGGTGAATCTTCGACTTGGACTCGAAACGGAATTGAATACACACGATCCAAATCTTTTCCTTTTTTGTTTTCACATTGTTTGGTGAGGCGGATCACATACCCACCAGGCAATAATTCTTGGTTCGGAACGAATTTTAAGGAAATATCAGTTGTTTCAAAATTACCCTTTGTGTTTGGATCAAGGGAAAAAGCAGTCACACAGGACTGTATTTCCATCGGTTGGTTCCATAGGACTGAGATATTTGTTTTGGGGGATACCGATTGTTCTCCAGAACTAGGAGAAAAGGAAACCACCTTTGGTGTATCATCATTAACAAACATAGCTAACCAATCTTTTGAGGAACCCATCTTCGCATGGCAATGATGGAAAACAACCAATGGCAAAAGATAACCACTCCATTTAACGCATTTCATACGGATCCTCTAAATAAAATGGGGTAAGTTTGCCTTTCCTTGGTTCCTTTTTTTCGAAATTTTGTGTTGGTATTTGTTCTTTCCAATCAGACAAAAGTTGATTGAATTCACTTTTATATTTATGGCGATGCAAATGGTAATATCGATTGGAGAAAGGATCTTCTCCCAGTAAAATGACTAATTCTAAAGCAGTTGCGATGTAATTAAAATAATGATCAAAGGTATGTTCAAATGCGACAAAAACTTCCTCTTCAGTTTTTAAATATTCAATTTCTGTAATCTGATTTAATTTTTTCTCTTCCGCTTTTTGTTTTAATGTTAAAAATGCAGATCTTAAAAAATGCAAATATAATGTATATTTTTGGTATTCCTCCTCTAACTTAATTTCTGTAGACTTGGAAAGATTTCGTAAATAAAGTTCGGTTTGTTCTCGTTCTGTGTGAGACTGAACTAAATTGAATCTAACATCGTATCGTTTTTTATCACGACTTACTTCATCAAATAAATTGATGGAACCACTTTGGAATGCATTTTCCCCTGGCCCAACCGCTTGGGGACCATAACCTGGAATGCGTTGGATTCCATTCCCTTCTGATTGCATACCATTTTGGGTATTGGAAACAAAACTGGAACCTCCCAGGTTGGCTTGGAACCCTATACTCACTCCATAAATTTCATTTTGGAGAGGGAATCCTTGGTTTCCATTCCGTCCCAGGTAACCACCTAACACAAGCTTTGGTTTCCAATCGTTCCTTAGAGATTCTTCTTCTAAATGGACAAGTTCCATTTGGTATCGATTTTTTTTTCGCAGAGGGTGGTTCGCATCAACTTCAATCGGTGAAGGAGTTGGTTGGAAAATTTCAATCCTTTCTGTAATCCCAGGTTCCAATTCCAAACTTTCACTTGGGTCAAGGAACATTGCTGCTTTTAATTCTAAGAGGGAAGATTCTCTTAATGCTAGGGTATGGATTCGTTTGGAATAAAAATCTACCTCCCACTGTTTTAATGATTTTGCCTCTACCGCTTGTAATAAGTTGGTTTGGATTTCAAGGTTTCGTTTTCGATTTTCTAATTGGTAACGATCGTATCTGTGGTCAACCATCGATTGGATGAGAGTTCGTTTATTGGCATTGAGGTAAGCTAGGGAGATGTTTTGGAAAATTTTTTCACGTAAGATTTTTTTTTCCTCCAATTGGATGAGTTGTTTGATTTCTAATTTTTGTTTTTCTCGTTCGATTTCGCCACCATCATATAATAATTGTTGGATTTGGATCCTGACATCTCGATACTCTTGGTCTAATTGTTCGCGGTTCCTTGAGAAAATTCCAAAATAATGAACTCCTAATTTCGGTAGGTATTGTTTCCATTTTTCACTCAGTAAAATGGGGAATAATTCTGATTTTGTTCTTTCTAATCTGAATTGGGCATTCCGTTCGAGACCCACCCAAATACAATCTTCCCATAAAAAGAATCCCTCGGCTTGTAAGGATCCAATTCCCAAAGAAAGATACATTGTCACAATGAAGAGAACACGCCACATATCAAAAGATAGGTGGTATTAATTGATTCTGGTTCTAAATAGAATGATTTGTAGGGAATTTTTTGATTTTTTTTTCTGATTTTTGACTTGTAAGGTAGCGCTTATCCCTTATAAAAGTGGCATGATCCGTTTGATTCCCTTATTTTTGTTTTTAATCACGACCACTACTGTATTTGCGGAAGAAGTAGGAGTTGTTAGTTTCATCCAAGGAAACAATTACCTATCAGGTCCCCGTTTTAAAAAAGCAAAAGAACCGGTGAAATTAGGGAGTGTCCTAAAAAAAGGGGATACCATCACAACGGAAGATGGAACTTGCGAAATCCAATTGGCAACACAAGCAACCATTCGTTTGGCGAAATTTTCGACTCTCCGCATTGACGACTTATTGAATCCAAAAACCAAATCCACCACACTCAATTTAGTAGGTGGTAAATTATTCGTAAAAGCTCACAAACCACCAGGTGGTGGTCCTAGTGATTCCCAATTGAGCGTAGTCAACCCAAGTTTTGTGGCAGGTGTTCGTGGGACAGAATTCCTCGTTGCAACACCAAACCAAGGTGGGGAAGACGAAGACTTAAAGGAAGTCGAAACGGGAGTTTATGTGAATGAAGGTACAGTTGCAGTTAGCCCTGACAAAAAAGGCAAACAAACGCTAGTGGGCCAAAACGAAGAAGTGGTAGTTTCAGGCAAAGAATTGAAAAAACAGATTTTGGATGAGTTTGTAAAAGAGAAAATGCGTATCTTTGAACAATTCAAAGCCATCAAAGAAGAGAACTACCAACGCATCAAAGAACAATACGAAAAAAATGATCAAATCATGAACGACTACAAAGGACAAGGTTAATCATGAAACGTTTTTTGGTACTTTTCTCAGTTGCCGTTTTATCTGTATTCTCTGCAGATCGAATTGGTACAACACCAGTATATAAAATAGCGATAGAGGCCTACCCTTCCACGGAAGAAAGTCGGGCTTTGCGAGATTTTATCAAAGAACAAATCCAATCCACTGGTCGTGGGCAAATCGTGGTAGCCTTTCCTTCAAGTGAATCCAAAACCTGGGAATTTGACAAACGAGGGGAAGCGACAACGGAAACAAAGACCAATTTACAATCTCTGACCCAAGTGGATAAATTGGTCCTCGTTTCACAGGAAGATGGACAAGCACTTGTTTCCTTTGTGGATGTTTTACACGAAACGTTGGAATACCGAAATGGACTACCTGAGTCCTTATCTAAAACTTTGGTCGCAGACTTTCTCAGTTACCTAGACAAAAAAAACATCTACCTCGCTCTTTCCCACACAGGCTCTAGTACAACTTCCCAAGTCAAAATCAACTCACTCAAATCTTCGTATGTTGCCGGAGAACCGATTCGTTTTGAAATCGAAACTGCTGAAGACAATTATGTGTATGTTGTTCTCGTTCCTGAAAACCAAAAAGGGGAACCCGTATTGCTGTTTCCCAATCCTATGCAAAGTGACAACTTTGTGAAAAAGGGAGAAAGGATTACCATCCCAGACAAACGGATTTCCTTTAAAGCAGCACCAACTCCTTCAAAAGATAGGATTAGAGCCTTTGTCACAAGAGAAGAATGGAAAGAATACCAACTCCGTGGCAAAAAGGAAGATCCCTTCTACCGTTTATTACCACCAGCAGTCACTGGCACAAAAACATTGGCACGTTCCCTCACACCTCCTCCAACCATCACGTCACCAATCGAACAAAGTTTAGTGAACGAGTGGGAATACCAAATCTTATCTCGCTAAAATTCTTGCAAATTACACTCATACCTTTTGTTATATAAGTTATGAGAATCTTTCGAAAACCACTTATCACGATCTTACTCTTTAGTTCTCTCGTCTCTTGTTCCCTCTTTCAAAAAGAGGACAATCAAGACAAAGATGCCATCAGTGCTCTCTTATTATCCCTATGGGCTTATAACCAAGCCGCAGGTTGTTCTGGACCTAAGTCTGGATTTACCATTTGTATTCCAAAAGGGATTGCGGACTAAATGATGAAAAAGACAGTTTTTCTCCTTCTCTTTTTGGGTGTTAGTTTCCAGGTTTCAGACTACCAGAACCAAACACGTAAATCCGAAAAAACGATTCTCTCTGAATTATTAAGTGATTCCATTCATTTTGGATTTGGTTCCGAAAAACTTTGGTCAGCAACAAGTGCAGATAACTGGGGTTTTGTGAGACAATCGGCGACCTGGGCAAGAGGGAATTCTGGAATCATTGATAACTTAATTTTAGCATTAAAGAATGCTGGTTATTTTAACAACCCTACTGCCTCCCGTACGGATGTTCTCAGTAATGTCAACTTGAGTGGGTTTGGTTCTTCCACTCTAACAATTAAAATCAACACTCCAACGGCAAATGTTGCGTCTACTGCTTATGCAGGGAATAAATCCTTTAACCATTTTCTCGAAATTAAAAAGACAGGTGCTTCCACTCCTTCCTTACAATTATTCTTTGATGATCCAAACACAACTTTGGGCAATGATGGAGCGCTCGTTTACTACCGGTTAGTTGATTTTGGTAACCCACAATTTGCCAATGTAGGGGACGTAATCACCGAAAGTTACACAGGTAATGATTCGATTTATGGAACCAAATTCCAAACCTATACTTGGCGGAATGGCCCCGAAAACTCCTCTTGGATCAGCAAACATGGTCGAGTGGTGTTAACAGAAGTAGATTCTGGAAGGCAACTTTGTTTTCGTTCCGTTGTTAGACTTAGTTTTACCAAATTAAAGGAAATCAATCCATCGAATACAACTGCACTCGACCAATTAAAAACGGCTTGTGGTGGTAGTGATCAAATTTATTATGTTTTAGCATATATGCAAAAATTTGATTCACCTTTCCTAACAACAGCAAAAGCTACATTCACAACAGCTGGAACAAAAGCGGAAACTATCTGTGGTTTATCAACTTCATCCTTTCCCGGAGCCAAACTCTCTTATGGTATTTTTAATATCAATGGGTATGTAACTGACCAATTGAATGCAGACCAAGTTCCAACCAACTATCCAAGTCCCACTGTTGGTGGTTCCGATTTTATGTCTGTTGATGAAGCATTTAACAGAACCTATGTTGCAGCTGGTGCGAGTATTTCTGGGCAGGCAAGTTTGGGAGTCGTAAAACAATATGAAGAAACATCAAAAACGTATTTAGATGCTTTTGATGGATCTGCTCAAAATCTAACCTTTAAATAAGAAAAAAATATTTAGACCTAGGATTGGAATCTTTGATTTTGCAGATTCCAACCCTATGGTAGGATTCCTGAAACAATCAGTGGATTTTTCCCATGGGATAAAATTCTTGAAACGTAGAATCAAAAATCAGTTTGTTTTTAATTGGTTCGAAATATGGCATTCGATAGAATCGAACCTGTGAGTGCAATGAGTTCCACTCGGACATAAGGATCCGATTCCAACATTTGGTAGGTTGCAGAACTCGTATCGGGACTCACTTGTAAAATTTCTCCCTTTTGCCCAATGAAACGAATTTCCAAATACCGTTCTTTCGAAGTCACCTGGATTTGGTTTTTATCATTCACTTGGATTTGAGGAACCATTGGATCAAGAGCCCCTTGGAAGAATTTTTTCACACAATAAAAAGAACCCGTTTGTAAGGATTGCATAACAGCCGTTTGGTCTTTTACACCGTCATTTGTCACGATGTAACGCAAAAAACTTTCGCCTTTCCTACCTCGTTGTCCACCTAATGTTTGGATCCAATCTTTCCAAAAAGGTTGGTCAAATTTTTGCACCACTGTTTCTGGAAAATAATGCAAATCGTCACTTGCCATACAGTGGACATTTTTACCTGAACTGAGTAATGTATCTAATATTTTTGCATCATCACCGAACGGAGAGTATACTTCTACCGCTTGGAAACCATCTAAAGCAGACATCTCTTCTTTTGAATAGGAGTCAAATAATTTGGGATGTGGTAGTATTACATAACCACCTAACTTTTTCATACGATCCATAACCCAATTTAAGTTTTCTCTGGATGCATAAATAGGGAAATAATCATAAAATGCCTTTTGGATCCCAATTGCCAGTATGTGGCGTTTTTTCACATTCTGTCCCCATTCCATTCCTCGGATGTAGAATGGATCTTCTGTCTGCGAAACCTGTCCGTAATCTGTGACAGCGATATTGGAAAAACCTTCCTTTGTATATTCGGATTTGATTTCTTGAATCGTATGTCTCTCAGGAGTGAACCAAACTTCATTAGAATGTGTATGTAGGGAAATTTTTTCACCCATACTCCCATTCCAATTTTTGTAAGGATTCATGATCTTAGATCCAAAAAATGGTGAATTGGAATGTTCTGAAGATTTTCGAAGGAGTAGAACCACTGCAAGTTGGTAGAATACGAGAATCCCAATCATAGCCATCGCAAACAAAGGATAACGGTACTTCCAAAGGGAAGGCCTTGTGGCTTTCGCTTCTATCTCAAGGACAGGACCTGGAATGTGCAGTAACATGGGAAAAGTTTACAAAATCTATTTTCCAATTTGATTCCAGTTTTGTTACAAAATGGATACAAAGGATGTTTCTAAAATTTGGTTTTGACAAGGGTGAGAGGGTTTTTGCTTCTAGGAATGTGCAATTTTTCACACCAAAACGAACCTTTTTCCTATTATTTTTAATTCTGTCTGTATATTTGTTTTGGGGGAATGTTTCTCCGCTGATAGACCAGGATGAAGCTGCCTATGCAGGTTTTGCGAGGACCATGGCGGAAACTGGAGATTATCTCAACATGGAGTTCCCCTATTCAGAACCTCACAGAAAACCACCTCTTCATTTTTGGATCACATCCTTTTTCTTCCAAACTTTTGGAACAAGTGAGTTTGTTCTAAGGTTGTTTCCCACAATTTGTATTCTTGGAACCGCAGCTCTAACATACCATTTAGCATACGTTATGTTCAATAGCAGAACAGCTTTGTATGCATTTAGTATTTTGAGTTTTTCTCTTTATTTTCCACTCAACGGAAAAATCGCACTTGTCGATTCCCTATTAGTTTTTTTTGGAATGTTGGGATTTGTAAACCTTCATCATTTTATCAGAACATCAAAATGGATCTATGCTTTACTATTTTGGTGTTCTGTGAGTATCGGTGTTCTCATCAAAGGACCACCCATCCTTATCTTTTTAGGAGGGACTTGTTTTCTCTTACTCTTTTTTGCAAAGATACGACCCATCATTTGGAAACTCCATCCCTGGTTCGGATTACCGATGGCTCTTTTTCCCATTTTTCTTTGGGGGTATTTTTCATGGCAAAAAGATGGAGGGATTCTCATTCGATGGATGGTCGATTGGTACATCTTACGTAGGGCCACGAATCCAGTTTTTGGACAATCAGGACCACCTGGCACCTATTTGGTGTTATTTGTGATAACACTTTTCCCATGGACAAGGATTTATCTTTCATTTTTAAAAGAAATGTTTTGGAGATTCGTGTCTCATTTGAATGCAAAGGAAATCAAAGATTCTATTTTTTCCTCCTTTCGGAATGGGATTCTTTTGCCACTCTCCCCTCGCTCTTTTTTGATGATTGGTCTCGTTTTCTCATGGATCTTTTATGAGTTTCTATCGAGTAAACTCCCTTCCTATCCTCTGTCTGCTTACCCAATCCTTTCCATCTTACTTGCTGAACAATTATCGAAAAAACACAATCAGATTTACTTATACAGGTTGTACTTAACAACTTCGATTCTGATGATCCTTGTGATTGGATTTATCGTTTTACCAAAATTTAATGAAATGAGAAGGGAAACAAAATCATTAGCTGAAATTGCCAAAGGGCGAATCCAAACAAATGAAACCTTATATTCGTATGGTGGACTTGGAATCCCAAGTTTTGCCTTTTATTTTCATAGACCCATCAAAGAAATCGAATGGAACGAATTCATGAAGGTAAATGGAACCATTCTTATGACAGACTCTGATCGAATTCTATTTGATTCCATGGGATTCAAACTGAAACAAATGGGAGAACCCATCTCCCTATATGCATATGATCGAAACAAAACCTTAAAACTAGTACTTGTAAAAAAAGAACCTTAGTCTAAAAACCTTTGTTTCAATTCGGGTGTTGGTACCATACATGTTTCCGCTTTGCCAAACCACTGGTACCGGTGTTTGGCGATCAAACGATACAAAAAATTGCGGAGTGATCTAGGTACTAACCAAAAGAGAACTCCCAATCGCCATGGGAAAGTTAATTCCTTTGTGATACTAAGGATGGCATCTGATTCTTGGTAGAGTTTACCTTCTTTCCAATACAAAATGCTATCAGGTAGGGAATTTCTCGCAGGTTCGGGAATGAGTTCTAAAAAAGTTTTGGACCCAATTGCAGAAAAGGAGAGAGATTCTGTTTTGTTGAGTTTCAATAAAAATTGAACCGAACCCATACAAAGATGGCACACTCCATCGAAGAAAACAATTTTCCTTTTTTCCACTGGCAGACTTTCCCCTTAACTCCAAATTGGTTGATAAGCATTCGAAATCGAGTCTAATTCCTAAGAGGTACAGATGTTTCCAGAATTTCATTCCGACAATTTATCACAAAAAGAATCGACCATTTTAAAGAAAATGGAGTCGAACAAAGAATTCATCCAATCTCTTCTCAAAAAAAGTCCCCTCTCATTTCAAAATTTTTTGAAACCATACCAAAGGATACAAACAGAACTTGGGGATTTGGTTACTGAAGTATCACATATTAACTCAGTTAAAAATAATGAAGAAAGCCAAACAATTTACAGTCGATTGTTGCCTAAACTAAGTGAATATTATACAGACTTAGGACAAAATGAAGAAATTTATGCAGCCCTACTCAAAATCCAATCCACTGACAAATCACTCAATGAAGAACAAAAAAAAGTTTTAGAGAATGAAATTCGAGATTTCCAATTGTCAGGTGTTGGACTCAATCCAACGACAAAGGAAGAACTGAAAAACATCCGTATCCAGTTATCTGATCTTACCAACCAATTTTCTCAAAATGTGCTAAACGCAACAAATGCTTTTGCCCTTTATTTGAAAGAGGAGGATGTAAAAGGAATTCCAGAAAGTGACAAAAATTCAGCCAAACAAGAAGATGGAACCTATAAGTTTACACTTCATTTCCCATCTTACATTGCTTATATGACTTATGGCGAAAACCGAAAGATCAGAAAAGAACTTTATGATGCCTATTGTACAAGGGCTCCAGAAAATGGTGCACTCATTGAAACAATTTTAGATTTAAGAGACAAAGAAGCAAAACTTCTAGGATTTGAAACCTATGCACATTTGAGTTTGGCTACAAAAGTTGCCAACACTCCAGAAGAAGTGATAACGTTTCTCGACCACTTAGCAGAAAAAGCGAAACCGATTGCAGAAAAAGAATACACAGAGATCAAATCTTTCGCTAAAAAAATGGGAGAAACTCAAGTGGAACCTTGGGATCTCACTTACTATTCAGAAAAATTAAAAAAAGAATCTTTTTCGTATGACGAAGAAATTTATAGACCATTTTTGGAAAAAGAAACTGTCATTCATGGAACCTTTCAATTTTTGGAGCAACTGCTTGGCGTTAAGTTCCAAGAAGTGAAAACAAGTGTATGGGAACCGTCAGTCCTTTGTTATGACTTGGTTGTGGAAGGGGAAACTCGTTCCCGTTTATACTTAGACTTGGAAGTGCGAAGTGATAAAAAAGGTGGGGCATGGATGCACAACTGGAAACCCCATTTCAAAGACGAATCTGGCAATACAGAACTTCCCATCGCCTTTGTCGTAGCAAGTTTTCCAAAAGCAACCGCCACTCAACCAAGTTTACTTAGACCAAGTGATGTTGTTACATTGTTTCATGAATTAGGACATGCACTCCATCATTTACTTTCTAAAGTGAATGAAGCATTTGTGAGTGGAGTCAATGGAGTAGAATGGGATGCGGTAGAATTTCCTTCTCAATTTCTCGAAAACTTTGTCTATGAACCAAAGGTATTACAACTGTTTGCGAAACATTACCAAACAAAAGAACCGATTCCCAACTCTTATATCGAGACAATGGTGAAAGCAAAAAACTTTATGTCTGCCATGGGAGTTGTTCGACAAATCGAATTTGCAAAATTTGATATGTTGGTTCATAAAGAAAAACCAAACGAAGCCAGAGTTCAAGAAATATTAAACCAAGTTAGGAAGGAAATAGCTGTTGTTGTTCCTCCTTCGTATAACAAATTCCAAAACTCGTTCACTCATATCTTTGCAGGTGGTTATGCTGCAGGTTATTATTCTTATAAATGGGCGGAACTATTGTCTGCGAATGCATTTTATTCATTTGTAGATAAAGGAGTGTTTGATTTAGAACACGCTTCCCATTTCAGAAAAACTGTTTTGGAAAAAGGTGGTTCTGCCAATGCCATGAATCTTTTCCGTGATTTTTATGGAAAAGATCCAGACATCCAAGCATTACTTCGATTGAACGGAATTGCTGCTTAAAGCCAAAATCGTTTTGGAAATTACCTCTTTCCCATCGGTTGACTTGATGAGTTTTCGAGTTTTCCTTTGGGAATCCAAAACATAAAGATACGTCGAGTGATCAAAAGCCAAACCATCTTTCGTTTTTTCCACATAAGCAGCATATTGTTTTAACAATCGATTGGTTGTACTCGGATCAAAACTATAACCAATCGAATTGGGAATATAAAACTGAACATACTTCGTTGCGGTTTCTGTAGAATCCCTTTCTGGATCGATAGAAACAAACACTACACGGAAATTTTTCTTTTCCATTTCAGAAAAATGTTCTGTCGCAGATTTGATTTTTGCCAATGTATTCGGACAAAAATCAGGACAATATGTATAACCAAAAAAAACAAGTAAAACAGGCTCACTGAAATTTTTGAAATTCACATTCGTTCCCGATTTGTCCAAGGCTTCAATATTTCCACCTATTGGAAGTTCTGTGAGTTCAATTGCCGAACCACATTGTAGAATATTAAATAAAAGGAATATGGCAAAACTAAGAACTAAAATTTTCTTCATAATGATTTTTTCTCCACAACGTGTTTTTGAACCAACCCATTTGAAAAATGAATTTGAATCAAAAGTTCACCACTTGAATTTTCTTTCTCATATAACATAAGGTGTGTGCCGTTGCGTGAAAGTTCAATTGATTCCTTTGGTTTTATAACGATCGGATAGTCTATTTTTCTCATCCTCATGATCCCTTCTTTGTCCGTGGTAATCGTATGGAATTCAACAGTTTTGTATTGGTTACTAGAAACGGAAAGGATGGAAACATCAGAATCAGTTGGATTTTGGATGGTTCCATAAACAGCAGTTGTTTTTGCTACATCAGGCACGATGGGAGTCCAGAACATATGTTCTTCATTCGTTTTGTGACAGAAAATGAACAAATTGACTTGAATTAGAAACAGAATTCCTAAATTTGTAGTATTTACCTTTCGTAACAAGAGAACCTCGATGAGATTAATAATCAAATGGGTGACCGCAATCACTCTCATTCTTTCTTCCTTTCTACTATCCACTTACAATTGGTCTACTGGTGAATACAATTATGATTCCACTCGAAAATTCGAAAATTTCGAAAGCTTTTACCAAAATGAACTTGAGATCAGTAAAAAAGAAAATACAAAACCCAATAATGAAGAATATTTAATCCGAGTTTCAGATGAACCTACACCAATTGCAATTTTATACCTACATGGATTTGGTGCAAGCCGAGGTGAAGGGGAAGAAGTCACAAACAAACTGAGCGAATACTTTGGTGCCAATACTTATTATGTACGCCTGCCTGGCCATGGAACAAATATCGAAGACCACCTCAACACTCCATTCCAAAAATACTTACAAGACGCAGAAGATAGTTTACTTTATTCGAAAGAATTAGGACACAAAACAGTAGTTATCGGAACAAGTATGGGGGGAAACATTGCAACTTACCTTGCCGCAAAACACCCAGACTTAATTGATAGTTTAATCCTCGCGTCTCCTTTTTATGATTTTGATGATCCCACAGCTCACATCTTCCGATTATATTGGGGAAAATCTTTCATAGATGCCATCAAAGGTGAAATTCGAATTTCTAAAACTGATCCAAAGGATGAATCCGCTAAGTATTGGTATTTGGACCAATACTACGGTGCCATTCAAAATATTTTGGATCTAAAACGATTTATGGATAAAGAAAATCCTTACCCAAAGGTTAGCACACCTACCCTTTTAATGTATTATTATAAATCCGAAAGAGAACATGATTTTGTTGCTTCCATAAAAGCAATGTTAGATGTATTCGACAAAATCCAAAAAGGACCAAATGCCAATCCTAAAAACCGATTATTAAAAATCGAAGATGGGGCTCATGTCCTTCTTTCCAAATATGTAAAGTCTGACAAAACACTGATCGAAAAGGAAATGATCCAATTCATCAAAGAGACTACGGGTGCTGAAGAATTCAAAAAATCAAAGAAATCCAAACGATAACAGAATCGATTCGTATAATTCATCAACGGATATTGGTTTGGACCGAACCAATATCCCTTCTTTAGAAAGTTCTTCTGCGTCTAACCCATCCATATTTCCTGTATACAAAACAGCAGAAACATCAGCTGATAATTGTTTGATCTTACGAATCATAACAAGGCCACTCATTTCTCGTAAACGATAATCTGATAAAACGAAATCAGGAATCTCTTCATTCAAATATTGGATCGCTCCTGAAGAAGTTGAAAAAACTTTTGGTTTGATTTGTTTTTGAGATAAAACAAAGCAAATTGCCTCACTTGCTGCCTCGTCATCTTCCACGATCCAAATTTTTTTCTTTGAGATTTCAGACCAAACATCTTTTGGTTTTGGTTCGGGATTCAATTTGTATGGATTGTGGACAGCTATTGACTCCTCCAAAGGTAAGTAAATGAATACCTTTAATGTCATGGGGTCTGGTTTGTCTAAATAAAACTCACCTCCCCAATTCTTCACATAACGATTGATTAAATGGATTCCAGTCCATTGGAAATCCTCATCTCGAAAATTTACCAAATCCAAGGTGGTTAATTCCGATAAACCGGGTAAGGACAATCCTGTAAATTCCAAGGAAATGAGTAACCTTACTTCATCCATGGGTTGTGTTTGGATTTGGACAAGTCCACGTTTCCTATCATCCCAAACAAAAATACCGCCTGAAGTTAATTCACATAAAATTTTAGAAAACTGAACAACATCAACTTTTGTCATCAAAGGTGTTTTGAAAAAATCGAATTGTGCTTCTACGTTTTTAGGTAATCCAGCAACAAGTAATGGAATCGTGGACTCCACAACCGATGATATATCAATTTTGGAAACAGAATGTTCATTTTTTGTTTTAGAATAATCGATAATTCGATGAATCATCGAACGAGCATTATCTGCACCCATTCGAATTTTTTCAAGATAATCAAGAATTTGGTTTTGGTCAAATTTCCCTAAAGTGATTTGTTCTTTTCCAAGTTGTGAAAAGACATGGATTGGTTGTAAGTAATTATTAAGGTCATGTGCTATATTGGTAGCAAGACTTCCAATGGTTTCCATTTTTTGAGAGTGTAACTGATAGGATTCTAATTGTTTTTTTTCAGTGACATCATCCAAAAATACATAATAAAAATCTGGTTTTCCTTGTGAATTACGGAACGCACTAATTCGTCGGTAAACATTGATTCGTCGGCCATCCTTTCGAGTGAGCTTAGATTCTTCTGCACCTTCTTTGAAAAAACTAAAGTATTCCATTTCTTCATCGGAAATGGGTTCCCCTTTGATCCTACGAATATTAAGGTCTGTTAGGTTCTGAAAACTATACCCAGTGATTTCTGTGAACCTTGGATTGATACGAAAATAACCACCTTCCCAGTCTTGTAATGCCATACCCACAGATGCGTTTTCAAAAAGACCTAGGAAAAATTGGATTTGTTCTACTATATTGATTTCATTTGTTTTTTCATTTGTGACGTCTCTCACAAACACAAGATCTAGAACTGAATCCACTCCAGGAATGTTCACTTTTCTTTTTTCAAACTGGAACCAGCGAACAAGCGTTTCGTTTGGCATCTGAAACCTATAATCCCCTACAATTTGTTCGCGATCATTTCGTTTGTTTGGAGAGAGGATCTGTTCTAAAAATGCTTCCTTGTCATCCTTAAATACCCAAGCAAGTAAATCAGATTCCAAACAATCTTTGCCAGGTTTTTTACATCCTAAATTATCCTTAAAAAACTCATTGGAAAATAAAATTTGGCCAGATTTGGGATCGGTGAGATACACACCCCCAGAAAATAGGTTTGGCAAGACCTTAAAGAATTCTATCATTCCGCTTGCTTCCAGATTCGTTTGCATAACTCTTGCCTTAAGAGGGAAATATGCCATCCAATCCGTTTTCTTTTCAAGCACCTATTGCTTTTTTTAATCTAGGACCGTGGGAGATTGCACTCATCGTATTTTTAGCCTTACTTTTTTTTGGTGGAAAACGATTGCCAAGCCTTGCCAAAGACTTAGGTTCCGGGATCAAGGAATTTAGAAAGTCACTCACTGGTCAAGACGAGGAACCGACTCAAACCAGTTTTCCTGTGGAAGAACCAAAACAGACGTCTCAGTCCAACGCAAAATCCACTAAAAAGAAAAAAGCTTAATTCCACCATTGGTCGACAAAAAAAGAACCGCACTACCACTGCCGGAAGATTCGGAAACCAGGGAAAAATATATGTCCCTGGGTGACCATTTAGAAGAACTTCGGCAAAGACTTATTTATTCCATCTTAGTCGTTTCTGTTTTTATGATTGGAACTTTGTACTTTGGAAGTGAGATCCATAGTATTCTCATCCAACCATACAAATCGGTGCTTGGGCCAGATGCCCATTTTTTCCAGATCCAACTCATGGCACCGTTTCTCATCTATTTGAAAACGTCCTTTATTTTGTCGGTCCTTGTTTCCCTTCCATTTTTACTCTACATCCTATGGGGCTTCATTGCTCCCGCGGTCAACCCAAGGACAGAAAAATGGGGAAAGTTCATCATTCTGTTTTCTACCTTACTCTTTTGGTCAGGCCTTGCTCTTTGTTGGTTTACTGTCTTCGAAAATTTTTTACGAGTGTTCCTAGTGGTCTTAAGACCAGATGGAGTGGATCCTTACCTTCCCATTGATGAATACTATGATTTGTTTTTTAACTTACACCTAGTCTTTGGGGCATCCTTTCAGTTACCGATTGTGCTGATTTTACTCGGTCGAATTGGTATATTATCTTCTAGGTTCCTGATTTCCCGATGGAGGGAAGCGGTTCTCATCATTGCAGTTGTCTCAGCAGTATTATCACCAGGGCCCGATGTTTTTTCGATGCTCATGTTACTATTACCACTTAGTTTTTTATTCTTTTTGTCTGCAATTTTAATGAGAGTATTGGAAGCCACTGATTCAAAATGAGTTACCGAGTTAAACTTCCCATTTTACTTGGAGTCATTAGTTTTTTATTTTTTTTCATTCATTTTTTATTTGCTGAATTCACATTCACACATTGGCAAAATCCAAAAGGTGAAAACACCCTTAACTTTAATTTAGTTGGGATTTATAGTTCTTTTCTTTTGGCATTGTGCATTAGTTTTATCGTATATTATTTTCTTGGATTTTTATACCAATACATCCTCCATATCATTTTTCATATCCAAGATAGCGAAAACCAAATCCCTAAAGACATACGTAACTTAAATCGTAACTCTGATGAGTACAAAATTTATAAATCAGTCATGTTCACTCTATTACAAGGTGAAGAGGGACTTGGAGAAGAACAATTTGAAAACAAGTTTGATTGGAAAACAATCCAAGCAACTTCCTTAAATAAACAAATTCCAGATATTAAAATCCCAAATTCACCTGGTTTTGATGTAGCAGTATTCCCGTCAGTGATGCGTTATGCGGGAGCTGATTACATTCGTATCGTACGCGCAAAAGATGGACTTTTTGGAATCATTGCAGGTCACATGGAACCTGGAATTTTAGAGTCTTCAGAAAAAATATTCATCCATGGCATTGTCTCTTCCTTTGGAGATGGACTTTTTTCTACGGAAGAATTACTGGAAAAACTAAAATTTGCCCTTCACCAATTTGCTTTTCTAAAATTAAAACTCTCTGCCTTTGTGATCCAAAACAAAGATGATAAAATGTCTTTTTTACATTACATGGATATGCCCATCTTCCAATTTTCTGATCATGGCATCCAAGTGATTGAAGGAAGTGGGGATGACCATTGGTATCCCAATCATAAACATCCAATCTCAATGGCAGATGGGATCGAAGTGGGAGATTATTTGGTTTGGGCAAGTGACAGAACTCTCACTCAGTTTGGACTCACATCATTTGAAATCATGGAAGAATTTGTGGACTACTTACTTGACCTAAGGCCTAGTTCTTCGAGACAAATGTTACTCGCCATTGCAAAAAAAATGAGTGCTCTAGGACGCGAACGAAACCTCACAAACCCAATGGAAAAACTTTCGATCTTAGTGGTTCGGCGAAACAAGTAACCGGATTGTATGACGGAGTAAATCGAGTTTCCCCCAATTTCCGTGCCCTGGCACAACCACCTCCGCATCTGGATACCGAGTGAGCACTCGTTTGACTGCGGATTCCCATTCCATCACATTGGCATCTCTCAGATTCCCTAAATCTTCCGCTTCCAAAGCTTTCACAAGGCACCCTCCAAAGAGGATATGTGTGTCTAGAAGCCAAACGACTATATTGTCTGGAGAATGCCCATGCCCTGGGTAAAACACTTCCACAGAAACATTTCCCAAGGACAAACGACTTTGGATGTCTAGGATGGGACTTGGAATTCCATATCCATTTTCCTTGGCTAATTTAGCTGTCAATTGGGTGCTATAAACAGGGATTTTCCTTTTTTGAAAGGATGAGACTCCCGCCATACGGTCGTCATGTGCATGAGTCAGAATGACAAAACCAATTTGTTTTTGAAACTTTGCCTGAATGGATTGGATGAGTTCTTCGGTTTGTGGTTCAGTCCAAGCAGTGTCTATGACAATGACACCCTTATTCGTCAAAACCACAAGTCCATTGGACGGATAGGTTTTTCCTTGGAAACTGCCAAAACTTTTGTGGATATAAACCGATTCTTTGATTTTGATCCATTCAATCGAGGATTCAATGGGTTTTGTGGTTGGGATTGGTGGACCAGTGGGAATCTCTTTTGCCGAATGGCATTGGATAAACCAAATACCAAACGACATATAAAACACCCAAAAGGAAACTTTTGTTCGCATGAGCAAACAGAATTTAGGCGATCTTTTCGATATCACCTTTTAGAATCGTAATCGGTGCTTCTTTTTTGAGAACGGTTTCGTCAGTGACAACCACTTCCAAAACATCCTTTCTAGATGGGATCTGGAACATGAGTTCCATCATGATCTCTTCCACGATCGCACGAAGTCCCCGTGCCCCACTTTCCCGTTTGATCGCTGTTTGCGCAATTGCTTCAATTGCAGATTCAGTGAACTTGAGTTTTACATTCTCAATATCAAACATCTTTTGGTATTGTTTGAGAAGGGAGTTTTTTGGTTCTGTAAAAATAGATTTTAAACTTTCAATCGTTAACTCATCGAGAGTGGCAATGATAGGAAGTCGTCCAATGAATTCTGGGATCAAACCAAATTTCATCAAATCATCAGGGATTACATGGTGTACCACCGATTCCCCTTCTTCGATTTTCCTTCCTTTGTCGTTTACCACTTCATTCGAGTGGAATCCAATTGATTTAACACCAACTCGTTGTTTGATGATGTCAGTAAGACCCACAAAGGCTCCCCCACAAATGAAGAGGATGTTTTTGGTTTCGACTGGGATGTATTCCTGGTGAGGGTGTTTACGTCCACCTTGTGGAGGCACATTGGCAACAGTTCCTTCAATGATTTTAAGAAGGGCTTGTTGGACCCCTTCTCCACTCACATCTCGGGTGATGGAAGCTGAGTCGGATTTACGAGAAATTTTATCAATTTCGTCAATGTAGATGATTCCCATTTCAGCACGTTTCACATCATTGTCAGCATTTTGGATGAGTTTGAGGATGATGTTTTCTACGTCCTCGCCCACATAACCTGCTTCCGTAAGAGCAGTTGCATCGACGATGGCAAAAGGAACCTTTAGAATCCTAGCGAGTGTTTGTGCGAGTAAGGTTTTTCCAGATCCAGTAGGACCAATGAGCATGATGTTGGATTTTTCCAATTCAACATCGCCCGCCTTACGTTCGTTATGGAAGATTCGTTTGTAGTGATTGTAAACGGCAACAGATAAAGCTTTTTTTGCTTGTTCTTGCCCAATCACATACTGGTCTAAGATTTTTTTGATTTCAGTTGGTTTTGGAATATCACCCACGATTGCGGTTTTTTCACCGCTTTGTGGTTCTTCTGCGATGATTTCGTTACATAAGGAAATACATTCATCGCAGATATAAACACCAGGACCTGCGACAAGCCTTCTTACTTCGTCTTGGGCCTTTCCGCAGAAAGAACAATGTAATTTTTCTCTGGAATTACCCGTTTGGCTTGCACGTTTGGTCATGGAGACGCCCCCTTAGGCTTGTGGCATTTGTTTGCGTTCTTGGATCACGTTGTCGATGATGCCGTATTCTTTGGCTTCATCTGCACTCATAAAGAAATTTCTTTCAGTGTCTTTGCGGATTTGGTCAGCAGACTTTCCTGTGTGTTTACCATAAAGATCGATGAGTTTGTCCTTAATCTTGATGATTTCTTTCGCGGAGATTTCAATATCAGATGCTTGCCCACCTGCTCCACCATAAGGTTGGTGTAACATAATTCGTGAATTTGGAAGGGCAGAACGTTTTCCTTTGGCACCACCAGCAAGTAAAAGAGCAGCCATAGAAGATGCCTGCCCAATACAAAGAGTTCTCACTTCTGGTTTGATGAGTTGCATTGTGTCATAAATCGCAAGTCCAGAACTCACATAACCACCAGGGCTATTGATGTAGAGATAAATATCTCTGTCTGGGTTTTCCGCTTCTAAAAACAAAAGTTGAGCGGAAATCACATTTGCATAGGTTTCGTCGATGGCAGAACCTAAAAATATGATCCGATCTTTTAATAACCGTGAAAAAATGTCGTATTGGCGTTCGCCACGGCTTGTTTGTTCAATGACATAAGGCATCAGTGTGGACATAGTTTACTCTTCTTTCCCGCTAAGAATTTTCTCAGCTTCTTCCGTTGAAATTGCTTTTGGCGATTTTTTCTCTACCTCAGCGTAAACAAACTCGTCGATTTTATCAAACAGGAATTTGTCACGGTAGTAGGTTTCCGCCTTCTGTTTTTGGACTTCTTTTTTGAGAGTTTCGGCAGGAATTCCTTGGGCAGACGCCTCTTTTTCGTAACCGGCCTCTACTTCCTCGTCAGAAATGACAATTTTATAGTCATCAGCGATTTTTTGCTTCAAAATGTAAGTTTGGATGCGTTTTTCAGCAGCTTTGGAGAAAGATTCCCTTACTTCTTTTTCTTCTTTTCCTAGGCGTTTTGCGTAGTCGGAAAGAGAAGTGACAGGAAGGCCAAATTCACGCATGAAGTTTTTGAATACAGTTTCTGTTTCTTCGTAAATGAGGGATTCTGGGATGATGAATTTGGATTCTTTGATGATTTCGTTGTAAGCATCATCTGTTGCACGTTTGGTGAGTGCATTTCCAAAAATCTCAAGTAACTGTTTTTTAGTTTTTTCTTTTAACTCTTGTAAGTTAGCAGAACCATCCACTTCGGAAGCAAAGTCATCATTGATTTCAGGGTATGTTACCTTGTAAATCGCAGTCACTGTTACTGTGTATATGATGGATTTTCCAGCAGACTCAGGAGATGCGGGATACACGTCTGGGTAAGTGAATGTAAACTCTTTTGTTTCATTCAGTTTCATTCCAAGGAGATTGGTCTCAAAACCTGGTGGGTTTTGGGGAGCACCCATTTGGAATTTTCCTGTTTGGTTTTGATCCGGGTATTCTTTTCCTGTTTCTTTGAACTTATAATTGATTTCGAGAAGGTCGGCTGCTTCAACCGGTTCGCCTTCTTCTTTCAAAGAATTACGAGCCATGTTTTTTTGGATTCCTTCCAATTCCTTTTGGATGTCTGCATCCGAAATTTTAATTTCTTTTGGTTGGATTTTGATTTTCTTTAACTTTGGTAAGGTGACTTCCGGTTTTGTATCGTAAGTGGCTTTTGCTTTTGCACCCGTATTTTTATCAAAGGTTTCCATTTGGAATTGTGGCAAACGGATTGGTTTGTGTTCCAATTTGTCAAAGAGGTCTGCCATTGCTTGGTTTAACATAATGTTGGCAGCATCGTCCATGACGGAGTCACCTAGGACTTTTTCCACCATATTGAGTGGTGCCTTGCCTGGTCGAAACCCAGGGATTTTTACTTTTTCAGCTGCATTTTTGTAAGCCTGTGAGTAGGCGGTGCGGACTTCGTCAGCGCTAAATTGAATGCTGAGGTCACAAGTTGCGTTGTTATTTTTTTTAGCCGTAAATTCCATCGTATTATATCCAGTGTAAAAAAAGAGAGTGTAGTGGAAAGAAAAAGAAGAAGACCTTCATTAGCGGGAAACGGGACTTGAACCCGCGACCCTCTCCTTGGCAAGGAGATGCTCTACCGCTGAGCTATTCCCGCAGAAGGTTTGTGAAACCATCATTTGGAACCTAATCAAATCGGCAAGGAAAAAAGTCGAAAAAGCATGAATGGAAATCCATCCCAATTGGGTTTGGAGATGAGTTCGGTTTCACTGGTGGGGGTATCCAGGTGGTGATGCCACCTAACAGAATCGTAACGGGCGGGATCAATTAGGCAAAGGAAAGGATTCTCGAGTTCGTTTTTTGTCGACGACTATCTCTCCATCCAAAAGGGACTTCGGAAGGAGAAGAATCTTATTTTTCTAAGAGGGGTTTGATATAGGGATACACCGTGTCCGCAACCAATTTGTGGCCGGCTTCCGTCGGATGGATACCATCCTTTTGGTTGAGTTTGCGAATGGTTGCCACTTTTTCTAAGATAAACGGAACAAGTGGAATGTTTTCTTCTTTTGCAAGTTCAGGATAAATCGTATTAAAAGCGGAGGCATATTTTTTCCCCATATTCGGTGTAGCCATCATACCAACTAACAAAATTTTGGTGTTCGGGTATTGTGATTTAATTTGTTTTACCATGGTTCGGAGGTTTTCTTTTGTGACTGTTGGGCTAATGCCTCGTAACATATCATTTGCACCTAATTCCAGAACAAAGATGGAAGGTTTTTCTGCGAGCACCCATTCCAATCTCCCAAGTCCTCCACTCGTTGTATCACCTGACACACCCGCATTGGTCATTTGGTAAGAATACCCTTCTGCATTGATTCGATTTGTGAGAACATGAGGCCATGCATCTTCATAATTCAGAAGGCCATATCCAGCAGTTAAGGAATCTCCAAAATAAAGAATCCTTTTGGTTTGATTTTCAGTGGGAATTCCCGTTTTCTTTTCGTTCTCTGGATTGGAAGGATTCCCACATTGGATGAGGAGTAACAGTGATAGAATTGTAATGAAGTAAGGCATCACTCATTAGATTGGTCTGAATCTAAGAAAATGCAAACATTTTTAGCGAACCAATTTGAATACCAAAACCAATTCCAAAGAAAAAAATAAAGAAAAGAAGAACTATCTCCTAATAAATTTTATCTTCGTCATAATAAAAGGAAACCCCTGGCATGATATAAAATTCTGTAACAGTATGTTTGATGGATGTTGACATTTCCGAAAATCCGATGTAAACGCTTCTGGCAGAATAATCACTTCTTGGGACTGACCCCACTGTATCTCCCAAATAGGTTTCATAGGTTCGCTTGATATCTTGGCGGATCATACCTATGTCCAAAGAAAAACGACAGTATTGGAAAGATGTTTCCAAATTTAAAATGGTTCCTTTGTCTCTGACCCTTCCACCATACGCAGGGATGACTGCTGTGAGAGAAGAGGAATTATCATTAAATACTTCTTGGATGATTTGAGAACCTAACACAGAAAAATTCCCTTTCCTGTCCAGAAGTTCCAAACGTGCTCGGATCTCCCACCAATCTCTTAATTTTAATTTTGAATAAATACCTGGTAATATCCCTTTCATGGAATATTCTGCATTGGCATCACCACCAATTGACCAAGTGGTTTTATTCGGAACGGTTGCTTCGGGACGACTTGTCGAATAAGAGCCATAAGAAATATTGTTTCGTTCCGTATAACGATGGAAATTGATCGATGGTCCCACCATCAATATTTTCGTAACAGGATGTGTGTAGGAAAATCGTAAATTTTGACTGACTCCTTCAAAACGGAGTAATCGGTTCCCTTCAAAACTACTTGCCCAATAAGCATCTGTCCTTGGAGAAATAAAATTATTGGAAGCAGGAAGGTTACGGCTATAAACACCTAACGTAGTATCTTCGGCATATTGGATTTCGTATTTATTTTTATAACCATACCGAATGTCAAAAAACTGCGAATTAACACCTAAATCTTTTGCAGGTTTATAAGGAATGGCAAGTGGAGCACCAGGTTCTGTGATTTGTCGAAATAAGGAATTTTGGAACCAAGCAGGTCCAGTTTCATTCAGGATCGCTGGAGATAATTTTCCAAAACCAAATCCACTTCGAATCATCAATCGGTGTTCGTAAACTTTATTAAAAATCTCCATTGGAGTTTGGTTGTCTTCTCTCCGTTCCAAACCCACAAGTGGATTTGTACTTGGTGGTTCAGTAACCGAAGTTGTTTCGGTTTTTGGAGCCACACTTGGATTTGTTTTTTCTGGGGTAACTACCGAATCCTTTTTTGGTTCAACACTCTGGTTCGCCTTATTTGTTTCTTCTGCGGATAACCGATTTCCACTCAATACAAAACTTAAAATGAGTACAGTATAAAGAACTGATTGGTATTTTTTTTGATTTAAATTCTTAGTAAACAATGCGAACTGTCCCTACGTAAATTTCAGTTCTACGATTTTTCTTTTCAGCTAACATCGTATCTACGATCTTATGTAAATCAGCATAACCATCCACTTCCTTAAATCGTTCTTCTGCGATTTTATGGACAAGTTTGAGTTCTTTTTTTACAGATTGAGATCTTTCTTTACTGAGTTTTAAATTCATGGAAAATGCCCCAACACTATCAGTGTGACCACCAATCCGACAATTGGTTTCTGGATAGGCTTCCATGGCATCCCCTACTTTTGCGATGAGTTCTTTTGCTTTGGGAGTTAATGTAGATTTTCCTGAAGGGAAGGCAACGTCTCCGTCAATGATGATGAGAAGTTCACGAAGTCTTTTTTCATCGTCTTCGATTCGTTTGAGTTCGACACCTTTGGCAACTAAACTTCCGCCTACTTCTTCGAAGGGAGTTCCTGTGTGTTCAAAATCACTTCGAAGTCCCTTGTATAATTTTTCTAAATAATCAGGAGTTCCTAATTTATCGAGAGAACCTACAGGTAAACTTCCTAAATGTTCACTGGGTTTCGATTCATCAATATGAACACAACCACAAAATCTTTGGAAGGCCTCTGATTCAATCCACTCTGGTTTGGTGGTCGTCTGGCAATAGGTAACGGATAACGAAAATACAGTGAACAATAATTTTCTAAACATAGAACGAACTGTCCCTATCTTTTGCACCAAGAATAGAAATCAATTGATAATTCTATCAGGAGATCATTGGAAATTAATTTCAAACTATTTCCTTCAATTTAACGTATCTTTGCCACATTTGCCTAGTAAAAATACGGAATGAATGGAATGGCTTACCAATCTTAGCGTCTATAATAAACATTGTTTAACGTACGTTACTTGTACATTCTTTCTACACAAGAATGAGATTGTCGTTGCCATGAATGGAAAGGCATCCATTTATTGTTTTATAAAAAAAGATTGGTTAACGGGAAATTTAGTATGAACTCCACCAAACAACGACTGGCATCATCCTTGTCATTATTATTAGTATCACTCCTAGTGGGATGTAGTGGAGCCGCATCTGCCGGAGATAATCTTTTATTTGGTATCAGCGAACGTTTTGAACGAACATTCGGGAATCCAACTTCTACTTGTTCTTCTGATGTGACCATCACTACCAAACTTGTTTCCCTTTCGGAAGATGGAGATGTTAACTCAACCTTTAGCACAGTGAATGAAAATGGTTTAGACGATGTGGATACTGATGGTGGGACTTCATGGGGTTATAAATCCTTCCAAACCTGTATTTATCCGAACGCTCCCTTCAGTGGGAGTTTGGAAATTCCTGTTTCCGTGACTTCCAGTTATGGAACAAGGATCATATCATTAAAAACCTTTCCTGCTCCCGATGTTGCCATCCCCACCAAACTCACGTTTACTGGCAACGGAGTCACACAAAGACAATGTTTTACATTTACTGTGGTTCAAGATGCTGTCAGGAGTGCAAAAGTAGATCCAATGGCAGTGGCCCTTGGAACCATGACACAAAAAAACGGTAGTGGTGAAGAAGTTTCTGGTACGTACACTGGAAAAGATGCCTGTGATATTTCTGTTGCGGTAGAGGATGATGAAGGACCCGGTGTACGCGTTTCCAATATCTCCTCAGTGATGGAAGAACCAGGCCCATCCGCAACAACAACTAGTGGCTCGTTCCAAGTGGTATTGCGTACGGCACCAACTGCCAATGTTACCATTCCCATCAATGAAGTGTATGATTCCGTCAACGCTAGTAACCGCGAAGCAACAGCCAATCCAAAGACACTCACATTCACAACTGGTGCATGCCCAGGAACCGGAAATTGGTGTACACCCCAAGATGTTACGATCACATCCGTTGATGATTTGGAAATTGACGGCATCAAAGTGTATACTGTGGAAGTATCGAATACAAGTAGTTCTGACGCCGATTATAATGGAATCAAACCAAGAAACGTTGTGGTTTACAACCGTGACCAAAGTGTTCCCGGTTACGCCTACCAAAGGTTTGATGCCACAACAGGAACTACTGGTGCATCAGGTGGAGCGATCAATCGATTTGCAACAGATGAAAGTAATCGATTTGGAACCAAATACTCACAATTCCAAATCAAACTCCGCACCAAACCCACAAATACGGTTACACTTAATTTTTCTTCCAATTGCGGGAATAAATGTAATATCCTGACACCAACTCTCAGTTTTACGACATCGGATTGGAATGTATACCAAACCTTCCAAGTCGAAGGGAAATCAGACTCAGCAAACACAGGAAATGCGGACTATACCGTTTCCTTTGTCGCATCCTCATCCGATGCCACATACAATACAACGGTTGCAGAACCAACCTTTTCTGTACGTTCCTGTGATAATGATGGAACCAACCTCCTCCAACCATGTAATTTTTCAGGTTCGTCCTTTGGTACTGTTAGCAACCGTTTGTCTGCTGTGGAAGGAGGGTCTACGAATATTTGGATGATCTCCCAAACGGCACCAAGTTCCGATATCACGATTGGCCTCACTAGTTCCGATACAACAGAAGGGACAGTTCCTGGAAGTGTCACTGTATCCTCATCTAACTATAATTTCATGGAATCAGGTGGGGCAAACCAAATTGTCCTCACACACGTAGATGATATCCTTGTGGATCTAACCCAAAACTGGACTGTCACAACGGCTTTATCAACGGGAGGCCTTTCCTACAATCCGATTGATGTTTATGCTGCCACAACTGATGATGAAAAATCATTTTATATCTCACATGTGGGAAACACTCGTGAAGGAACAAGCAACACAGCTACGGTATCGGTATGTTTAGGTGGCAATAACCCAACACAACCTGTGGTTCTCAATATCAGTTGCAAATCCTACTCTGCTGGAACCGCATCTGCTGGCGAATGTGGGACCATCACATCTTCCCCCATTACCTTCCCTGTGAATAGTGAAGTAGAACCTGGCAATGCTTCTGATAGTGGATGTGCAAGTTCTGCCAAAAAACAAACCTTCACTGTTGTGGGTCTTAATGATACCTATTCGGATGGAAACCAAAGTTTTGACATCCAACTCTCCATGGTTGCAAACACCGACACAAATTACCAAAATGCAACTAGCCCCAGTGACCATTCCATCACCAACGAAGACGATGAACCAGCCGGGAAAGCAATTTTTGTGACTACCTCTAGTTATAATGGAGAAATGACCGCACAAGGTGTGTTTGGTGCTGATGATACATGTAATAATAACAAACCTGGTGGAGTTCCCGCTGGAACTTATAAGGCTTTGATTGTCAGTGATAGCGCAGGTGGAGTTACAAATGATCGAGTTCCCAATGGAACCAATTGGGTGTTAACTGCTGGTTATCATTATTACCGTTGTAATAGTTCTGGGTATACCAATTGTAGTGATGAACATACGAGTTTATTTGTAGCAAATGGTTCCGCTGGATTTGATCCAACAAGTATCTCTCGTTCGTTTTCTACAGTGGGAGATCAGTACTGGACAGGGATGACAACAAGCCTAACAGCAGCAACACAAGGATTAACTCCTACGTGTACGGGTGATGGATTGACATACCGTCACAACTGTAATGGTTTTACGTACCAAAACTGTCCTTCTACACCAAGTTCTTATATGTATGGACAAACTTGGACCATGGCATCAAACACAAGTGTCACAAGCCAAGAATCCATTTGTTCTGCTACGAAGAAATTAATCTGTGTGCAACAGTAATCTTTATGAGTACGATAGGATCAGATGATGATAGATACAAGTGAACAATCACATCAGGAAAAAAAAATAAGGGACTAATTCCCTTTTAGTTTTTCCTTCAGTGATTTGGCGGCCATGGCAAATCCACCATCCGCTCCATCTACAAAATGAACCTCATCTGAGGATGCCACTTTTAAAACACAGGTCATGAGTGACCTGTTGGATACAAAAAGTCCATAGTGTAACAATCCTTCACCTTCTAACTTTTGTAAGAATGTCTCTAGTGCCAATCTATGTTTTTTTGTCCCATCGATTACCATTTTAAGTGTGCCATCATATTTCCGAAAATCAGCACTCATCACCTGGTATTCCTTTAATCGATCTAAGGAATAATGACCAGACTTTAATGGCAATTTCCATTTTATGGCAAGGGCCATCACTGTCCTTTCGATCCAAATTTTGATTAAGGTAAGTGCAAATTTGAATCCAGAATGATTGCCAGTCCTTGCGATTGCCTCTTTCCTGAGTTCACCACCTGATCCCAATTTGATTTGACCAAGGCTTAAAGGATGGTATTCCTTTTCTTCTCCATATTCCGACTTGATAAAGTTTAACACTCGTATCACGATCTTCTTACAAACTTCTAAATCGGAATGGTTTGGTTTGACAATGAGAGATACAATTTCCCCTCTTTCACTTGGGACATCCTTCCAACGGCAAGTAAAGCCTGTGAAGTCGGCAGGTAGGATTTTTTCATTTTCACGGACCAAATAGGATTCGTCTTTGCCTTCTTTGATCCATTGTTCCGCAAGTGGAAGTGCCGTTCCAAAGAGGGAACATTGTACGTAATGATCTGAAGCTTTGAATTTTGTTAAAAATAATTCCGTTCCCGCTCGGTATAATTCTTGTACAGGAACAATACCGGCTCTCATCGTAAGTCCAAAAGCAGACTTCACTTGTAAAATCGTATCTGCAATGGCAGAACGAATGGGGAATAATAAATTGATGGGTAATAAAAAGGTGACACCATCTCCACCAAATACAAATGGAAAGTCCATATGCCCATACACATTGGCAACTGCAATGGCAGTCAGTCCACCTGCAGTGTTCACATCTTTATAGCGTCCTTCCTCAATTGCTTTTGTGGAGCCCACAATATCAGTGATGAGGACAAACCAATCATCGGGAACTTTGGCAACGGTTGTTTCTTCAAAAATACTTTGGAACTGAGAACTGGGTTTTATGTTTTTATAAAAATCATCCACTAGATACTCAGACGACCCAAACCAAAAACATATGAGAGATTTTTCGTAGTTGTCTTAGAAAAGCGGATCGTAAAACGTACAATCATACTCTATGAACCAAGTTCTTTTACGTACCTCCTTTTCCCTCTTCCTTTTGTTCGGATTTTTTGGATCTTCTTATTGTTTTGGTTTTTACCTCACGGAACTGGCAGCAAACGAACGGAAACGATGGTTGGATGAAAAAGCATGGTCAATCACAAACAGTATGTCGGAAGAAGAACTGGTAGGCCAAACCATTCACATTGCCATCCCTTCCAAAACAGTGGACCAAATTGCATTGGATGAAATCAAACAAACAAAACCAGGTGGTATCATCCTCTTTGGAAAAAACCTAGGCAAAAAAGAAGAGATCCTCTCCCTCACTGAAAATCTGCAAATCGTTGCCAAAGAGAATGGTCTACAACCATTTCTCATCTCAACAGACCAAGAAGGAGGCCGTGTATTCCGTGTTCAAGATGGGATCACACATTACCCAGGTGCCATGGCTGTGGGACAAACTGGGAAAAAGGAATGGGGAGAAATCATCGGCTTTGTCACTTCCTATGAACTGAGAAGTTTAGGTTTGAATTTTTTGTTTGCACCTGTTTTAGATATCAACAACAACCCACTCAATCCAGTCATTAACACTCGTTCGTTTGGATCGGATGTAAACCGAGTTTCAGAAGTTGCCGTTGCCTATGAAAAAGGTGCAAGGGCTGGTGGTTGTTTACCGGTGATCAAACATTTTCCAGGCCATGGGGATACCACAGTCGATAGCCATCTCGGACTTCCCATCATCAATAAAAGCCTAGAGGAATTGGAAAAACTAGAACTAGTTCCGTTCAAACAATCCATCCAAGGTGGGGCAGAAGCGGTGATGTCTGCTCATATCGTGTATCCCAAAATTGATCCTAATTTTCCCGCCACACTTTCAAAAACAATTCTAACAGATGTTTTACGGAAATCACTACAATTTGATGGGATTATTATTACAGATGCAATGGAGATGCATGCCATTTCCAAAAACTATGAAAAAGACAGACCTGGTGTTTTAACAATCCTTGCTGGAGCCAATATCGTTTTACTGACAAGTTGGGGCGAAACTGCCAAAAAATTCAAAGCCCAATTGATGGATGCTTACAAAAAAGGAGAATTTCGTTTTGTAGACAAAGAAGGAAAAGAACGTGACATCTTAAAAGAAGCTGTCCAAAAACAAATTCGCAAAAAATTGGAACTGGGTATCTATGATGCAAACTCCATCTTACCAACAGTATACGAGGAAAACCAAAAACAAAAAGAATTCCTTACGACTTGGGAAAAAGAAAGAAACGATCGTTACACAACACTCAGTAAATCACTTTTTTTTGCAAAAGAAATCAATGAAGACTCAATCCGTGCCTATCCAAAAGCCGTAAAAACTGCCCAGATTTTACCAGAGCAAACTCTTTCCTTTGTGAAAAACCAAAAACTCAAAGAAGTATTAAAATCGAAAAAAATCCAATCTGTTCCCCCAAAATCATTTGGAAGTTATGTGAAACAAAAAACATATACAACTTATTTATTCGATTCCACTTCGGAACCTGAAATTCTTTATGTTGTGAGTCTTGCTAAAAAATTTCCAAACAAACGTTTCCTTGTCATGCATGGAGGGACACCCTTCATCCAATTACCAGAAATGCAAAACGTAGAGTATCTATTGTCTTTTTCGTTAACTGTTGGTTCTTGGGAAGCACTTGGAGTGAAACTCACTTCAGGAAAAGAGATTCCAAAAGTGGATTTGATTTTATTAACAAAGGAATTAAAGACACCTTCCAAAGGTGCCTTTCCTGAAAGTTTATAAGTTTAGATTACGTTAAAACTTCTCTCACTCCACCACGTTTGCGGATTTCTTCATACAAAGATTTCCGCATGGTTTCATCTGCATCTACATATCGTAATAAGTATACATCTGATTTTTGTTTTGTGGGCATCATCTTTGCACGGATATGAAAGGTTGGTCCTTTATCAAAACTAAAACTGACTTCCCATAAATCTTGGTGTTTCCAAATTTCAGAGGAAATTCCCGAAGGAAAGGTAAATAAAATCCCTCTATCAGACAATCGTTCTGAAAGTGTGATGAATGGTTTTGCGGTTTCTTTGATTTCGAATTTTTTTTCGTTATTTTCTTTTTGGTCTTTGGCTATGCGTTTTAACACTTCTAATTGTTTATCAATGTTTTCTTCGCTGAGTAATAATTTATGTTTATCTAACTCTAAATCCTTTTTTTCTTCAGGAGGTGGCCAAGGAGAAACGGTAATCGACATTTTGTCCATTAACATCAAATGGGATTCCCCTTTTCTTTCGATTTTTCCATTAAAATGAAAAATGACTCCACTTTCATTTGTTTTGATCACTTTACCATCTAACAAATAACCACCACTGCTAGGACGGAATACATATAATTTTGCTTCTTTTCCAGGAACAAGTAAGTCCTTCGACAAACCCTTTGTGGACAAAAGTAATTCATCGGAAGTTTTTTGCATCACATAGGTGAGTTCTTCTCGTCCGTCTGCTTCAAGTGCTGCCACCTCACCAACGGTTAAATCGTTTAAGGATAAAATTTCTTTTTTGAATTCAACACCAGAACGAAAGAGTTTATCAAAAAGATTCACTTCCTTTTCAGTTGTATTTGCATTTGATTTTAGAAAATAACGATACAATGCATTTTTGAGTTTGTTCCTGTTTTCAGGGAGAAGGTAAATCTCTCGTTCATCATCATTCAAATGGTCATAAAAACTATGTAGGATATTGAGTTCTACTTGGTTGCATTTTCTTGCAATGGCATACCTTTGGAATTCCACCCAGTGGTTTACCACACTTGTTTGTTTGTTTTGTAAGTAGTTCATGACCTTTACGTAAATAAAGGCTGCAACGCCCATGAGAAAAATGTAAAAGATGTAGATTGTATCAAATTTTGGAAAAATCCAAACGACTTGTGCCATAAAATTCATAAATTACTTTTCCTCATATCTCCGTTGTGTCGAATGGAAGCAAGGTGAGCTCTTCCTACTTTAAAATTATCGGCAAAAATCCACTCCACGGGACAATTGTTCCCCAAGGAAATAAAAACGAAGCACTTCCACTCCTAGGAGCTTTGCTCTTATGGGAAGGAGACGTGATTTTAGAAAACCTACCCGAAATTGCCGACGTCCAGAAGCTCATGGATGTTCTCCGCCACATTGGTGTGGAGATCACTTCCCTCGATACCAAAGGATCCTACCTCTTTCAGAAAAAAAATCCAGTGAAATCGGATTTACCTTATGAACTTTGTTCCCAACTCCGAGGGGCTGTGACTCTTGCAGGTCCTATCCTTGCCAGAACGGGGCGTGTATTTTTACCAAAACCTGGTGGAGACAAAATTGGTCGCCGCCGTATGGACACCCACCTCCTTGCGTTAGAAGCCCTTGGTGCGAAAATTGAAGTGTTTCCAGATGGTTATATGATCACAGCCGATCGATTGTTCGGGAAAGACATCCTGCTCGATGAAGCATCGGTGACCGCTACCGAAAATGCAGTGATGGCAGCCGTTTTTGCAGAAGGAACAACTACCATTCGAAATGCAGCTTCCGAACCACATGTACAAGGACTTTGCCGATTTTTACAAGCGGCAGGTGCCAAAATCGAAGGCATTGGGACAAACCACCTAACGATCACAGGTGTCACTTCTCTTTCTTCTCCCAGTGGTGGTTTAAGACACCGCATAGGATCGGATTATTTGGAAGTTGGATCCTTTATCAGTTTAGCAGCCGTAACTGGTGGGGAAATCCACATTACCGATGTTAATTTGGAAGACATTCGAATGATCCGAATGGTCTATTCCCGACTTGGGATCGAAGTGCGACCAACAGAAACTGGTATCCTTGTCCCTTCCGACCAAAAAATGGAAATTATACCCGACTACCATGGTGCCACTCCCAAAATTGATGATGCACCTTGGCCTGGATTCCCAGCTGATATGACATCCGTTGCGTTGGTGACTGCCACACAGTGTAAGGGAACTGTTCTCATCCATGAAAAACTCTTTGAATCTCGGCTCTTTTTTGTGGACAACATCATTGCGATGGGAGCCCAAATCATCCTATGTGACCCACACAGAGCCATTGTGATTGGTGCCAATCGATTGTATGGACAACGAGTGGCAAGCCCAGACATACGTGCAGGAATGGCGATGATCATTGCTGCTCTTTGTGCGGAAGGCCAAAGTGAGATCCATAACATAGTCCAAATTGACAGAGGATTTGAGTCAATTGATACAAGGTTAAGGTCACTTGGGGCACAAATCGAAAGAATTCCAAGTTAAATGAAACGTAAGGATCTTTTCCGAGAAGGATTTAAATCCGTTTTCCAATTCACCTTTACGAAAGCGGATGAAATTTCCGAAGCCATCAAAGAAGTTTGGCAGGAAGAAACAGACCAAATCCCTAAAAAAACACCCAAATCCGATCCAAAACAGAACGTCAAAAAAACAAAACAAAAGAGTAAGCCGACTCTTGTTCGGAAACGTAAGACAAAGATGTTCCAAACTCTGTCTTTACCTCCAGGAGCATCAAAAGATTTTTTTTCTCTCTGTACAGGTTGTAACGAATGTATTTTTGCCTGTCCTTACGCCGTCTTATTCCCTGTTACAGCAACAGATTCCGAAAAAACATATCCACATTTTGATCCAAATGCAAAAGCTTGTCACCTTTGTTCTGATTGGCCTTGTATCACTGCTTGTCCTGAAGACGCATTATTACCGTACGAAGTGTCCGAAACGACGCCAAAGTTTGGTAAGGCGAAACTTTTAAAAGAATTTTGTATCAATGAAAAAACAGGGGAATCAACCTGTAATGCTTGTTTTGTTACCTGCCCTATTGAAAAAACCGTTAAATTTAAAGGGAATTTACCAGTTTTTGCACAATCGAGTTGCACAGGATGTGGGTTATGTGTAGAAACTTGTCCAAGTTTTCCAAAAGCAATTCAGATTAAGTTATTCAAAAGCGAATGATCACCTATCAAACGTTTTAGAAAAAAAACTTCGCAAAACATCAAAAAATTGTTATTCGGTAAAAAAAATATCTTGAATTTTTATGAAAGAAGAGAGATACTCTTGTTAGGGCAAGGGATTTCCCTTCGTCAAAAAAAATATAAATTAAATTTAAAGGAAAAAGAAAGCTATGGAACCACAAAAAGTAGGCCCAGGACAAATCGACAAAATCGCGGATGATCTTAAAAAAGACCCAGAGAAGTCGATTGGGAATTACCTTTTCAAAGGATTCAGAATTCAAATCTCCAAGTACAAAGCATCTGGAGCGGAGAGAGTTCAACAACTTTACAAAAGAAGAAGAGCACAAGGTCTATGCATCGTTTGTGGTACCAAAGTAACTCGTAAAAATCCGGTAACAGGAATTCTTTACAGACTTTGTGACACTCATAGAGCAGAAATCGACCAAAAGAATAAAGAAAAAGCAAAAGCGAAAAAAGGAAAATAATTTCCTTTCCATTCACTTTTCGAACTGAAAGGGGACAATAGGTCCCCTTTTTTGTTTACAGAGACAAATCTTACCGTAACCTCATTTCCTATGAAAACTCTCCTTCCTTTTCTCCTGCTTTCTGTTTTTGGTTGTTCCCAACTCATTTGGCGTGATGCACAATTGCCAGAAGAAATCTCACCTAGTAATGATCCGAATGTGAACCTGGTTTTAACAGTCGCTTACCAAGAGAAAGATTCTTGGAACCCTCTCAATGGAACCACAGACAAACGTGATTACAAAAGTCATATCAAGTTGGTAACGAACGGTGTTACGGGAGGAAAAGTATTAAGGGAATGGGATTTACCATCGTGGGCGTTAGGGGATGGAATTTTTTACCATACAAAATCGAACACATTATTTGTGTTATATGGTAAAAATGACGAATATGGAACCCTTAACCAAACCCTTTCCATTTACCCAGAAGTAGGTGGTGCATTTTCGTATCCCGCAACTCCAGAAAGGAAAATTATTTTCCAAATGGCTCCTTCCCCCAACGGAAATTTAGTGGCACTCATCACAGCAAGTCCAACCAAAGAAGATGAATTCACAGAATTCGAATTGTCCATCCTGCAAACTGCTGACAAATCAGTGCAGTCCTACCCTCTCAGTTTCTGGACCGCATTACCTCTCTATGGGATTCGCTGGGCAGAAGATGGCAGCAAATTGTACGTTCGGACACCCGATCGTATCCTTGTTTGGACAGGCAAAGACCTGACCGAAACAAAAACCTTCCCAGATTGTTTTACGGTCCCTACCAATTTTGGCAAGTGGGCATATGAATCAGCAGACCTTGCGGAAGGTGGAAACGTCAAACTTGGGAAAAAACTGCCCTCCCCCAAACTGATCTCCAACATGGACCAAATCAAACTCTGTCGTTAGAACGAAATAGGCCAGAGATTCCTACTTTGAGTTTCTGGCATCAATTCGCTTGATTTAATTATGTCTCATGATTGGATGAGTGAAAAGACCCCATGATCGAGAAAAAATTCACAGAACAAATCGATGCCATTTCGAAATACCTGAATGTCGTCGAAAAAATCGAACCCATTCGCAAAAGTGGGGTCGTTGTATCTGTTGTGGGGAACGTCATCTATTCCCAAGGACCTCCCGATTCTAAGGTTGGTGAAATTTTAGAAGTCGAACGTGGGTCAGACAAAGGATACCTAGCCTGTGTCCTTGTTGGATTTAAAGACCATCTATACACCTTAATGCCATTAGGTGATACTCAAGAAATATTCCCTCATGCCTTTGTATTTTCCTCTGGTAGACAAATCACTTTAAATGCAGGTCCAGAACTTTTAGGACGAGTTTTAAATGGTCTTGGGAAACCAATTGATAACAAAGGGATCCTCATCACAAAAGAAGAAAGAGCATCTGAACCAAGGTTCTTAAACCCACTTGATCGCCCTCCTATCTCTGAAATTTTAGAAACAGGGGTTCGTGCCATTGATGGAATGTTAACTGTTGGGCGTGGACAACGGATTGGAATTTTTTCAGGTTCTGGAGTTGGTAAATCCAGTTTACTTGGGATGATCGCCCGTTATACGAATGCAGATGTAAACGTGGTAGCACTCATTGGAGAAAGGGGACGCGAGGTAAATGAATTTTTACATGTAGAACTTGGGAAAGAAGCACTGGCAAGATCGGTTGTTTTTGTTGCGACTTCTGATTCTTCCAAGATGGAACAAGTGAGTTGTGCAAACCTAGCTTGTTCAGCGGCAGAATACTTTCGTGAAAAGGGAATGTCAGTCAATTTGTATATGGATTCCCTTACCAGGTATGCAGAAGCCCTAAGAGAATTATCCATTGGCGAACCAGTTGTCACAAAAGGATATGCATCCACTGTATTTACTAAAATGGCAAAACTAGTCGAACGTGCCGGAACCTCACATAACGGCGGTTCTATTACTGGTTTTTATACTGTATTAACTGATGCCGAAGATGATATGGATGATATTGTGGCGGACAAGGTTCGAGGATTTATTGATGGGCATATTGTATTAACAAGAAAACTTGCCGAACAAAGCCATTACCCTGCGATTGATGTACCTTCTTCTCTTTCTCGATTGATGCAAAAAATTGTGAATGAAGATCACTATATGCGTGCCTCCATTGTTCGGGAATTGATCTCCAAATACAAAAATTCTGAAGATATCATCTTACTCAATGCCTATGTGCGTGGTGCTGATGAAAAAATAGACATGGCAATTGATAAAAAATCGCAAATTGATGACTATTTAAGACAACGAATTGAAGAAAAATCTTCTTACAACGAAGCGATCAAAAAACTGGAACTTATTTTACAATCATCATCTCGCAATGACGATGAGTTTTAATCCAATTAAATAGTCTTAACTCATTCAATTTCTAAGATCACAAGGGTTACGTCATCATCTGGAGTTCTGTTCCCAGTAAACTCTTTGATTTTTTCGAGTAACAAACGTTTTGATTCTGTGACGGGATAACCACTATAACGGTGTGACATCGTTTCCCAATTTTCTTGGCCAATCATTTCTTTTTGTGCGTTGGTAGCTTCCGTAATACCATCTGTATACAATACAATTCGATCACCTGATTGGATTTGGATGTGGTCTTCCTGAATATCAAGTTCTGGGATCCAACCAATGAGTTTTCCCTGTGGCATACTGAGTTTGGCTTTGTTTTCTCCTTTACGGTTGAGGATAAGAGGAGGGTGTCCACAACGAGCATGGATCATTTGTTTGGTTTCCAAATTGATATAGACATACGATGCAGTCACAAATGCACCCTTCATCTTTCCTAAGAGCGTTGTATTGATTTGGTTCAATAGTTGTGAAGGTTCTTTGGCAAGTCTCACTTGTGTGGAAAATGCAATTTTTAACATCGCTGACACAAGGGCAGCGGGGATTCCATGCCCGGATACGTCTGCAATGAGAACTCCCAATTCAGTTTCAGAGATCGCATGGAAATCAAAAAAATCTCCACCGATACTGTCCATTGGTTCATAATAAAACTCAGTTTTAATTCCAACTACATTTGGTGCTTCTTCCGGTAGAATGGAATACTGAAGTTTTCGCGCCAAACCCAATTCGTTTTGGATGGCGATGAATTTGTTTTGTTCTTCTACTGCTTTTTTTAAAGTAATTAGATTTTTAGCACGAGAGATCAATTCACGTTTGTCAAATGGTTTTGCCAGATAATCATTCCCGCCTGCTTCCAAAGCAGCGATAATGTCTGCAATTTGATTTTTGGCAGTTAAAAACAAGATGGGTAATTGGTATAAAGAATATGATTCTCGTAAAACAGCACAAACATCATACCCACTCATCCCAGGCATCATAATATCAAGCACCATAAGTTCAAATGGGCCTTCGTCTCTCACAAGACGAATCGCATCCACACCATTCGCAGCTTCACTTACATCACAGCCAATGAGAGTTAAATGATTCTTTAGCACCTGACGGTTGATAGGTTCATCATCCACAACGATGACTTTTAATTTTTCACCCTCAAATTCTTCTTCTGTATCTTCAATTGGTTCAAAATCAAAATTGTCTCCACCAAACCACATCTCTGTTTTTTTCATAGGTGGTTTTTCGATCGGGATTTCCCCTTCTCGTGCTAACGGCAATGAAAAAGAAAACACAGATCCTTCTGAAGGAATGGATTCTACCCAAATATTTCCTCCATGGAGTTCGACCAAACGTTTTGAAATGGCGAGTCCAAGCCCCGTCCCACCAAACTTACGTGTTGTGGAAGAATCCACTTGTTCAAAGGAACGAAAGATATCAGAAAACTTGTCTTTAGGAATTCCGATCCCAGTATCTCGGATGGAAATCACTGCCATTTTATCTACGATTTCACAAGATACTTCAATCCTACCCTTTTCTGTGAACTTGATAGCATTTCCAATGATATTGAACAAAATCTGTTGGAGTCGTGCTTCATCACCAAGAATCGGTGGAAAATCAATAGGAACATTATTCCTAACGGTAAGATTTTTTGTTACATATAAAGGTCTTGAAATCACAAGGACAAAATCACAAATTTGGTGTAGGTCAATTGCCTTCAGATCCAAATCCAAATCGCGATTTTTCATTTTGGAAAAATCTAAAATGTCATCAACGAGGGAAGAGAGTCTTTTCCCAGAACTGACGATCATTCCCAAATTTTGTCTCTGTTCTTGGTTGAGTTTCCCACCGATTCCATCAAACATAGATTCGGCGATACCAATAATCCCATTTAATGGTGTTTTTAGTTCATGGGATGTATTTGCCAAAAACTCATCTTTCAATTTATCCAAAGCCAATAATCGTTTCGATAAAGTTTCCACTTCTGAAAATGCACGGCTAAATCTTCTAGATAGTGTAAGAGATTGAACTAGGATAAAAACGAAAATCCCAATGGGAATTGCTTCCACCGAATAAAAAATTTGGTTTGCGTTTAACAAATCGACAAGAGCTGCAATCGCAACTGTACAGATTCCTACAAAAAACAAAAATCCACTTTCTTTTTTGTGGATGGCTGCCCGGAACACACCTTGTAGAATCATGAGGATCCCAAATAAAAATACAATCTGGTAATAACTGTTTAGTTCTGTATAAACTTGTGTTGGCAAAACAAACAAAAATGAAATAAACAAAAGTGTTGGGAAAAGAAGTAACCTGTGCATCCATTTCGGATAATAATCAGGATAAAACTCACGAAAAAATGCAAAGAACAAATAAGGTGAGATATAAAACGTAAAGTATTCAATTCGTAAACATACATTCCAACTTAAAATAGGTGATAGTTCATTGAAGACAAATCGTTCACCTGTGAATAAAGTCCGAAGTGCTAATAGTAATGCGGCAAACCCAAATAATAAATTCCCTTTGTCCGTGCGTCGAAAGTAAAACAATCCAAAATGATACAATGCAATGATAAATACAGATCCAGCCAAAAACAGTGAAGAGGCAAGGTCAGTTTCACTTTCCCTGTACAACTGGTTCCACTCACCGATGTAAGGTGGTTCCCATAACCCACCCTTAGCATGATGGAAATTAGAAATTTCAATGAGTAACTCGTTTGGGCCATCCTTCCATGGTAAAGGATACAATTGGAATTGGTAAGAAGGGTCAGACTTGTCTCGTGTTTTTCCGACAACACCGGAAGAACCAAGTTGTTTGCCGTTCCAAATCACACGAGAGGCAGTTGCCACATCCAAAATTTTGATTCCAAACACTTCCTCATTTGCCAAATAACTTGGCTTTTGCAAAACGAGGCGGTAGGTCCCATACCCTTCTCCTGAGCCGAGGACGGAGTTCCAAATCCCTGGAACTGTTAACATTTGGAAAGGAAGATCCCGTGTTTCCACTTCCGACAAAAACACTCGGGGGTAAAACTCCCAATCCCCTTCTAAATGGATCGGGGTACCACCACTGGACTCCACTGATTCACCAAGTGAGGTGGCAAATGCAGGAGAAAAGGAACCTAAAAACTGGCTCCAAACAAACAAAAGGAGATGTAAGTATTTATGGGACAATATTCCAAGTTTTACGTATTTTTTTAAAAATACGAGTAAAAAAGAGTACAAAAATTATTTAGAACCGAAGAAATAGACAGCTGTGAAACGATTTCGCTTCAGTTTGGAGACGGTTTTAAAACTTCGGGGCTTAAAAGAAGAGGAAGAAATCCGCCGTTTGTCACTCGTTGTATCCAAACTCAATTCCCTTATTTCCGAAAAGGAAAACAATCAAAAAGAAATCGAATCTTCCTACGAAGCAATCTTATCTTCTGCAAAAGTAGGGACAAGTTTATCTGACTATTTATCCATTGAACAATACATCAAAGGTCTCATTCGTCGGAACGAAGAATTGGATCATAGAATTTCAAACCAAACCGAAGAAGTCAATTTGGTTCGTAAAGATGTGATGGTTGCCAGGATGAATAAAAAAGTGATCGAGGTCTTAAAGGACAAACGATTCCTTGAATGGAAAAAAAAGCGAAATCGAATGGAACGTAGAGAAGTGGAAGAATTCAATTTCCATCTAAACAAACAGTCATTATTTGATTCACTTGAAAGTTATGGTCCTAAAGTTTCCAAAAAAATTCCAAGAACTTTCAAAATATTAAACAGGGAAGATGGCGGAGACGAACTCGCATCTGACTTTAAAACTCTCCGCGATTTTTATGAAAAATATTACCTAGGACAAGGCAAATCATAATGGCAAGTGTAACTGACAGCACAAGATCCTTCTTTTTAATTGTATTGATTTTCTTTCTTATAGCGATTGGTTTTTTTGTTTTTGACTACTTCCAAGTCATTAATGCTGAAGACTATCTTCCTTTTTTAAAAAAACAAGCGGGCCTTGTGAACCAAGACCTACTCTCTCCCACGGAACTTGAGAAGTTGGAGATGGAAAAAGCAAAAGAAAGACTCATTGCTGACCGTGAAGAACTTGAACAAATGGAACGTGAGTTAGAGGAAAAATCTTCATCACTCAGTGCTGACAAAGAACGATTGGAAGAACTCAAAGAAGGGATCCAACGGAAAGAAAAAGAAATGGCGGAAAAAGCGAGAAAGGACAATGCACGTGCCGAAAAAGTAAAAGTCCTCGCAAACAAAGTGGCGAACATGCCTCCCGAATCAGCAAGAGATATGCTCCTCAATTGGCCAGACTACGATATCATTGAAGTATTCGAACAAATGGACAAAGATGCAGAAGAAGATGGAAGGCAAACCATCACAACCTATCTTCTCACTTTATTCCCTGCAGAAAGAAGGTCTGTGATCTCGAATAAATGGCTCGATGCAGGTGCCAAAAATGTTCCAAACTACGGCAAAAGTATCGATGAGGAAAACGACGAACCTTAAATCAGAATTAAGTGTACTTGTTAGCTGGCGTCTTTTTTACTGAGTTTTCGTTTTTGTTCCACAAAGGATTGCTTTCACTTCTGTGATAGCATCTTCCAATTTGTCATTGATGACAACATAATCGAAGTTTGGTGCTTCTTCCAATTCTTTAATTCCATTCTCAATTCGCTTTTCGATACTTGTTTTTGAATCTGTCCCTCGTCTGATGAGGCGTTCAATCCAAATCTCACGGCTTGGAGGTTCGATAAAAATAGTAACAGATTCAGGTCTTAGTTCCTTAGCAGATTTGGCACCTTGCACATCCAAATCGAGAAGTGCCACACGGTGTTCCTTGATAGCCTCTAAGATCGGAGCTTTAGGAGTTCCATAAAAATTGCCATGAACTTCCGCCCATTCGTAAAATTCACCAGCAGCGATTCTTTTTTGGAACTCAAGCGTGGTTAGGAAGTAATACGTTTTTCCTTCTTCATCTCCAGGCCGCGGGTCCCTTGTTGTACAGGAGATGGAAAAATAGAACTCTGGGTTCTCTTTGAGAAGGGCTTGGATGATGGTCGATTTCCCTCCACCAGCAACGGAAGAGATGATATAAAGATTCGGAATTGCTTTCAATCTTCTGACTCCTCTTCCCCTTCTCCAATGTGGTTGTCACCTGTTTCCAAACGTTTGGACAAACTTTCAGGGCGAATTGCAGATAACAGAATATGGCCTGAGTCAAGGACTAACACAGACCTAGTTTTACGTCCACAGGTAGCATCAATGAGACGGTTCTCCGATTTTGCTTCCGTTCGGAGTCGTTTTGCCCCTGCTGAATCTGCCAACAATATGGTCAGAATTTTGGAAACAAAAACAACGTTAGAGAATCCTACATTGAGAACCGGAAACGAAGACATGGAAACATATTTTTAGATTCTTCTAGATCGATCAAGTCGAATCGTTTCTATCAAATGAATTTCATGGATACCAATGTTCATCGCTTCTGAGATTTCGTCATGTTTGTATCCCTTTTTGATGAGATGAACCACTTTATCTATCTTTGTTGCAGATGTTGGTAACTCTTCTAAAGCAGACTCAATGGAAAATTCCACCTTGTCTAAATTCATCCTTTGGTAAGAAGCAAATGCTGGATCATTTGCTTTCGAAACTTCATTTAAGAATTCTCTTTTTTTCTGACCTTCCACCATTTCATTCCGAATGGCTTCAGCAGGTTTTTCTTCTGTGAAAGGATTTCCACCGACCGTATAATTCATCTTAGGTTGGAAGGTAAGAACTTCCACATTATCCACTGCTTCTTTAGAAGGTTCCGTTAATGGTTCCATACCGAACATTCCTTTTACGGCCTTTCCTAGTTTTCCAAAGGCTTGGTTCACGGCCCCTTCTGTTGTTTCTGCCTCATCAATGGAAACGGGGATTTGGTTTGCTTGGTAAATTTTACCGATGCCAGTCCTTTGTTCTTTTGTATCAAGGATCGGTTCTTCTGATTCAAGAGGAGTTGGAACTAACTCTTGTTTCATTGAGAGACCTTGGTTCTGGTAGTGTTTGAATTCTTTTACTAAAGCCTCACCCTTCTCCATCATGGTTCGAAGTGCAACCATCTTAGATTCAATGATACTTACCGTGGCGTCTAACTCGCGTATGGTTTCCGCCGTAGCCATATCAATGGCTCGGTTTAATTTTTTATCGTAGTATTCACTTACAGCTTTTTGGACTTTTGCTGAGATGAAGACATACATCATCCCACAGAATAATAAATTTACGAGTACGAGAGAAAAAAGCTCCATATATTTCTCCTAAAGAACATTTCCAACAACATTCCGTAGAAAAAAATTATGCTTTTGAATCAAAACGAGATCCACGTTCCAAATTGGGACGATCATAAATGATCCCTTCTTTGGAATAAGCAAATACCGAATTTTCTTTGTCTTGTTTCGGTTTTGCCGCCGAACCTTGGGTTCCTGATTTTGTTTCAGGGACCGTTTGGGCTCGGTTTTGTGTTTGGATCACCACCTTTTGCAATTCCACCACCTGGTTTTGGTGGGTGAAGGGATTTTCAGCCTGAGCCCTACGTGCAAAATCGTAGTGGTGGGCGATACTGGCGAAATTTTCGTTGAGTATCATCTGGCGTCCCTCCTAATTCTTAGACTTACCACGCCCTCTCTTTTTTCTCCAGTCATTTTTCGTTTCATCTGGGTCTTCGTATGGCTGGCTACGGACTTGGGACTCTTCTTCGTAGAAGGTTTTGGCCTTGGTCTCGTGGCGGAGTTTGTATTCTGCGTTGCGGATACGGATCGTAACCCCTGGGAAGATGGTTTTTTCCACAGAAACACGACCGCTTGCAGCCTGTTCATCCATGTACTCAGTAAGGGTTTGGATGTCCTTACTTGCCTCAGCGATCCGTTTTTCGAGTTTTTTAGTCCCAGCTTCTAATTTCTGTAAATGGGCATCTTGTTCCGCTGTAAAACTCGCAGGGTCAGCATCTTTCCGTGCTTTGAGGGTGCGCATGGTTTTTGTGAGTTGGTCGAGTTTGTCTTGGTTCTCTTTTTTCTTCTCTTCAAACTCACTGATCTGTTTTAAGATCTTAGGATTGTTTCCAACGATGAGGTCGGTTTGTGGGTTTGCTTGGGAACCAATGATTTTCGCGGAAATGAGTTGGGCAGCCTGGATTGTTCCCCCCACAATTTGCCCCCGTTTCCCTTTACAGGAAATTTTTCCCCCTGCCATAAGGTGGGAATGTAAAATCCCTTCTTGGACGATGATGTCTTTTTCTGTGATACAAGTGGCGTTCTGGATGAACTTGGCAACGATATTGCCTCCTGTGGACTCCACACGTGCCTCCTCGCGCCCTGTGACCCCTTGGCGGACAATAATGTCTCCATCCGCTTCCACAATGGCCTTTTGGACCGTTCCATAAATTTCAATATTCCCAGCGGCTTTGACAGAATAATTGTCTTCGACGTTTCCTGTGATGATGATGGAACCAAGGAAGGTAACATTTCCTGTACGAACTCCCACATCTCCATTGATACGATAGACGGTTTCCACAGAAAGGCGACCAGCAGCGTATAACACTTGTCCATTGACTTCGGCGGTAAGACGCATTTTGTCTTCTGAAAGAATGGTTCCTTTCCCTTGTTTGAGTTCGGTGTCCAAACCATCTTTGGCCGGTAATACCATTCCAAATAAATTGCGACCAAACTTTCCTTTTTCAGCAGGGAGCTTTTCAGCTAACAATTGTCCAACGACAACGTTTTCGATCATATCCAGATCTTTGTAGTCCACACGACCCGATTGGTCTTCTTTGAAATTGATTTTCTTTTCCGTGCGAACGTAGTATTTGATTTCGGCATTTTTCCCGTTCACAGGGAAATCACCTTCGGCGCCAATAAATGGTTTGTTATGAACTTCTTCATCCAAATGTTTTCGGATTTCGTCTTCTTTTAAACCATGAGCGACACCCATGCCTTTTAAGGCAGCAACGATATCGGCAACTTCTAAATCACGACCACCAGGTCTTGCCGGGAATACTGTCACAAAGGCACGCATATTCTCTTGGGCAATCTCCACATTACAACTGGAGTCATTTCCAGGTTTTGGTTTTTGGTTGGAGATGAGGATTGGTTCCCCTTTTTTTTCTTTGAGGATTTTATTGATGAGGTTTTGGTCAACACCTGCCACACCACGAAACGACAGTTTTTTAGAAACATCTGCCATTGTCATTTCGAGACCTTCCCCGGAAGGCGGGTAAACAGTTAAAAATACGCCGGTTCGGTAAATTTTCACAACCACTCGGCCGTCTTTGTTTTTTGGAGTGACGAGTTCTTTTAATTCTTTGGAGACTAATTTTCCACTACCGCCCGTTAGGTGTTCATCCAATAAACTGAGTTCATCGAGTAACATATCATCAGGGATAACCGATGCGCGGATGTGGTACGGTTCAGAAAAAAATAGGGATTTTTTTCCGCGTTTTAAAACTGTATAATCGATTTCGTGGACTTTACGGCCTAGGTGACTCGAAGCAATTGCCAGACACTCTTCGATGGTATCGGCAATGACTTCCACTTGTTCTTTTTCCTTACGATCGAACTCTTTCAGTTCCTCTGTAAGAAATTCCGTGAGAGACATCTTCTATTACCTTTTTTGGATCGCTGATTTGACTTTGGAAAGTTTACTACGGAGTCTTGCGACTGCTTTGGTATGAAGTTGAGAAATTCTAGACTCAGTCACTTCCAAAACTTCTCCAATCTCTTTTAAGGTTAAGTCTTCATAATAGTAAAGTACGATGACTTTTTTCTCTTTTTCAGGAAGGGATTGGATGGCTTCGACAATTACGTTTTTGATTTCTTCTTTTTCGATGATATTGTCTGGGTTCATATTCATCGGAGACTCTAAAGTTTCCATAAAGGAAACTTCATCGTTCTCATCTCCGAGAAACCAAATATCATTTAAAGAAACAAGAGAGGTTCCAGAGAGTTTGGCAAGGAGAGAATTGTACTCTTCCATCGACACACCAAGTTCTTTGGCGATCTCTTCGTCATCGACTTTTTTACCCTCTTTGTTTTCGAGCATGGCAATGATGTTTTCGAGTTGTTTTGCTTTTTGGCGGATGGAACGAGGGATCCAGTCCACACTTCTGAGCTCATCAAAAATGGAACCACGGATACGGGTCATCGCATAGGTTTTGAATTTAATTTCTCGAGAAGGGTCAAACTTCTCAATTGCATCTAACAGACCAAAGACGCCATAACTGACGAGGTCTTCGAATTCCACATTTTGTGGCATTCCGATCGCAATCCGCCCAGCCACGTGTTTGACGAGAGGTGAATATTTTTCAACAAGGTAACTTCGGATTTCCGCGTCTTTTTTGACACGGTATTGTTTCCAAAGATCTGTCTCATCAAACTGATTGTATTTGTCTAGCAATCTTGACATTGGGAACCGGGGTACGGAATCTCTTTACTTTATAGAAAAAATCGTAAAGAAACAAAAATTACAAGAGGATTTTTTCTTATGTCCTCTAAAAACCGTAATTTTTCAGCCCTCTTGCGGGTCATCCTTGGCCATCATGGTGCGAATTGCCTCTGCCATGAGTTTTGGCTCGTTTTTGATCGCAATTTTGTCCACGATGATATGGTCTCCAAACTTTCCTGATTTTGCCATAGCGAGTTTGGCATCCATTGCCCCATCACCCACAGGTTGCACACCAAAGTCATCTGAAGACCCGCTTGCTGCGGAAGATGGTTCCATTCCCCCATGTTCGTGGTCGAAGTCATCTGCATGGTCTCCGCCCCCAAACCCACCAATGGAAAAGGTAGATAAAAACTCTAAAAATTCAGGGACTTTTTTTTGTAAGACACTAAAAATGCCAAAGCCAAGTCCACCAAACGCAAATGTAGAAATAAGAGAGACAAAGAAGATATAACCGATTCGATTTCCAACTAAAAACCCACAAACGGAACTGATGATGGCTCCAAGGATTGCAAATCCCAGTACAAACCCGACGAGCATTTAGTTGTCTTCCTCCATTCTCGATTCCATTTCTTTTTCTTTGAAGTCAACAAAGCTAAAGAACTTCTTAAAAAATCCAGTGAGGCCTTCTTCATCATCATAACCACCTTCTGTTTGTAAGAGGGTATGTGTGACACGTGTGAGGCAAGCTGCTGCTTTGGAACGAGGAGCTCCTATGATAAATGGTTTTTGTTCGCGAATGGATTTTTCTACTTCTTCATCTTGGAAAATAAAACCTAAGTTTTCCACTTGGACTTCCAAAAACTGTCCAGAGATATCAATGACTCGGTCAGCCACTTTTTTTCCTTCGATGGCAGAACGCACTCGGTTCACAATGATTTTGAGGTTTTTGTCTTTGGATTGGGAGACAATGGATTTGATGAGGCCATAGGAGTCAGTAATCGATGTTGGTTCTGGGGTTGTCACCACCACCACTTCATCTGCTGGCATCACAAGCCCAATGACGTTTGCCGAGATCCCAGCCCCAGTATCAATGATCATCACATCATAACGATCGAGTTCGGCAAAACCTTTGATGAGGTTGTTTCTTTGGGTTTCATTCAGGTTGGCTAGTTGTGAGTACCCAGATGCCCCTGCAATGATATCCACACCTTCGGGAGTGGAGATCACGATGTCTTTTAAGGACTTATGGCCTTTGACAACATGGTATAAATTGTATTTTGGAATGATACCGAGTAGGACGTTTACATTGGCAAGACCCAAGTCACCATCAAAGATTAATACTTTGAGTCCAGTTTTGGCGATGGAGATGGCTAAATTGACAGAGACTGTACTTTTACCCACTCCCCCCTTTCCAGAGGCAACCGCAATGATTTTGGTTTTTTTAGCGGCGTCCTGGGGTTGAACGAGTTTTAATCCAGTACCAGTTTCTGTTAACTTTCTAAGATTTGCTGCTTGGTCCATCGTTACCCCTAGGTATCAGGATAACGAGGCACCCTTACACAGTCTTCTCGAAGACTTCGCCCGCTATCCCTTTCAATTTTTCAGGAAAAATTACACATTCGGCAAGGATTTTTTTGGTGGCATTTAGGATATCAAATGGAACATCCTGGCCAACACTTAAGAATGCGAATTCCCTGTGAATAGTATCGGCTAATTCTACTACAGAACCTAAAAATTCTGCTTCATCGAGCTTAGTTAATAAAATTCTTTTATAACCTACCGACTCATACGCGTTTGTTACCGCAAGAGCATTGTCTTTGGAAACCGTAGAGGAAAGTACCAAGATGGTTTCAATATGATCCTTTTCCCCAAAAACTTGGTAGAATTCCTGAAGTTTTTCGAGGTTTTCCGATTTGCGATGGGAGTATCCAGCAGTATCGACTAAGATAAGTTCGGATCCATCTCGAAGGATGGCCTCCTTCCATTTGCGCAAGTCTTTGGCCGCATAAAACGGAAGGCCCATCGCATCTGCATAAAACTTCAATTGGTCAATGGCGGCGATGCGGTAATTGTCAGTCGTATACAGAGAAACTTTTTTCCCCATATGCAAACTGTATTTAGCAGCTAACTTTGCAATCGAAGTTGTTTTCCCTGACCCTGTAGGTCCTACAAAAAAAACAACCTTCCGTTTGCCACGAGGGGTTCCACTAAAAAGATCAGAATCTACTTGGATCCTTTCCTCTAAATAAGTCACTGCTTTGTCTGTGACATTCGCATAACGACTTAAGTCCACTGCAGAAAGACGCGATGTTAGAGTAACGGCCATTTCTTCTAAGTATGATTGAGAAAAACCTTCACGTAACAGACGATCAACGAGTTTTTGGATATGAGGGTGTCTTTCCTTTGTTTGGGGAACTGTTTCCGTTTTTGGTTCGAGGAATGATTCCTTTGCTTCTGCTAAAGACAAACCAACAGGTCTTTCTTCATACGACTCGATTTCATAAATGGTTTGGCTTTGTCTTCGTTTGCGTTCTGAAAAAGGGCGAACGGATTCTATATTTTTTTTACGAGAGTTGTAAGTTAGGTTTGTGTTTTGCGAAGAGGAAGAACCAACACCCACGCCCACAAGTCCAGATTCAGGGAGGGATTCTGTTCTTTGTTTTTGTTTGATGAGTTCTTTTAGGTCTTTGAGTTTTCGTTCGATTCGTTCTTTCGAATTTTGTTTTTCAGGCACACCCACATCGATTTCATACATACGTTGAGCCATAAGGCCAGTTCCAAAAAGACCACCTTCTGTGATCACTCGTTGGTCATACAAATGGGCCTCTGGACCATATTTCATCTTCATCTGCATGATGCAGTCTTGTAAGTCTTTGCCTCGGATTTTCACAAAATCCATAGAATCTCCCCCAAACCTGGGAAAAATATGAATGGTACCCTCAATTTGGAAAGTCTTTTTTATGAGACATAATAAAATTGACCAATTCGGATCCGTTTTTACCCATTTCCTAGATACAGGTTCAGATTCCGTTTCCCTTTCCCTTTTGTTCCCTCATTCTGGCTAAAAACAGAACCTTACCTATGGATCCAAACAAAGAAAAAGTCGGAATTGAAATGAAGGATGGAGTTCCCGTATCTCTTTCGTTTGATGATGTTTATTTTTCCAAAGAAGGTGGTTGGGAAGAATCCCGTTATGTATTTGTGGAAGGGAACCAAATCCCAAGTAGATTATCGGCAAACGAAACCGAGGTTGTCTCCATTGGAGAATTAGGGTTTGGTACGGGACTCAATTTATTTGTGACCTTAGATCTTTGGTTAGGTGCAGAGAACCCAACTTCCCTAGAGTATTTCAGTTTAGAAGGATTCCCTTTACCGAAAGAAACTTTACTCGCACTGAATTTTTCCTTTCCCAACAAACCTTTATGGACAGAAACATTACTCAAGTCCTATGAAGAACAATTCCAAAAATGGGAAATGAACCCAAGTGAGAAGGAATGGAAGACAGATTTCCTTCATCCAAAGGCGAAGGCTATGTTCCACGTCCATTTGTACTTTGGTGATGTGAGTGAATGTTTAAATGAATTTCCAACCATCGATTTTTGGTATTTGGATGGTTTTTCGCCAAGTAAAAATCCAAAGATGTGGTCCGAGGACACGTTATCAAAATTACGTAGTCATTCTAAAACGGGAACTCGATTTGCTACTTTCACAGCAGCTGGGTTCATCCGCAGGAATTTGGAAGGTTTGGGGTTTATGGTCCAAAAACAAAAAGGATTTGGGAAAAAAAGAGAAATGCTAACAGGAATTTTACGCTAATCCTTGTGAACCCATCTCAATCTAAAACAGCATTAGTTGTAGGAGCAGGTATCGCTGGTGCTAGTGTATGTTATGCACTTTCCAAACAAAACATCAAAACAATTTTATTAGAACAAGAATCCAGTGCCGCAAAAAAAGCAAGTGGTAACCCAATCGGAGTTGTGTATCCCTTCCTCACCAAACACAAAACTCCTGAGTCTGAATTTTCTCTACTTGCATTTCAGTATTTTTTAGAACTTTGGGAATCTTTGGAATTGGGGCAACGAGTACCACATGTAGATGGAATCCATTTTTTACTCGATTCCAATTCAGCATACGACCGTTATTCGCACTCTTTACTTTCCCATTGTATTCCAGAAACGTTGGCATGCCTTTCCAAAGAACCAAATTCAAATTTAGATGCATTACTATTTCCAAAAGGGAAGGCGGTTTCTCCCGTTTTACTCACGAAAGAACTCATTCGAATTGCAAATCCTTTGGAATCCTATCATACAAAACTCCTATCTTGGGAAATGAGTGATGCGAGCGGAAACCTCATTTGTCATACAGAAAAGGAAATCCTAAATGTTGATTATTTATTCTTAACACAAGGTTACCAATTTTTTACTGATCCAAAACTAGAGTGGATCCCTATGAAACAAGTTCGTGGGCAAATTGTAGAAATTCCATCCTCCATGTTTCAGAATCAAATTTCTATTTTATATGGTGATTATATAACTGCAGAGATTGGCGGTAAACGAGTGCTTGGTGCAAGTTTTGATGAGTTCCATTTGGAAGAGGAAACAAGGCCCAAGGAAACGTTCGATTTATGGAATGGGTTACAATCAAAACTTCCGAACTTACTTAAAAATTGGGAAAAAATCGATATCCAAAACTTTGATACTCGTGTCAGTTTCAGAACCCAGTCCCAAGATAGACATCCAATTGTCGGTAAACTTCCAAATTTATCACGTTTAGACACATCCATAAAATACCAAAATTTATTCCGAAAAAACGCCAAAACCTTTGAAATTCCTTATTATGAAACGGTAGGGATTCTGAATGGCCTCGGATCTCGCGGGTTAACACATGCACTACTCGCAGCAGAAATCTTAGTTTGTGATATTCTATCTCAAAGTATCAATATTTCTGAAACGATCAGGAAGGCTTTGAAACCAGACCGTTTTTTACTTCGTAAGTGGAAACGAGATGAGCTAACATAGACTCAAAAACAGATTGTTCCTTTATCACCACATCAACTCTGATGACTAATAGTTGTATTTTTTTCCGTTTTAATGCTTCGATAAATTTGTTTTGAGTTCTTACCTTTACCCAATCTTTTTCCGTTGTCACAAAAATTGTTTTTTCATCTTTACCATCCAGTAAAGAGAGCAAAACCTTTTCTTCAAATTCATAATGGTCAGGGAAAAATGAATGTTGGATTTGATTTGTATTCAAAGTAGAGATCGTTGTTTCCAAAACATGATGTGGATTCCCAACACCTGTAAACAAAAAATAACGATCGCTAGTTGATGCATCTTGCATTTGCGTATTATTGTGAATCAATGTTTGTTCAAATGTATCTAAATGAATTTGATAGACTTCCGCTTGGAAAGATGAACCAAAAGTAGGCAATTGAATTCCCAATTGTTTGAGTGTTTCTTTGCCTTTCTCGAATTCTTTTACATTAGATTCCGTGATTTTTGTGAATACAATGACGTTTGCTCGTTTTAAATGCGAAATAGGTTCTCGTAAATACCCAAGTGGGATCGTAAAACCATTCCCAAATGGAGCATTATTGTCGAGTAATACAATATCAAAATCTCTATAAATTTGGTTGTGTTGGAATCCATCGTCCAAAATCACAATGTGTTTTTTGGACTGAATTTGATTGTGATTGGAAAAACTAACAATTCGATTCTGCCCAATTATCACTTGAACACTAGGAAAACGTTCTTTGTGTTCGCTTGGTTCATCTCCATATAGATTTGGAGAATTTCCATTTGGAAGGATTGCACCTCGTTTTGACAATTTTGCTTTGTATCCACGTGATAGGATCGTTATCGCATATTCTTTGTTAGTTTTTTGAAAGTATTGGACTAAATATTGAACAAATGGAGTTTTCCCAGTACCACCAACTGTGATGTTCCCCACACTGATCACGAGGGCATTTGGTAATACGGTAGTATTTTTTCTCCCTTGAGACAACCAAAAGAGAAACTGATACAACCATGTAAGAGGTAAAAATAATGTGAAAAAAACTTTCATTTCGTTTCGCAAATGGAAACTACTACTCTTAACTATGTCTTTTTTCTAATTCTTTTGCGATTGTCGATAAGCTGATGCCTTTTTCTACCATCAAAACTTCTAAATGGAAAACCAAATCTGCAATTTCATGAATGAGTTCTTTTTCGTTTGGATTTTTTGCGGCAATGATGACTTCACCCGCTTCTTCACCTATTTTTTTAAGGATACGATCAACACCGTCGCGAAATAATTCAGCTGTGTAAGATTTTTCAGGTAATTCTTCTTTTCGTTTGCGGAGTAAATCTTCCAATTTTAATAAAAATTCCATTTCGTTTGCCTTCTAACTACCATGGAAACAGCCTATTCTATTTCGAAAAAGCGAAAATTGGTTGTTGGTAATCTATGAAATTAGCTAGAATGAGAAAGGATGTTACGATTTACCACTCTAGTTTTTTCCTTCATTTTTAGCTCGAGTTTATCTGCTGAGTCAAGTTGGGGTAATTCCATTCAAAAGGGATTTGAAACCGCCAAACAGGAAAATAAATTCATCATCGTAGATGTATTTGCAGATTGGTGTACGTATTGTATGGTTTTGGAAAAAGAAATTTTCCCAGACCCAGAAGTGAGTCGCATTTTAGACCAGTTTGTTCGAGTTCGACTCGATGGGGAAGAATTCCCCAACCTCCGCAAAAAATACAATGTCGAAGGTTATCCGACAATTTTGTTCTTAGATGGGGATGGTAATTTTGTCACTAAGATCGTAGGACTTGCAACTAAGGAAGATATTGTCTCCCTTTCCAAAAGGATCTTACAAGAACCAAACTTAGAATCTTTTTTAAAAACTGAAATCAGAAAAGAAAAAGAGAACCCTCACTTACACTTTCGTTTAGGACTGTTGTACTTTCAAAACAAGGAATATGAAAAAGCAGAAGAACAATTCCTCACTTCCATTCAAAAATCAAAAAACATTCCGATTGTGAAAGAAAACTCTCACTTTAATTTAAATTTGATTCGGACCGTTAATGGGCCTAAAGATGTAGCGCTTTCCTCTTGGAAAGAATTCATCAAAAATTATCCAAATTCCAAACGGATCACAACCGCTAAATTGTATTATGGGATTAGTTTAAAAGAAACGGGAGACTACAAACTTGCAAAATCGATTCTTACCGAGATCCAACCAAAGTTAGTCTCGGAGTCAGACAAAACAATTTGTAAAGAAACCCTTTTACAAATAGAAAAAGGATTTTAATTTAGAAATTATTTTGGCAAACAAAGGTTTGCCTAAAATCAAATTAACGATTCCCAATGGAATAATAAGTAAAACCTAGTTCTTGCATGAGTGTAGGTTTATATTGATTTCTTCCATCAAAGATAAGTGGAGCCTTTAACAAAGATTTGATTTTCGCAAAATCTGGTTCTCTGAATTCTCGCCACTCCGTTAATAATAACATAGCATCAGCACCTTCTAAAGTAGAATATGCATCTTTTTTATATTCCACTTTGCCATCAAAGTAATACTTTGAAGTTTCCATTGCAGCTGGATCAAATACTTGGATTTTGGCACCGTTTTTATGTAGTTCATAAATGAGTGGAATTGATGGAGCTTCTCGCATATCATCTGTTCCAGGCTTAAATGAAAGACCCCAAATACCAAATGTTTTCCCTTTCATATCCGTTGATTTGAAGTGTTGGAAAATTTTATCAGTAAGCCTTGTTTTTTGTTTTTCATTCACATCTTCCACAGATTGAATGATGTGCATTGGTGCATTGACCTCTTCTGCAGTTCTAAGAAGTGCCCTCACATCTTTTGGAAAACAAGATCCACCGTAACCAATGCCTGCATATAGAAATTGTCGTCCAATCCTTGAGTCTGTTCCCATACCTTTTCGAACATCATCGTAATTGGCACCTAACGCATCACATAAATTTGCAATCTCATTTACAAATGAAATTTTTGTCGCAAGGAAGGCGTTACAAGCATACTTCGTGAGTTCCGCAGAACGAATGCTCATGGTGATAATTGGGTTTCCATTTAATACAAAAGGAGAGTATAACTCACTCATTTTTTTAGCAGCATGATCTGATTCAGCACCAATCACAACTCGCTCAGGGCGCATAAAATCTTCAATCGCTGCCCCTTCTTTTAAAAATTCAGGATTGGAAACTACATCAAACGAGTATTTTGTGTTTTTTGCGACGATTTCCTTTACTTTGTCTGCAGTTCCAACTGGAACAGTTGATTTATCAACAATGATTTTGTGTCCATTCATTGTTTTACCAACTTCTTCTGCGACTGCGAATACAAATCGTAAATCGGCAGATCCATTATCGGATGTTGGTGTTCCAACAGCTATGAATACAAATTCAGAAGACTCCACACCATCCTTTAACGAAGTGGAAAATTTAAGTCTGCCTTCCTTATAATTACGTTCTACCAGTTCTGACAAACCTGGTTCATAAATCGGTATGATTCCTGTTTTTAAATCACTGATCTTTTTTTCATCTTTATCAATACAAATCACATCATTGCCATATTCAGCAAAACAGGTACCTGCAACAAGACCGACATATCCGGTTCCGACTACGCAAACTTTCATAGGATTTCCAGAATTTCTATTTTGACCAAAAAGGAAACTGTTTTTCTAATAGGAAGATCCTAATCTTCTCGGATATGGAATTCTGTTGGGATATGACAAATTCCTACGAATTTTTCAATTTTCCCTGATTCTACTTCAAAATCTAAGATGGATTCCCGCCAGAAATAACTCCCTTCAATATGGGATTCACCTTTATGGATTGAAACGCCAATGGTATACTTTCCTTGGGAAAACTGAATCGGGAATACAAACTCGACTTGGTATTCTTTTCCCTTCTGGAAACTCCTTTTGCCATCACCTAAATGGTGGGTATTGGTTCCAAAAATACGAATTCCTTTTTCATTATCGATATGAAAACCAACGGTTACATCTTCTAACAACCCATCGGATTGAAAGGTTAGTCGTAAACAAACTTTTGTTCCGATAAAAAACACATTTGAGGATACACCATTTTGATTTTGAATGGAAACATGTAAATTTTGAATGGAATTGGAAGAATAGGAATCTGATGGGCTCGTTTCACCAGCTAACACATGCATGTATTGTTCAATTGTTTCTTTTGGATTACCTTCATAAAGAAGTTTGCCCTTATCTAATAAAAGGGCACGTGTGCAAAAATAAGAAACCAATCCTAAATCATGACTCACGACTAGAATAGAAGTTCCTAATGCAGAGAATTCACGAATTCGTTTCAGACATTTTTGTTGGAAACTTGCATCTCCCACAGCCAAGGCTTCATCTACGATGAGAATGTCTGGTCGTTTTGCAGTCGCCAAACTAAAACCAAGTCTCATTGCCATACCAGAACTATAGTTCTTTAAGGGAGTGTATCGAAACTCCTCCAGTTCCGCAAAAGAGAAGATAGTATCAGATAACGATTTGATTTCTTTTGGTTTGTATCCCCACACAAGACCATTGAAGTATACATTTTCTTCACCTGACAATTCTGGGTTAAATCCAACACTTAATTCAAGTAAGGCACGAACGGAACCATTCACTTGTAAAGTACCCTTATCTTTTTGGATCACACCTGTGATTAACTTTAAAAGAGTCGATTTGCCAGCTCCATTCCTTCCAATGATGCCAAGTATTTCTCCAGGACTTACTTTTAAGTTCAACGAATCGATTGCTGTAAATTTTGAATCAATCCCTAAGTAACCAAAACTAAGACCCGCAAGGATTCGTTTCCAAGGTTTGGAGAACCCATGATAATCCTTGGAAAGATTTTCAATCAATACAGAATTCATGTGAATTTAAAGATGATCCAAAATCACGGATTGGAATTTCCGTTTGGCGAGTAAATAAACAAGAAAAAAGAAAAGTAAAAATGGTGTTATGTGTAACCACTCAAACTGAGACTGAAACCCACTAATCACAGTTGTGCGAAACACATCCAATGGAATTGTGAATGGATTCCATTCATTCCATTGTTTTAGATATCCTGTAGGGTAATACAAAACAGGGATCCCCCAAAATACCAATTGGCTCACCAAACGAATTAAAGGTGAAATATCCTTTAAAAGAATATTAAGACGTGAAAGATAATGTAATAGTAACATCAGATAGAGTCCAGACAGAACAAGGACTGTGTAGCCAAAAAAGATTCCTGTTAGATTCAATGTTCCTGAATACCCTAAGTAAAGGAACACCGGAATGGATGTGATAAAACTATGGATGAGAAACTGGACAAATGGAATCCATAAAAATAGATCTATGCCAAGGCTTGAACGTTTGAGCAGGGAACGATTGTCGGTAAGGATGCCAGTGCCTCGGACGAGTAATTCTTGGATGGGTATCCAATACAAAAGGCCAGTGAGTAAATACGCCGTGAAATCTTCTTGGGTGGATGGGTTTCGAAGATTGAGGACTAAAAAGACAAGGGCATACAAACTAATGAGCACTAAGTTCTGCAAAAACATCCATGAGATTCCCAGAAAGGAACCTGCATATTGCAGAGCATAGTCACGCCGAACGAGAGCCCAAAGTATGGATAGTTTCTCCATACTTTGATTGTCGGCCCCTAGCTTCCGATTCTAGACCAGAAACCAGGGCATTGGTCCTTACATCTTCCTTAGGTTCTTTTGGCCTAGGTCGGATAGGTTTGGCGATACCCAATTTCCTTTTTGGACCACCTCACCTTGGAATGCTTCCATGAGGTACTCTTCGAAGGTTTTTCCGGATTGGTTTTGGGCAAATCCCTTTTTAGGACCTTGGCCAGCGAGCCCAGAATCCTTATGGCGGTTGTAAGCGGGTTGTTGGATGGATCGAACGATCATAGGTTTTTCCTCCCCGTCATCTAGTTAGACGACATAAAACTAAAAAATAATACCAATAATATACTAAACGCTTGTTTACACTACTTAACATTTGAGAAGTTAAGTCAATATTTTTTTCACGTTTTTATCGGTTTGTATTAACAATTTAGCATTCCTATGGGACAAAACCCGCCCCTTCTTGGATTTTTTTTCGCTCTTCTCTAGAATATGTCCCTTTTTCAAAAAAAAGCAAACGGAATGAGGGAAAAAAAGAACAAAATCGAACCCCAATCCTGGTGGATTGGCAGAAAATTGCGCTATTTTTGTCGTTTATCTTCGTACAGTCATTGTTTGCTGGCGAAAAATCACCAAAAGAAGTACCTGTGGCCAGTTTGCTGCGTGTTGGATTTTCCCCAAAACTTGTGGCCATCTGGCAACAAAAGGTAAAAGCCCCAAGGGCAGAGTTTTTTGCCTGGAAACGTTCTCTGAAGGATAAAGAAGCGGCACTTGTATCCAAATTATGGAAAGTCGAAAACTTGAGTTATCCCCCTCCGACTAGAGAAACAAAACCAAACGTATACCAATTCCAAAACAATAGAGGGAATGATGTACTGAACGAAAACAAACCCAAAACAGAAAGTCCGGCCAAGGATCCATTTTTAGAAGATCATTTGTTTTTAGGACTTGGGTACCAAAACTTAGATGTCCAATACCTTCCCAGGGAAGAAAAAAACCACTCCTCCTTTGCCATTGGGGGATTCCAAAAAGGCCAACGATTTTCCTTCGAAAAACGAGATGAAAACTTTTTATATGGCATTCATATCAAATACAATTCCTTCCACATAACATCGGGTAATCGGTATAAACCAATCCCTCACTTTTACTTTGCCAAAGATCCCGAGTTTTATTCTCAAATGGATAGACCCAATTCACCTCTCCCCCAACCCATTCAAAGTTCCCATTTTTTCGGTACCCAAAACTCTATATTTGGGAAACTAACAGACTATGGAATTTATTATGCACCTGGGTTTTCATCATACCCTGGGATCTACGTTTCATCACCAAACAAATCATATTCGGGTGTTTGGTCCCCTGGCGAAAATAAATCCAGTTTTTTTATCAATGACACATTACAATTACAACAGTTTGGAAAACATAGAATCCAATCGGAATCAATTTTGAATCACAAAGAATCTGTTGGTTTTTACTATTCCAAATCAGAATTTGTGGATTCAAATTTTTTAGTTGATGTTACTGTTTACCGCGACTCACCACTTTTATATGGGAACGTATCCAGTGGTGACATTCGCCCAGAAATCCCACAAACATTAGGGTATATGAGAGGTAGCTACCGAAACATTCTAGGAGGAGAGGTTTTATCTTCGCAGGAAGGGCATCGTTATGAAAGTGGTGGTTCAGGTTTTTTACCCATCATTGTTTCGCAGTATGGAAATGTTCTCTGCCGGTATCGGCAATATAATGAAGTGGGAAACTACCAATACCAAGAAACAGGAAGAGCCATATTCTATGAATGGAGAAAAGATCGTACAGTTTTTTCCATTGGATGGGAGCGAAGGGAATTAGGAAGCCAATGGGAAGGAAAAATTGCAATCCCGATTCAAACTGGACATTTATTGGAACTGAGTGCAATTTTTAGAGAAGGGAATTTAAAAACAAGATCGTGGTTTGAGAACTGGACTTATGCTTCCGATTTTAATATCAATTTAACAGATAGAGAAGAAATCATCAAAATTAAATATATAAACCAATTTCTATCGTTAAACGTCAGTTATTCTGAGAAAAAAACATCACCCGCACCGATTTTATTCATCAATTTTCAATTTTTACATTTAATTGATCTTTAATACAACAAATCGTCGGTTCTGATTTCCTGGTAGGTTTGTAATTGAAAAATTGGAATGGATTGTTTATCGATAAATTCATTTTTTTCGCCAGGAAGTTTTTTGGGTGTGGGCAGAGAGGACCTTTTTCCTCTTTCATCGACTGCATAATAATAGTATCCGATCCATTCACCTTTTACTAAATAAGGATTACCAATAAACAAATCTTTGACAAAAAATTCTGCGTCCAAATCAAACTTATTCCTACGATACCGGAAGTGAATTTCATCTCCATTTAAATCATAAAATACAACAAAATCCCCTTGTTTCCCTTTAAAATACAACTTCCATTCTAATGGGAAAATTCCCGTTTTTTGGAATTCTATTTTACCATCTAAGATTCGTTTTTCGGAACGAGAGATAGGACCTGTGTATTTGGAATCCGTTTCTGCAAAAAGACTACTGGATAGAAATAGAAAACCAATGAATCCAAAAATTTGTATCGGAGATAAAAATATCTTAGTTTGGATGGGAATATATTGATTTCGTAAATGTTTCCATTGCAAGAGAACTTTATGGAAAAAATTTGTGTACCAAAAGAATTTCATTTCGGTTCTTCTTCTGATTTATCCTCAGTTGTTTTATCATCGTCAGAGGGATTGTCTTTTCCATTGATCAAATCAATCGCTTTTTTTGCTGCTTTTTGAACCTTCGGACTTGGATCACGATCTCGTTTGTATTCCAATAATTCTAAAGCTTTGGGATCACGTAAATTTCCCATAAATTCAATCGCACGTAACCTAACCATACTATCATCATCACGAGCAAATTCATTCAGTTCTTGGAAAACTTCTTTATCACCCATAGTTACCAAAGCACCAATAGCATAAATTTTGAGTGATTGTGCTTTTTTTGCATCTAACTTTCCAGATGTTTTTTTAAGAGAATCTAGTAGTTCATATAACTTAGGTTTCGCAGCTTCTGATTTCAATTTTCCCAAAGTATTCATTGAATAACAACGGAGAGTTGTTGGTTGGATGTCGTCAAAAGCAACCTCGAGAAGAGCCGACTCCGCTTCTTGGTATAAAACGGTTCCAAAATACAATGCAATTTGTCCACGGATATCTGCATTATTAAACTTCTCTCTAAACTTTGTTTCCAAATAAGGTGCCGCAATTTTTCCCTCAGGTAATTCGGCGAGAGAACTGATGTATAAACTAAGAGTATTTGAGTTTTTAGTGAAATCTTCTTTTTTTACTTTTTCTAAAAGTGGGCTCGTTGCTTCAGCGAGTTTCATTTTTTTTGCTGAAGTAACAGCTTGTTTGTTCACATCTTCGTTTGGATCTTCAAAGAGTGAAATGATAGTTTCATGGTTTTCCTTTAGATTCAAATCTCCTACTGTTTTGAGTAAGACAATCTTCATCCCCATATCTTTTTCTGTTTTGAGTTGTTCTCCAACCAAAACAAAAAGTTCACTTGCACTTTCTTTCGGAAAACGAACAAGCTCACCTAACGCTTGTTTTCGTTCTTGGCTTGTGCCATAACGAATCATTTTAGAGAGAACTTCTTTTTTTTTGGAAATTTGTTCTGAAGAAAGTTCTTTCTCTTTTCCCATTAATGGAGAAAGAGAGAGAACTCCGATGAATAAAAAACTAAGGAATTTATTTTGGTTGGTTTGCTTCCAATTCCAAAATCCTACGGTTGAGGGCTTGGATAAGGTGTTGGTTTTCCAAATTTTGACGGAACTTATCAAGTAAGTCTTTGATGTCTTTGGATAACTCTTCAATGTTCCAAGGTTTTTCGACATACCTACTGAGTCCCCCATTATTGATGGCGTAAATTGCGGAATCCAGTCCCGCTTGCCCTGTAAGAAGGATTTTGATCGCATCTGGGAGGCGTTGGTGCACCTGTTCCAAAAATCGATCCCCTTTCATTCCTGGCATCACCTGATCAGAAACGATGAGTTCTACAATATCGTTGCTACCAATGATTTCATCAATGAGGGAAAGTGCTTCTTCTGCACTACTTGCTGTCTCGATGATATGGGATTCTCCAAACCGAGCCAGTAGTTGTTCCGCAAGCGTCTCCAACACTGATACTTCATCATCGACACATATAATATAACCTTTACTCATTTGAAACCCTTCCCTTGGAACGATAATCCTTCTGTTCTATACTGTCGATTCAGTTTTGTGGCAATTTATAGATAGTTTGGGGTGGAATTGTGTCAAGGAGTGGGACTTTCCAAATGTCCTTGGCATATTCCCGGATCGTTCGGTCAGAAGAAAATTTGCCAGACCTAGCCACATTGAGAATGGACTTTTTGGTCCAAGTCACCTCGTCTAGAAAGTCATGAGCCACTCGGTTTTGTGTTTCGTCATAGGAGCGAAAATCAGCCATGAGTAGGTAATTGTCAGTGTAAAACAAACTATCATAAATCGGACCAAAAACACCAGGTTCGCCCAAAGAGAAAAAATTCTCACGGATCATGAGTAAAATTCGGTGTAAGTCTTCATTTTGGTGGATAACATCGGTTGGTTTGTATCCTGCTTCTTTCATTCGAAACACTTCTTCAGTATGGAGACCAAAGATATAAATGTTTTCTTGTCCCACTTCTTCCAAAATTTCAACATTGGCACCATCCAAAGTACCTATGGTCAAAGCACCATTTAACATGAATTTCATATTACTTGTTCCGGATGCTTCTGTACCTGCAGTTGAAATTTGTTCTGACAAATTACTTCCAGGTATAATTTTTTCAGCAAGGCTCACGCGGTAATTAGGAATAAAGACAACCTTCAGTCGTTCGGCAACATCCTTATCGCGGTTCACAACCCAAGCCACATTATTAATGAGTTTGATGATGAGTTTTGCCATGTAATACCCAGGAGCGGCTTTACCTCCAAAGATGACAGTTCTTGGTGTGATCTCTGTATTGGGATTTTCTTTGATCCTACGATAAAGTGCAATCACTCGTAAAACATTTAGAAGTTGGCGTTTGTATTCATGGAAACGTTTGATTTGCACATCAATCAGTGAAAGAGGATCGATTGTGATTCCAGTTTCACTTTTGATGATCCTTGCGAGTTCATTTTTGGCAGTAAACTTTACTTGTTTCCAATCATTGTGGAAATCGGCATCATCTACAAATGCCTCTAAATCCTTTAACTTGTATAAGTTGGTTGTGAACTCATTCCCTATTTTTTTTGAAATTAAATTCGCAAGGCTAGGGTTCGATTGTAACAACCAACGTCTTGGTGTGATTCCATTTGTTTTGTTATTAAACTTTTCAGGAAATACTTTTGTGAAAGGTTGGAAAATGGTTTTTTGGATGAGATCTGAATGTAAAGCGGCAACTCCATTCACACGGTATGATCCGATGACCGCTAAGTTTGCCATTCGCACTCGTTTTTCACTTCCCTCCTCGATGATACTCACTTGTTGGATTTCGGATTCGGTTAAAACTCCTTTGTTACGAACGTCTGTTAAAAAACGATGGTTGATCTCATAAATGATTTCTAAATGCCTTGGTAATAATTTTTCAAATAACTCAACACGCCAAGACTCAAGGGCTTCTGGTAACACTGTATGGTTGGTATAAGAGAATACGTTTGTCACAATCTCCCATGCAGGGTCCCAATCCATTTCCTCATTGTCTAAAAATATGCGCATGAGTTCTGCAATTCCAATGCTCGGGTGTGTATCATTCAATTGGATGGCAATATAATCTGGGAGTTCCTTTAAATTGTATTTGAATTCACGAAATTGGATGAGGATATCCTGTAAGGAAGCACACACCATAAAGTATTGTTGTTTGAGACGTAACACCTTCCCTTGTTCGGTAGTATCATTTGGATATAAAACTTTGGAGATATTTTCGGAGATTGATTTGTCTTGTACGGCTTTCATATAATCGCCGTGGTTAAAATAATCTAAGTTGAATTCCTCTGATGATTTTGCTGCCCAAAGCCTAAGATAGTTCACCGTACTCGTGTTAAATCCAGGGATAGGATAATCATGGGCGGAAGCAAGGACGGTTTCATCTGGTACCCAATCATGTTGTATTTTTCCTTTTCCAGAAACCCGCGTTTCTGTATGACCAAAAAATCCAACTGAAAACGAAATATCAGAGCGAACTACTTCATATGGAACACCATCTGCATCCCAGTGGTCCGGCATTTCTAATTGGCTACCATTGGCTATGATTTGATTAAAAATCCCATAATCATACCGAATTCCATATCCAAATCCTGGAACATTGAGAGTTGCCATTGAATCTAAGAAACAAGCTGCAAGTCGTCCAAGCCCGCCATTCCCTAAACCAGCATCCGTTTCAAATTCTAAAACATCTGTTAGTTCAAACCCAATCCCTCGTAACATTTCTTGGATGGTTTCATACAAACCAAGATTGATGAGAGCATTCATAAGAGTACGCCCCATTAAAAACTCTAACGAAAAGTAAAAAACTTTTTTTGGGTTTTGTTCTCGGTAACGTTCGTGAGTAGAATTAAGTCGATCAATCAGGAAGTCGCGAATGGTATGACCGAGTGCCTTATAGATGTCTTCATTTTTTAAATTATAACGATTTTTTCCAATGGTATATTCTAAGTGGTGAGCAAATTGTTTTTCCATCGAAGCCAAGTCGGCTTTTTGTTCTTCGGATAATAAATTGATGAGACGAGGGTTGTTGACTACCATGCTTCGAAATGGTAAACGTCTCGAAAGGAAGATTCAAGTAAAAAGAGAAAATTTAATCCTTTGCGGATACTTTCCTTTCTAGGGTGAGTACTGCATCTTTCCCAATTTTATGCTTCGCAAACCAACCTTGGTTCACTTCAAGTGCATACATAGCAGGTTTGGTTCCGTTATAAACCTCATCGGTTTGGTTCGGTTTCATATCGAATGATTCTAAAAGTCGCATATCTTCTGAAAAATAACCAATGGACAATGGGATCAGGGTATTTTTCATCCAAAAGTTTAGGTAATCAGGTTTGGGGAATACAAAAAGCATTCCCTCGTCTTCTCCCAGTTTCGTGCGGTACATCAGTCCCGTTGCACGAGTGGATGGGGTATTTGCAATTTCCAATTTTAATACACGGTCAGCAACACTTCCAAACAGTACTTCTGGAGTATTGGTTTGTGATGGGAATGATTCCGCTTGTTTACAAACCAATCCGAAAAGTAAAATCAAAAGGAAAATGAACCGTGTCTTCATAAATGGATTCCTTAAAAATTTGGTTTTCTTTTTTCAAGGAAAGCGGAAAGGCCTTCTTTCGTTTCTTTGTCTGCGAATCGACCACCAAACAACTGCTTTTCCCACTCAAGTCCACGATCCATATTGGTTTCTAAACCTTGGCGAATCGCAGTTTTTGCCGCCTTAATTGCGTTAGGTCCTCGAGATAAAATTGTGGAGAGAGTTTTTTCTGATTCGTTTAAGAGTTCGGCTGGATCACAAACTTTGTTGACTAGGCCTAATCTGTATCCTTCCTCAGAGGAAATCATATCACCAGATAAAATGAGTTCTGTTGCTCGGCCTACACCAATGAGTCTAGGCAATCTTTGGGAACCACCAAAACCAGGTAACAATCCTAAAGTAACTTCAGGAAGACCCAATTTGGCAACTGTCGACGCATAACGAATGTCACATGCCATTGCCAATTCCATTCCACCACCTAAACAAAATCCATTGATAGCAGCAATTGAAATGAGTCCCGACAATTCCATTTTTCGAAATACAGTTTGTCCCAGTTCCGAAAATGATTGTCCTTCTTTCACATTGAATTCTTTCATTTTGGCAATGTCAGCACCTGCGACAAATGCTTTCCCTTCGCCAGTAAGGATAAATCCCCTTACCTGAGGATTTGATTCTAATGTATCGACCATAGCGCCGATTTCAGTGATGACAACATCGTTTAGCGCATTGAGGGCTTCTGGTCTTTTGATGGTGACAATTGCAAAATTGGATTTGATTTGGATATCTAAAAAAGACAAATGATTTCTCCTTATTCTTCTACTTCCAATATGAGGAACATGGTGTCATCAGAAAAAGTATCTAAACCGAACTTGGTTTTGAGTTCATGTAGAAGATTGTTTTCGAGTTGCTTGACGTTTTCGCTATTCCTGTGGCGATTGAGGAGAGCAAGTAACCCTTCGGTACCCAAACAATTGCCTTTGTGGTCCATGGATTCTATGAGTCCATCGGTATAGATAAAAAACCTGTCCCCTTTTGTGATCGGAAGGATCTTCTCTGAGATAGGAGGTACTTTGATATTAAAACCAAGGATTGCTCCTTGTGTTTCCAATTCCTGAAAATCCTCTCCTTTTTTTGCCAAAATCAGATAAGGATGGCCTGCATTTCCGATGGTGAGTTTTTTTTCGATAAAATCAAAAAACAAATAAATTGCGGATGCATGGTATTTATTCAGATCATGTGCCAGACGGTCATCCAAATAATCCATCAAACGTGCCGGTGCCGTTTTAAAACGATAAGGGATCGTAGAGACAAGGACCTTCATGATAGAAGCGACCATTGCAGATGAAATTCCATGCCCCGCTACATCAGTCAGAAACACACCCACGTTTCCTTCCCTGAGTTGTACAAAATCAAAAAAGTCACCACCAATCACATTTGGACTTTTTCGATAAAAAGTAAAAGTTAAGTTTGGGATTTTGATATTTCCTGGGAAAAGTGCATCTTGTACACGTTTCGCAAGTTCTAACTCTTGTAACATAAATCGTTTTTCTTCAGACAGACTGTACATATCCGTTGTGTCTTTCCGTTTATTATAAACAAAAACTACCCCAAGAAGAGCACTGCCCCAATAAACAAAGAGTAAGAAGTATTGACTGAAATAAGAAGACCTTTCTGCAATCTCAAGTGGAAGTTGGAATGTATACGAAAGATGGAATCCTGTAAAATAAATTGCACTTAAGATACACCCCCAAGGATTGAGTCGTGTACTATATAACAAAATGGGAATGATAAAGGACATGAGGTAAGAATTTAAAAGATAAAAATGACTGAGTGAAGGGAATGATTGGATTCCTTTTAAGAATACCAAATAGATAAGCCCATCAGAAACAAACCCACTAAAATATATTACCTTTTCAATCGATATGGAATTTGTATAAAATTGTAATAACAAAACAAATCGAAGGATGGTAACTCCAAGCAAATAAGGAAGAATTTCCATTCGAATTTCTGCAAAAGGAGGAACGAAGAGTAAACTATAAACAATGAAATGCGTTAAAAAAACGGAATATGTATATTCTTTATCAAAACGAGGCTCTGCTAGTTTTAAAATGTCCCATTCTTGTTTGGTTGGCTTATGAAAAATTTCTTTAAAATAAATATAAAACGAACGAGTCAATCGGGTTCTCCCCATACCAAAGTTTGGATTTCAGATCCATTCAAGGTGATGGTGAAACTTTTTCCTGTGTCCAGAAACTTGTCCATTTGATTCGCAAGTTCCATGGCTTTTTTCTCATCTCCCATCCGAAAAAAAAAGGGATGGGACATTGCTTTATAATTGTAAGGGAATCGTTCAGAAACCAGTAACGTCACTCGGAAATGATCTGGGCGTTTTTCTAAAACAATATGCGAAACTTCTTTTCTAGTTAAGATACGCACATTTGGTCTAAGGTTCCATGGATTTATTTCAGCGAAAAGGATTCCTGGCAAAAAAAAGCATAGACCAACAAATCCTTTCATATAGAAATACCATCGGCAAATGAAATCAATTCCTTCTCTTATAACCTTCCTATCATTTCTTTTTTTGGGATGTTCCCCAAAAGATTTCCATTTACCTGAGAACACATATGCCACTTGGGCCAAAACAAGCCCTGGGCTACAATTCGATTCCATCCCGAATCTAAAACCAGAATGGAAAGATCGTATATACCCATTGGATGCAAAACGATTGAGTACACTGATGGAAGTCAATCAAATTGATGGAATCGAAGAAGTTCCAACCGGAATAAAAGATTTGGACAAATGGAAAGATCGTATCAGCGCAATCCATTCTTCTTTTCCAACTTCCTTAAACAAATTAGCAGATGAATTGTTAGTTGGCATTTATTTTGTATCAAATCTTGGATCAACTGGTCTAACAGGAATTCTGCGAGACAAAAATGGAAAACCAATTGCAGGTATCATATACTTAGATGCAGACTTATTGAATGTGGGAGGAAACGACTGGGTAACCAATCGAGAAAATACATTTTTCAAAAAAGATCCCGTTTACTCCGTAAAAATCCAATTGGACCCAACTAATTCATTCAATTCTGCTCTCTCTTTTATCATTTTACACGAATTAGGTCATATTGTTGCCATTGTGAAAGGTTATGCACCTGATTATACAGAACCTAAACGCGATTTTCGCAAGTATCCTTATTTTGAGGGAGTATGGTTGTCTGAAACATATTCTCCATATGAAGATAGCTTTTTCCCAGAACGACCCAACATCAAATTTTATCAAAAAAATCCGACAACTCCCCTTTTCCCTGATGGAAAATCCTTATACAAAAAATTGACAAACACACAGTTTGTATCTTTGTATGCTGCTACCAATGCAGATGATACTTTTGCAGAAGCATTTGCACAATACGTTCATGTATTAGTTTTAAAAAAAGAGTATAAGGTTATTTTTCAAACGAAGGGTGAAGAAGAAGTAATTCTACTCAACCCTATCCAAAAAGAAGGAGGCAGAAAATTTCGTGAGTTATTCCAAGATCTATTTGCGAAAACTTTATGATTTGATTCTTATCTCTTTCTTCTTTTTGATTTTAACAGTCCAAATTCGATCTGAATCAAAATCAGATGATAACAAATCCATCACAATTGATACTCATACAGAAATTGTGTCGGATTTTATTTGGAGGGGGAATTCATTTGCAGGGGAAGGACAAAATCGAAGGAATGGAGCGTCTTACCAAAGTTTTACTTATGCACCTGCATTACAACCTACGATATCCATTTTATCTCCAGACAAAAAAATGGAATGGATGTTATTTGGTAGTTTCCAATTAACAAACCGGAGTGATAAAGACTCAGACAAACGACTTTTCCAATCGAGTCCAGGTGGTGTGGGTCCTTCCTATTTGGGAGAAGAATCTAAGTATTTTGATCCTTATAACCAAGACCCATGCGTACAATCAGTACACAACCAATTGATTTCAGGGACTCCTACCAATACAAATTGCCAATCGTTCCTACCAAACCAAGGTTATGGCCCCAAAAAAGAACCTAACGGTAACAAACGTGTGGATGGAATGTTTTTTTCAATGATGTATCATTTTGATCCTAGCGTTTTTGGTGACTTCAGTGTGGGAATTTGGTTTTACAATACATTCCAAAAAACTCCCAACTCACTCCTTCCCCCTGCCACACAAAAACAAAACGGTGTGGTTTCTGGTGGTCCAAATAATGCTTTCAATGCAAACAATCCAGATGCGCAAACACGACTCTCTTGGCATGAATATTTTTTCCAATGGAAACTACCTTGGTTGCGAATTGTAAAACCAACCATTTCTTATTACACCCAGTATTCTACTGAGAATGGTGGGTTATTTGCAGGGAAAAATTACCTTGCCTTGTCTGCACAGTATACCTTTTTTGAAGGGGATTTTTTCCGCATCCAACCCCATTGGAACCTCGGTTATGCCATGAGTAATAATGCCATTGACAATCGAAATGGGATACAAGACATAACTTCTTCCATCACCTTTTTCTTTGGAGATTTTTTTCTAAAGGGAGCTCATATCCTGAGACCCAATCCTTATCTCTTCGATACCAATAATTACTTTGGTTACCCAAATGGTGATCCAGACAAAGCAAATTGGAATCGGAGTTCGGAAGATGGAAAAGTGGTGAACCCATCGCGGATCAATGGTGCGTACAACACCGCAATCCTAAATGCGATTGACCAAATTTCTACAGGGAATTCTCTAAATGATACAATCATCAAAACTGCCTTACGAGAATCCTATACCTTGCAGAAAATACCGATCCATTTATTTTATGTTAGCTTTGGTTATTCAAAATCATTCTAAGTGATTTGGGTTTTATAATTTTAATCAAGAATATTAGGAAAGGCTTGACTACCTAGGATTTAGCCTCATACTTTGCCCCACCTCTTGGGGACTAATTATGAAATGGATTCAAAATTTAAAAATTCGCGCAAAACTCCTTCTGGCATTTATGATCACGATTCTCTTAATGATCGTGGTTGCTTCCGCTAGTTTTTATTCAGCCAATCAAATTTTAGCATCCTTACACACAGTTTTTGAAGACAGGGTTGTGCCCATAAGCCAAATCAAAGAAGTTTCAGATGCTTATCTCATTGGAATTGTTGATGCTGCGAACAAAGTTCGTGCGAAAAAAATGTCAGTGGAGGAAGCTCTCGAATCCATCCGAGAATCAGAAGCTAAAGCGGATGAAGTATGGAAAGTTTATTTAGGAACGTATCTTGTCCCGGAAGAAAAAGCAATCATCGATGAAATGGAAAAAGAATTCCCACCACTAAAAGCTGGGGTCAAACGATTGCGAATCCTTTTGGAAACTAGGAATGAAGCAGAAATAGAAAAATTTGTTTCTGTTGATATGTATCCAATTTTTGAACCTCTCACCCACCATTTAGATGATTTGATCCGAGTGCAACTAAAGGTCGCAAAGGAAGAATACCAAAAATCAGAAGCACATTTCCAACAATCTTTGGTGATTGTAACAGTAGTGGTCATTGTTTCCTTTGTATTGGTATTTTTAATCGCTTTTCTCTTTTCCGATGCAATTGCAAGGCCCATGAAAAAAATAGTATCGATTGCCCAATTAATCTCAATTGGCGATTTAAATGTAAATCTAGAATCAAACAAAGAAACGATCCAATCAAAACACTTAGAAGGAAATGAAATCCAACAACTTTCACAAGCCTTTATGGAATTAGTCGACTTCATTAAGGAAAGAGCAGAACACTTGGAACGAATTGCAAATTCTGATTTAAGTTCCGATGTAACCTTAAAATCGGAACGGGACCAATTGGGCCTGAGTTTAAAAAGAATGTTAATCAATTTATCTGAGGTTGTAGAGAAACTTTATTTCACATCGCAAGAAGTTGATTTAGGGGCACAACAATTAGCAGATGCAAGTACTTCCCTTTCAGAAGCCGCAAGTGAACAAGCAAGTGCCGTGGAAGAAATCTCTGCAACTCTAACAGAAATCAGTAATAGTTTTTTATCCAATGCTGATAATGCAGAACAAATGACAGAATTTTCAGAATCCACAGCAAAACAAGCGATAGAAGGGAACAATCGGATGAAAGACCTTGTTTCAGCGATGGGCGAAATCAGCAATTCATTTGAACAAATATCAAAGATCAATAAAGTGATCAATGACATTGCATTCCAAACAAACATACTTGCTTTAAATGCAGCAGTGGAAGCTGCACGTGCTGGCCAACATGGAAAAGGATTTGCTGTTGTTGCAGAAGAAGTGAGAAACCTCGCTCAAAAAAGTGCCAATGCTGCAGACGAAACAACCCTCCTCATCGAAGCTTCGCTAAAAAAAGTAAAACTGGGAAATGAAGCAACGGAAAAAACTGCTGAAGTGCTTGGAAAAATTTCAGAAAGTGCAGATAATGTCAGCAATCTAACTAAAGACTTAGCACTCTCCATCAACGAACAAAAATCAGCTGTTTTACAAATCACACAAGGGATTGACCAAGTAACAACTGTTACTTCAACTACTGCCGCCTCAGCTGAAGAAGTTGCAGCTTCCAGTGAAACACTGAAAAGACAAGTGGAGATTATGCGAAACGTAATTATGGGATTTAAATTAAAAGAGGACGGATCCAAATCGACTGCTTTAACTCGTATCGAAAGGCCTAGAATTATTTTATAGGATACTACCATGAACAATACATCAAAATCATGGGAGATAATAGAAGATGAAGATACAATGCGAGACTTGTATCTTTGTTTTAGCTTAGAGAATCGTTTTTATGCATTCGAAGTTCGGTATTTAACGGAAATAATGGCCCTCCCAGCCATCACAACGATACCGGGTACCGCTCCTTTTCTAAAAGGTGTGATCAATATTAGAGGGAAAATAATCCCTGTAATGGATGTTAGATTACGATTTGATATGGAATTCCAACCATACCATGAACGAACTTGTGTCTTACTCGTTGAGTTGGATGGTCATCCTTTGGGACTGATCGTAGACAAAGTAAATGATGTAGTTAAAATACCTCCAGAGAATGTTGATTTAGCTCCAAAAATTGGAGAATCCAAATCATCTCGTTTTATTTATGGAACAGGTCGTGTTGGAGAATCAGTTAAAATCTTAATCAACCTCCAAAGACTACTCACCCAAGAAGAAAGTTATATGATCCAAGACATTCCTGGAAATTGAAAGATGGAAAGAGAAGATGTTTTAGAATACCTAGTCGAAGCCAAGGAAAGTTTAGAGAATATCGAATCCGGTTTATTAAACTTTGAAAAAACGACCTTAGATGGAAGTTTGGTTGAGCGAGAAATTTTAGATACATTGTTTCGGCATTTTCATACCATCAAAGGCAGTTCTGGTTTTTTTGGATTGTCTGGGATTGTTAAAATCGCTCATGCAGCAGAAAACCTACTTGATTATTTACGAAATAAACCTGAATCACAAGACGAAGAAACGTTAGAAATTTTACTTACCGCCTTAGATCTATTAAACGAACTTGTGATCCATGAAGAGGATTCGCCTACTGGCGGAGATTTGTATTCAGAAGAACAAAATCAGTTTTTACAAAGATCTCATGATAAATTATTAGAATTAAAAAATTCGGGAATCGATATAAGTCCAATCAATGAAACTGATCCAAACAAAGAAGAATTCGGAATCTTTCAAGACACTAAGGGCAATCTAACACCAAAGGAAGAATTTGGGATTTTTACGAAGGAAGTAAAACAACAGGCCCCAGAAGAATTTGGTTTATTTCAAGATGATACAATCAATACCAAAAATGAAGAATATGGTTTGTTTGAACCAATACAATCAGAAACAAATGCTGAATTTGGATTGTTTACTCCAAATCAAATCCAATTGGAATCAAAACCTGAAAAAACACCAACTAACATTTCAAAATCGAAACCTGAAGAAAAAAAATCCAACCAAAAAAAAGACATACGAATTGATACCGATAAACTTGACTCACTCTTAGACATCGTAGGTGAAATTGTAATCAATGAGCCAATGGTCACTGAACACCCTGATTTAAAGAAATTAAAATTAGAAAATTTTCATAAGTCTGCCATTCAATTAAAAAAATTAATTAGAAGTTTACAAGAGATCACACTCAGTCTACGTATGGTTCCTATCTCTGGTGTATTTTCACGTATGGAACGATTGGTACGAGATACAGCGAAAAAAACTGGTAAACAAGTAGAACTCATCATTTCAGGAGAAGATACAGAAATCGATAAATCAATTATCGAAGAAATGTACGACCCACTTGTTCATATCATTCGGAATGCAATCGATCATGGTTTAGAAACTCCAGAGGAAAGAAAAGAAGCAGGTAAACCACCTAAAGGCATAATTCATTTAACGGCCGTTCAATCAGGAAAAGAAGTTTGGATTGAGGTAAAAGATGATGGGAAAGGTCTACAAAGGGAAAAAATCATTCGTAAAGCAATTTCCTTGGGACTAATCAATCATCTGGAAGCTGAGAATTTAAAAGATGAAGAAGTTTGGGATTTTTTATTCCACCCTGGATTTTCAACAGCAAAAGAAGTAACTGATTTATCAGGTAGAGGTGTTGGCCTTGATGTAGTTCGTAAGAATGTCAGCACACTCAAAGGATTTGTAGACGTAAGTTCCAATTTTGGGCAAGGCACTGTGTTTTTAATCCGAGTGCCATTAACTCTTGCCATCATCGAAGGACTTGTTGTCAGAAAATCAGAAACTTACTTTATACTCCCCTCCATAGATGTAAAGGAATCCCTGTATATCAAAGAAGAGCCAATCCACGAATTGTATCGTAATAACCATAGTATCTTATATCGAGAGAATCAAATTCCTATTGTTGATATCGACTTATTATTTGGGAAAGAATCAGAACTTAATGATCAACATTCGATTAACGAAAAGTATATGATCGTAACTGAATCTCATGAAAAACAGATGGGAATCGTATTTGATGAAATTTTAGGGAACCAATCCATCGTTATCAAACCAATATCACCTTTATTTAAAAACATCAATGGTTTAGCAGGTTGCACCATCCTTGGTAATGGGCATGCTGGTTTGATTTTAGATGTCAGAAAATTAATCAACCAACACATGGCAATCCAATCGGCATGAAAAAACACAGAGCAATTATTGTAGATGACCAACGTTCTGTCAGAAGTATGATCAAACGTTGGATAGAATCGGATGAAAATTGGGAAGTGGTAGGAGAAGCTTCCAATCCTTTTGAAGCTAGAGATCTCATTATTGAAAAACAACCAGATGTAATGACACTCGATGTACATATGCCTGAGATGGATGGAATCGAATTCTTAAAAAAATTACTCCCTCAACATCCCATGCCAGTTATCATGTTTAGTTCATCCACGACCGAGGGCACTTCCATCACATTAGAAGCACTCGATGCAGGTGCATTTGATTATGTTACGAAACCGTCAGGTACAGAAGAAAGTTTAATAGAAGCCAAAGAAGATTTATTAGAAAAACTGAATGCAGCATTAAATTATAATGTCTCTCTTTTTGAACAATCGAAGAGAGTCATTTCTGCTTCACCTACAGTAACCAAAAAAACAACAAACTTCAGAACAAAGTTGATATTAATAGGATCAAGCACAGGAGGAACAACTGCCTTACGAAAGTTACTAGACGAAGTGGATCACACCTACCCTCCTATTCTCATTGCCCAACATATGCCAGAAAATTTTACTGCACTATTTGCAAGCCGACTCAATGCAGAATTAAAATCAAAAGTTGTAGAAGCAAAAGACAAACAAATTTTGGAAAAAGGAACCATATACGTAGCTCCCGGAAATTATCATTTAGAAGTTCAAAAATGGAATGGAGACTTATACACAAAAATTCTTCAATCCGATAAAGTAAATGGTCATAGACCATCTGTCGATGTTCTTTTCGAATCCGCAGTACAACATGGTTTAGCGAAAGACTCAATTGGTATTATACTGACAGGTATGGGAAGTGATGGTGCTAAAGGTTTACTCAAGTTAAAAAATAATGGATGCATGACACTTGGGCAAAACAAAGAAACCTGTGTTGTTTATGGTATGCCTAAGGTTGCCTACGAATTAGGTGCAGTGATGTACCAACTCCCTCTAGAAAAAATTCTGGATAAAGTAAAAGAGATAGGTGCCAGATGATTCCTCATAGTTTAATTTTAGAATCCTCAATTTCAAGCCAACTAATAACGATTTTAGATGATCTTCATTATACTTATGAACGATTGGAAAAATTGGATGATGTTTTAAATTCATTAAAAAAAGAGAAATTTCATTTTTTGATTATCCCAATTGATTCATTAAAAGAGAGTCATTCCCAAGAAATTCTCGAGAGTATCACAAATTCATTTCCCAATACATTGATCCTTCTTATCACCAATTCTGAAAACTGGGCACAAACTGCTTCTTTACTCAAAAGGCATAGTGCTTATGATTTTTTGCAAACGCCACTAGAGACCGATCATGTAAAGTTTACCATGGATCGTTCCTTCCAATACCTAAACACAAAACTAAAAACACAATTTATACACGAAGCGGAAAATCATTTATACCGAAGAGTGATTGAAATCTTCGATTGGAAAAAATCACTTACTCATAAAGAAAACCAAAATATATCTGCTGACATCATCCACCAAATGAATATTAATCTATTCCAAGGAAGTGGGATTGGCACCTTAATGAGTGTAGTAAGTATCTTACTTTCTAAAAGTAAGTGGGATGAGAAAAACAATCACTATACCATTCAAAAACCAATCTTAGATTTATTATCAGAGAACTACGATGCTGCAAAGAGTATGTTTGATAGTATGTCTATATCTCAGACTGTCATTGACGATAATGAATTAATCCAGTTAATGGAATCTCCATTAAAACTATTGCCAATTATTCACTCAGAAATTCAAACATTGGAAGAAGCATTAAAAATCAAATCACAAAAAATAAATGTAAGCCAAATCCCCAATTCGGTAAACCATCATGAAATTCGTTTTGATCCGGCCAAAATATCTTATGCAGTCCGAGAAGTTTTACTAAATGCAATCAAATATTCAAAAGATGCTGATGAGATTTATGTAATCTTCTTTCAAAAGGAAAATTTTTTGGAAGTGAAAGTCATTAATCCCGCATATCAGAATGAAGATGGAACAGTGGGAATTCCTGAAAAATTTGAATCCATTATATTTGAACCGTTTTTTCGAATTTCTTCAGTTGTGGATGATAGTTATGCTAAGTTTGAACAATTCCGATTTGGATTAGGTTTAACATTAGTTAAAAAGATTCTAGACCAACACCAAGCCAATGTGCAAATCTATAATATAGAAGATAATTTAAAAAATGATAACAAAGTAGATGTATGTTTAACAATTCGATTTCCATTAATCAAAAAGGAGAATTAAAATGGCGAGAATATTAACTGTGGATGATGCACCAGCGGTATTAAAAATTTTAAATTTAGTACTCACCACTGATGGTCATGAGGTAGAATCAGCATCCAATGGAATGGAAGCTCTGGAGAAAATTCAAAACTCAAAGTTTGATATAGGGATTTTTGATGTAAACATGCCAGGAATGACAGGGATCGAACTTACCGAAAAAGCATTAAAAACAGATAATGGAAAATCCATGAAAATAGTAATGTTGACTACTGAATCCAGCGAAGAAATGAAAAACAAAGGCAAAGCGGCTGGTGCAGTGGGATGGCTTGTAAAACCATTTGCAAATGAATCACTAACAAAGCTTATATCACAACTGACTTAAAATGAGTAATATTTTGGTTGTTGATGATTCTCCTGCAGTATTAAAAATTGTTCGCCTTGCATTAAGTAGCCAAGGTCACAATATCATTATCTGTGAGTCAGGAGAAATTGCCCTAGAAACTTTAAAAACAAATCCAAAGATTGGATTAGGTATTTATGATTTTAATATGCCAGGGATCAGTGGGATTGAGTTGATTCAAAAATCAAAAAAAATAATGGCTCAATTTAAATTTAAAATCCTAATCCTATCTGTAGAAAACAAACCGGAAATCATATCGAAGGCTCTACTAGAAGGGGTAGATGCTTGGATTGTAAAACCATTCAAAAATGAAGAATTAATCAAAAAAGTAAATGAGTTAGTTGAAGTAAATGATTCCCTTTGAGATTGATGTTATTTTTGCCGTTACTGCATTATCGGTAGTTGTCAATTCAGTCATTTCCATTATTATCTATTTCTTATCAAAAAATTCTAAATCAGAAATCAAACTTTCATATACATCATTCTTTTTAGCTATTTTAGTCATTCGCAATTATTCCTTATTTCTATACGGAAGTACACAAAACAAACTTTTTTTCTTATTTTCAGAATCCTTAACTCTACTTAGTTCCTTTTTATTAGTTTTATCTGTTCTCCCTATTATTTCCAAAACAATTTCCAAACATTGGGTATACCTTTCCTTTATTATAACTTATATTATTTTTGTATCCCTACTGATAAGTAACTTTAGTTTTTTTTGGTTCGCATTACCATCTGCGATCTTCAATGGATTAGCACTTTTGTTGTTTGGAAGCATCATACTTAGATTAGATGAATACCCAAAAAACATTCGATTGTATTTCTTTGCAGTTTGTATTTTATTATCACTCCAACGATTATTTTTTCCATATCTATTTACAATCGATTGGTATAAACCTTTAGGTTATACAATTAATACCTTGCTTATGTTTCTGTTTGGCGTAGCATGTATTCTTTTCAGTTTCCAAGTGCAAACAAAAAAACTAAACTTATCATTATTCGAATTAGAAACTCTCCAAAAAGCAATCAAAGATGTGAATGTACGTTTGCTTATCATGTACAATCAACTTCCAGCAATCATCTATAATATTGAATTTTTACCTGAACCAAGAACATCATATATCAGTTCCAAAATGGAAGAAATCACAGGTTATGGAATCAATTATTTTTACGAGAATTCTGATTTTTTCCGAGATATAGTCATTCCAGAAGACCAACACAAAATCGAAGATCTATTCTCAGGTGTTTCACCTATTATACTTAGAATGATCCATGCAAATGGATCCATCATATGGACAGAACACTATGTAAACATTTCCAATGATATCTTAGGAATTAAAAAACGGATCGATGTTGTTGCCCTCGATATCACAAACTCAAAAAAAACAGAAATTTCCTTACTACAAGAAAAGAATCTAAATTCAACTGTATTTGATAACGCAGCCAATCTAATCCTATTAACAAATGCAGATGGTTTATTAGAAAACATCAATCCAGCAGCATTAAGAGTATTAGAGTTGAATAAAAACGAAGTGCTCGGGAAGTACATCCAGGATATCATTCTTGCTGAAGAGGACAGAGAGTATTTAAAAGAAGTATTAGCAGATATAAGTGAAATCCAAAACATAGCAGAAAGTTTAATCCTTCGATACATTACCATAAACAGACAAATTTTATATTTAGAATGGCGACTTGGTATCATACGTGATTCCAAAAATGAACCTTCAAAAATCATTTGGATTGGAATTGATCAAACTTCGAAACGAACAGCGGAACTAGAATTAAAAGAACTCAATAAATCTCTAGAAGAAAAAGTAAAAGAGAGAACGAAGGAATTACAAACAAGTAATACAGAACTCAATTCCGCTTTGTTTGCTTTAAGAGAGGCGCAAGAAAAATTAATCCAGAATGAAAAGTTGGCTTCTTTAGGACAACTTGTTTCTGGACTATCACATGAAATCAATAATCCGATTGGTATGATCAAATCTTCAGTCGAAACTTTAATTGCAGAATGGGAAGAAGAATCTCATGATTTAAAAAATCAATCACTCATTGACATATTAGACTTGATTATCGATACAAATGATTCAGGACTAAAAATCTTAACTGGACTCACAAATCGACAAGCTCGCAAATCACTAACAGAATTGTTAAAAGAAAATTCCATTTTATATGCGGAAGAATTAGCAGAATTGTTTGTAGATTCAGGAATTCGAAATTTATCTCCTCCTATCTTAAAAAAAATCCAATCAGCAGTTAGGAATCAAAGTGATTTTAATCAATTGAGAAAGTTTTTACTGATGAAACAATCATCAGAACATATACTTTACTCGATCAAAAGATTATCTAAAATTACATTTACATTAAAAAACTTTGCAGGCCTTCAATCGAATTTGGAGTTAATCGATTTTTCACTCAAGGATACGATTCACTCCGCGATTTCTTTGTATAAGGAATATTTCTTACGAGATATAAACTTAATCTTAAATCTAGATTTTGAAGGTAAAATTCGATGTATCCAAGGAGATTTAGTCCAATTATGGAGTCAGATGATTTGGAACGCCATCCAAGCCGTCTCTTCCAAAGGCACAATCTCTATCAGAAGTTTTAAAAAGGTCGATGCTGTCATAGTTGAAATTGAAGATTCAGGGATAGGAATCCCAGCCGAACACCAATCCAAAATTTTTATGCCATTTTATTCAACAAAAACATCAGGTGATGGTTTAGGACTTGGACTCTACTTAGTGAAAGAAATTGTGAACCGACACAATGCAAATATTAGTTTTGAATCAGAACCTGGAAAAACTCTCTTTAGAGTTATCTTTCCTTTTAAGTCGTAATCGAGATTTTGCCTGTATCATTCGTTTTGCCAATGATGAATGCTTTTTCTCCTAACTGATCCAACTCATTCATGGTCGTATCAACCAAACCATTTTCAACAACGAGTATATAACCTATTCCCATATTAAAAGTACCATACATATCGTTCAAATCCAATGAATGGTCTTTTTTTAATTTTGAAAAAACATAAGATTCAGGTAATGAATTAATTTCTGCACCAATCCCAGTTGGCAATACCCGAGGTATGTTTTCGTAAAAACCTCCGCCAGTAATATGAACCATTCCCTTTATGGAGACTTTTTGAATTAAGGAGAGTATCGATTTTACGTAAATATTTGTAGGAACAAACACATGATCTTTAATAAAATTTAATTCGCTGTCGGAAGAAGGTAATTTACCATCTTTTAATAATAAACGACGAAGAAGAGAAAATCCATTACTATGTGGTCCAGAAGAGGCTAGTCCTATGATTGTATCACCTGGTTGGATCGATTTACCATCGATCATTTTATTCTTTTCAACAACACCAACAACAAATCCCGCTAAGTCATATTCTTCATCAGGCATTACTCCCGGGTGTTCCGCAGTTTCGCCACCAACTAACGCACATTCTGCCAACTTACAACCCTTGACAATTCCAGAGACAATACCTTCCATTGTTGGTAAATGTAATTTTCCGCATGCGATATAATCCTGGAAAAACAGAGGTTTTCCACCGTTGACCAAAATATCGTTTACGCACATCGCAACCAAATCAATTCCAACTGTGTCATGAATTCCTAACAATCTAGCTAGTTGTAATTTGGTTCCAACTCCATCTGTTCCAGATAATAAAATTGGCTCTTGGTATGATTTTAAAAAACTAACATCATAACAAGCCGCAAAACCCCCAAGACCACCTAACACATTTTTATTATGAGTTGTTGCAACATTGGATTTGATTCGTTTTACGAACTCTTGTCCTTTTTCGGTATCTACTCCGGCATCTTTATAAGTTACTTTATTTTGGTCAGACATGGAGTTTTCCTATTGTTGTATTAATTAATGACAAAGTATGATTTGGAGTGATTGTTTTTGCAATTCTTCCTGCTAAATGAACATAATCGGATTCAGAAGTATTCAATAGAATATCAAGTTGGTTTCTATTCTCTTTTGAGCCATCTGGTAATTGTAACATTTTTTTCATATGTAAAGATGTTCCCAGATTACCATCATAAACTTTTAAATTGGGATAATGATAATGAATCCTTTCTCTCAAAAAAACATAATGTGTACATCCTAAGACAATGATATCAGTTTCAGGGAGTATCATTTTAATTTTGGCATCTAAAAAATCCCAAGCATCTTCCCATCGATCTGAGTCAATCAGCTTCGCCAAACCTTCACAAGGAACTGGCAATATTTCAGATCCTTTCGTAAGTCCTGTAACCAAATTCTTAAACTTTTCTTCTTTTAATGTAAGTTCAGTAGCAAAAACTGCAATTTTTACGCCTGGATTTTCAACTAACGCAGGTTTGATGGCAGGCTCCATTCCAAAAATCGGGATAGAATGTTGTTTTCGTAAAAAATCTGCTGCAGCAGATGTTGCTGTATTACAAGCAAACAATACTGCTTCACAATCTTTTTCGATCAAATATTCAAATGCAGTTTTTGAAAGTTCGATTACCTTCTGTTTCGATTTTTGACCATATGGTGAATGGACCAAATCTCCAAAATAAATATAATCGATATTAGAAGTTTCTTTCCATAAAGTACGTAAAACTGAAAGACCACCTAAACCTGAATCAAAAATTCCAATTTTATATCTACCGCGAGAATTCATTTAGGATGCTAGATATTCTTTGATATTCTCAGCTAATGTTTGGTAAATCCATTCAAACTTATTGTCATCTTCTTCCAGAAGTGTCACTCTAAATCCATTTCGATTACAACAAAATGAACTGAGTGGGACAACACAAATCCCTGCTGAAGCTAACAGATGTAAAACAAACCGACGATCAAGGGCGGCTTTTTCCATAAGTGGAGAAACAAAATCTTTCACCTTTTGGTTTTTAATAAGTAAAGTCATATGAGATTTCAAAACATCATCTTCAAAAAGAACAGTTAAGTAAAATGCTCCTTTGGGTTGGATGACTTTGACCCCAGGGATTCCAGACAACATCTGTGTTGCCTTTTCTGCTCTTTTTTTAAACTTCTGATTTCTAAACTTTAAATGATTTAAAAACTCTGGATGAGAATATACAAGTGGTATTGAAAGTTGCGGCAATGTTGTGGAACATACTTCCAACATTTTAGCATCTAATAATGATTTGATGTAACGTTCAAAAGTTGGATCATTTTTTCGATTGAATACTTCTAACCATCCACATCTTGCACCTGGCCATGGGTATTCTTTAGAAATTGATCGAAGTGCAAATCCACAAACCTTATCTCCAATGACTTCTGATAAGTGTATACTTCCCCATTCCGAATAATTTACATGAGCGTATGTTTCGTCGCAAATCAGTATGATATCGTATTTTTCACAAATTTTTACTATTTCCCGCATAACCTCTTTTGGATACACGGCACCTGTTGGATTATCTGGATTGATGAGTAAAATTCCTGCAATCGAATCATTGTATTTTACTTTGTTCTCAATGTCTTCTAAGTCAGGCATCCAATCATTATTTGGGTTTAATTCATAGGTTAAATGTTCATAACCAGAGTGAGCAGCTTCTGCAGAAGATAACGTGGAATAGGCGGGAGAGGGTCCGAGTATACGAGCTTCCCTTCTCATAAATCCGAATATTTTTGCGACAGCATCACCTAAACCATTAAAGAATAAAATGTCCTCGGAGGTGATTTGTGCTCCACCTCTTTCATTTACTTTTTCTGCTAAAAATTTACGAGTGTTTTCGTCACCTTGTGTGGCTGTGTAGGCCCAAGATTTATTTTGGTTCACAAGTCCACTGACAATGTCTTTCATCCAATTGGGAATACTTTCCCCTTTTTGGATAGGGTCCCCGATGTTTTCCCAAGTGATGGAAACACCCATGGCTTCGATTTGTTTGGCAAGTGCCACAATCTGGCGAATTTCGTAAATAAGGGCGTCTGCACCCGAATGGACTATATTTCTTCTCATAAAATTATTTGCCCTTTTGGTAGGCTGCTTCCACCAAAGGGATCGATAATTCCATCTCTTGGGTATCCCGTAATATCTTCAACCGTAAGACGCCCCCAAGACCAACAAGTCCCACTTGTTCGCGTAAATCGTTGATATGGCGTACGGAGAGTCCATTTGCGCCTTCAATGAAGTCATACCGGCGTAAACCACCCTTTTCTGCTGCCGAATTCGGCTCTATGTCATACACAAGAACCCCAACAGCATCATTTGGGATTCCTAGGGATTTTCTGTGGTCTGGCAGAGGGGTCGTTGCCATCACACCAAGGGTTGCAGGACGAATGTTTTGGCCGACGTTTTGTTCAATCTGGCGGAGCACTCTTTTTGCATAATTGATAGGGATGGCAAATCCAATCCCAGCACTGGCCCCACTCGAGGAACGAATCATTCGATTGATACCCACAACCTCACCATAAATATTGAGGAGTGGCCCTCCACTGGAACCTGGATTGATTGCTGTGTCGGTTTGGATATGGGTTTGGCCTGTTTCATCTAAGTCCTCCCTAGATTTTGCAGACACAACACCAACAGTGAAAGTTTTTTCCAATCCGTAAGGGGAACCAACGGCAATGGCCCAATCTCCCACTTCAATTTCATCTGAATTTCCGAGGAAGGCAGGAGTGAATTTATCTTCACTTGGGATTTTGAGAAGAGCTATGTCGGCTCGTTCATGACTACCGACATAACGTGCAGGGAATATCCTTCCATCGGACATGATGATTTCGATGATCTCAGCATTTTTGATGACATGGTAATTGGTAACAACAAACCCACGTTCATCAATAATGAACCCACTGCCAATGGATGAAATTCGATCTTCCCGACTCTCTCCAAAAGCATAGGGATGGAAAATCATTTCTGTTTTTTTGGTTCGGATCGAGACAACAAATTGTTGGGCTTCACGATACACATTTCGAAAACTCGATTGGATTTGGATGGCTTGGCTCTGTTTGCTTGCAGAGATCGGTTTGGGAGAAGAAAAGAGTTTTGTGACAGCGGAACGTATCTCAGGGAAAAAAATAGCGAATAAAAGTACGAAGACTAAGGCAAAGTTAATGTAGACGACTGGTGGAATCGAATTTTTTCTTTCCATAGAATGCCAAAACCCCTTCCACTTTTGCCGATTCCATTCCCATGTCGAACCAAAAAGAAAAAATTGATCATGACAATCTCGTTCTTTCCTTTTTTTCTCACTAGTTGTTTGCCCTATTTATACCACTTGGGAAAGGAACAATCTGCAATCATTTTAGGCAGAGAAAAAATCGAAACGGTCTTAAACAAACCAAACATCGATTCTAAAACAAAGGAAAAATTATACTTAATCCGCGAAGTTAGAAAGTTTGCCATCGAGGAACTGGCGCTAAACGAAAAAGGTGGTTTTGAATACTTCACCAAACTTGAACGTGACGAAATCGGATGGAATGTCAGTGCTTCGGAATCATTGGCTCTCAAATCCTATACATGGTGGTTTCCCATTGCAGGAACAGTTCCATACAAAGGGTTCTTCAATAAAGAGATGGCGATTGAGTTAGAAAACGAACTCAAAAACAAAGGGTATGATACAAGGATACGTGCCATTGGTGGATACTCTACACTTGGTTGGTTTTCAGACCCTGTATTATCTCCACAACTAAATTGGCCTGACCATCGTTTGGTGGGACTTGTCATTCATGAGATGGCACATGCTACCGCATATTTGCCAGGTGACACAACCTTAAATGAATCCTATGCAAGTTTTGTGGAAGAAATTGGCACTGAACGATTTTATCTAAAAAAAGAAGGAGAAAAAAGTCCTCACTTAGAAAAATTCAAAAAGGAAAAAACAAAAAGAGAAACGACGATCCAATTACTGAAAGTGTATGCAGATCGCCTTAAAGAAGTTTATGAAAGTAACAAAAATTCGGAAACAAAACTTCTCCAAAAACAATCTTTGATCTCTGAATTCAAAAACAAAGTGATTGAAGACAAATTGATCCCAGAAGAAAAATCAAAAGAATTTTTAGCAAGAGATTGGAACAATGAAGACTTCTTGGGTGCCCTTCGTTACCATTCTGGTGAAGTAAGTTTTAATCATCTATATGCGAAGGCAAATTATGATTTAAAATTATTTCATAAAGAAGTAAAAAAACTTTTTGATCTTCCTGCAGACTTGCGGAAGGATTTTCTAAATCAAACCCATTAGTCTTCAATCATAGCAGATGTATAAAGGCGATACCCAATCCAATACCTATCATCTATCGAATAAGATTTTGCTGCATTTTTGCCATCAATCAATCGGATGTGTAAAGGTTTTTCCAATTCTTCATTCGCAAAAAATTGACGGATAAAAAACAAATTATGTACTCCATTTTGATTTCCAGAATGTAAGACAAACAATCCTTTATTCTGTTGTCCCAAATAATAGGCAATGCCACTAAAATCATTGGTAAATTGCAAAGAAGGTCCAATCTTCTGATTTGCATACACAATAGTCGTTTGTGATGATTTGGATTTTGTATCCATCAAAGGATGAGAATCCAAACACAAATAATTCAAAGAACACCAACCCAATTCTGAAAAATCTACTTTGTAAGGAGATTCAATCTCTTTTACACCATTTGTTTCCCACTGCACCAGACCAGCACTGATCTCGTTTTCCAATGAATTACGAAATCCGAATGTAGTTACCTTAGGATTTTTTGGAGAAATGTCTTTCAACTTAAGACTAGGGTTAGTTAAAAAATCGGATACAGAAGAGACTGAATAATACTCTGTGTCAGGAATAACAAATGGAACCACTGAATGGATTCCTGATGCAAATAGATAATGACGATTTTTTTGATTGAATCGTAAGTTGGTTCTATATTTGTCAGCTAACGATTCACGTAAAATCACTTCTTGGTTACCTGATTCCGAGGAACGGAAGTATCTCACCAATTCTCTATAAAGTAATTTGTTATCAGGGAACAATTCCCTACCCAACGACTTACCTTGCGCAAAACTTAAAAGATACGTTTTACGACCTAAGTCAAAAATACCATGAAACTCTTGATTGGCCACCATCTTCTTTTTTAATCGTTCTGCATACAATTCAAAGTTGGGAAGATACTTGAGGTATAGGACTTGGTCTGAAAATCTTTCAGAAGTATAACGAAAGATTTCCCTTGCAATCGCAATGTCAAAAAAACTTTCAGAGTTATTTTTCTCTAAACATTTTTGCATCAGGAAATAAAACAAAAATTCATATTCTGTTTTTAACTCGGGGCTTATGAATTCATTTCGATTTTTTTTATTAAAATCGTTAAGTAAGGATATATATTCTTCAGGTTTTTTAGTTAAAGCAGATTCATAGACTTTACTAAATACATTCCCAGACCTAACTTCATTTTTGGACTGGTTTCTTAAATAATCCCTCTTCCATAAAAAATCTGTCCACTTTGTAACCCAAAAAACGTTACCTTCCCCCACTTCAGAATGTGTTTTCTGGATTTTGGTAACCAACTGTTCTGCCAATTCCCAATCACCACGTAAATACAAAGCTTTTGCTAATTCCAACTGAAAAAATAAAGATCTGTAAGTTCGCCCCTCGTTTTGTTCCATTTGTAAAAGTAATTCAAACAATGAATTTACTTCTTGGTTCTTTTGGAACGGTATGGAACGTAAGATCATATGAAAAAACAAAGTTCGATTTAGATGAGAAAGTTTTGTTAAGACAGATTGTCCATTTGTCAAATATTCAGGGGTTAAAGATAAAATCTCCGAATAACCTGTTTGTAACTGTTCTTTCCAAGTTGTATATAACCTTAATCGATAGGTATCATATATGGAATCAGAATATCCAAATTTTGTAAAATCTCTAGATAGGATTTTTTCATCAAACAGGTTCCAATCTTTTTTGAATCCATAATTATATGCTGATGTGGAAGTTAGATTGGTAAGATATATTTCTTTATCACCAAATACAAATGCTTTATGAAAGTAAATTTCCAAAAGCCGATTTTTTAGGACATTTTTCTCTTTGGATGTCTTAACTAGTTTAGCTAATTTTTTAGTTTGATCATCAGCTTCCACAAACATATAATTTTGGATGTACAAACTTCCCAATCGATACGCTTGCAAAAATGGATCTTCTTCTTTTTCAACTTTTCTTCGCAATTCATCTTTTGAATTAAAATCTTTTAGTTTTCCTGAGCGTAATTGTGAATAAAATTCAAGAGCACCTAAGTAAGTATCTCTTTCTTCGCCAATAAAATCTGATGATTTATAACCACAATCTTCCTTTTCCTTTGCAGAAAAACAGGAAACCAAATACTCATAACGTACTTGGTTTTGGAATGGTAAATCTTTGTATTTTCTCCATAAAGGGCGAAATATGGATCGTTTAGGAATATTTGAAAATATTTCAGCTCGTAACCTTGCTAATCTCAATTCCAAATAAGGTAACAAGGGGCTACCTTCATCTAACAAAGTAGATGCGGTATAATAATTCTCATATGCCTCATTCAATTCCTTTGATTTTTCATTTTGATATCCAAGATCGATGAATGATTTGGCTGTTTCTATCAAACTCTCAGATGAAATTGAAAATGGTTTCCAATTGCCTATAAAAACCTGATTCTCTTTTTTTACGTATTGTTCGAGTTTCGAAGGAGTAAAATCTGGATTTTTATCTTCTCTAAATGAAACTATATTCTGAATTCTTTTAGTTCTTAAGATTTCATAAATGAGTCCAATTTTATTCCATTGTGATTCAGTTTTAAAGTTACTCTGATTAAAACCAACAATCGATATCTCAGAACCACTTCCTTGGAACAATTCTCTAAGTGGTAAAACCTGTGAAAGTTCATCTCCAAACAAACTTGTTTGACGATCTAAATTTTCCTTCGATACCAAATAATCTGTATCAGAAAGTAAAATCCCCAAATTGCCATTTGGCACCGCACGTATATGGGTGTCCTTTTTACGTTCCTGTTTCTCTCCATAAACAGTTACCCACTTAAATCGACGTTCATTTCGTTCACTGAATAATTGAATATGATTACGATCAAATATAACGGATGGATACCGATCTTTATGTTTACTAAATTCAATTAGTTTCTGAAGATTATCTCCTTTGTTTTGTTTACCCAATAATTGGATTTTTGGAGACGTGGGACTCAAATTGGGTAAACACAAATCTAATTCTTGTTTTTCACTACATTTTGTATGAACAATTTTCCCATCCTTCCAATAGAAAGTATGGATACTATCTCCAAATTGGTAAATTCCATTCCAATCAGGGAAATAGGATTCGCTGACAGGTCGTCTAGGTTCAAAAAAGGCAGTTCGTTCGGGAGACACAGATTTTAGTTTACCAATGATTAAGCCTAATTTAGTCGATTCTTCATTTTCTTGTTTTATGAATGGTTTAATATCTTCGCGTTTGATTGTTTTTTCAACGATTTGATTGGTTACTTTTTTATAACCTTTATACCATCGCAAAAGATCTTGGTAATTTAAATTGAGTTTAGAATCCTCAAACTCAAATTGTGCAGAAATCAGATCTCTAAAAATTTCCAAACTTCTGTAATTTTCCCAAAGATTTACCATTGGACTTATTTCAGAATTCTTCAAATGAATCTCTGAAAATGTTTCAATGAAATTTTCCAATCTATTTTTAGGAGTGAACATTCTGACTGACAAGTTTGTTTGGTAAGACTGTACTGCTTCTTTTAAATATGGATCTGAGGTAGAGGGATTTTGCGAAATTTTAGTTTGCCACTTTGTTCGCATCACATTCGACCAAAACTTTTCTTCATCCAATCGAAATTCAAATGCCAACTCAGCTGTTTCTTTCCATTTTTTCTCAGCCATGATTTGGTCACCTAACATCATGTAAACTGAATATAGGTTTAATAAAACTCGTACTCTTGTTTGTCTCGAAATGGGATCACTCACCAATCCGATTAATTTTGGATCAACGAGTCCTGGATTTTCTAATAAGGGAATCGCTTCTGCTAATTGTGGGATATATTCTTTTCCTTCTCTCACATTTTGAAGAGCTAAATAATACAATCCAAGTCCATAGTATAAATCAAAATTTGGATTTATGATTCGGAAATTAATTTCACAGGTTTCATTTGCCTGTTTACAATTTTTTAACTCTCTGTTTTTCCAAGAATTAAGGTCTTCGAAATAGGATTTCAAAGTATTTTTCTTATATTGTTCAGAAAGGTGATCTGTTTCTTGCACAACAAAAGCAGAATGACTATAATTATGAAAAACACGGTCTAAATCCTTATTGGATGCAGATTCGAGTAATTTATCAACTAACTCACGGTAACGATCATTTGCTTCAATTGGTAAATTACTTCTTTGGTATATTTGTGCTTCGACTTGTCTTGATTTTGCTAAAATATTTTTCCCAATGATGGTTCCATCCAAACCTTTCGATGTAATTAACTTATTCCTAATTTGGATTTCACTTAGAGCGGAAACATATTCCTCTTGTTCAATATGGTTTTCAATCCGAACACCAAGGGTTAATAAGTATTTGAAGTCATTTGGAAATTCACCGGGGAAACGACCGTCTCCAATCACTCGCACGTTATCCCCTAAAAATAGATTCCAAGGACTCCATTTTTTCCACCTAGCATAAAGGGATACATTAGTTGATTTATATTCCGATTCTGCCAATTGTAACATCTGATAAGAATCCCTAAATCTTCCACTTTTCTGAAAGGCAATTGCGAGATAATTGGCTAGGTTAATAGGGCTTATGAATTTTACATCTTTGTTATAAGCAATGGCTGTTTGAAATGAGACAATCGAATCTTCAAAGAGACCAAACTCCAATTCAGACAAACCACGTAACGCAAATAGTAATGCTAATTTGGATCGTATTGCGTTCAGTTGTGCTTGTGTGATTGAATTTGGTTCTTGGGCATACTGGTTTACATATTGATAATATTCATTTTTAAAATAAATATCAATAGATTTTGAAAATTGTTCAGATGCCTTTTTATACTGACCCTGGTAGATCAGGGATTTACCATAATTAAAACGATAGATTGCTTCTTGTTTATAACCATCAAATTGGTTTTTGGAAGACAATGCAGAAGAACTCTCTTCCACCTTCCGATAACTCTCATTTGCCTTTGGATAGTTGTTTAATAAAAAATAATTATTCCCTAAATTTAGATTTAAATCCGATATCACTTTTTTATTTGCATAATCATCCCCAAGGAACACTAATATTTGATTATATAACTCAATATTAGCTTCTAAATTCTTATCAGGAAAATATTTCTTGTATAAACTTTCATAAACCTCAAAATCAACATTCCCTGAATTTGGATCCTTTTGCAATTTCATCAAATCTACATATTGATATAACCAACCAAGCAATTGGTAAGCATCATAATGAGTAGGATCTGCATAAATGATCCAACGTAATTCTAATTCCGCACGTTTAAAATTTTCTAATATTTCTGCTTTTCGCACGTCAGTCATCGTGCCAGTAGAATAATAATACGATTCATACGTTACATACTTATTAATTAGATAATAAGAATAACCATAAAGTGTAGCTAAATCTAAATATGGCCGTGCTCGTGGAACTGCTTGTTTATAATACAACTCTGTCCAATTGAGAGCTTTCCCAGATAGAACTTCAATTTTTTCAAAATCTTTTATATTGACGATGTTTCGAACAAGTTCCCTATCGGTGACAATTGAAGTGATACTTGCCAAATTTCCAATGACATTGAGTTTATCCTTACTCAAAATATTGATTTGATTGAGTAATGCCCGCTCTTCTTCCTCGCGAATTTTTTTCCCGTAACTAAAAATGGTATCTACCATTTTCCTTTGGTAATAAATTGCATACTCTTTGTACAAAGAATCCAAATATAAATTCCTAGTTTTGACTAGAAACATGTTTTGGTTGTTAAAGAAATAATGAAATGAAGACTGAAGTAAATCTCCAATTCTTTCAAATTCAACAGCCTTATTTTCAAAATAAAAAAATGCACTTTTGATGTCTTCAGCACCCAAATCAACACCGAGTAGTGGATCGTAAAATTCTAAATAGATTTTTAAGTTTCGAAGTGCATCAGAAGTATTACCAGAAGCTTTTTGGTTATAGTATTTTAGCAAGTTAGCGCGCAACAAAATTGGGTTTTTGTACTCTGCCATATAACTTCTAGTCTCAAAAACAGATGGTTTCCCAGGTGGCTCTAAATCAATTTGAAGTGGGATTGGTATAATGGAGTCAAGTGTAAGATTCGATTCGTTATAACGCCTTAAATCAGAAAGTGCTTTTGCCTTAATATACAAAAGTGTATGTCTGAAGACATTTTGTTTCACACTTTCCTTCGAATCTAAAATAGAATTTACATAAGAAAGTACAAGTTCACTATTTTTGTTATCAGATATTTTGGAGATTACATCCTCTAAGAGGTATCGAAGGTCTCTCTTTCTATCATTTGAAAAACTATGATTTAGATCACTCAAATAAAGTGACTTTTCTTTCTCCCAAGTATCAATCATTTCCTCATAAAGATTAGATAGTTGGTATGTGTTTGGATTAAAATCGTAGCCACCTAACCTTCTTTTTATTTCATCTATTTGATGGTAACTTGGAAAATTTTGATAAATTTTAAATAATATTTCTTTAGCGTTTGTTATTTGTTTTTCATTTTCTAAAAAATCAGCGTAAAGATGATAAAGCATTGCTTCACCATCTGTTGGAAATTTTGAACCAGAAGATTGACGTATTTCAGTTAGTAAATTGAAACCTGAACGAGTTTGTTTCGTTTCATTCCATTTGATAAGGATGATTGCGAATATATTCTTATCTAATTCTACTTTTCTTTTATATTCGCGAATCAATTGGAGAGCTTCTTCGTTTTTTCCTATGCGTTTCAATGTTGCATATTTTAGCAAAGAAACCTGTGCTTCATATATTGGGTATAATGGATCTTCAGAATAAAATAATTCAACCGAGTCTAAGGCCAAGAAGTAAGATTCAATACTTTGACCAGGAGCAAGAACTTTGGAATATTGGTATTGTTCTTTTATATTGGGTTGTTTCGGAATGGATCCGTTCTCAGGTATAAAATAGATATTGATGGCATTAAAATAAGATGCCGAAAACAATATAGACCCACCATTAAAATTTGAATACCGAACATCAAAATTTGATGTTTCACCAGAAGACAAAATTCGTTCTTCACCTGTAGATAAATTTTTCTTAACAAGAACACTATGGTCACGTTCATCTAATCGCCCATTCCCATTTGTATCTTTTCGGATGGAAGAGAAATATAAGTTTTTTGATCGGTTATCAATTGTTGGAGAAAAGTCGAGGTATTGATCGTTTGTAATTCGTTTTGTGTTTCCATCCGCTAATTGAATTTGGTAAATCTCACCAAATTTGTTCTCGTTATAGGAAATAACTAGAACCGATTGTCCATCAGAAGAAACATAAGGTGAAGTTACTCCCATCGAAGTGATTTGTTTGATTTGAGTTGGTTTATCCAACTGGATAGAACATAAATTTGGTAACCCTGGAGTGAATCGATCTGAAACGAAGTAAATAGTTTTGCCATCAGGGGACCAAACAGGATCGGTATCGATGATTCCTTTATGGTATTCTCCTTTTTTATTTGGTAAATTTGTTAAATTGATAAACTCATCACTGATGAATCTATGACCTTTTAAGTATTCCTGGATCCACTCATCAGGTTCAATTTGTAATAATATCAAATCACCTTCGGAATCAAATTCCTCTGAAACAAAAACTAAGTATTTTCCATCCGGAGAAATAGCAGGTTTAGATTCAGAAAAAGGATTATCAGTGATTGGAACAACGATTGAACTTTGTAAATCGCGAAACCAAACATCAAAATTTCCCTTTTGGTCAGTTGCGTAAAAAAGATACCTTCCATCTTTAGTCGTTGAACTATATAAATTGTTCCCCCTTTGAACAGTTAAAGGAAATGGTTTCGATTGTGTTGGCGAAAAATAATTTTTTGAAATTGCAGAATAGTCAAAATTAACATTCGCATACCTCACTTTACTTTGGAATAAAGCACAATTGATTGTGATTAATATGAGTAAAAGTAAGGATGACGGGAAAACCTTATGAATTTGCTTCATTGGTATTTTTCCCACCTTCCTGAAACTGTCTCGTAATATTCACCAATCGAGACTGTTTTATAATATTCTTCGGCTAACGACTGCTTAATTTTTGATAATTCGTCTTCTTTTTTACCTTTTTTCTTTTGAATTGAAAGTTCTTTCTCCATAATGAACTTACGTGATTCATTTAGAAAAAGAATCACGTCTTCTACTCTCTTTTTTTTAGCTGGTAGTTCATAATTACTAAATGTTGGAAGAGAAGGTGCAAGTGGATTTAATTTTACATAACCTTGTGGTGTTTCACCCAGAATTCCATGTGCTTTGTATTTTTTGATTTCAGGAGAAAGGTAATTCAAACGAATTCGATGTGCTCGTATTTCTGGGTCTGAATCTTCTTTTGCTAATTTTTCCTGATTGTTCTGACCATTTGTAGAGGATTGAATCGAACCGATCATCCAACCTTCTTTTTCTAATTCTCTATCCTCACCTACCATCTGTTTTTCGGCAGCTGTTTGGGCATTGGTGATTGTAATTGGAGGTACTTTTAGGCTACAACCCATGAGTAAAAATGATAATAGAATTCGTTTCATACAAACCTCACTCTTGGTATGTTTGGATCTCGTTTTGTGCTCGTTTCAAAAAATTTGCAAGAGGCATTCTCTGTTGAGAAATTTTGCCATCTTCTAGTTTCATGATCAATGATAAGAGAGAACGATCAAAATACACATCAGCATATACAAGCCCTCTTGATAAAGATATGTCGATTTTACTAATGGGATAACTGTCTGTAATACGATCGATAAAGAAGTTCTGAGCTGAAATTACATTTAAAGCACTTTTACCAAAGTCACGACCAATTTGGAAAATTGAAAAAAACAAATCCAAATTAGCAATGGGTTCACTTAAATCCCTAACCTTAATGTTTAAGTCTGCCTTTAATTTCCCATCATCAATTTTATCTCGCACTTTAGGTGCCATGAGTTGTTTTAAATCAATATCTCTAATGAGTAAATTTCCTCTAAACTCCATGTTTTTAGGATCTAAATTTCCTAAATTAAAAACTAAATTTTTACCTAAGATGATGCCATCCATAGAAAAGGATTTTAAGGATTCAATATTTGCAAAATTCTCTTTGTATTCGATAAATGCACTAAAGCCAGGTGAATCTTTTTGTTTTTTCACATATTCAAAAGGTAAGTTAGGGATATTTGGGTGAGTTCCAATCACTCTACCAATTGTTACATTTGGAGTATTCATTCGTCCGTAATTTTTAATGAAGATCGACTTATCTCCAATGATTAAACTTTCATCTGGTTTGAAGGCTAAATCATGTTGGATCGGAATTTTTGCATTAATTTCTTCCATCAAGTATGCCTTACAAGATTCTCCTGGGCATTTTTGATTGTTGTAAGACAAGGAAGGTAATTTTGAAAATAACTCTCCATTAATATCATAATCATTTATTTTTAAATTTAACCCTAAATCACCATGAACCGAAATTCCTTTTGCCAAATATTGTTTGGATGGAGAAACCACAGAAACATTCAAATCTAAATTGCCAAAATAAGGACCTAACGGTGGTTTTGGTTTGTTTAGTTTAACCAATTTTCCACTCAAAGAAGTTTTTAAAACTCCAGAAAATGCATTCACTTTCATTTGTTTGATTAGAATTTCATTTGAATTTGTACCATTGATAGTGAGATCTGTTGTAAGTTTCAGATCTTTCATTTCTAAACCAGGCAAATCGGCAGAAAGGTTGGCATTTACATGTTTTGAACCTGGGATTTGCACATAACTTGCGTTAAGTTTTATTTTTGGTTGTTGGCCAAGTAAATTTTGCACAGGAGAAATTTTTTCCTTTAACACGAGTGGCAATACCAACAACAAGTTAGGAGTATTTAGTTTTAAATCGAGAGGTGAAACTTGAGCGTTCAGAGTATCTCCTGGTTTCACATACCCTTTCAACTGAAGTTCAATGGCTTTATTTCCAGTGAGTGTCCTTTGGTCTAAGATAAGGTTTTGGATTTGAATTTCTTTGATCCCAAATGGCCTATCAAAAATTAAATGAGTGTTAATATCTAAATTTAAGTGGGATGCAGGTGACCTGGAACGATCGATTTGGTACCGAAATCCGTCTATATTAATATTCGAATTTACATGAATGTTCGCAAACGAATCAGCCGATGATTGTAATGCCAATTTTACTTTGCCAGCAATCCCCTGTGAATATTCAGCAAGTTGTAATTTTTCGAGTGAAGCTAAAACTTGAAATCCTGAAGATTGTGAATACTCACCTGACAAACGAATCTCAGATTGGTTATAATTGAGCTGTGATGGTGAAATCGTAAGGGATTTTAGTTTTGGGAATGGAATTTCTGTCGTAGGTTCTTTCTCTGAAGCAAAGTCTAAATTTGCCGTTAGATCTAAATTGGCTGTATCAAGTGCATGAGGTTTTTGATTCCCAATCTTTACGTACACTTTGTTCGCAAGTAGTTTTAAATTCGCTTTTGTTTGGTTCCAATTTCCATGTATTCCAGTTCCAGCCAAAGAAAGATCTCCTGAAACCTTCATGAACGGAACAATTCCTTCTAATTGGTTTAATGAAGATTGTAGATCATCTAACTTTAGTTCAGACGTTTCTACATCCACATTCACCTCTGGAGTCTCTGTGGAAAGTTTTGAAATAACACCTCCCAGTTTGAGCCACGTTTGCCCGATCACACGTAAGTCAAATTGTTGGATTTTTAACAGGTCTTCCTTTGGATCAAAATGTATGTCCGACAGAAGTCGGAATCCAGTTTGGACTTGTTTCCCTCTGACATCTAAATTGAATTTGTCCTTCCCGATATCTGTTGCGAATAAAAACAACTCAGGTGATTCTGTACGGTCCCATTCAAATTGAAGTGACATTGGTAAGGTTTCTTTCCAATTCAATTGATTCGATTTAAATTCTATCGATAATGGTCGTTCTGAATTCAGATGAACCATGACTTCATCTAACTGATTGATGGCGTCTATATTCAAAGGAATTGAAGTGAATCGGTTGGTGATGAGTTTGGTTTGGAAGTCAAAATTCTGAATCGAAGCATATTGGATATTACCCGATTCCCGAATGTATTGGAGTGATACTCCTTGTAAGTTCAAATGAGCAGTTAACTGCAAGGGAAGATAGGTATTAATTTCTGTGAGTGGCGGACCAATTTCTTTTTTTGGTTTTTCTTCCTGTTTTGGATTTGGTTTTAGTAGGTGTGATACATTCCACTCTCCATTTTTCTCTTCTATCCGAATATTCGAATCAATCAAACTGATATCAGAGAATCGAATTTTTCCTAAAAACAAAAAGGGAAGGTTATAACGTATCCTGATTTCTTTTGCGCGAAAAAATGCATCACTAGCGAATGGTCCACCTGGGTATAATTTTAGGTCTTGGATTTCAATTCCATACAGTAAGGAAAAACTAGTGAACTTACCTTCCATTTTGACCAGAGTATACTGGGAAAGGAAATGGGGTACAAGCCAGTTGGCTGTAAAATGGTTAAAAACGAGTTTGTAGAGCAGAAAGAGGACAAATAGCCCTCGAAAGGTTTTGGTTTTGGCGATTCCTAAACTACTCTTCAGGATTGGATTCATCACAAGAATCGCCTCTAAGATTTAATATTCGAAGGAGTCTTCAGCCTCTTCCAGAGTTTTGTATATCTCAAACACACTGGAAAGTTTGGTAATTTCCATCAGGTTTTCGATATCGGAATTTAAGTTCGCAAAAACGAGACGTCCATTCAGTCCATCTATGTGTTTGTAGATGTTCAGAAACGTTCCCAGTCCAGCAGAATTGATAAAGGGAACCTTTTTCAAATCAATAATGAATTTGGGGACTTGGCCTTTTTTGATGTACTGTTCAATCTTTTCAGACAACTCGAACTCATTTCCGGCTTTGATGGCACCTTCAATTTTAATGATGTGCACGTCGTTTTTACTAGTAACTTTGATTTTCATAACCCTTCGGAAGGTGGTGTTGCCATAAGCATCAATCGAATTTACCGAATGTAAAGCAAATTTTTATGCATAGTGCAATAAATCTTTGCCGACTTTCCTAAGTTCATGTTTTCCTTGTGACAAATGATTGCGAACTGCCTTTCTTGTGATGCCAAGCCATTTGGCAATCTCCCTTTCTGAAAAAAAACTTCGATCGAAGGCTCTTGTCCTACGTAACATCCAAATTTTTTTCTGTTTCCCATACCAATCCCTTCGTTTTGGGTCCGTAGTTTCATATAATTTTCTTGTGTAACGTGTGATCATAGAAGTGAGTCGTAAAAGCAATTGGCGATGTAGATTTCGTCTTTCTTCCCATTCTGAAAAAAATAAATTCTCATCCGATTGGTTTTCCCTCAATTTCCATAAGAGGAATTGTTTTAGATTTTGTTTCATGGGTAAATCGAATTGTAAGGAAAGGACTAAAGCCGTAAAGATAGGGAGTTTTTCTAGATTTGATTTTAGAATCTCTACTTTTTCTTCCATTGGATCTTCCTCATTGGCTGGGTTTGAGTAATTCCAAAGTTGTAAATACAATTCCCCTGCTTCAGGAATTTCTGAATTGCGAAAACGATTTCTGTATTGGTTGAAGATATAAGTGACAAAAAATCCCAAAACATGAGTGAGTTGGTATTTTAAACTCAAAATCCACATTTTAGAAAATACTTCTAAAATGGTAACGACCATTTCAGAACTTTCATCTTCTGAGATGTTTCTTTTTTTGGCCAATCGATCAACCATCCAAATTGGCAAATATTCTCTTACAAGTCCAAGATCATTTGTGATCCTTGCTTGGCTGATCATCGGCAAAATTTTTTCATCTAATATCTTTGGTAACATAGCCAAAGTTTTTATCGAAACAAGGAAACAATGAATACTACAATTTGATGTTTAACATTCGTTACAATCGATTAGAATGAAAATTAGATGTTAAATTATGAACTTTTTAATTTAATTTTTTTATACAATAAAATCGAAACAGAGAGGAAAACATGGATTAAGTTAAAAAATACAAATGGTAAAAAACTCACGACGGAAACTCCCAATGAAGATGCCATAAATGCCCCACAACTATTCCATGGGATTAAGGGAGAAGTAATGGTTCCTGAGTCTTCTAATGCCCTTGAAATGTCTTTTTCAGGTATTTGTTTTTCAACCGCTAGCGTTCGGAATGCACGGGCGGGGATCACAAGGGAAAGATACTGGTCTGCAGTCATTAAATTCAGTAAAAAAGAAACACCCATCGTTGATAATAAAATGTCATATTGATCTTTAACCCATCGTTTGATTTGCAGTAGGATTTCATTGAGATACCCATAACCTTCTACCACCGCCCCAAACCAAACCGCACTTACGATCAAAATTTCTGTAGGTAATATTGAAACAATTCCGCCACCACTCAAAAATTGATCCCATGTGAGATTCCCTGTTTGAGATTTGTAACCCCAAACCAGAGACCGAAACATTTCAAACGAAACTCCAGATTCCAGGATGGGAAATAAAAAAGCAGAAACGATACCGAGTAAGAAAGAGACACGCACTGGTAAATGGAACATGGAAGAACCAAATACGAGGAAAACAGGGATTAATTTCCAAAAGATGATTTTATTTTGGAGTAACTGCGACATTCCAATCTCGGTAGGCAATACGATCTCTCGGGATGGATCCCAAACAAATAAATTCAAAAGATAAAAACAAAAAACTGCCAAAAAAAAACTCATACATGTAGTCTTTAACATATGCCGTATATGAGTCCATATAGGAACGTGCGTTAAACTAGATGCCAAATTCGTTGTATCCGACAATGGAGACAGTTTATCTCCAAAATAACACCCGCTGACGATCGCTCCTGCTGCCATCACATCAGAGAATCCCCAGATTTTGGAAACACCCATAAGAGCAACACCTAACGTCCCTGCCGTTGTCCAAGAGGAACCAGAAACCATTGAAGCAATGGCCGAAACAATCGCAACAGAAGGTAAAAATAATTTTGGTTCAATAAGAATTGTACCAATTTGCATCATCGTGAGTAATACACCAGAGTATGCCCATGATGCGATGAGTAACCCTACTAAAAATAAAATCTCCATTGCAGGGAATACTGAGAGTAAATTTTTACGAAAGGCTGAGTGTAAAAAAACAAATTTATGATGTAACCTTTGTAAGTATGCAAGGCAACCAGCAAGGCATAAAGCCAAAGGATGAGGGTATGATACAATCCATACATACCTAAAAAATAAAATAGATACAACTAAGTAGAGTATGGGTGTGAGAGAAAAAAATATCGAATATTTTTTTTCTCTCTCCATATCAGTTTAATTAGAAAAAAGTAATATTGACATAATAGATGGAAAATCCAAACAAAAACAAAATCCCAAACCAAGACAATAAATTCATCCAAGGTTTTGGTCTTTCTTCTTTCGGAATTTCTTTTCCAAACAATATTAAATGATGGATCAATGCAAGTATCGGAGCATTTAAAAAGGAGACTGTTGTCGCAAAGTCGACTAAACTTTTCATATTGGTTCGGAAAAAAAGTAGGATAAAAATTGAGCCAATCCCAACGAGTAAAATCCAATACCAATACAATTTTTCTGTCGAAAACTTTTGCAAAGTTGGGAACAATCGTCTGCTTGCATTGGATACAACACGTGGGTATGCATCAAAACATGTTAAAGTTGTTGAAAACATGGTAAAAAAAGCCGCAACCAAGATAATGGGATAAGACCAAGATCCAATGGCAGTGGTATACAGTTTAACCAACTCAGAAGCAAATCCAACTGCTTGTGAAGAAAATTCCATACCTGTGTTGTACATCATATTGGAACCAAGAGCCAAAAAACAAACAGCAAGAAGTGTAGTTCCAATATAACCAATGTTAAAATCAATCATGGCATATTTCATTGGGGGTAATTTTCCATCTGGAGTTTTTTTAGCAAGTGTCCAATCAGATTGCCATACAGCAGCTTCAATCGGAATGGGCATCCAACCCATCAGAGCAATTAAGAAGGCAACATCAGCTAAGTTTCCTAATGAAAACGATTTCCCTTCTGTTGTTTGTTTTGGGATGTCTGCATAAAAGGATAAAACCATAGCGACGATTGTTGCCACTGTGAGTAGCACTACAATCCACTTCATCAGTCCATCCAATGCTTGGAATTTACCGATTGCTAATAGTAAAAAACAAAATGTTAATATGATCGCACACAACATCCATGGTTCCATTGTTAAACCAAGTAAGTTAGAAAATAAACCTGATGTAACTAACGTTACTGTTGCGACAATGATACACATGGTTCCAACGGATATAAGGAAAAAAATCCAGATTGGTAATCTTCCCAAAGATTCATAACCATCTAACAATGATTTTCCGGTTACGATCGTATATTTTGTTCCCACAACAAAGAAGGGATACTTAATAAAATTGGCAAATATTACGACTGCGAGCAATCCATACCCATATACCGCTCCAGCTCGAGTGGATTGGACCAAATGGGAAACACCCACGGCTGCTCCAGCATACAATAAACCAGGACCAAGATACGCTAAAAAAGGAAATCGTCTCATTTTGGACAAAATGACGAAACAAGAAAGATTTTGCTACTCTATTCGAGTTTGGAAGGATTCAAATAATGGTATAAGACTTGATTGAGAGCCAAAATATCAATCGGTTTGGTCAAAAAATGGTCCATACCAACATCAAAACATTTTTTACGTTCTTCGTAGAGTGCACCAGCAGTCAAAGCTATGATTGGGATTTGTTGGTTAGATTTGTCATTTCGAATGATTGTCGCTGCTTCCAATCCATCCATTTCTGGCATTTGAACATCCATAAAAATCATTTCTGGTTTTTTTGCGCTAACCATTCGAACAGCATCAACCCCATTTTCAGCTTCCAATAAATTAGCGTTTGGAATGTATTTTAATATCATTCTTTTTAAAAGGTCCCGGTTCATCAAATTGTCTTCGGCAATGAGGATACTAGGAGTCACTTCGCAAAGTTTGGACTGGTTTATATTTTCCCAAATTTCTCTCTGGAAGTTTTCATTCTTTTCTTCAGTGACATTCGCATTTTTCAGAATGAAAGTTTCGATCGAAAAACGAAACTCCGTTCCCTTCCCTTCCACAGAAGAAAATTCGATCTCACCACCCATTAGTTCAAGTAGAGATTTAGTAATACGAAGCCCAAGACCAGTCCCACCAAAACGACGTGTGGAATTGGACTCTCCTTGCCAAAACGATTGGAAAATTTTAGTTTTGTGTGATTCTGGGATTCCGATTCCTGTATCTTGAATGGAAAATTTAAGATTCATTTTCTCATTCCCAACTAACTCTGGCTCAATCTTTAATGTTACACTTCCCTTTTCGGTAAATTTGACAGCATTTCCAAGCAGGTTAATCAATATTTGCCTAAGTCTGGTTGCATCAACAACAATCCATTCTGGTAATTGATTTGATTCTATAAATTCCAATTGGATATTTTTTTCTTTCGCCTTCCATTGGAGTACACCTAGCGAGTCTTTTATGATGTGCTTCAAATTTGAAACTGTTTCGTTTAACACTAGTTTGCCAGCTTCAATTTTAGAGATATCTAATATGTCATTGATAATGCCTAACAAACCATGTGCACTACTGATTGCATTTTTTACGTATTCTTTTTGGTCTGCATCTAATTTCGTTGTCATGAGTAATTCATTAAAACCGATCACTCCATTTAAGGGAGTTCGAATTTCATGACTCATATTTGCTACAAAATCTGACTTGGCTTGGTTTGCACGTTCCGCCTCTTTTTTTGCCTGTAATAAATGTAATTCCGCATTTTTTCGATCTGTAATATCATTAAAGTGAACTACAAAATACAATGGAGAACCATTCCGATCCCGAACAAGTGAATTGGAAATTTCGATCCATAAAACTTGATTGGATTTTGAGATGTAGCGTTTTTCATAAACCACATCCACATCTTTTCCTTTGAGTGCTGATTCTCGGTATTGATAAAAAATATTCTGGTCTTCTTTATAAGCAAAATCTTTGGAAGCTCGGCCTAATAGTTCCGTTTCCTTATAACCCAACATCAGTTGGAGTTTCTTATTTACACGCAAAAACTTACCATCTAAGTCGAGAAGGCAAACTCCAACTCCCGCATTTTCAAAACTCATGCGAAATCTTTCTTCACTTTCTGCGAGTTCTTCTTGGATTTTATTTTGTTCGGTTATATCTCTGTTGATGGCAATGACACCGATCGTATTGCCATCTTTGTCTTTTAAAAAACTAACAGCAGACCGTATTTTTAATTTGGAACCATCTTTTGCAGATTGAAACACTTCACCCTGCCAGATGCCAGTCGACTTGAGATGCGCAATACTCGTTTCTCGATCACTTTCCAACATGATCGTTTGTAAGATATCAACTGTTGATTTCCCGAGAACTTCTTCTACTTTGTAGCCATAAATCCTTTCTGCAGAAAGATTCCAACTGGTGATGCGAAAATCCAAATCGGTTACAATGACGGCATCATAAAAGTATTGAAGGATGAGTGAAGAGTAAGCTTCCTTCGGAATGTTATGATCCATCGTACATCAATATACGGTAGATTTTTATAAAAGTGCAAGCGATTCCTTAAAAATCTTATCAATCACAATCAAACAATTGGTTTCCCTTTGAAAATTAGTAGGAATCCCTATCGGAAAACGAATGGAGGCGATTCTTAACATTGATTTTCATCCATTCAAAACTCCTCCTACTCGCAGATGATCTTGCATTCGAAACCAATGCAAACTGCTCAATGGATTTTGATTCGTACATAAAAAAAGCGCTCACTTTCGTGAACGCTCTATCTTACGTTATGAGTGCTAACAGAGGCAACGTCCTACTTCCACCCCCACTCGCTTCTCCGCTCCGCGGGCGAGTGTCCGAGCCTTGCTCCCTATGGGTCGCAAGTCTGTCATTTCGCGAACAATCTTTTCTGTTTACTATTGGGTTAACTCAATGGATTTTCTTGTGTACACAAAAAAGCCAACCTTTCGGTTGGCTTTTTTTATTACGTTATGAATGCTAACCCGGCAACGTCCTACTCTCCCATTGAGCGAACCCAATAGTACCATCGGCGATGAGAAGCTTGACTTCCGTGTTCGGAATGGGAACGGGTATGGCCTTCTCTCCATAATCACCAGGAGTAATTACCATGTGTACAGAAGAGAGTGGGAAGTCAAACCTTTATAGAAGAAAAGTTACAAATTTAAATCGTAAGTGGCTCCAAATTTTAGGCCTGAAACTTCAATTCTGTGTTCGGCAGTGGCGGAAACAAATTCCATTAACGTGCCAAGTGTAGAGAATTGATTCCCATCAAAACTAAGAGCAATTGGACTTTGTGCTTTGGCATTCATATACTCTCTTTCAAAACTTAAGAATAAACGTAATTTAGGAACAACAACAATGCTTGCTCCAAAACTTAATTTTTCAGAGTTAAACGTATAACCACCATTAGCGTAATTGAATGAGGCACCTGCATTGGAAACTCGGAATTGTTCCGAACTATACGAACCTGTGGAGTTCAGAAGAAATGGTCCAAAAAGTAAAAAATCAGCAAATAACGTTGCTCTATCATTCAAATCAAATTCGAATCCAACGCCTAGAAGACCAGAAGTGCCGGTTGTATTTTTTGTATCTTGTCCAAGATAAGCGGGAGCACCAATTCCTAAATAGGACCCTTCCATTGTTTGGCTCATACTGCGTAACACATACTTTGGCAAAATGCGAAAATTGGAAGTAGGAGATAGAGTCACTCCAAAATTGATATCGGAATAAAGGAATCGGTAGTCAGCGTCTTTGATACCAAGTCCAGTAGAATAAAAAGAATTCCATTCATACCCTCTCACAAATCGATTCAAATGAAGGCCCACAAATAGATTCGAAAGAATACCAGCATTGATCGATTGGAAATAATCAAATCCCCAATCATTGATGAGACTTATCCCTTGGTTGTTCTGCCATTCCTGGTTATATTCGGTCCTAACAATATCATTATAGAAATTTCTTTTTTCTAAATCTGTACGAAGGCTACCTAAAAACAAACCACCTTTGACTCGTAATGTATTACCTTCTACTTTTCCTTGGGCATAAACGGAAGTGGTCAATAGAGAAAACAGGACCAAAAGAAAAACGAATGTTCGTTTCATGAATAGAATTACCTCTCTCATCCAATAACAAATGAAAAGGCAACCACTCAAGGAAATTTTAGAAAGTTTCTATCCCGACGTTTGTTTGTTTCTCGGTCGTTGCATCCTCCCTCACATTCTTTTTCCAAAATCGAATCCTCATACCCCAGACAAAGAAGGTAACTTTGTAAAAAAAAAACTGGATTGAGATGCTTTCAAAAAAAGAATGGTTCCATGCTAAATGAAATTGAGAACAAAACTCAGGCTAAGAAAGGGAATCACCTACTCTTCTTATGTTTCACTTTAATGGTTCCAACCCTCCTATTTTCTCAGGATGAAAAATCACAACCGACCCAAGAACCAAAAGTCGAAGTGCAAGCGAAGGAAGAAACACCTACCATCCGGGTCAAAGGGAAAAAAGATACAGACCGTGAATTTCTCGGAGATGTAGAAGGCACAAATATCTATTCAGGTAAAAAAAACGAAGTCATTCGATTAGATAAAGTAAATGGGAATTTAGCAATGGGAAACACTCGTCAGGTGTATGCGAAAGTTCCTGGCATCACCATTTGGGAAAATGATGGGAGTGGGATCCAACCAGGAATTGGTGCCAGAGGATTGTCTCCTAATCGAAATTGGGAATTTAACACCCGAATGAACGGGCATGACATCGCCTCAGATTCATTTGGTTACCCAGAAGCTTATTTTAACCCACCTTTGGAAGCTCTTGAAAAAGTAGAAATCATCAGAGGAGCCGGCGCTTTACAATATGGACCTCAATTTGGTGGAATGGTCAATTATGTGGTGAAAAAAGCAGACCCGACAAAGCCAGTCAAAGTGGAAACGAAAACAACCGGTGGTTCTTTCAACACTCTCAACCAGTATAGTTCTGTTAGTGGGACAGTGGGAGATTGGAGTTATTTTGTTTTTTACCAAGGCCGTAGTTCTGATGGATGGAGAGAAAATTCACAATACAATGTCCAAAATGGATTTGTGAATTTGGCATATAAAGTTTCCGAAAAATTGAAGATATCAATGGAAATGGCAAAGTCAACGTACTTAAGCCAACAAGCTGGTGGACTCACCGATGAACAATTTCGAATCGACCCAAGGCAATCAGGAAGGACAAGAAACTGGTTCAGTGCACCTTGGAATGTTCCAGCCATGAACATTGATTATGAACAAAGTCCAACTGCCAGGACCAATGTTAAAATCTTTGGCCTTTACGGCGAAAGAAATTCAGTTGGAGTTGTATCGGCAGCAAATGTTACGGACCCAATCCAACCTCGAACTTTAGAATATAGTCCAAGGCAAATTGATAGAGATACATATCGTAATTATGGGATGGAAGCAAGACAGATCATTAACTACGATTTGTTGGAACGAACTCATACTCTATCATTCGGTGGTAGGTATTTTAATGGAAATACAGATCGATTCAGAAATCCAAATGGAACAACTGGAACTAAATTTGATCTAAGGGAAACCAATTTCACTGGAGTATGTTATGATGGCACAAGAAATTGTAGGATTGCTGATTTAGAATTCTCAACATTAAATTACGCAGGATTTGTTGAAAATCTATTTCGTATCACTGATTCACTTTCTCTTACTCCTGGTGTACGATATGAATGGATTCGATCCACAGCTTCAGGCCGAGTCAATGAATCAATACCTAGCGCTTCAAAACCCTTTGGTGGTATGATCCAACCAATGGAACGCGTACAAAGACAGGTTCTTTATGGACTTGGTGCTCAATACCAAACGACAAAAACAACAAATTTATATGCAAATTATTCACGAGCGTTTCGGCCAGTCGTCTATTCCGAGTTATTTGCACCAACTGCTACCTTAAATGAAGTTGATCCTAACTTAAAAGACCAATCGGGTTATAATGCAGATGCAGGATACCGTGGGAAATTTGGACAATGGATCCAGTTTGACATGAGTGTTTTTGAACTTCGTTATAACAATCGGGTTGGCCAACTTCCAGGTCTTCTCCCTGGCCAAGCCAACTTCCAAACGAATGTGGGCGATTCTTTACACAGAGGGGTAGAAGCATACTTAGAAGTTGATCCAATTGTTTTACTAACTGAATCACAACCATACGGATCCTTTAGTTTATTCACATCGAGTGCAAATGTAAATGCTCGTTATATCCGTTGGGAAGATCCACGTGTACTCACAAATCCAACGAATGCACAAAACTTTTATCGTGTTGGAAAACTTGTAGAAAACGCCCCTTCACAAATCCATCGTTATGGAGTCACTTACCATTACAAAAATATCTTGAGTTTCACGTATTTGATTAGTTATACGGGCGCAACATATGCTGATGCTGCCAATACTGGACCTGCTACAGCGAATGGACAAATTGGCCTCATTCCTTCCTATACAGTGAGAGACTTTACGTTTGTTTGGAATTTTCACGAAAACTTCTCTCTTCGAGGAGGAGTTAACAACATGACAAACCAAATGTATTTTACTCGTCGTGCGGGAGGATACCCTGGACCAGGAATTTTACCTTCCGATGGGATGTTCTATTTTATTGGCTTAAGTGCTGTATTTTAATGAATGAAAGTTTATCTTACCCTCAGCGAATTATCGATTGAGGGTAGGATCTACTTGGTCAATCATGAATCACTTTTTACCAATCCATTCAAAGAATCACGAATCTCTTTGGATTAAAACTCAATTGGCATGTACAATGCGAGGTGAAAGGTTCTAAGTTCATAAGAATATCCATTTTCTTTTACAATGGGACCACCGAATGATACTCTTGCTCTAAGTCCTAAAAATGGAGGCGATTCTAAATACATCATAAATGCAAATTTTGCTACTGAGTTCACTCTGACTTGGTTACGCATAAGACTACTGATGGCAAGAGATTCAACTGCATTAAAACGTCCGCTAAAGTATGCTGCCAAAGCAGTAGAATCTGGTCGTAATAAACCTTGGCTTCCAAGATAATAACCAACTAACTCAAGATTGTTTCCAGAGGAAAGATTTGCGACTAGATAACTGAGTGTTGGATCCGAATTTGGATTTAAATTTCCTGATACAAATTGGTAGGCACATAAATTATTTAAAAATGAATTTCGACCTGGTCCAGAAAAGGCAATGAGTAAATTAGAAGCAGTATCTTTAAAATCGACATTCCCTCGAAGCCGAACATGTGCAGGACCCATACCAAATCCTAATCGAAAGGTATCAGGATTCCCGATATAAAAAATGGGAACTAACATTGAATAACTTCCTTCTACATCGGTACCTACATCTTCTGTTACCTTATTACTTTTTGAAGAGATGGAATCTCCATCGGAACTTGATGAATCCGATTCGGAAGAGGAAGATTCAACAGAAGCTGATTTAGAAAATATTTTTGGGATCGATTGACGATTGAGATAAAAATTGGAATTATGTAGCAGTAAATTCACTCCAAAGTATTGTGAAATTTGGTATTCAGGAGATTTAACATCCAATAACCAAGAGACCCTGCCTGGATCATCTTGGACCATCAATGCATCTCGATTTCTACCTTGGATGGATAACGAAACACTTTCCAATGTGACACCTGGATTGATGGAAACAAATCGGTATTTCGGTTTATCCGGCATGGGTCCGTCAGGTGTTTGTGAATTATCTTGGCCATACAAAACACTAGAAAGGAAAAATAGGAAGATGAAACATCGGAAATAAACACTTTGATTCATATTTTTTTACAGAATTGGAACAAAGTAAAACTACCGTTATGTTTTGGAAGTGATTTTTAAAACGAAATTTGATTAAAAACCTTGGCTTACAGAAGCAAACAACCATTACTACTTCCACCGCTACTCTGGCTGAATTTTTTCAATCTACGATTGTGTCCACTGAGAGGATACTCTTATGCACATAAAAAAAGCCAACCACGTAATCCGGCTTTTCCTCTCTATACTATCCATTCAAAATCTACCCGGCAACAATGCCGGAAAAAATAGAGCTAGGACACCTTGCTCTTTTTTTGAGGCAAACGACCGCTACTTGCGAGTCGCGGACGGCAGCCAGCCCACACTACGCCCTACAAACAAAAAAAGCGCTCACTTTCGTGAACGCTCTATCTTACGTTATGAGTGCTAACAGAGGTAACGTCCTACTTCCACCCCCACTCGCTATTCCGCTTCCGCGGGCGAGTGTCCGAGCCTTGCTCCCTATGGGTCGCAAGTCTGTCATTTCGCGAACAATTTTATCTTGTTTACTATTGGGTTCACTCAATGGATTTTCTTCTGTACACAAAAAAGCCAACCTTTCGGTTGGCTTTTTTTATTACGTTATGAGTGCTAACCCGGCAACGTCCTACTCTCCCATTGAGCGAACCCAATAGTACCATCGGCGATGAGAAGCTTGACTTCCGTGTTCGGAATGGGAACGGGTATGGCCTTCTCTCCATAATCACCAGGAGTAATTACCATGTGTACAGAAGAGAGTGGGAAGTCAAACCATTATAGAAGAAAAGATTGCGTTTTTTTGGAAAACAAAAAGCATTTCCTTATGGCTAATTTGTCAGAACCACTTGTTCAAACAGAAAAATTTACGGTTATGGGACTTCGTATTAGAACATCCAATGCACCTGGAGATGCAGAAGTCAAAATTCCAGCCACTTACTCGAAATTTTATAAAGAGGACATTCCTAAAAAAATGGAAATGTTACGGAAGATAGATCCTCTTTTTGCTGTATATTCTTCTTATGAATCGGATGAAAATGGTGCGTATGATTTCTTGTTAGGTTATGCTGTGGATCCAAACACAAAACCACTCCCAGGAATGGAATTAATCCATATAACACCACAGAACGGTCGTTATTTTGCAATCCAACCTGGACCGCCAGAAGAAGTTGTTCCAAAATTTTGGGCTGAAATTTGGAACCATCCAGAAATTCCTAAAATTCGAAGTTTTCAAACAGATTGGGAAGAATATTCGGAAGCAGGGATTCGAGTATTTTTATCCACTATTTAGGTATTATATTATAATTCTCCAAGTTTAGTTTCTATACACGAGGATGTTTTGCCAGAATTTCCAAGTTCTTGGGTTTGGTATTTATTTTTTTCTACCTTAACCATCTTCACTTTGATCGTACCCCCAATAAAATCCGAAATTTCAGGATCATTCGTTTCCATTAGGGTAAGTGTAAAAGAACATGGACCATTCCAAACAATTTTTTCTTTGAGATACATAGAATTATATTCTTGTACTTGGTAAGTTGCATATCGTTTAAACTGGGAGTTATGCCCCGACTGACATTTGTTATCAAAAATTCCAGTTTGGAAGTGAGAACATTTATTGTTATCTGATTTCATCAACTTAGGATGTGCAGCATCAACTACTTGTATAAGTGCTAGGAAAAAGAAAATCACAGTCCAATATTTCATATTACAGGTACTTCACTTGGTTCATTTAGGTTCGATTGGCTTTTTTTTTCAATCACGTAAATTCTCCAATCGGTAACTACCCAAACCCAGATCCCAACAAACATCGCAGTTGAAATCCAAAGTCCAATGGTGGCACCTGGGATGAGTAAAAAATCGACCACACCATGTTGCAAAACAGCAAGTACAAATCCAAAAATGACGATCAATCGTTTCGCACTCAAATCTTGTTTTAAGTTACTTTTCAGTAAGAACATAGAAAAACACAAATTGATCAAAAGATGGATATTAGAGGAATGGATGGTCCTTGCGATGAAAAGATTTAATTTTTTTTCTTCCGGTTCACGGAAGATATAATGTGTGTTTTCAATAAAGGAAAATCCCATTGCCACAAATCCGCCGAATAATACAACACTTGGTGAAAATTCTTTTGTTTTGCGATCATATCCCAATACAAAAGACAATACCATGATAAAGAAAATTTTGAACGTTTCTTCTGTGATTCCTGCTTGGATAAACGCTAAATGAGCAGTTTGTGTGAGTAAACTTACCTTTTTTTTAGGAGAAAAATCTGTCTCTGGCCAAAGGATGGGGTGTAATCTCAAGATTAAGTCGGTAGCTAACCAACCAAATACCAAAGCAAAGAGGATTCCTATGACCTCTTGCCACCCTTTTTTCGGTTTGTAAGCCTTCCAAATGACAACTGCCCATGGAAACACTGTAGCTGCACCAATCAAATAATCAAAGGTTCCCATTTCTTTCATTCGGGTATCTCTTCCATATAACGGCCGTCAAACAAGTTGATCATTTCTTTTTGTAAAGGAGTAGGAACAAACTCAGGGTCAATGGGTCCATTCCAAAATAGTTCGGTGACACGAATGTCACTTTTTGTGCCTGGTGGAGGCATAAGTGGTCCCAAACTCTCCACAAGTTGTAAGGTCCTTAAGTCTTGGTCTGGGTAATCAGATGCTTCTACAAGTTCGACATCAATAACATCACCATCTTGAGTGATCGTATACGCAACAACACTCGAATAAGGATGGGGGGCTTTTGCCCAGTAGTCCATATAACTTTCAGGAATCCTCATTTTTGCAGAGATATAATTGGAATAAGTGGGAGGGACTTTTTTCCCACGGATTTTTTTGATATAACCTTTCACAGGTCCATTGTCCGCTACTTTCTCATTGGAAATCTTTTCGCCCTTTTCCTTGTTTTCGGTTTCGTTTCCTGTGATGACTCCCCCATTCAAACCTTGGGTATCATCTGGGACATTCGGATCGATGAAATAAAACTCCATCTTTTCAGGTCGGAAGTGGTCATTCTTTTGGGCAGATTGTTCCTTTTTTTTACCACGTTGGATACTGATAGGAATCAGAAACACCAAACAAAGTAATACCAAGTGGAAGAGTAATGAGAGTGGTAAAACGTTTCGAAATCCTTTTCGTAAGCCTGGTTTAAAAAAAGGTTCCGATTCACCATCTTTGTCTTTTTTAATTCCTAAATTTTCTAAACTGAAAGACTTCTCTAAAATCATTGCCGAGTAAAAATACAATCCTACTAATGCAGCGAGGGAAAAGACCGCATATGCAATGTTTTGTGATGAAATAAAAAAATCTTTGTCGGGAATTCCAGGTTTTAATCCAAAACCAGCGAGGAACTGAATCCCAAAAATCGGACTGATATAAGAAAATACCCAAACTGCAGAAAATAAGTATAATAATAGTGTAAGGAATAAAATGGGAAAACCACGCCAATATTCATAAACATAAATATGACCAAACCCTGGCAATATTTGATCATTGAATTTTGCTTTTTGTTTGATGATGAGTTCTAATCGAAGTGGGAACTTTCCTTCAGTTTTAACAGCTTGTTTCCAACTTTCACGGATACGAATTCCTTCCATATAACGAAGATAAGGTTTCGCGAGAAGTGAAGGAATTTTGTTTCGATTAAAACTAAATAGTAAAATACAAATCGAAATAGAATAATTAAATACAAACTGATGAACGTCGTAAAGTGGCGCGAGAGGTGATAAATTCTTTTGTGGGTTTAGGGATTCGGTAATGTATAAAAATAAATATTGGAATACAAGTGCAAGGACAAGCACAAGCAAAATGGTATCAAATTTGGAATCTCTTACTCTCATCTCCGTTCGGATTTGGGAATTTGGAAATTCTCGATTGGCTCGGACCTGTCTTACCAATTCTCGTTTCCGATTTCGAAAAAGGCTGTGTAGGTAATTGGATAGGAGGAAAAGGAAACAAACGATAAAAAACCCAAACTTCAATCGGAAGGTTGTGCCATCCTGTGCTAAAAATGCATTGATCATTCCCTCCCATTCCATACTAGAACGATGTAATAACTCAACAGGGTAAAACAAAATCCAATTGAGAATGTAAACTGCGATCACTGCGATTGCTTTTAGGCGGAGGCGAAATTCCTTAGGGAAAGCAAATAGGATCCCAAATGCCAAAAATGGTCCCAAACTGAAAAGTGGAGAGAGCCAAAGGAAAAACGTTAAGGATTTTTTTGCCCAGGGTGAGAGGTATTGAGAGTTTGCCGAATCCATTCTTTAGTCTTATCTCAAGGAAAATACTTTGAATTTTCATGGAAAACAAAAAATTTGGCGGATATGGCACAGCCGAAAGAGAAAGAAGAACAGTCGCTTAAACCCATAGTCGCAGTCTCCAAAAGAAGAGGCTTTGTTTTCCCGGGATCCGAAATTTACGGAGGCCTCTCCAATACCTTTGACTATGGTCCCAATGGGATTGAAGTCCTTACTAATTTAAAACGCCTTTGGTGGGAGTATTTTGTCCACCGTCGGGATGATGTATTGGGACTCGACTCTTCTATCCTCCTCCACCCTCGAGTTTGGGAAGCTTCTGGCCATATCTCCAATTTTAATGACCCACTGATGGATTGCAAAAAATGCAAAACCCGAGTGCGTGTGGACAAATTTTTAGAGGATAAAGAAGGAGAAGGTGCGGCAACTGGGAAAAGTTTAGAAGAGTTAACAAACACCATCCGCGAAAAAGCCTATGCCTGCCCTACTTGTGGAACGGTTGGCAGTTTCACCGACGCAAGGCAATTCAATTTGATGTTTAAAACTTCTCATGGTGCTTCCGAGGAAGGTGCAACTGACATTTACCTTCGTCCAGAAACGGCACAAGGGATTTTTATCAATTTTAAAAATGTAACACAGATTGCGCGGAAAAAAGTTCCCTTTGGAATTGCTCAAATTGGGAAATCGTTCCGTAACGAAATCATGGCACGCCAATTTATCTTTCGCACTCGTGAGTTCGAACAGATGGAAATGGAATTTTTCTGTGAACCAGGAACGCAAAAAGAATGGTTCAAGTATTGGGTAGACTACTGCATGGACTGGCTTGTGAATGTAGTCGGTTTAAAAAAAGAAAACCTACGAGTGAGAGAACATGAAAAGGAAGAACTTTCCTTTTATAGTGATTCCACAAGTGATATCGAATACAAATACCCGTTTGGTTGGGGAGAACTTTGGGGTATTGCTTCTCGAACAGACTATGACCTAACACAACACGAAAAATTTTCATCCGAAGATCTAAAGTATCACGACTTAGACCAAAAGAAAAAATACCTCCCCTATGTTGTCGAACCAGCACTTGGCCTCAACCGTCTCTTCCTCGCAGTGTTATGCGATGCCTACGAAGAAGAAAAATTAGAAAAAGATGACATTCGTACTGTTTTACGTTTTGGAAAACGAGTGAGCCCCATGAAGGTTGCCATCTTTCCTCTGATGAAAAAAGACGGACTCGATGCCAAAGCAAAAGAAATTTATGCGGATCTTCGGAACCATTGGTATGTCGACTATGATGAAAGTGGTGCGATAGGGAAACGTTACCGCCGTCATGATGAAATTGGAACTCCATTCTGTATCACAGTTGATTATGATACCATGAGTGATGGAACAGTGACCATTCGAGAAAGAGATTCTATGAAACAAGAACGAATTCCAGTTTCAGAAATTAAATCATACCTCATCCAAAGAATGGTATAATTGATCCGCGATTTAATCGAATCAGATAGAAACCAAACCATCGAACTCGTGAATCAGTTTTTCCGAAAGGTAAACGAACTCGAGTTAGATGGACTTTTCCGTATTCGTCCCCGCGCCGCTACCAAATTCACAGATATCTATTTTAAGTTGATTGGTACAGGTAAAGTGTACATGCGTGGGTATTTTGTGGAAGAGGAACTTGTTTCTCTTGTCATTGGAAGGATTGAAGAAAAACCCCACCTCGAAGAAGAAAGAAGTCTCTTTATTGACCTTGCTGTCACCAAATTAGGAAAAAAGAAAAAAGGCTATATGTCTGAACTCTTGCAAGATGTGGATCTTTGGTGTTTGGAAAAAAACATTCCCGCGATTGAACTTCGAGCCATATTAAAAAACGAAGAGGCCATCCAGTTTTGGAACAAATCAAGTTTTGAGCCATTTTACATCCGTTACCGCAAACGACTCGTGAATTGAGGAATTGACACTCAAGTTATAGACTCAATCATTTCGTTCAGATGGATTTTCCAAATGGTTTTACCAACTTCCAGAACTCCCTCCTCCTCCAAAACTCCCTCCGCCACCACCACTAGAACTAGAACTTGAGCTGGATCGATAAGAACTAGAGGAACTTGTATAACTGGAAGAAGAACTTGAACTTGATGAGTATGAAGAATAGGAACTACCGTCACTTTCTTCCCAAATCGTATAAAAGAAATGAAGGAGAAGTAACACAAAATAGGAAAAAATAAAGGTAGAAATCGAAAAATTGAAGGAATCTTTAAACCCTAATATCCCTTCAATGGAAAATCCAAATGTCCACACAAGAGAGATGAAACCATACTTTAGAGCCCTTGTCTTCCAGGACTTCACTTGGATGGATTTTGCCAAAACATAACCTAACACCAAACAGAAAAACCATTGGAAGGAATTAAATACATTACAGAAATCAATTTGAGGAGAGGTATTCCCCCCCGTTGGCCAAAAAAAGAAAATCCCAGCAACTACGCTTAACCAAAGAAGAAAGGCTATTCCATAACGTAGTGCATGTTTTTGAAAAACCGAAATGGATAATCCATAGATGGTAAAAAGAATCAATCCTTGGTAGTATAAAATGGTAAACAAACGTTCCTGATTCAATATAGATTGGATGCTATACCATAAACTTAAAACGGCAATTGAATGGAAAAATAATCCACTTGCTGAAAATCCCAATCGTTTTGCAAAATTTTTATAAGATTGAATCAAAACTTCATCTAACGCCAATTTAATGAATAGCAGTATCCCACCAATGATTCCGATGACCCAAAAGAGCACGATCCATTCCGCATGAAAACTAAATTGCAAAAACGGAATCCAAAAGAGCAGGGAGAATATTGCAAGTGGATACGAAAACCATTCCCAAAGCCCATACAATAAGTATAAATTTAAGGCAACAATGCCAAAGCAAAAAAAATAAAAAACAGCATCTGGTAAGAAGTAAACAAGTCCCGCTACTACGACTCCACCATACAATACATCCAACCAAATTTTACGTTTGAATTTTTTCCCATCAGTCAAAAGGAAATACCCAATCCCAGAAACAACCAATACAACGATTGATATCCCAATATTTGTTACCGTATTGTCATTGGAAAAAGCTGTACCAATACCATCTGGATAATTCGTTTGTAAATTGGGGTTGGAATCAGCATCACCAAATAGGATTAATGTTATCGCATCATAACCAAGTAGAATTCCATTGGGAATATCTCCTTTTTTGAATTCTGGGATCATGATGTTTCTGATAATTCGATTGCACAATACATCTGTTAATGTTTCTTCTAAACCATACCCAACTTCAATCCTAACCTTACGATCACCTACTGAAAGTAATACTAACACACCATTGTCTTTTCCTTTTTGCCCAATTTTTGATTGTTCGGCAACCTGGAGGGAATAGGACTCTAAATTTTCTCCTTCTAAACTTTCAATGATGTATAAAAATACTTGCGCACCAGTTTTGGATTCGATATCGGATATCACCGATTGTAAGTGAGTGACTTGTGAAGAACTTAAGATTCCAACTTCATCTGTGATGGGTGAAGTGAGGATTTTGGTCTCTTTTGCAAATACTGGTGTCAAACAAATGAGATTAACCAAATAAATTGTGAAAAGGAATTGGAAGGTAGTTTTCGGATTCCATAACATAGGGTTAAGACTCTACCAAATTTTCCGTATTTGGCAAGTAGTGTTTTCGAAACTATTTATGATTTAAATTTTGCAAGTTTGACCATCCGAAAGATGGGTCCCATTACGTTTTTGAAGAGTGGGAAATTGGAAAGTTTGATGAGTTTAAAAGTAAGATCCAAAGAATCATGGATCATCAATTTTGTGTTCTGGAACGATTTAGAAGGATCACTTAACCAAAAAAATAAAATCCCCATCTGTTGCATCCATAGAAGATCAGGTAAAACTTTACTTAAGTCCTCTCGTAATTTTGTATTGGAACTCATCATAGCATGTCTGATGATTCCAACAGCTTCTTCACGCAAACTTTCACTTTCAGAACTAAATGGAGAGAGAGGATACGTTGGATCTCCTGCTTGCCTTGCAAGGACCTGTAAAAATTTTTTGTGATGGGTAAAAAGCTCCAATTGAGTAGTGATGATAAACTTATAACGCGCCTTAAAATCTTTTGTTGTTTTGAAAAACTGTTCCGATTGTCTGATCAATTCCTTTTGAGAACTCTTATAAAATTCTAATACCAAATCTTCTTTGGATTGGAAATGGTAATAGGTTAGACCCAATGAAACTTTGGCTTCCTTTGCTATCATTCGCATTGTTGTTGTTTCATACCCTTCTTTTTGAAATAGGACAATCGCTGTTCGAAAAATCTTTTGTTTGGTTTGTGCCTTTTTTGTGACTGATTTTGTTTGTCCTAGTTTCACTTGTACGTTCATTGAGTTTGGCATTGTGTACTCTGGTTAAAAAAAAATTTGAGAACAGAAAGTCCTAATTCTAAAAAATTGAACACGTTCAATTAGTATTCAGGGAACTTTCCCCTTTTTGAACATGTTCAATTATGACATATTTTTGCCATTTTTTTATTTGTCATAAAAAAATTTTCTTGCCCCACATAAGTCAAATTGCCACAATTTTATCTTAGAAAATTCAGAGGTGAAATATTTATGATTCGAAAAAGTCTTTTGGCCTTTTTTGTAACTGCCATGTTGGCAACCCCAGTTCTTGCGAGTTCTGGTTCTTCTTCTAAACCACTTGCGGGAACCTACCCGATCATCTTATCACATGGTCTTTTTGGATGGGGCGAAAATTCAGGCGGGATCATTAGTATTGTCAACTATTGGGGCGGAACAGATGACTACCTCAGAAGCCAAGGGGCAACCGTATACGCTCCATCAAAAACAGCAGCTAACTCCAATGAAGTGAGAGCAGCTGAATTAAAAGCTGCCATCTTAACTTATGCAGCAGCCACTAATTATTCTGGCAAATTCCATATCCTTGGTCATTCGCAAGGTGGTCTCGATAGTCGTTATATGGTTTCCAACTTAGGACTTTCTAGTCGAGTGGCAACCCTCACTACACTCAATACTCCTCATTATGGATCACCAATTGCTGATATCATTAAAACTGTTCTACCAGGTTGGATCCAACCCTTTGTAGCAAGCATTGTAGAAACTCTCGTCAAAGTAGTGTATGGTGGAACCAACCAACAAAATGCACTAGCGGCTCTTTCTTCTCTTACCAAAGAAGGATTATCTACTTTTAACTCCTATACTCCTAACCAATCAGGTGTGAAATATTTCTCATATGGTTCTTACATCACTCTACCTGATTTGATCCAACACCCACTGATGGGGATTTTACACCCAGCATGTGCTGCTGGTGGACTTTTCCAAGGACAAGGGGCAACAAACGATGGTCTTGTTCCACTTTCTTCTCAAAAATGGGGAACTTGGAAAGGAGGTCCTTCCTATGGAATCTTGACTACTGGAGTTGACCACTTACAAGTATCCAATACACTTCGTTCTGGAAGTTTATGGTATGATGTAGAAGGATTTTATATGAATATGGCTTCCAACATGAAGGCGAACCAATAATCTACTTCTGTTCATTTTTTAGAAAACCTAAGGCTTCGCCTTGGGTTTTTTTGTTTTCAGATCCCATTTTCTAACCTTTACTTTACTTCACCACTATCCCTATGCATACAAAATACCTTCGATTTTTGAGTTTCGGCGCTATTGTGATTGTCTTTGTCATTGTGATATATCAATTCACAAAAACGAATGAATTTGGATCTTCCAATGAAGAAAACCCAAATGACAAAGCTGAGTCTTTTTTTCGCACCCAAAGTGATGGTTTTTCTGTGGATCCTTTTTATTTAGAATCTGCGAAATCAATTTTTTCACCCGATGGTCAGTTTTTGCGGTTTGATGAGATCATCGCCAAAGCCAAGTCAGGTGATCTAAATTTAATTTCTGAATTATGGAATTTACGCCGTCAATGCCCGGAAGGTAGCACCAGAGAACAATGCCACGAATACATCAAAGCATTCATCCAAAATGAATATTCTGGTGAAGACGCAAAAAAACTCTTAAATCTCTTAACCAATTATTTGAAATATGAAGAAGCTATGGTACAACTTGATCCAAGTTCCAAGGCATTCACCAATGCCGAACGTTACGAACAAATCAAACAACTCAGAAGGAAATATTTTTCCAAGGAAGATGCTGATCTGATATTTGGATTAGAAGAAGCCACTGCTGATTTTAGTTTTAATCGTAAGAATTTTTTAGAGGAAACAAAAAACCTAAAAGCAGAAGAACGTATCCGATTGTATGAAGAATATCGCAAAAAATCCTTCGGGGCTTATTACAATGCCGTAGTGAGTCGTGAACCTCAGTATGATAAATTTGAAACTGAAATGGACCTGAGACAAAACGAATTGAATAAACTCTCTGGTGCAGAACGTGAATCAAAGGAACGTGAAGTACGAACTCGTTATTTCGGCAAAGATGGAAATGAACGAATGGAAAAAGTATTGAGAGAAATGAAAGAAGAGGAAGAAAAAATTTCAAAATTAGAAATTGAAGAAAAAAACTTACTCAAAAACAATCCAAATTTATCGAATGCAGAAAAAGAGAAAAAATTAATGGAACTTCGTATCAAGACCTTTGGCAACAAAGAACTCGCAGAAGAATACTCTCGCCGATTGGAATATGAGAATTCACTCAAAAATTCCGGGAATTAATTCCTACTTCACTTACACAGCGTTAGCTGCTATAGGTTTTGCACTCTCTCTTGAGCCTTACGGTTTTGTCACCGCAGGGTTTGTGTGTGTCTTATTCATTCTCCTCGTCACAAAAGAAATCATTCGAGTGGGAACATTCCGTTTTGCGATTCTTTGTACCGTTCTTTTTTCCTTTTTGGTAACATTTACTTCGTTTTATTGGATGTGGAGTGCGATCAAAAATATTTCTTCACAAGGGAACTTTGTCACATCCATTCTCTTCTTACTATACGCGATTCTATCATTTTATAAAATTGGAGTGGTATTTGTTTCCGCTTATTTCGTACAGAAATATCGTTTGGTAAGCGAAACAAAGTTTTATCTTTTGATTTTCCCTGCTCTTTTCCTGATTTCAGATTGGATCTGCCCTATGATTTTTCCTGTGTATTGGGGTGATCTCTTCCGAAACCAAATCCTTTGGCGCCAGATGGCACGTTTTGGAACCGAGGTGCTTGGTGTCGTTTCCGTTGTTTCCGTATCTTTACTTTACCTGATGGTGAGCCATAAAATTTCCAATTGGAAAGAATCAATATTATACTTGGCTCCGATTTTTTTTATTTTCTCTACCAATTTATATTTTTTGGCAGAAACGATCCCATCAGGAAAAAACCTACATATGGTTTTAGTCCAACCAAACACACCATATGCGAAAAATGAAATCAGAGAAAACTTTGATTTTATGACTAAAACCTTACAAGATGTTTATAATCTTTCAGAGGAAGCCATACGCAATGCTCCAAAACCAATCGATGTGATTGTTTTACCAGAATCTTCCATTCCTTTTTTAGGTACATTGCCATCTGATCATACAAACTCAACTTATAGCCAAAGTTTTGTAGATATTACAACCAATCTTGTCAGGAAGGCGAATACTACACTAATTTTCAATGAACTCGTCTGGGACCAAGGATCCAGAAATTCATTTAGTACACTACATCCAATCACCTTACAAATAGATAGGCGATACAAACACATCCTTTTACCATTTGGAGAATACCTTCCTTTCGAAGATAAACTGCCTTTCTTAAAATACCTATTCCCCGAAGTAAGCCACCATATTCCATATGGTGAATTTTCATCTCAAAACATCCAAACCAAATCCAATGAGTCTGTGATTTTGACGCCTCTCATTTGTTATGAAGTTTTGTATCCAGAATTTGTTAGACATATGGTAAAACATTCCCCTTCAGAGCTAATCATCAATCTCACAAATGACTCATGGTTTGAAAGCCATACGGAAACAAAACAACATGCTGGTGCGGGAAGGTTAAGAGCGATTGAAACAGGAAGGCCCTACGTTCGAGCCGCTGTATCAGGGATCACAACAGCATATGATCCTTGGGGAAGAGAGATGATGGGGGAATTACCTGTCTTTCAAAAAGCAATCGCCTATTTAGATGTGATGACCGTTTCCACACGGAGAGAGACTCCCTATTTACAAATTGGACCCTATCCTTGGAGGTTCATGGCTCTTTTTAGCTTATTTTTTGCATTTTTCACGAGTCCAAGAGCATTCCACTCGCATAAAAAGAAAAATGAAATTGAAATTTAGCATAGGATAGAAAGGCTATTCGAATATGGAATGGGAAAAAATACTTCGCGATGCAGTCAAAGAAAACTCAATTAAGGAGTTGTATCTTAGAAAGGTACCATCGTTAAAGACTTGCGAAGATTGGAATAAGGTAGTTGAAGTGGGAACCGTTGACCACAAAACGAAATATGCATACTACAAGGGTGGGCTTGTGAAATATGGAGAACGTTTGTTCTTTGTCACCCAAGAAAGATTGGATGCAGTTTCCCCTTTTCGCAAATGGGATTTTAAAAACAAAATCAAAGTCACTGATCCAGAAATGACTGCTGGTGAAAAAAAGTAAGCGATTCCCCGAATCGATTCTCCTTCCTTCAAACGGAAGGTAAAAAAAAGACCAACAATCGTTGGTCTTTTTTTTTGAATGGTTCTAATGAGAACCCATACTTGCTTGATGCAGGAAAGATTTTAACGATTCAATCGAATGATCATATTGAGTTTTTCAGCAATGGCAATTACTTCCATTACTTTTGATTTTTCAATGATGATCCCTGTTGGACTCACTTCTTCTAATACAAATTTTTTCCCTTTGATTTGACCAAGTAGAAGTTCCATCACTTGGGAATCTTTTGTTCGGAGGAGAACAGAGTCTTCTGTAATCGTTACGATTGGTAAATTGTTTCCCCAATCATCGAGTAAGAAGAGTAAGTTTTGTGCAAGATCAGCTTTCGAAGACTCACGTAAAAAATGGATAAAGGTTTCTTTATCATAACCAAGTAAAATCCCCAATTGGAAACTATCTTTGGTAAGTAAAAACGTATACACTCGATCATAATCTTTGAGTTCACAAAACGCTTTGAGTAAGTGGATTCCATGTAAGGAAACTCGATCAGGGAACGCAATGATCGAAAAGTCTGGGTTGATGGTAATCCCACCCTTTTCTGTTACCGTTACGAGTGGCTCATGGTTGAAGTAATGGAGTCCTAGTTCTGATAAACTTAGATTCCTTTGAGGGTATTCCACTTCGATGAGACCAAAAAGTTGTAAGTAAAAAATAGCAGAGATGATTTCTTTTCTGAGATCTGCCAAATCTTCTTCGTATGTTTTGATTTGGAAGGTAGGAGAAAATACCAAATGGTCACGAATGATATGGGAAAATATCACTGATGTATTGATTTTTCCGTGTGCCATAATGAGTTTTACAGTTTTATCTAAAATTCCTTTTTCATAAAAAGGGACTTCAGTAGCAGTAAACACTTCTGGGGGATTTAACCTACGAGTCCTTGCTTCATTCACTTCATGAATGACAAGTTTCATGATTTCAAAAATATCTTTTTTCAGGAACTCATCTGTTTCTTGGATTAAGATAACATTTTCGCCCTTGATATCCACATAACCTAACAGTTTTAAGATGGGGAGAATGAGTTCAATTTGATAAACTTGGCTTTTTTCAGGGAATATTTCAATATCAGGTGATAAAAGTTCTGTTTCTGTTCTTTTATGATCCGCTTGTTTGATTTTTCCTGACTTGGCAAGGTTCAAACCTTTTCTAGAAATATAAGAAATGAGTTTTTTTACGTTTAAGAAAAAATCGAGTCCGTTTGCAGAAATTTTTTCCTGACGAACACGAGTTCCCTTTTTTACAGGAGGTAAAATAGGAGAAAATTGTAAATGGTCGAGAATTTCCTTTGGAATGACAATCACACGAATGAATTTGTCTTCCACATAATACAAATCTCGAACTAAATAAAGTGCTGTTAGGTGAGGGATGGTTTGTTCAAACTTCCCACGACTGACTGTGATGTAATTGCGAATGGTTTCGGCTTCGATCACACCACCGTGTATGTAAATTTGGTGTAATACATCTTTATCAAAATCAGAGAGTTCATCGATGAGTTTTTGTAAAACTTCAGCACTGAGTGCATTCTTTAAAAAGGTTTCAATGTGTTCGCCTTTTTTTGCACCAACTGCTTCCTTCCATTCCTCGGGAAGTTCCGCAAGGGTTGCTTTGTGAAGTGTTTTCTCAATGGAATACTTAAATTTTTCACCCTTAGGATTTGTTTCTACTTTGATGAGTTTTTGATATTCGTCATAAGTATGGTATTTATCTAAATTATTAGTAAGGCGTTCGCGGTTTTTTCTTTGGTATAATAAATAGTACTTTCGAAGAACGTTTAGTTCCATCTCCACGTTGATGGGAGGAATGTTGACCTTTCTTGAAATTTCTCCGAGGGTCATCACTCCTTTGTTTTTCAAAATGGAGGTGAGGATGTTCACTTGAAGGGGAGTGAACTTTTCCAAAACACCTTTTAGGTAAAATTCGTTTTGGAAAATCTCCATGAGACCCAAAATGGTCGATTTTTTGTCCTTTCCTGGGATCTTTTGGATGTTCCAAAGGCTTGCGATTTTTTTGATCTCATTGAGATCGAGTTTCTCTAACTCTTGGTACAGGACAGTTTCTTGGCTCATGGGTGCGATTTGATAAGTTTTTGGTTGGGACCTAATCCTGCAACTCTATTTCAATTGTAGGTTCGGAGTCCATTTTGTCGTTTCCAATCCCCATTTAGGTCGCAAATTAGGGCTTATGGACTCTTTTTCCGAAATAGTATCTTTCGGTCTCCACTCAAGCCTTCGTGTGGCCCATTCCAGTTTTGTGTTTTCTACGAGACTCCTTGGAATCCTAACCAAACTGGCAAAAGGAAACCCAAACCATAGAGAAATCGCCATCTCCCTCAGGGAAGCCTTTTCCCAATTAGGTGCCACCTATATCAAACTGGGTCAATTCATTGCAAGTGCCCCATCTCTTTTTCCCATCGAGTATGTGGAAGAAATGCAAGCCTGTCTTGATTCCGTAAGACCCGTACAATTCCGAGAAATCCGTTCCTCTGTCGAACGGGAACTAGGTGGAAAACTAGAATCCCTCTTCCATAGTTTTGAAGAAACACCTCTTGCCTCAGCTTCCATCGCCCAAGTACATGCGGCCGTGACAAAAGAAGGCCTTGATGTAGTTGTCAAAGTACAAAGACCTGACGTCCACCTAACATTAAAAACCGACATGCAGATTTTAGGAATTCTCACCAAAGTTCTAGAAATCATAGCTCCTGAATTTAAAAAATCGGGACTCACTGCGATGTTCCAAGAATTTCAAACTTCGATCTTACAAGAGATCGATTTTATCCAAGAAGCCAAAAATATCGAAGAGTTCGAATCTTATCTGTTAAAAGCGAAAGAAACAAGGGCAAGAGTGCCTCGTGTGTATCATACTCTTTCTACCAAAAAAGTATTAACCATGGAACGGTTTTATGGAGTTCCCATCACAGATGAAAAAGGGTTAAAACAATTTACAGACAATCCAAGAAAAGTATTAAGTGATGCGCTAGAGATTTGGTTTTCTTCTTTATCCAACCAAGGTTTTTTCCATGCAGATGTTCACGCTGGAAATTTAATGATCCTTAAAGACGGAAGTATTGGATTTATAGATTTTGGGATTGTTGGAAGGATATCACCAAAAATTTGGAGAGGGTTAATGCTTTTCACACAAGGGATTGGAATTGGTGAACCAACACTCGTGGCGAAAGGACTTGTGGAAATGGATTCAACAGATAGTGGAGTGAACCCTACTCTACTTGCCAAAGAGTTAGATTCTGTATTCAATGAATTAGAATCAGTCTACGTACATTTAACTGAAAACGAAATGTTTGATGAATCGAAGGTGAATCGAATCATGTTCGAAATGAAGGAAATTGCTGAAAAAAATGGATTAAAAATTCCAAGAGAATTTGCCCTCCTCATGAAACAAATGTTATACTTTGATCGTTATGTAAAATCCATGGCACCTGAAATCAATTTATTCCGAGACTCTCAAAACTTTGTAATCGGGAAAACATGACATTACTCGATTTACACGAAGGTGATTCTGCTGTGATCCAGTCCATTAACATGGACCAATTGCCCAAACAAATGCTAACAGAACTATTGGAACTTGGCTTTTTCCCTGGTGCAGAAATTCGATTAAAAACAAAATCGAAGTACCTTGGTAAACTGATTTGTTCTCTTGGTGAAACCACAATTGGGCTTCGTATGAAGGACGGAGAAGCGATTTTACTAAAAACCAAATAAACGATGAAACAAAAAAACATTTACCTAGTCGGGAATCCAAATTGTGGGAAAACCACTTTATTCAATCAACTCACTGGCCTAAACCAAAAAACAGGAAACTTTAGCGGTGTCACTGTTGAAAAAAAAGAAGGTTTCGTTTCTTTACCAAACTTAGAATTAAAAATTACCGACTTACCAGGAACATACGGTCTTGGGGGAATTGCAGAAGATAAAAAAATTGCCTACGAAATTTTACTCAAACGGAAAGAGGATGAAGTAGTCATTTATGTACTTGATGCCCTGAATTTAGAACGAGGGTTACAATTCTTATTACAAGTCATTGATATGGGTGTACCAACTTTAGTTGTTCTCACCATGAAAGATGTATTGGAAAAAAAACGAATCCAATTTGATCTAAATGCTCTAAAACAAACATTAGGATTAGAAATTGTTCTCGTAAATGCAAAATCAGGCGAAGGAATTCCTGAACTAAAAAATCTACTTTCAAATGAAAATTGTTTTCGAAAACAAAAACGACTTTGGAAGTGGGAACCAAAAGAGGAATCCTTATTTACCAAACTTAAGAAACAACTCAACATCGATACAAACGAAGCAGAATTCTTTTTATCACAAGCCTTAAAATATTTAAATGGAGACACTCACTTACAGGACAATCGATATCTAAACCAATTCCCAAACTCAACCAAACAAATCTTATCTGAAGAATTACAATCAACTCACTACCAGTTTGGTTACCAAGAAGAGATGATCCATAGATCCATATTCATTAAAAAAATCATCTCTGAAACGATTTTATCTCCAATTTCGAAAAATGGAGGATTGGGAGAAAGATTAGATTCCATTTTTTTACACCCCATTCTGGGATTTTTATGTTTTTTCCTTTTAATGGGAATTTTATTTCAAAGTTTATTTACTTTTGCAGAAATCCCAATGGATATGATTGAAGTTGGAATTACACAATTGCAAGGATACACGACGATGTATTTACCAGATGGTCCGTTTCGTTCCCTTCTCGTTGAAGGGATATTAGGTGGAGTTGGAAGTGTGGTTGTATTTGTCCCTCAAATTGCCCTCCTCTTTTTATTCATTGGAATCTTAGAAGAATCTGGTTATTTGGCTCGTGCAAGTTTTCTCATGGACCGACTTATGGGTAAATTTGGTTTATCAGGAAAGTCGTTTATCCCCCTTCTCTCTTCGGCCGCTTGTGCAGTGCCAGCTATCCTTGGAACAAGGACAATTGAAAACAAATCAGACCGATTAACAACTATTATGGTTTCGCCTCTCATCATGTGCTCGGCTAGATACCCAGTTTATATTTTGATTGTCGGTACGGTATTTAGTTACCCGCCAATTTTTGGGATTTTGAATGTACAAGGATTTGTACTTTTTTCAATGTTTTTTCTCGGCATGATCGTTAGTTTTGCATTTGCACTACTCTTTAGAAAAACTGTTTTTAAAGAAAATGCATCATACTTTGTGATGGAATTACCCAGGTATAACATTCCTTCTTTCAAAAGTTTATTCTTCACTGTATATGGTAAGGTAAAATCATTTTTAGCGACAGCTGGCCAAATCATTCTCTATATCTCTGTCTTATTATGGTTTTTAAGCCATTTTCCAGCGGAATATAAAGACAATGTTTGGAAAACAAGTCCCATCGAAACTTCCTACATCGGTCGAGTGGGTAAGGTGATGGAACCAACAATTGCACCACTTGGGTTTGATTGGAAAATCGGAATTTCAATCCTTACTTCCTTTGCCGCGAGAGAAGTGATGGTATCCACCTTAGCTGTATTATACGGATCGGAAGAAGAAGGGGAAGAATCGGAATCCTTACGAGAGACCTTAAGGTCTGATCGTAGGTCAGATGGTACCTTGGTCTGGACACCCCTTACTGGAGTTTCCCTCCTACTCTTTTTTGCCTTTGCAAGCCAATGTATGTCGACACTTGCCGTTACCAAAAAGGAAACAGGGAGTTTGTTATGGCCTACTGTGCAGTTTTTGTATATGACCACACTTGCCATCACAAGTTCACTTCTGGTTTACCAATTAGGAAAAATTTTAGGATTTGTTTAATCTGCCGACAATGAATGCAAGAGGTTTACTTTGGATTTTCATATCGGGAACAAAACTCTAACTCGCAACTCAAGTCCCTATTTGGTGGCAGAAATTGGACTCAATCATAATGCCAATTTAGAAATTGGGAAACGCACCATCGAAAAGGCAAAAGAATCAGGTGCCCATGCGGTCAAGTTCCAAACCTACCGCACAGAAGAATTCATTGATGCCAAAAACCCTGATGTAAAGTTTTTATTTGATATCTTCAAACAGTATGAGTTGGATGAAAACTTTCATCGTGAATTCCAAAAAACAGCTTTGGATTTAGGACTCGATTTTTTTTCCACTCCCCTTTGCGATTCTGCAGTGGATTTGTTAGAAAACCTCAATGTTCCTATTTATAAAATTGCATCAGGAGATATCGTCAACTTATCTCTGTTAAACAAAGTAATCAAAACAGGAAAACCTATCATAGTCTCCACCGGCGCGGCCTTACCAGAAGAAGTGATTCGTGCCATTTACAAATTCCAAAAAGAAAAAGTGGAAGTTTGTCTATTACATTGTGTATCCATGTACCCAACACCACTAGACAAAGTGAATCTACAATCCATTCCCTATTATTTAGATACAACAGATTATGTTGTTGGATTTAGTGACCATTCCGATGGGACACTTGCCTCCTCTCTCGCCATTGGTTTTGGTGCTGTTGTCATCGAAAAACATTTCACACTCGATCGAAATTTGGAAGGACCAGACCACACCATTTCGATGGATCCAGTTTCTTTTCGAAAATTGGCAGACGATACCAAACAAAGCCATCTTATGCGAGGTGAGTATGGGAAAAACACACATCCAGAAGAAACAAATGGATGGTTTTATGGCCGTAGGTCGTTATATAAACAAAACAAATCAGTGATTAGCCTACGACCTGCACTCCATACAAAAGACAATACAGTATTAAATTCTTGGGAATTAGAAAAGGTAGGTGATCCTTCTCTTTTACCAGAAGGACCCATCCGATTGGCACCTAATTAGGTTTAGGTGCCGATAGTTTTACATCTTTTGGATGATTTGTTCCAATAATGTTTTTAAAAATACTGGATTTGGTGTTCCACTTTCAATCTTACGATCGTTGATAAAAAGAGAAGGAGTTGATTGGATATTCAATTTTTCTGCTTCGTCAATTTCTGCATTCAATTGGTTTTGAGCTTCTTTGGAAGCCATACATGCTTTTAATGTGGAAACATTGAGACCAATAAGGTTTGCCAAATTCACAACACTCGCACCTGAATGAGCTACTCCCTTTTCTAAGTTATCATACAATCCACGGTACATCGGTTCAAATTTTCCTTGTTTGTCTGCACAAATCGCCGCCATAGCTGCCACACAAGAAGTTGCCCCTGGTCTTGGTTGTTGCATGAGTCGGTTACAAGAACCATCCAATGGAAAATTTTTATACACTACTTTTACCATTCCATCATACTCAGAAAGCACTGTGTGTAATATATGGCTAGTGTGAAGGCAGTGACCACAATTGTAATCCGCATACTTTACAATTGTGATAGGTGCATCTTTTTTTCCAATGAATGGAGAACCTTGGGTTTTGATTCCAAGTGTTGGTTCTAAAAAGAAAGCATCAATTTTTGTTTGGATTTCTTTGGAATCCATTCCACGAGATGTGGCAAGGGTATTCGAAGATTCACTTTTCACCCACATTTTACTCGATGCAAATCCAACGGAAAAACTAAAAAAGAAAACGAGTCCAAATGTGGTGATCCCTTCTTTTAAAGAAGATGAAATATTTAATTTTGGTTTCCCTTCTGTTTTCCATAACACAAACAAAATTGCCAAAAGAGAGATGGTGACTAGGTATGTGACAAAACACAATTGGCAAATTGTCCCAATGATTCCCACAGAAATTCCCAAAAGAATCAGATCAAAAATAAATCCTAAAACCAAAACTGGGAATAGTAGAGAAATTAGTTTTGCCACTTCATCAGAATTTGTACTTTTAGAAATGAGATAAAATGCATAAGTGATTAATCCATAAAATCCAAACCCAAGTAAGGCGATAGGAACATTACCTAAAAAGGGAACACCAGGAATGGCTGAGTAAGAACTTTCGGCGACTTTTAAACAAGAATCTCCACCACCTAATGCAGAACAAGCGGCTCCAGCTACATTATCAGTTCCAATTCCAAAATACTCTACTGCCAATAGGAACGAAAAAAGAAGTCCTAAAACTCCTACGACGAGACCACCGATTGCCAAATTTTTACGATTCATTTCTACTTTTCCCTCTTTTGATTTAGAATCCTGATACTTTCTTTTAGATCTAATTTTCCTTCATAAATGGCTTTACCTGTGATGGCACCAAACAATTTTCCATTCGTTTTTTCAAATAAAGTTACCAAATCTTCAGTTTTAGAAACCCCACCAGAAGCAACCAATTGTAAATCAGGAAACTCTGTAAGTAATTCAACGTACACATCTGTATTGGGTCCTTCCATCATTCCATCTTTGGATATGTCCGTGAAAATTACATGGCGGACTCCCATACCATACATTGTCTTTAAAAAATCTTTGTATAAAATTCCAGAATTGGTTTCCCAACCTTTAGTTCTCACATAACCATTCTTAGCATCTACACCAATGACAATTCGATTTTGTCCAAATAATTCTAAACCTTTTTCGACAACTTTTGGATCTTCCACTGCAACAGTGCCTAAGATAAAACGTGAAACTCCAAGCCCATCATAAAATTTCATATTTTCGATGGAGCGAATTCCCCCACCTAGTTCAAGTTCGACGGAGCATTCCTCTTTGATTTTTTTGATTGTTTTCCCATTTTCTGATTTTCCAGTTTTGGCTGCATTTAAATCCACTATATGGATGAGAGTTGCGCCCTGTTTTTCAAATACTTGGATCATTTTTTCGGGGGAAGAAGAATAAACAGTTTTTTTAGAGTAGTCTCCCTGTAATAGGCGGACTGCTTCATTGTCGAGTAAGTCAATTGCTGGTAATACTAACATTAGAGTTCGATAAAGTTTTTTAGGATTCCAAGTCCAATTTTGTCTGATTTTTCTGGATGGAATTGAGTTCCAAAAATTGTTTCCTTTTCAACTACGGCCGGGAACGATTCTCCATAATAATGGCAGTTAGCTGTTATATCCAAACGATCAACACCAACAGGTCTATAGGAATGAATGAAGTACATAAAGGATTCGTTTGGAATTCCCTTTAGGAGTTTTGTATTTTTTTGTTTTATATCAAAGAGTTTGTTCCATCCCATATGAGGAACCTTGAGATTGGGTTTACCTTCAAACTTTCTGATTTTGCCTCTGATGAGCCCTAACCCAGGTATTGTAGAACCAATTTTATTAGTCTCATCTGAATCTTCAAATAACACTTGATAACCGATACATATACCAAATAAATATTTTTTTGCGGCAATATGCTCTTTGATAATAGAAACAAATCCTAACTCATTTAGATTTTGCATCGCTTTGTCAAAATGTCCGTCACCCGGTAAAATGATTTTATCTGCTGATTTTACTTTGTTTGGATCGTTAGTAAAAACAAAATCATCAGTATACAATGAAACTGCTTTTAATAAGGAATGGATATTCCCCATTCCAAAATCTAAAACAGCAATCACTCGAGCATTCCTTTAGTGGAAGGAATTTGGTCTTTGGCACTGGAATCAATCGAAATTGCTTGGCGTAATGCTTTTCCTAAGGCTTTAAAGATGGATTCGTGGATGTGGTGTCTGTTTTCACCGTAATGTACCACAACATGAAGGTTCATTTTTGCGTTAAGTGCTAGTTTTTGTAAAAACTCTAACGTTAGTTCGGCGTCGTAGATTCCAAACTTTCCATCAAGTTGTGGTCCCGTATACTTAAAATAAAATCTTCCACCCAAGTCAACTGCTACAGTGGTTAGAACTTCATCCATCGGAAGAGTGAAATTTCCATACCGAAAGATTCCTTTTTTGTCCCCGAGTTGGTTGTGGATCATTTGTCCAAGTAAAATGGCTGTGTCTTCCACGGAATGGTGGCAATCAATACCAATATCCCCGCGAAGTTTTAAGTCCATATCGATGAGACCGTGTTTGGCAATATGAGAGAGCATATGCTCGAAAAAAGGGATTTCTGTATCGAATGAATAAACACCACTGCCTCGGAGGTTTAGGTCCAAGCGGATGTCCGTTTCGGATGTTTTTCTGGATTCCACCATATTCCTAAGCATGTTTGGTAGAAAACCCTGATGTCAAGAGAGAATGTAAACGATTTAGGAAGCGAGGCTCAAAACACCTACCAAATTATAACCAATAAATACCCAAAAACAATAAACCAATGCTACCAAAACAAAAACCAAAATCCGTTTCCAACGTGAGTCCAAATATGTCCCTCTATGGGAACTAACAAACCAATCAAAAATCCTTCTCAATTTTTTAGGGAAATCCGATCCTTTTTTCTAAAATTTCCAATTTATTTTCCAAACCTTTGGTTGAACATGCGGATGAGTTCAGAGATCGAATCTTCCACATATTTAAAGTGTTTCGGTTTCATAGGATCGAGAGGCATCATGTCATGGATTTTTTTATAACGATCGAAGGATTCACGAATGTATTCCATATACTTTTGGCTCGTGATTCCATATCGTTTGAAAATCGCTTCGTTTTCGACAAACATTCGTTTGAATTCATCGGCATAATTGCCATCATTCAAAAAATAATACCGCAAATCTGATTTTGCCTGAGAAAAGGCGATATCGATATTCGTGATGAATTTGGAAGATTTGGAAGTCTCTGTGACAACTTGGCTCTGTGAGGACAATTTAGAGGCTGCTTGTTCGATTGCCTTCTGTTCGGAAACTCGTTTTTCCTTTTCGAAGTCTTTTGCTAATTTTTCGCGTTTTAATACCTCATCCACAGAGGACTTTTTTTCTTCAGGCATAGTTTCATTATCCCCATCTCAAATGAGTGTCAAGAAATTAGACGAAAAATTATTCCTGAACCTTTCGTAAGGCACAATTTGGCAACCACTCACACCGTAAACAAATCGGATCTTCGGTATTATACGTAGAAGGAGGGCAAATATTAGCGTTTTCCACTTGTAATGGTTGTAAATAATGAATCACCGAAGTTCGATCTTTTTTAGATTCAATTTGTCGTAAGACAGTTTCATTGAGTTTTTTTTGGTCCAAAAACAAATCTTCCACAGGCACCACTTTTGGTTTTTGTTGTGGGATTGATTCCGATTGCCTAGATGATTCCCATTCCATTCCAGGAAGGTATGGTAATGTTGTTGGTAAAAATTGTTTGGGAAAAAGTTTCACAAGTAACCAAGCAGTCATTGCACCACCCAAATGGCAGGTATTCGAAATGGGTGCATTTCCAAATTGGGAAATCAAATATCCAATCACAAGAGATACCCATACAGCATTTTTTGCCTTCACAGGGAAAATGAATAATAACAATTCTGCATTCGGATAGAATAGACCGAATAACGCAAGTAAGCCGAAAACTGCACCTGAGGCACCAATTGTTTGTGAGGTCATGGATTCTAATACAGAAATTCCGCCACCTAACATAACGTTCAGATATGCTGAACCTACTACAAAAATACCTGCACCAATCTGAGATAAAAAGTATAAAATGATAAACTTCGATTTCCCAATGATCGGTATGATGTTACTCCCTAACATGTACATTGCATACATATTAAACAAAAGATGGATAGGTAATAATCCAACCTCGTGTAAAAATCCATAAGTCAATATTTGCCAAATTTCTCCACTGAGTACGAAGTCAGGAGTGAGTCCAAATCGAAAGATCAATTGTTGGTTTGCGAAGTATTGTAAAAAAAAGATAAAACAATTGAGGATTAAAATTACATTTAAAGGATGAAGGATCGGATTCCCGAACAAACTAGGGCCCTGGCTTCGATTTCTACTCATGGTACTTCCAAAATTTAGAGTCTAGGGAAAGAAACAAGGGAAATAAAAAAAGGGGGAATCCTTTCGGAAGCCCCCCGGGAGTGATTTAAGGTAAAATCAGGCAACAGACCCTACCTTGATTATCAATCACTTCTACCATCGGAAAACCTTGGCTCTTGCTTAATAGTTGGGAGAAAAATTTAGGCAATTTTTGAGAGAGAATACAACGCATCTCTGTTCAGAATGTCGATGCGGTTTTTGTCGACGGAGATAAATTCTCTGGCTTTGAGATCCGAAAGCGCGCGTACCAAGGTTTCCGTTTTTGTACCAATAAATGTAGCAAGTACATCCCTTGTGACTTTTAATTCCACATGGTTTTTGCGTCCTTGTGCATTGTCCAAAACGATGAGGATCTCTGCTAATTTTTCATGGACTTGTTTGGTCCCGAGGGAAACCACATGTTCTTCCATCTCACGCCACTCTTTGGCCATTTGGCGGAATACTTCTTTTTGGAAATTACTATCGTCTTTGACAAGAGCATCAATGAGAGCACCCGTGATGTAACAAGCGTGAGTGTCTTCTACAGCGACAACATTATGATGGGAAATGGAATCAGAAATACAATCGCGAAAACCTACCCAATCACCAGGCCCACTCAAACGAAGGGTTTGTTCTTTTCCACTGGCGAGTTGCACATAACTGCGTACGAGTCCTGATTTGATGAAAAAAAATCCTTCGGCCTTTACACCTGCAGTGACGAGGTGTTTGCCACGAGGGAAGATCGTAAAATCTTTCCCTGCATTGATTCGTTCAATTGTTTCATGGGCTGCACAATGGAGCACATTATGATTTTTATAATCACATAAAAAACAATCAGGATTGAGAGGAAGGTCAGACATCGAACTTTTATGTAACCCCTTACCAGTCGCTTGTCGAGACAAAATTTTAGAAACTTTCTAAAATTTTATTTACCCTTAAATTTAGGATCTCGTTTTTCTATAATACTCTGGATGGTCTCTTTAAAGTCATCTGAGATAAAGTTTCGCGCTTGGGATTCCGCTTCTTTTTTTAATGCTGAATCCAACTGTTTCCAAGAGTACAAATTTTGTTTGAGTTCTTGTAAGGCAAGTGGTGCTGCTTTTGATAAGGAAAGGGCAAGTTCCATCGCACGTTCATACACAGATGATTTGGGAACAGCATCCAAGGCAAGATTCCACTCTTTTGCCAACTCCCCGTTAAATGTTTCACCTGTGAGGAGTAATCTACCACCTAAACTTTTTCCCAGAAGTTCTGGGGCAAGGAAACTCGATCCCATCCCTGGGTGGATCCCCAAACGGACAAAATTAAACGAATACTTCCCATCACTTGCAAAAATACGTAAGTCACATCCAAACGTTAAGGAAAGACCTGCACCAATTGCATGTCCATTCACGGCAGCAATGACAGGAACAGGAAGTTTTCGCACAGATAAAAAGAAACCATAGAACTTTCTCATATCACGTCTGTTTTGTGAAAAACTTTTCTCTGAAAATGATCGTAATAAATTCAAATCACCACCTGCGCAGAATACATCATTTCGACCAGAGATGATAACGGCTCTCGGTAATTTTTTTTGTTTGCGTATGGAATGAATGAGATGGGAAAACTCTTCTCCCATTTTCCATGTCATGGAATTACGGGAAGAAGGATTGTTTAAGAAGATGGAAAGGATGGTTCCATCTTCTGTTTCACGGGATTCTATTTCTAGGAATTCATACTCTTTGGCTTCAAATCGCGATTTCATCTATCTGAAAGGATTCGTACCAGGCTTTATCTTGTAAAGATAAAGGTTTATTCCCAATTTCCATATTTTCAAAGTAATTGAGTAAAATTTCTAAGTGTTGGCTTTCCAAATTTTTATTTGGTAAAACTGAGTCTATGCCTTTGCTAAACAAAACATCAGCTCTGATTTTGTCTTTGTAGTGGTCTGGTTTTCCAGAAAAAATCAAATGGGAAGAAATCAAATCAAATCGGATTGTATCGATGATCCTGCGAAGTGAATCTTCTGATTCTAAGTAATAACGGGATGCAACTTCTGTTTGGAAATAATCACCCCATGTGATGAGATCAGGGAGAGATCCAGTTTTTTCCAAAATTTTCTTTTGGGCCTCTTCATCAGTATACAAACACCCTGCAAATCGTTCCACTATGGAATGCAGTTCCGACAGAATGGCTACCTTTTCAGGACTTAGGAGTCCTTGTCGGATCATTGGCATCAGCTCAGGATTTACATGTTTGGGGAGAGTTAGTTCCATATACTTCCCATTTCGGCGGATTCTGTCGTTTTCTGGCATATTTTCTCTACCAGAAAATCAGTTTTGGACCTCTAAAAATCGATAATTTTAGTATGGCAATCGGCAGAACGGATTCGATGCAGGAACTCATCACGATTTTAGAATCGTTATTCGATGAGACGATTATTGGATCCGATGTCAATATTGTTAAACACCTCTTTTATTACTTAAAAGCTGACAACAGAGAGTTTGAATTTATCTATGAAGAGGATAACTTAGTCGCTGCCGTTGAGGAAATTGAAGCTCATACAGTCACTCTCATGATCCCTGACCTCGTCGAAAAAGGTTCCCGCAGAGCCCGCGTTCGATTTGAGGTAATGAACATCAATTATCAGTTTGAAGTTGTCATCCTTGATATCCAAAAAGACCAAATTGTCATCAAAACTCCGACGGAGTTGCAATCATACCAGCTAAGAACGAATAAACGGATCCCCGTAGATGATTTGTTCATGAATTTTATCATTCTCTTTCGAAGTTTGTCGGGAGGGTCAAGGGAAGTTGGGAAAAACCTTTATGCAGAAAGCAGGTTCCCTCACCTAATGAAGGAAGTACGAAAAGATAGACCTGACAGTAAACTCATCAATATTATGTTAACTGAGGCAATCGAAAGAATTTCCAAAGACTATGAAATTCATTTTTACAAAGAAGATGAAAAATTAAACGAATTTGATGATTTTACTAAAAAAACAATTCTTCGCACCGGGAAAACGATCTACATCCCTGATTGTAATCGGATCACCTCTTATATCAATGAGCCAAAAGATGATGTGTTATTTAATTATTTTTCGGAACACAAGGAGATGGCAAAGGAATTAGGCGATGAATTTGCTTTGGATTTTTTTGAATCCATGAGAAAACACGAGTCCAGAAATTTCTATGTTTCTTATATCATTACACCAATCCGATTGTACGAAGATGTTGTGGGTTATATCAAAGTGTATTCCACTGCAATGGAACGATTTACAATTTCACAAAACCAAGCCATTTATATTTTTGAATTGGCTGAAATCATCAGCTATGTATTCACAAAAATTGCGATTCAGTATGGAAGTTATGAAACCATGCAATCCACAACCAAAGTTGTCGACATATCATTGGATGGTTTACTTTTTGAAATCTATGACAAACGATTGTTTCATTATTTAAAACGACACAATATCATCAAAATGTTTATCCCATTAAATAAAGAAAGGACCATGATCCTAAGGGGTGAAATCATTCGTTTTTTAGATAAAGGAGATCACTACCATCTAGGTGTGAACTATTTTAGCTCAGCACCAGACGATATGTTGTTTTTAGAATCTTATTTATTTGAAAAAAGTATGAAAATACTTTCAGAGTAATCCAGATTGTTTTTCAGCAAGCCGAATTGCATTGAGTAAATCTTCCGACAAGGTAGTTTCGCCAGTATAATACAATCGCAAAAGTTTACCGTGTTCTACAAGTTTGGATCGATATGTGGTTTCTTCATTGGTTCCTCTTGTTTCTTTCCAACGTAAATTGTAAAACTCACATGCTAATTTATGTAGGTAATAGTCTGATTTTCTAAGAGAGTAAGCTTTGTTCAAAAATTCTTCTGAACGACTGGCAAGTTCATCCCTTGTTTTGCGAAGATCAACTGTATTCCCAGCTAAATTTGTATGTAATAAACTTAAGTAAGTCACTTCAAAACTATACAACCAAACTTCGTATATTTTTGGATATAATGTACGTGCTTCTTTTGCTACCTGTGGCATCAGTTCTAATTGTTTTTTATTTTCTTTCCCTTCCACTTTGAAATAAAAAGTCAAAAACCGTAAATAGTCTACAAGGAATAACAAACGTTCTTGGGGATTCGAAAATCGTTCTCTATTTTTCCAAGCCATGGAATATTCAAAGGCAGTTGATACATACCCTTCTCCATCTTTCCAATGGGCTTTTCCTAACGCATAATGTAAATCAGGTGAACTTTGATCTAAAGATACAGCATGTTTGTATTTGCGAAGGGCTTCATCCATTTGGCCTTTCGCAAAATAATGATCACCTTGTTTTTTTGCGATAAATGCTTCTTCATACTTAGTCGTATCGAGCATCCTTGCAGCCGTGACTGGCCTATCTTCGATCAAACGAAGGTAACCTTCCCCACGCACCTGCCATCCAAAAAAAGTAGTGAGGTATACAGATTTAACAGTGATCATTCCCACGATGTTAGCATCACGAAACGTTTTGTGGTCTTGGTTTTTCTCGAGTAAATATAAGGTTTGGCCAACTCGAATGCCTTTTGGATCTGCCACTTTGATTGTGACAGTGTCTGGCCTTGTATCTACTTCTAATTCTTGTGAGAGTTTATCAACTTCGTAAAAACTCGCTTTTTCAATCCCAACCACTTCCCCCACAACAATCATACGAAGTGGATCTAAAGAGGATTGGCTTCGAAAGGCAAATGCCATACGATCAGATGGTGACTGCGCAAACAGAAACGATACGAATAAAAATGGAAAAATGAAGGGCCGAACCATCTAATGTAAGAATCGACCAAAACAAAAATGGGAAGAGAAGAAAATTGAAACCCTACCCAAATGGATAGGGAAAAAACACTTATTTGGGTTGGAATTCTAAACGATACTTGCCATCTCCCACTTGGCTTTTCGAATACAGGATTTTTCGATGGACCCCATTGATATAATCATCCACAAGATTTCCATAAAACGGACTGCCTAGATTTCCACTGTTCCCTATTGGAAGTTGTGTCACTGACTCCTCAAACCTTCCATAATCGATGACCCTTCTTTTGGAGGGCCCTGCCATCGCAGTCCAATCTTCTTTCATCAGTTTGTATTTTAGATTGTTTACTACCTCTGCTCCACCAGCACTCGGCAATGGGCCAATATTAAAAACACTACCTATCAAAGGTAATACGCCTAGTGGATGAGGGTGTTTGATTTTATATAAATTTTTCCATTTCCAAAGACTTGGAGAGGCTGAAACATTTTTTTCCAAATACCTGGCGGTAAGTTCAATCGAACGATTTAAGATATCAGTTCTTGTTTCCAAGGTTCCAACTGTTCTCAGGTCATCCCAATAATTCGAATTTGGATTTCGGATGAATCTGCGGTAAGCATTCCAATACTCAGCCATGTCCCCATACAGTTCGAAGTGTTCAGGTCCCATTTCATCAATGAGTATTTCTTTCATTGTGATGTAAAAGAAAACATCGTAAACAGCCGCCCCTTGGGACTCTGGGAAGTGTTCAAAATTCCAATTTTTAAGAATTTCTAAAACTTTTTTGCCACCTAACGTCTTTGGTTCTTTCACAGAAGAAAACAAAATCTCTAAGTATTCTGGTGCAAAAGAAGAAACAGTATCATTCTGAATGGCCGCAAGTTCTTCCAAACTCCATTTTTCTTGGGTTTCGAGAATTCCAACTAACCTTTGAAAACGATCTGGTGGTTGCCAATTTCCTTCTGGTTTACCAAGTCCCGGTAATCTTCCACTGGTGACTAGGTTATTGGCTGTGACAATGATACCATTTTTAGGGTTGATGATCTTAGGATTGTCCTTAGAAGGAACATAACCTATCACATCATTTTCGCCAGTCGAACCTTCTAAAATTTTTCTCGGATTTCCAGATTTTAGGATAGGAAACCTTCCCACTGCATAATAGGCAATGTTCCCATTTTTATCTGCGTAACTAAAATTGAGCCCTGGTGCTCCAATCATAGAAGATGCAGAATCCAATTCTTGGAATGACTTAGATTTTCCCATCTTATACAAAACATCGAGTAAAGGATTGTCTAAATGGTGGTGTGCCCAATACAAACTAACAGGTCGACCCTTATAACCTTTTATATGTTCGGTGATGATTGGACCGTGGTTTGTAATCGCCACTTCAAAAGGAATTTTAGTTCCATCTTTTTGTTTGATCTCATCTTTGTAATAGGTTAAATCTTTCCAATTGGAACCAGACTTATATTTACCAGCCTCAATGGTTTCCATATACAAATTCACGTCATCTTGTTCGAGCATAGTTAAACCCCATGCCTTGTCTCTGTTATGAGCAATGAGCGGAAAAGGAATAATGGATAAAAAATAACCATAGTTTTCATATCCAGGATATTCGATATACGCTTCATACCAAGCACCTGGATTGGATAAAGCAATATGTGGGTCATTTGCAAGAACTGCTCCACCACTGGCAGAACGACTTGGACCAACAAGCCATGAATTACTACCTTCTAAAGGTTCAATTGGTAGATTGAGTGAACTCACAAATGTTACCAATTGTTTTAAATTGGTGATATCTTTGTTTGAACGTGAGAGTGAACTTTTAATTTCACTACCTTTTAAATCATTCTTTGGATTTACGTTTGGAATTGGAAGATTGGATGTTAATTTTTTAAATCCTGGTTGGGATTCTAAAATGGAGGCATTCGGTTCAAAATCATAACGAGGGAATAATTCACTAGCAGATCTATCAACTAACTCTGATTCCATGATCGAATACAAACTATCTGATTTAATTCCTTCCGCAAATGAAAATCCCATATAAAACAAGAACGAAATTGCATCCACTCTGTCAAAAGGTCGAGGTTTGATCCCAAGGATTGTATATTCGATGGGTAATGGTTCGGTTTCTAAGAAATGATTGACTCCTTCCAAAAACCAATCCAATTGTTCCCAAGCTTCTGGATATATATGTTTTGTTTGGTTAGCATAGATTTCTGCTGTTTGTTTCAATAATAACGATTTCAAAAATTGATCAGATGGGATGAGTTTTTCTCCAAAAATTTCAGTGAGCTCACCTTTCCCAATCCTTCTTTGTAATTCCATTTGGAAAATTCGATCCTGCGCCATCGTAAAACCTAACGCAAAATAAGCGGACTTGGCATCCTCACCGACAATGTGAGGTATTCCCACTTCGTCTCGAATGACTGTGGCTTTGGAAGTTAACTTATCGGAACGAATCTCTCCTTGGTATCTTGGTGCTTTTAAGGAAACAAGCCCCCAAAATACGAAATGTAGGGTAATTGGTAACGTTAGGATCAAAAGAAACAAGAGACTGAGTAATGGTCTCTTGTGAATGTATTTTTTAATTGAATGTATCATACTTTATTGTAGTGCTTTAATTTGACGAATTCGGTTTTGTTTATCAGCTGAGTCCCAAGCCGCATTGGAAAAAGATTCAACCTTATAGTATTTGGTTTTGTATTCATCTTTGTATGGGAGAACTAATTCACGATCAGGTTCTGTTGTTTTTGCAGCTTGGATTTTACGTAGACCTTCTGCTCCTTGGTTAAACCAATCAGGATCAATCGGTAAATTCACACGATGCCCTCTAAAAGAAGTAGCAAGGTAAGGTCCATCTAAGTCCTTGTCTCGTAATATTTTCCCAAAAAAAGTAAATTCTACTTCATTTGATCCAGAAACAAGATCTCCGTCATACACTGCATAGGCGATGTATTCACCATTTTTTTCATCCTTTAAATTGGCTTCTAAATGGTATTTTCCTTTTTTATACACATTGACTACAGCTCTCACGATGAGAGACCCATCTTGGAGTGAATCCGAAAAAACTCCATTAAACTCTGCGGGAATAGAAGGACTGGAAAAAAAACTAGAAGTTAATGTAGTTTTTAAATTTTCGGGACCATATGTTATTTCAGCAACAAGGGACATTTGCCCCCAATCCGCTTTTTGTGGTTTCCAAGAGAATGTATGAATGTTATCACCTCTGGTTTGGTCACCATCAGTTCCACTGTCGTTCACTGATGCACTCACCACTCCATATCGTTGTCCTTCCCACTCTTTAAAAACTTGGTGTGAATCTATGGAAACTTTCACACGATTCCTTGCTTTATCACGACATTCGAGTGTAACATACATCATATCTTTATTTCCAATCACTGCCCATGTTTTTGGTTGGAATAAACATACATAACCTGTTGGTTCGTTCGTTTTTGCATCGATTGTATAGTCTGGAGATGTTTCAATAATGAAAGGGAACGCTAAATCATGATTGAGAATTGACATTGGTCTTGAGAAAGGTGGGTATTCTGCCCATTCTAAGTATTTTTCTAATATATATTCAGGAGTTGCTCCATCATCAGGAATCCCTTCTCCGCCATCACCACCTTCTCCACCTGATTCATTTCCCTGCGTTGGATCCGAATTTCTTGCCATTCTTTCTTGTCTTGCTTTCTCTTTTGCTTCTTGGTCAGAACCAAATCCATCCTTAACGAAATAAAAGATCAAACCTACTAATACTAGTATAACAACAGTTAGATACACACCGTATCTACGAAATAAATCCATACGCTCCCTTCCTTATCTTTTATAAAACGGTTAAGAGCGTTGTCGGTTTTGAAACGATGTAAAGTAAAATTTAAATGGAAAAGAGACTAGCGATTGATTCAGAAATCGGGATTTCAGTCGGGATGGGCATCTGTTTCCATTCTTCATAGTATTTGTATACTGTTCGTGAATAAGAAGGAACACCACCAAATCGTTTGTATCCACCTAAACCAGCATTATAAGATAACAATGCTGCTTCGAGGGATTCTGTGCGTTCCATTAGATAATTTAAATAAAGAACACCTAATATCAAATTGGTTTCAGGTTCCAAAAGATCTTTTTCCGAATGGAATGGGATTCCTTCTTTATTCGCAAGCCACTTCGCTGTTTCCGGCATAACTTGCATAAGGCCAATAGCACCTTTATGTGATTTTGCTCGTGTATTGAATTGTGATTCCGTTTGGATGAGGCCAACCAAAAAACCTAGTTTGTCCATTGGTTCTTTTGCCACAGTGATTTTCTCTTTTGGGAATCGAATGTGGTAAGAAGCCCTCTCAATCACTGTGACCAAGTCCTTTTGTTCCTTTTTGGAAAAACCAGGTCGGTGTTTCACAATGAGGGAATGTAACTTTACCTTTGCGGAAAGATCACTTGGGCTGTTTCCAGAGGGGTTGATTTTCCCGTACGATTCGAACAGAAAGACCAAAACCAAACCAAATACCGCAATTTGATGATAGAAGTTGGATTGTTTTCGCATGGTGACTGGTAGTCTCCTTATTGTGCATTGCACAATAAGGCCAGTTTCTGGCAGCTCTCTCTGGTGGCAAGTGGGATTTGTGCGACGCACAACAAAAAAACCGGACAAATGGGAAATGCTTGCCGAAAGATTCTTCACTCGCATTTCTGGAGAGGCTTGGCACCAACTCTCAACCTTTACAGTTTCTTCTATTTCGGACTCAGTTTGGTGAGTGGGATTGCCTATATTTACTTTCGTTCGAGAAAAGAGGAACTGACCCCCAGTTTTCGAGGATTACTCATCCCCCTCCTCAGTTTGTTTTATTGGTCCGTTGCCTGGTCGATTTGTAATTCGTTCTTAAGCCACCTCACTGCCTATGTATTTGTTTTTCTGAAAAATCCAGCCATTCTTGTACTGGGTGTTTCTACTTCAGAGTTAGCGTTTCGGTTCCAAGAAGACTTGTTCCCACGTTGGCGTAAATGGAGTTTGCGGATCCAAACAGGACTTGCCTTATTTGCAGGTTTGGGGAATGGAATCGGTTTCTTTTTTCGTGAAATTCGTTTCGATCCTAAAATGGAATTTTATGTTCCCGTTCAATCATCAGAAAACACATTGATCCAATTTTCCATTTTATGCATTGCAATTACTCTCTGTTTGGTTCTTGTAAATACTTTAGTTGCCCTATTCACAAAATACAATCGATTAGATGGTTCTAAAAAAAGAGCAACTGGTGGATTTATCTTAGCAATCTTAGGAATCCTTTCTTTAGCATTTGCCGACATTCTTGTAGATCTCAATTATGTGAGTAAACCTACTTATTTATTTGTTCTGACCAATCTTACGATCATCATCATGACCATTCTTGTTTTGGTTTCACTCAACCAAGACACTGTTCCTTCAACTGTTGGATTTAAAATTATGACTTTTAATCTAACAATCTTGTACCTCATTCTTTCCATTGTTGCAAATTTTTTATTCAATCGTTTCCGTATCGACATTCAAAACGAAATGAGTAGAGAAAAACATAATATCAAAACCCAATTAGAACTTGGGAACATTTATCCTTTTGTATATTTATCTGACCTCGTCATTGACATGCAGGAAAAAAACTTTCGTATCAATAAAATTGAATTCTCGGAAAACCAAATAGATACCTTACAAAATAGAATTCCTTCCTATGAATTTTTTAAATTGGACACATTCAGCAATGACCCTAACGGAATTTATTGGACTTCTGATTTTTTTGCAAAAAACCATCACTTTTTAGTCGCTATCCCTTATATTGAGTATCGAGGCAAGGTTCACCAAACTGTTGTATGGTTAATCATAACGCTCCTTTTTTCAATTTTTACAATCTTTATGTTATACCCAGTCTTACATAAAACTAGTATTGTTTACCCTTTAACAAGACTCCTTTCTGGGATCAGAAGGATGCAATCAGGTGATTTATTTGTTTCAGTAGAAGTTTCCAGTAAGGATGAAATTGGGGAACTATCAAAAAGTTTTAATGAAATGATTTCGATTGTTAGAGAAGCAAGATTCCAACTCGAACAAAAAATTGAAGAACGAACCGTATCTCTCAATAATACAATTTTAGAATTACGAGATACCCAGGAACAACTGTTACATGCAGAGAGAATGTCCACATTGGGTAAAATCGCGGCAAGTGTAGCACATGAAATCAATAACCCACTCGCTGCCATCAAAGGGAGTATTCAATTCATAAAGGATAGTCAATTTTCAGATGACTCAGACAAACGTTCTCCATTGGAAATCCAAGCAGATGCACTCATTGAAAGTTTTAAAAATCAAAAACGTTCGGAAGTCACTTCCCGATTCAAACGAAAACGAGAACTCACTCATTTTTTTAGATCAAAACAAGTTTCCGATCCAATCTCTCTTGCCGATACCTGTTTCGATTTTCATATGGAAGAGATACCAACTCCCTTTTTATCTTTATTTGACACAAAAGAAGGGATCGAAGCCTTCCAATCAAGACTCAACGAACATGTGATCCGATTCCATTTAGGAATCATTGAAACTGCAGTCGAACGTGCCTCAAAAATCGTATTCGCATTAAAACACCACTCCTACCAAGGACCGAAAGACAACCAAAAAGAATTGTCCTTGAGAGAAGGCATCGAGTCAGTTTTGAGCATGTATTCCAAAAGTTGGAAACCCCATGTGGACTTGGAATGGAATTGTGAAGGGGATCCAATGGTATTTGGGCATGCCGACGAACTTGTACAAGTTTGGACCAATTTGGTCTATAATTCCTTCCAAGCCTGCCCGAGTGAAAATGGTAAAATTTCCATCAGCCTCAAAACTACCGATTCTGAAGCTGTGGTAAGGATCGAGGATAATGGAAAGGGAATTCCCGAAGACATCTTACCTCGGATTTTCGAACCATTTTTTACAACCAAAGAGCTGGGAATGGGCACGGGACTCGGTTTGTCCATCGTCCAAAAAATCATCGAAAACCACCAAGGGACAATCCAAGTCCATAGCCAACCAGGGAAAACCCTCTTCACCATCCACCTCCCCCTAGCAAATACCTAGGATATCTCGAGTAGTTTTGTCATGAAAACAGCGACAATGGCAAAATTATGTTAAAATTTTGTCTAAATTGGTCAAAAAAATTCTTGTCAATCTTTTGCCAAACTTATACAACAAGGGAAACACCAAACGGGAATAGGAAATTACAATGCGAACTCTCCTCACAGCCATCACCACTTTGCTCCTAGCAGGGTCACTCAGTGCACAAACTTACACTGTGTTCATACACGGAAAATCAGACAAAAACCATAACGGTGTGGGAACCACTGATGTGAACGGGTATTGGGGTTCTTCTGTGAATTCCGTAGGCGGAACTCGTATTTTCATTGGATATGATGGAACCACTGATCCTCGCTCCTACGGTTCGTCTCGTGCCCAAACCAATATTTCCACAGGACTTACAAACTACTGCAAAGGAGCAAACTCCTGTAAAATCGTCTGCCATTCGGCTGGATGTTATGCCATTGAATATTGGTTATCCAATTTAGGTTCTACTGCTTCTTCCAAAGGTTTTAACCTCACAAAAGTAACTGCCCTTGCTGCTGCTTCCGGCGGATCGGAACTTGCAAACGCACTGAACGGAATCACTTTCGGTTTTGGTGGAAATGCAATGGACAAATCACTCATCGTAACAACTGCACGTGGTGCGTTTAACCATAATAATACGGCTGGTGTTGCAGTGAATCATGTCCCTGGTTACAAAGGTATGTTCGGAGCTTCTGCCATCCTTCCTGGTGAAGATGATTATGCTGTCGCTTACCACTCTTCTTGTGGATACAACCGCGCTGGTGGACTCAACAAATGCCAATCTTCTCTCACTCAATACGAAGGATTATGGCCATTCGGATCGAACAAAACATATAACCAATACAGTGGCCACTACCGTGCACCATCTGTTTCCTCCACAGGTTTGTATCTAGACCATGGTCAGATCAAAACGGAAGGTTGGAGATAAAATTTAGGAATCATTGATAGAAAGGAAAAGGAAAAAAGAGATGCGTAGCTCAATCACAACAATACTTGCGTTCCTCGTTGCAGGATCGCTTAGTGCACAAACCTATACCGTGTTCATTCACGGTAAATCGGACAAAAACCACAATGGTGTGGGAACAACAGATGTAAACGGATACTGGGGTTCTTCCACTAGTTCAGTTTCTGGATCTAAAATTTTCATCGGATACGATGGAACTTCTGACCCAAGAACATACGGATCTGCTCGCGCACAAACAAACATCGCGACAGGTTTGACAAACTACTGTAAAGGTGCAAACTCTTGTAAAGTTGTATGCCACTCTGCAGGTTGTTATGCGATTGAGTATTGGTTATCCAATTTAGGTTCTACTGCATCCTCTAAAGGTTTTAACCTTACAAAAGTAACTGCACTTGCTGCTGCTTCTGGTGGATCAGAACTTGCTTCTGCTCTTAACGGAATCACTTTTGGTTTCGCTGGAAACGCAATGGACAAATCTCTTATCGTATCGACTGCACGTGGAGCATTCAACCATAACAATACCGCTGGTGTTGCTGTGAACCACGTCCCTGGTTACAAAGGTTTGATTGGAGCTTCTGCGATCCTTCCTGGAGAAGATGATTATGCTGTTGCGTATCACTCTTCTTGTGGGTACAACAAAGCAGGTGGACTCAACAAATGCCAATCTTCTCTCACTCAAAGTGAAGGGATTTGGCCATTCAACTCCAATGTAACTTACACACAATACAGTGGTCACTACAGAGCTCCTTCTGTATCTTCTACTGGTCTTTACCTTGACCATGGACAACTCAAAGGAGAGGGATACCGATAGGATCGGATTCCACTCCTAACCTTACCAATCTCTGGTAAGCCAAACGGACCAGCCACTCAGGCTGGTCTTTTTTTTGCCCCAATACATTACAAATTGACATATTTGACTTATTTGTGGAATTTGTGTTTAAAGAAAGAAAATCAGGAAAGGGAAAAACAATGCGAAGCACAATCACAACCGTACTAGCGTTCCTCTTAGCAGGATCACTCAGTGCACAAACCTACACCGTGTTCATCCACGGAAAATCGGACAAAAACCACAATGGTGTCGGCACAACTGACGTAAATTCGTACTGGGGAACCTCTGCGAATACTGTTTCAGGATCCAAAATTTTCATCGGGTATGATGGAACTTCTGATCCAAGAACATACGGAACTGCTCGTGCCCAAACAAACATTGCCACAGGACTTACGAACTATTGTAAAGGGGCAAACTCTTGCAAAATCGTATGCCACTCTGCGGGATGTTATGCGATCGAGTTTTGGTTGGCAAATTTAGGCTCAACTGCGTCATCTAAGGGTTTCAATCTTACAAAAGTAACTGCACTTGCAGCTGCTTCTGGTGGATCCGAACTGGCATCAGCTCTCAATGGTGCTACTTTCGGCTTCGGTGGGAACGCAATGGACAAATCACTCATCGTATCCACAGCTCGTGGTGCGTTTAACCATAACAATACGGCTGGAATTCAGATCCACCATGTACCAGGTTACAAAGGTGCATTTGGACCTTCTGCAATCCTTCCTGGAGAAGATGACTATGCAGTTGCATACCATTCTTCTTGTGGATACAACCGTGCTGGTGGTCTTGACAAATGCCAAACTTCTATCGTTAGCGGTAGCACCACTTATACACAATACACAGGACACCTTAGAGCACCTTCTCTAACTGCGACTGGTTTGTATAAGAATCATAGTGAGATCAAAAACGAAGGAACAAGATAATTGTAGGTATAAAAAAACCCAACGTTTTTAAATGTTGGGTTTAGATTTAAAAGCTGAAGGGAATCCTTCAGCTTTTTTTGTTTCGTTGAAGTCTCTAATTTGATTATCCGTGTTTGATCACACCTTGTCTTGACTTCCCAATGAACCAATAGTATAACACTGGCACTGCAAATCGGCTAAGAACAGTGGCTGCAATTTCACCAAACATGAGTGAGATGGCTAGACCTTGGAAAATTGGATCAAATAACATCACAAAAGAACCAACCACAACCGCTGATGCAGTTAGTAACATAGGTCGAAATCGAACTACCCCTGCATGCACTACCGCTTCTTTTAACTCAACCCCTTTTTTAATCTCTCCTTCAATGAAATCAACTAGGATGATAGAGTTTCGGACAATGATCCCAGCTCCCGCGATAAATCCAATCATCGATGTTGCTGTGAAATAAGCACCCATCACCCAGTGACCAGGTAAGATACCAATGAGTGAGATAGGGATCGGCGCCATGATGATGAGAGGCACTGTATAACTTTTAAACCATCCAAGCACAAGGACATAGATGAGTAAAATTACGACAGCAAAGGCACCACCTAAGTCACGAAATACTTCATATGTGATGAACCATTCTCCGTCCCATTTGATAACCGGTTTTGTTGTGTTCCATGGGACATCTGCTGTTTGTGTTGCATAATGAATCTTTGGTGCTAGTTTTAACATCCCATAAACAGGAGCTTCTTCTTCACCAGAAAGTTCACTCATTACATAATTCACAGGTTTTAAGTTTTTGCGAAAGAGAGCTCTGTCTTCTTCGAGGTAAGGATTTCCTAATACTCTTTCAGAAGAAACAACTCCCGATTCCATTGACATGATGTTTTGGTTTTGGAAAGGAGTTTTTGAACTACGAACATTTTGTTTCATCGATAGGTTGATGGAAACTTCTTCTGGTTCTTTTGCAGTCGCTAAACTAACAAGTGGTGATTCAGAAAAGAGTAAAGAACCTGTATAGGCAAGTGCGGAAGTTTTGATTCCGTATAATCCTGATTTATCAAAATCAATTGGATAAACCATCTTGGGTCTTCCATTTCGTAATGATGTGTCCAAATCGACTACACTTGGTTCTTCTTTAAAAATATTGTATATCTCTTCCGTTACTTTCTTCCTCTCAGCAACATTTGGGCCATACACTTCCGCTACCATAGTTGCCATCACAGGAGGCCCAGGAGGGATTTCTAAAACCTTGGTCACAGCATTGTTTTTTTCACCAAAGGCCTTAATCTCTCCTCTTAGCGATTCAATGATCTCGTGGCTTGAATCTTTTCGATCATTTTTATTCTTTAAGATGATTTGTAGGTCATTCATCGAATCCAAATTTCGAAGGAATGAATGTTTTACCATCCCAGAGAAAGAAAATGGAGCTGCTTCTCCACCGAAGATTTGGATTTTCTCTACATTCGGATTTTGTAATAGTGTTTTTGCTAAACCTTCCGATTGGGACATACTTTGTGTTAAAGTTGTTTTAGGTTCATAATCGATTAGAACTTGGAATTCTTCTTTATTGTCAAAAGGTAACATTTTGACTTTTACCCATTTGAAGGCAACAAAAGCCATGGAAACTAACAATAATCCAATGGTAATGGCTCCAAAGAGACTTGCATTTTTCTTTGTACCTAACAACCAATTGGTGAACTTGATGTAAAGTTGGTCTAATTTGGAAACTTTATGACCTACTTCTTTTTCCGAATGGGTATGTGATTCTTTTAATAATCTGACTGATGCCCAAGGAGTGATGACAAAGGCAACTATCAATGATAATATCATCGCAAGGCTTGCACCCACAGGGATCGGTTTCATATAAGGTCCCATGAGTCCTCTTACAAAGGCCATCGGTAAAATCGCTGCAATCACTGTAAAAGTGGCAAGGATGGTTGGGTTTCCTACTTCAGATACTGCAATGAGTGTCGCTCGTATGATACCTAGTTTTGGATTTTCTTCCAAATGGCGTTCGATGTTTTCCACTACTACAATGGCATCATCAACCAAAATCCCAATGGAAAAAATCAGTGCAAAGAGTGTGACTCGGTTTAGAGTATAACCAAGAAAGTAATAAATGGCAAGTGTTAGTGCAAGAGTAACAGGAATCGCAATGGCAACAACGAGTGCAGATCTCCATCCCATCCATAGTGCAATGAGGATTGTCACAGAAATGGTTGCTATCAACAAATGTTCGATCAGTTCATGGGATTTATCTTCTGCGGTGCTACCATAATCACGAATGATGCTAAGACTAATTTCTTTTGGTAAATCTTTTTGGAATAATTCAGCCCTTTCAATTAAGTCTTTCGATAAATTAACAACATTTGTTCCTTTTCGTTTCGCAAATACAATTGTGACAGCATTTCGTTTGGTTTCACCAAGTGATTTGTCATACAAAACAGAAGACCTTGTTCTTTCTTCAGGCCCTTCCTCAACTTGGGCTAAATCCTGAATCCGAACTACCCTTCCACCTCGTTGCGCAACAGGTAATCGTTTTACATCGGATATATTTCTTAACACTCCTCCAACTTCCATATCGACAACCGATTCTGATGACCAATTTTTCCCCGCTGGGATCAATGCATCATTTTGTTTTAAACTTTCGGCAACTTCAATGGCTGTAACACCAAATTGACTTAATAAACTTGGGTCAACTTTCACTCGAACTGTTTTTTTCAATCCACCTAACATTTGCACGCTTGCCAGGTCAGGTGTGGATGACAATTCTCTAGCTAAAGGTCCAACCTTTTGTCTTAATTCATAATCATTTAAAGATTCTGAACTAAAACTAAGAGCAAGAAAAGGAACGTCATCAATTGAGTAAGACTTTACGATTGGAGGCAACGTATTTTTAGGTAATACAGTTTTTGCCTCCATCAATTTATGATGGATTTTTACAAGTGATGGTTCAATTGGTTCGCCTACTTTAAAGCGAACAGTGATATAACTTCCATGCCACTTACTTGTGGAGTATATATATTCAACTCCTTCGAGACCCCAAACTGCACGTTCCACAGGTTCCGTAACTTTTCTTTCCGTTTCCTCGGGCGAAAATCCAGGACTGGGAACTTGGATATCAATCATAGGAACCGAAATTTGTGGTTCTTCTTCCTTTGGAGTTAAGTATACAGCAAACAAACCTAATACTAAACTTGCAATTGCTATAACTGGCGTTAATCTTGAATGTAAAAATGTTTCTGCAAGTTTCCCTGCAAAACCAGCCCTAATTTCTTCCAATGGATTCATTTGTGTCTTCCTTTTTTGAAAATATTGATACTTCCGTTCTCACTTGTAAAAGAGCGATTTCGGTCTCCATTAAAACTCGAGATAATTCTAATGATTTATTCAAAGTTTCTGCAAATTGTAAGGCATTGATTGCTCCACTCTGGAATAATCTTTGCATATTGATCACTTGTTCTTCTTGGAATTTCATAGACTCTCTTATGAGTTCCAGAGTTTCTTTGAGAGATACTTCTTTTTGAATTAGTGATTTTACGTGAGTCTCTTCTTCTTTCGTTTTTTCTTCTATTTTTTTGAGAGCAGCTTCTGCATTTAACTTAGATTCTTCTACAACTCCCATATCTTTTGGGTTGTATAGATTCATTTGAAGATACACACCTGCTTGGTAGGCATTTGATATATTACGACTGCCTTGGTATCCATATGCCTCGGAATAGGCTCCGATTTTTGGTAAAAACTTAGCCATCTCCATTTCTGCTTTGAGTTTTTCACCTTCTGCATACTTGATTTGTGCATTCATTTGATTGGATCTTTCATATCCAACTGGTCGTTTAAAATACGTATCCAAAAAGACATTTAAGTCTGATTCTACAATTTCCAAATCAGTGGCTGGCAAATCGGATAAAACATATAATGTATCTTTATAATCTTTGATTTGTAACTCAGATTGTTTTTCTAATACAGAGATTTGATTTTTGATCGATTTTAATGCCAGGTATCCTGCATAACCAACAGGATTTCCTTTATTACCTAACGAATAATTGGATTGAAAACGACTCTCGATTTTTTTTATTTGTTCGAGTCTTTTTTGATAATCATATAAACTTTGAATAGCTCGGTAGTAGAATCCAGCTTGAGCAAATTCTCTGTCTCGAATTGCTAACCATTCAAATTTTAATCCTGTACTTCTTTTTTCATTCATAGCAGCAAAGGTTTTACCTGATCCACCTTCATATAGTGGTAAATCCATTCCGAGAGTTCCTCTAGAATATTGATGGCTGCCTGGATAATTCAATGTATCCTTTGCAAAAAGATTCATTGTATCTGAGTTTAAAGTCGTATAAGGTTGGTTATTCGAATCTAAAAAATTACCTGGCCGGTAACGAGTGGAAGCTGTTGAAAAATCAGCGTCTGTTGCACTCCTTTGGCTTAATTTTCCCATAAAGTTAAGAGTGGGATCGTTTGTTTGAAAAGTTCTAAGATCAGCATAAACCCTAGGTAACCAGTGTTTATCGGATCTATCCTTTGCAATTTCACCAGCCTTCCACTCTAAATATTTGGATTTTCTTGCTGATGAATTTTCTTCGATTCGTTTCCAGAGGTCACCAAACCCGACTCCTTCAGCAGAAAGATAAATCGGTGTGATCAAAAGCAGAAAGCTAGTGAAAAGTTTCATTTGTTTAATCCTTAACCTTTGGCTCTACACCAAGTTTGTTCAAAAGAATTGCCATTGGGCAAAAACCGATGGTTGAAAATACAACCAAGTTGATTCCCACAAGTAAGTTCAAAAGGAACCACCAAGGTGAAACATAAGTTCCAAGTGAAACACCTACTAAACTAAAAACTCCAGCGATGAGAAACACCAATCGCTCCAAATACCATGTTTTTGTTGAAGCCAAGAACATTACCATACCCCCTATAGTATATAGCCTAAATCCATATATACCCTGCGGGGTATATATGGCAAGAATTTTTTATTGAGGATTTTAGAGGGAAATGGGGAAATTAAAGGGAAAAGGCAGCTGAAATGGCTTTTTTTACGTCTGTTTCGATGTTTTGAGTGGACTTCTTTTCTTTAAAACAAGTATCCATATATTCATGGATATAAGCTTCGCCGAACTTTTTCATGGCTTGGTGGGCTGCTTTTAGGAGTAGGATCGCTTTTTCACAGTCCTGTTCTTCTGTCACAATGGTATTTTTGATCGCTTCCAGTTGGCCTTGGATACGATTGATGCGATGGATGAGTTTGGTTTGGTTTTCGGAAAGGCTCATACCTACATACCCAGCAGGGTATATCAAAGTTTCAAGTAAAAAATGACACCCTTTCCATTTTCAAAATCCCCCATTACAGAACTTCCGCAATCACCACCTTATTACGTTTCCAATTTTGGTTACTGGTCTGGGGTCAAACAGTACGACCAGGCAGGCATTCAATTTTTATCTGAGTTTGCAAAACAATCTGGGCTTACAAAAAAAGCCTCCATTTTGGAAGTTGGATCGGGCCTGGGGGGGAGTTTACTCTATTGGAAACATATTTTTGATGCAAAAAAACTTTCTGCTATTAATTTACCTGGAGAACAATCAGACTTCGCCAAACAGTTATTTCACGAAAATGAAGTCAAAGTAGATCCTTTTATCGAAGCTGGATGGGAAAAAATGAATACTCTTCCCGCAAACACATTTGATTTTGTTTTTTCCGTCGATGCTGCTTATCATTTCGAAAATTTTGAAGAGTTTTATCACCAAGCCTATCGTGTTTTAAAACCAGGAGGGAAGTTAGTTTTCAACATATTCCATTCTGACAAGAATCTAGGAATTCCATTCCCCATCTTACTTAAATTATTCCTAATTCCACCAACCCAAATGAAAACTGCATATGAAACAGAGAAAGTAATAGATTCCATTGGCTTTACGATCGAAAAACAATTGGATTGGACAATACCAGTCATCGAGGGATTTATACAAAATTCCAGACAGATGAAATTGTCACTTCGTCTGTTTGGCTTTGTCTTAGAAAAAATCAAAAAAGTATTTGGGCTTACTTACCACTACTATGTTCTAAAAAAATAATTATCTCTGAATGATTGTATCTACAGACTGATTTAAAATTTTAGAAACTACTTGTAGGGCTGACTTGGCTCCAGCTTCCAACAATGGAATCCCATACAATGAATAGGAACCACATAACCAAAGATTACAATTCGGTTTTGCATGTAGGGCAGAGATACGTTCGATCGCTTTCGCTGTTCGATCGTCCATAACTGGTCTTTCAAATTTAGCTAATTTTAAAAGGTCATTTTCATTAGGCATTTTATGTGGGTTCCATGTTTGGAAAACTTTTTTGCCTTTTAACTCGGGGATGATCCTTCCCAAATCTAAGGTTACCTCAGGTTTATCATAACCGTCACGGATATTAAAAACTAAAGATACTTTGGGATTCTTAAAATAAGTTGGATCCGTATGTAAAACAACATCACTTGCTTCATAACGAAATTCATTTAAAATCTCTTTTTCTTCATCATAACCGTTCCCTAGTAAATTTTTTGCCTGATTTGCTTGGGTTGATAGAATGACATGATCAAATTCCTTTTCTTCCGTCTCGAATTGAATAATTGTTTTGGAATTCTTTTTATATATTTGTTTTATATTTGAATTTAAATGGATTTGTTTTAATCCCGAAGTGAGGCGATTGACAACATCCCGTGTTCCATATTTCGCTGTTTCCTGCGGAGTATAAGAATAACCTCGGGAATGGTATCCAATGATTGTTTCTGCAGGATAAAGAGCAACTGTTTCCGTTTTACAAGTATTCACCAAAGCAAAGGTAGGCAATAAAAACTCATAAATAAATTCATTTGAGTAATGATACTTTTTCAAAAAATCCAAAATGGTAATGTTTTGATTTTCGTTTTTCCAATCTGTTTTTGAATTTGTATAAAACTTTAATAAATCAGAAAAGATAAGCCTACCTTTTTTGGATAAAAAAACATCTGCCGTTGGAAATCCAAAATGATTCCCAAATATATTCTTGGAAAAAAATCCAAAAACAGCTTCATTACTGGAATCAACCCGAAAAGAATAATCAACAACTCTAGTTTGGATGTTTGCTTTATCGTAAACTTGGAACAAAGTTGGATAATAATCCCTTTTAATTGTTCGGAATGGAATATCAAACTCTACTTCAATTCCATTGATCAATTGTTTGGCGCCAAAGGCAGCCATCCCTACTTCAGGGTGTTTCTCATATAACGAGACATCCGAATATTTGTTCAAAGCCCAAGAAGCAGTTAATCCAGTAATTCCTGATCCAATAACTGCAATCACTTCATACTTCCGGTTTTTAAAAATTGAACATGCCATGATAAAGCGTTTTCTAAATCATGCGGAGTGTGTTTGCCTTTCGAAACTTTGAGTGCATTTTCATAATACGCTCTCAATTTATCTCGATAAATAGGATGAGCACATTTTTCAATGATGAGTTCCGCACGTTTTTTAGGAGGACATCCTCGCAAGTCTGCCAATCCATTTTCAGTTACAAAAATCATTGTTGAATGTTCGTTATGATCTGTATGAGAGACCATTGGTACAATCGCAGAAATGTTCCCATCTTTTGCAAGTGAAGGTGTCATAAAAATACTTAAATGCGAATTTCTAGTAAAGTCCCCTGACCCACCGATTCCATTCATCATAGATGTACCCATCACATGTGTTGAATTTACATTCCCATAAATATCAATTTCGATCGCAGTGTTCATAGCAATGAGTCCCATACGACGAATCACTTCTGGATGATTCGAAATTTCTTGTGGCCGTATGACAAATTTGGATTTCCATGCTGAAATATTTTCATGGAATCTCTTTAAACCTAACTCTGAAAAGGTGAGTGCAGAAGTAGATGCAATTTCTAATTTTCCCGCATCAATCAAATCAAATACCGAATCTTGGACCACTTCCGTATACATTTGGATTGCATGGAATTTTGGATCTTTTGCCATACTCGCAAGTACGGCATTAGCAATATTCCCAACTCCATTTTGGAAAGGCAGATATTCTTTAGGGATCCTTCCCATTTTGATTTCGTGTTGAATGAATTCCAAAACATGAGAAGCAATATTTTGACAGTCGACATCAGGTGATTTGAATACTGTAGCTGCATCAGGTTTACTAGAACGAACGATGCCTCTGATTTTTTCAGGTGGGACTTGGACAAATGGTTCACCCACTCGATCACTAGGATTGATAATAGGAATAGGTCCACCTTTCATATGGTGACTTGGTAGATAAATATCGTGATAAGATTTTAGTTCGAGAGGATGAGTATCAGTGAGTTCAATATAGATTGATTCCGCATTTTTTAAATAAGTCGCACTCATCCCAGAAGATGTGGATAAATAAATTTTTCCATCAGTTGTCACATCTATGGCTTCCACGATTGCAACATCAATTTTTGGTAAGATTCCATGTTCAATGTATTTCACGACATGAGAAAGGTGCATGTCTATAAAATCAGTTTCCCCTTGGTTGATTAAATTACGTAGATGTGAATTGGATTGGTATGGGATTCGTAATTTTAAAGCACCAGTTTTTGCCAAAACTCCATCTAGCTCTTCCCCAGTGGAAGCTCCTGCATACAAATTGATAGAAAATGACTTTCCAAATTTTTTTTCTTCTTCGATACGTTTTGCAAAGGCGACAGGGATGAGTTTAGGGTAACCTGCTGGAGTAAATCCAGAACAACCCAAAGTGACTTGATTTGGCAATAATTGGGCGATTTCTTCTGCAGTTTTTAGTTTTTCTTCAATCAATGAATTGGTTACAGTCATAAATGATAAATCTCTTCTTAGAGCAAAGATAAAGAGATTGCCTAAAAATAAAAAGTCCAAATTCTGAACGTATGGATTTTCTCTTATATTTCTATTCGGTGTTATTTGGAATCATTCTGATTGCTCCCTTTTTGGTATTCTATTATCGATTCCAGGTTGATGAGTCTCCCTTTGGCAAAGAAATGGATTCACAGTTGAGAGCAATTTATGAGAAAAAAAATAACTTATTAGATTCGTTAAAAGACATCCGATCCGATTTTGATTCTGGTAAATTAACTGAGGAAGAATTCCAAACTCAATCCATCCCTTATATTGAAGAATTAGAAACAGTAGAATCTACTTTAATAGAAAAGAGTAAAAATTTGGTAACGTTAGAACAACCAAAAATTCACAAAGATTGGACTTGTTCCAACTGTGGATCTTTTGTTTCTGTTCCGAATGCAAAATTTTGTCCCAATTGTGGGACAAGTCGATTGGCTTAATTTCGACTAATTTGAGTTAGAGAATTGCATGTCATACAATCGTTTGTATTTTGAATTTGGATTTTGCAAAAGTTCTGTGTGGCTACCACTCTCTACAATTTCACCATTTTCTAAATAATAAATTGTATCAGCAATTTTTACTGTGGATAAACGGTGAGCAATGATAATCACAGTTTTGTTTTCATACAACCGAACAAATGCTTGTTGGATTAATCTCTCTGATTCCGTATCCAATGCGGACGTGGCTTCATCTAAAATCAATACTTCTGGATTTGCAAGAAGGGTTCGTGCAATTGATATCCTTTGCCTTTGACCGCCAGATAACATAACACCCCTTTCACCAACGATTGTATCATATCCTTCTTCAAAAGATTCTATGAATTCAGAAGCAAATGCATCCTCTGCAGCTCTTCTGATTTCTTCTTCCGTCGCTTCAGGTTTTCCATAAGCAATGTTTTCACGAATGGAACCATTGAATAAAAATATATTTTGCGAAACAACACCGATTCTTTTTCGTAAATTATCTAAACTTAAATCTTTGGCATTTACATCATCCCAATAGATACCACCTTCAGTGGGATCAATCAACCTTGGTAATAAATCGACTAGTGTGGATTTTCCTGCTCCAGAGGAACCAACAATCGCAATCGTTCCTCCTTTTGGTAATGTCAGATTGATATTTTTTAAGGCGTATAAATCTGTATTTGGATAAAGATATGTAACGTTTTTATAAGTAATGGCATGACTCAAACTACCCAATGGTTTTGGAGAAATTGGTTCTTTGATGTCAACCTCTCGTCCTAAAATTTCAAAAACTCGATCGCTTGCAATCACTGATGCTTGGACCAAGTTTACTAAAATACTCATCTGTTTGAGTGGGCGCATTAGAAAAATCAAAGTTAGAAAAAATGCAATGAACATACCTTTGGAAAAACTTGCATCTTCTAATAAATAAGCTCCAATCCCTAAAAATACCATTGTTACAACAGAGCCAGATAACTCAGTTAAAGCGGGACCGATTTGATGGTAAAAATGAGTTTTAAATGTTTTGTCTGATAAGTTTTGATTTACTTTAAAAAATCTTTCGGCTTCTTTATCTTCCATTGAAAAAGCACGAATCACCCGTATTCCCGAAATCACTTCTTGTAAGTCACCATTTAGTTCCGATAATTGTTCCTGTTGGTTTTTGGTTGTCCTTCGAATTCGATCGGCAAAGGTACTAACAGGTCCTACAATCAGAGGGATCACAATAAAAAGTAAAAAAAACAATTTCCAACTTAACACAAGCAAGATGATCAAATGTGTGATGATATAAAAAAAATCGTTAATTGCATCTTTTAGATCGTTTGATACAACTTTGCCAACAATGTCAACATCGTTGATCACACGACTCATCAGTACTCCCGTTTTTTCTCTGTAAAATTCATTGAGAGGTAAAACTTGCAGTTTTTGGTAAAGTGCTTGTCTTAGGTCTTTGACAGCAAGTAATCCTGCTGAATTCACAAAGTAAATAGTTCCTGCAAGGCATAATAATTTTAAAAAGTAGATAGGTAGGATAATCAGACAAAAGAGATAAACCAAATCATCAGGTTTTTTCTCTGCAAGTTCGGCATTTGTTTTTTCTTTCAAATTTGCAAACTGCCACTCCCAATACGTTAGTCCTTGTAATCGATCTGGATTTTTGTATTCACCTAAAAGTGATTGGTCTTTTTTTGTAAGAGCAATTTGGAATTTATAATTTTCACCTGAACCTAAGGAATCAAAGATTGGGATGAGTGATGTGAGAGAAGCCCCGTTAAAAATAGAAACAAATATAGACAGAAAAACTCCAAGGCTGAGTCTGTATTTGTATTTTGCCAAATATGGCCATAGTTTTCGGTAAATCTTCACGTATGAGAACCTTATCCCTCGTTTTCTTTCTCTTGTCCCTCACTTTTTGTGGAAAAGACAAACAGGAGTTTGCGATCCAAATCGCCTTACCTTCGGATCCGGCCCAATTGGACCCATTGTTTTGTACGGACTTAACATGCCAAAAATTAGCTAGGTTCTTACACCAGGGACTTTTTCAGTTAGAAAAAAATACGTATATTTCCCCTTGGATCCAAAATTCTGAGAAACGCGAGAGCCCAACTGAGGAAATCCTTGTGGTACAGTTACGAAATACGGCCCCTCCTATTGGAGACATCCACTTTAGTTTCACAAGGTTAATCCAAGAATCCTATCCACGAAAAGAGGATTACCGTTTTCTGAAATCGGTTCAACTCCTTTCCCCTTCTGCGTTAGAGTTTCGATTCCAAAAAGGGACTTCGGAATCGGAATGGAAAGAGAAGTTCAGTTTACCATTTGCATCCATCATTGGGAAAAAAGAATGGGAACAAAATACTTTAAAAACCTATGGCGATTACAAACTCATTGAATGGAAAAAAAATGAATATATCAATATGGTTTCGCAAAACAAGGAATCAAAAAACCTTCCTGAATCCATCCGGTTTCTCATTTTACCACAATCCACTACTTCGTTATTTTTATATCGCAAATCAAAACTTGATGCATTCAAACTTTCAGATTTTTTACTCTCTATCCCTGAAGCTACTTCCCAATTTACTCTGACAAAAAAGGGAAGATCCGTTCAGTATGTAACCATCAATCAAACGAATCCATGTTTTGACATTCATTTCCGCACAGCATTGAACTTAAGCATTCCAAGAGAAATGATCATCAAAAAATTATTGGAAAACCATGCAGACTTAACATATGGCCCAATCCCAATTCCCTATCTAGAAAAACTAAATCTTCATCTAAATGAAAACGATATCACTTATAACAAAGAGAAGGCTATCTCTGAACTCAAACTTTCAAAGTGTTATCCTCATATTTTAACAAAAGAAATTGATTTTCGTATGAGAGGGGATGATGAAAACCAGACAAAAGGCAGAGCCATTAGACAAGCTTTAGCTGAAATTGGATTAAATATCAAACTAAGACCAATGGAAAAGGCACCAATGTATAAGGAAAATGGAGAAGGTAAAGGTGACCTAACGCTACTTACTTGGTATTCAGATTATGATTCTGTTTGGAATTTTTTAGACCCCGTTTTTCATCCTGACAAAATTGGCAATGGAGGGAACCGGTCTTTTTACCAAAATCAAATCATTGGTTCGATTTTAAACAAACCAAATCGAAATCTAACGGATGCAAAACATGTTATCGAAATTGTCACAAAGGAAAAACCTTGGATCTTTTTATGGTCGATCCAAGAAAATTACCTAGTCTCTAAGGATTTTCTTCGTTATAACGAACTCGCCGATTATCTATAAGAGGTGGTTCCAATTCCACTGAATCAACTGCTGCTGGTTGTGTTTTAGAACCATCTGCATTATAAGTTGAAATCTCAGAATCATCGTCTTCCAGATTGTTAGGTTGTGATAGAGGATTAGGTTGTGGTTCCGATTTGTTAAATCCGATGCGTTTGGGAGGTAAATCACCTATATAATAATACTGTGCATAAAGAGGCACTTTGCATACATACTCGGGATTATTTTCAATGAGTGTACCATCATCCGCACAAACATCTACCTTCACAAAATCCCCGACAAAACTTGGAATGAGTTGGTTCCCCATTCCCAATTTGGATTTTACATTTTGAATGTATCGATACCAAATTCCACCTGATACTCCGGAACCGGAGCCAGGAAAAGGTGCACCTTCATCATGGCCTACCCAAACAACAGTTACATTTCTTGGAGTAAGTCCTGCAAACCAAACATCTCTAACACCCTTAATGCCTTTCCATTTCGATGATTTCAGTTTAGGTGATTGCACTGTTCCAGTTTTTCCAGCATACAAAAAAGGCTCCCCTTCTTTACGTTTAAGGGTCATGGTTCCTTCTTCAGTGAGGACTGACTGTAACGTGTTAATTGCCATTGCACAAGCAACTGGGTCTAATATCTGTTCGGCGGCTTCGTTGGGAATTGTATTGTAAAACTCGTTCCCATCCATATCTGTGATTTTGATAATTTTTCTGGGAGTAACACGTCTACCGCCATTCATGAGTGTCGCATAGATTGTTGATAATTCCATTGGACTCAGTTCCCCAGAACCAAGGGCAAGCGAAAGATTCCGTTGGAATCTTTGTTCTGCTTCTTCTTCAGGAATGGATAAAATGGCACTTAATTTTTGGATGAAATACGAAATCCCAACTTCGTGTAATAATTTGACGGAGACCGTATTAACTGATTGTGCTAACGCTTGGCGGACAGTTATCTCACCTTTATAACCCTTATACCAGTTTTTGGGTGAATAACCCGAAATATCTAATTTCTCATCTTTGATTTTTGAGGATGGATTTACGATACGTTTTTCGAAAGCCAATGCATATACCAATGCCTTGATTGTGGAACCAGGTTGTCGTTTTGCCTCTTCAGCACGATTAAAACGAAAAACATTGGATATTTTATACCCTCCCACAAGTGCTTCTACATCTCCCGTTTCTGGATCCAAAGAAATCATCGATCCACTGAGTTGGGGTAAAATCCCTCTTGTCACTTCCGCTAAATCAGCTTTACCTTTACTTTGATACTCTAACTCTTGTTTGGAAAGATCTGCTCGTACAGAATCAACTCCAATTCTCAATGCTTCTTCTGCGAACCTTTGTTTTTCCAAATCTAAAGTCGTATAAACAAGAAGTCCTCTTTCTTCCAAATCCTCATTGGAAAACTTTTCGAGAATAAACCTTCTGATCTCTGCATTAAAATCGGGAGCTAAATTAACACGGAAGTCTTTATCCGCTCCGTATTTCCCAATTTCACTTGAATACTTTGGATTCCCATCTTCGTCTTTTGATTCTTTCACTTTGTAAATCGTTCGAAAACGTTTTAAATTAACTTCAATAGAGTCTGAAAACTTCACAGGGATATCTTTTTGCGAAGGATGAAGCTCTTGATTTCGCGCCATGTCGTATAACACTCGTTTTTGGCGAGAAAGTGCAATGCCTAAATTACGAACAGGGTTATACACACTTGGTGCTGGAATGATTCCTACTAAAAGTGCAGCTTCTTCAGGACTAAGTTCCGATGCAGGTTTACGAAAATAATATCTGGCCGCCTCTTCCACGCCAGTATTCCCTTCTCCCAAAAATATTTGGTTCAGATACATTGCCAAAATTTCTTCCTTTGAATATTGGCTTTCGATATAAAATGTACAATATAATTCGGTAAGTTTATTGAATAAATTCCGTTTACCAAGATTGAGAGTTAACTTTGCTAACTGTTGTGAGATGGTAGAACCACCTTGTGACAACCTGAATTGGACCAAGTTAGTCACAACAGCGCGTAATATTGCAGTGTAATTGATACCGGAATGGGAAAAAAATTCTCTATCTTCTGAGGAAAGTACTGCCCATACGATTACATTATGTTTTCTTAAATTATCAGTTCGAATTGGGCGGAAATTACGGCGATAAAATTCACCCATCACTTTTCCACTTCGATCCAGGATTTTTACAGACTTAGGTTGGAAACTATCATAAAAATTGGATACTTCTGATCTATATTTCTCTAATGATTTATGTACCCTTGTTTCTTCTCCAGACCAAACGACGTATGCACCTGCCAAAAAGAAAAAACTAAGAAAAATCCCAACCAGAAATCCAATTGTCAAAACTTGGTTCTTTTTGTTCCATAAGAATCGCAATAAGTCTGTTAGATGGCCAATCAAAACTTCTAAAATCAAATAAAAGGAATTATTTTTATAGTTCATTTTTTCTTACTCTTTGTTTTAGGAAAAACCAATGATTCCACTTCTTCAAATCGAGTGACAGGATAGAAGGTAACACCTTTTTTCACGTAATCAGGTATTTCTTGGAATGCTTTTTCATTATCTTTTGGAAAGATAATTTTTTTAATTCCAACACGTTTGGCAGCTACAATTTTTTCACGTAACCCACCAATTGCCAATACCTCACCTGTTAATGTTAACTCACCTGTCATACCAAATCCTGGGTTGACGATACGATTGGAGACAAGTGATAATATTGCTGTTGCCATCGTGATCCCTGCACTTGGACCATCTTTGGGAGTTGCACCATCTGGGACGTGTAAGTGGATTGCTTTTTTCTCAAATAAGGCATCATTGTTTAAATAATTTTTCACAAAAGATAAAGCAATGTTTGCTGACTCTTCCATCATTTTTCCCATTTGTCCAGTAAGAGTCAAACCACCCTTACCAGGGATAAGGACAGCTTCAATGAGTAATGTTGATCCACCGGCATTGGTCCAAGCAAGTCCGAGAGCCGTTCCTGGAACTTTAGGAATTGTCATTCGATCATCAACAAAAGGAGGAGGTCCTAAGTATTCGACCAAATCTTTTTCACGAATTTCTTTGGAATACTTTTCCTTTAACACTTGTTTAAGGGCAAGTTTACGAACCAATTTATCAAAAGTTTTTTCAAGACCACGGAGACCCGATTCTCTTGAATAGGAGTTGATGAGATGACTCACTGTTTCCTTTTTCATTGAAAACAAATCAGGATTTAATCCATTTTTAATGAAGATTTTACTCCACAAATACTTTTGAAAGATTTGTACCTTTTCTTCAGTGATATAACCAGACAGTTGGATCACTTCCATACGATCGAGTAATACTCTTGGGATGGGTTCAAAGGTATTGGCAGTGGCAATAAAAAGAACATCTGATAAATCAAACGGAAGATCTAAGTAATGGTCTCTAAAATTAAAATTTTGTTCTGGGTCAAGAACCTCAAGAAGAGCTGCTTGTGGATCTCCTTGGTAACCTTGTGACATCTTATCAATTTCATCGAGTAAAATGACTGTATCTCTTTCTTTGGTGATCTTCAGTGCATTGATGAGTTTACCTGGCATAGCACCAATATAGGTTCGCCTATGGCCTTTGATCTCTGCTTCATCTCTCACACCACCTACAGAAAAACGATAAAACTTTCGTCCGAGTGCTTCTGCAATGGATTTTGCGATCGAAGTTTTTCCAACTCCAGGAGGACCAACTAAACAAAGAATGGAACCCTTACTTTTTGGGTTTAATTTGTGAACCGCTAAAAATTCTAAAATCCTTTCTTTTACATCTTCTAACTTATGATGGTCACGGTTTAAAACCTTTTTAGCATGGAGTAAGTTGATATCTTTTGCCACTGGTTTTTCCCATGGAAGGCTATCCACCAAATCCAAATAATTCCGAATGACATTATAATCACTTGAAATAGGATCTGAATTTTTGAATTTATCAATCTCACGTTCCACTTCAACGATAATCTCTTCCGCAACGGGAATGGATTTTAAACGAGTGAGTAGTTTATCATATTTTTGTTCTGTTTTATCTTCCCCAACACCTAACTCTTGCTGAATGGCCTTTAACTGTTCTCTTAAGAAAAATTGCCTTTGTTGGTTATCAATTTTATCGTTGATTTGTTCTTGGATTTTTTTCTGTAAAACGACTAACTCAATTTCCTTTTTCAAAAAAAGTAATACTTTTTCGAGTCGATCATTGATTGGAATGGCTTCAATGACTGATTGGTATTCTTCTTTTTCCAAATTGAGAATGGAACAAACAAAATCAGCCATCTTCGCTGGTTCATTCACATTCATCATCGTTAACTTCATATCTTCCGTAAACAAGGGATTGTTTTGTGCAAGTTCCTTAGTCAAAATGAGTAAGGTTCGCATGAGTGCCTTGATGTTATTTTTACTTGTGCCCAATTCTTCTTCTGGGTAACTCACATTTGCAATTAACATTGGTTCTTTGGTGTGAATGGAATTAATCTTAAACCGTTGGATTGTATTCACCAATATATTCATCCCACCATCAGGTAAGTTGATTTTTTTTAGAATCCTCGCAACAACACCAATTTGAAAAATATTATCTTCGGAAGGAAGTTCAGATTCATCTTCTTTTAACAAGATGAGACCCAAAAATCCAGCACCTTTGGACGACTCCTCAATGGACTGAATGAACCTACCTGGAGGAACGATGAGAGGTGTGATGATACCAGGAAAAACAGGTCGTACTTTGATCGGAAGTAAAAAGATCTGTTTCGGTAAAGTATCTTCTAGTCTTGCCAATTTGGTTGGGTTTTCCCAAAATTCATTCGTTTCCAATCCGTATCCTTCCTTATGATTCGATTTTATCTGGGCCGAGTGCTAACATTTTGTCACGAAACATAGCAGCTTTTTCAAAATCCAAATCTTGAGCATAACGTAACATCTCTCGTTTTAATGCTTCACGTAACTTGTCTTTGGTTTTGTATTTCTTCAATGTAAATTCTTTTTCTAAATCTTTTAAGGCTTCTTCTTTGCTATCTTCTTCCGCCATCTCCCTAGGAAGGATATCATGAATTTCCTTTTGGATGGTTTGTGGAGTGATCCCCATCTTTTGGTTATGCGACTCTTGGATCAAACGACGTCTCTCGGTTTCACTAATCGCTTTTTTGATGGAATCAGTCATCCTGTCCGCATACAAAATTGCCTTTCCATTTACGTTCCTTGCAGCACGACCGATGGTCTGAATCAGAGATTTGTAATTGCGTAAAAAACCTTCTTTGTCTGCATCAAGGATAGCAACAAGTGACACTTCAGGGATATCCAAACCTTCTCGGAGTAAATTGATCCCTACAATACAATCATAAACACCTCTACGTAAATCACGAATGATTTCCGTTCGTTCGATGGTGTCAATTTCTGAATGTAAGTAAGCGATCTTTAGACCCACTTCTTTGTAATAGTCAGTTAAATCTTCTGACATTTTTTTTGTCAAAGTGGTGATTAAGATCCTTTCCTTCTGTTCAATCCTCAAACGAATTTCATTGAGTAAGTCTTCAATTTGATTGGTGGTTGGCCTTACTTCCACAATTGGGTCAAGTAGTCCCGTAGGGCGAATGATTTGTTCAAACACCGCTTCACTTTTCTCGAGTTCTTTTGTATCGGGAGTGGCAGACACATACAAAGTCCTGGGTGTCATTGATTCAAATTCTTCAAAGTTGAGTGGACGATTGTCAAGGGCACTTGGTAATCGAAACCCAAACTCAACTAACGTTTGTTTTCTGGATCTATCACCTGCATACATACCACCAATTTGGGGGAGTGTTACGTGTGATTCGTCAATGATGAGTAAAAAATCTTTTCCAGGGAAATAATCAAGTAAACAGGCAGGCCTTTCCCCTTCCGACCTTCCTGTCAAATGCCTTGAATAGTTTTCGATCCCACTACAATACCCAAGTTCGAGTAACATTTCCATGTCGTAGTTCGTACGAGATTCAATTCGTTCTGCTTCTAAGTGTTTTCCTTGTTTTAAAAAATACTCTTTTTGGGCCGCCATCTCTTCTTTGATTTTTTCAATGGCATCTTTGATTTTTGGACCAGAAGTGATAAAGTGTTTTGCAGGATACACAACCACTCGATCCAGTTTAGTTTTAACCTTTCCAGTGAGTGGATCAATTTTGGAAAGCCCATCAATTTCATCACCAAAAAGTTCGATGCGAATCCCCTCTTCTTGGTAAGAAGGCATAATCTCAATGGTATCTCCGCGAACTCGGAAATTCCCACGACTAAAATCAATATCGTTTCTTGCATATTGGATGTGTAAAAACTTACGAATGATTTGGTCACGATCGATTTTATCACCCACATGCAACATGACTACTGAGTTCATATAGTCTTCAGGGGAACCCAAACCATAAATACAAGACACAGAACTCACAATGATCACATCATCACGTTCTAATAAACTGGAAGTTGCACGTAACCTAAGTTTGTCGATCTCTTCATTCATCGACATATCTTTTTCGATAAATGTATCAGATGATGGCACGTAAGCTTCAGGTTGGTAATAATCGTAATAAGATACAAAATATTCTACTGCATTTTCTGGAAAAAATTCCTTAAACTCACGAAATAATTGTGCCGCCAAGGTTTTGTTATGAGATAGAATGAGTGTAGGTTTTTTGACGCGGGTGATGACCTCGGCCATCGTAAAGGTTTTCCCTGAACCGGTTACACCCACAAGAGTGATTTTATTTTTACCTTCACCGAATGACTTCGCAATATTTTCAATTGCTTTCACTTGGTCTCCGGCAGCTTTGAAAGGAGAAACCATTTTGAAATTTGCCATAGGAACCTATGTTAGTTTACGAGTTGCTTTTAGGATAGCTTGTTTTCTGTTATCAGTGATCTCTAAGTCCACTGAATCAAAAAGTTTTTGCATGACCATCATACCACGCATCAGTGTTGCGGTGGAAGAAAATTTACCCCTTTGGATATCATCTTCTAAATTAAAATCTTTTACAGTATTGATCATTTCAATCGTAAATACTTTTTGTTTATCGATTTGGAAGGTAACTTCCACACCACCACCATCACCGTACTTGGCGGCATTTTCAACGGCTTCTACGGTGGCGATACAAAGATCCATCCGTAACTCTTCATCAATTCCATTCCGTTTGAGAAAGTAGGCAAGTCTAGCTCGCACATACTGCATGGGGTTATAGTGAAGTGCTCCGAGGATCACAAAGGATTCGGATGTTCCCATCTTTCGGATGATGGAAGACTCGTCTGTAATGTAATACTCTCGCGGGTCAATGGGGTTTGTGGTGATGAGTCCTTCTTTGACAAACTCATCCATCACTGTGGAGACGGTTTCCAAAGTTACGTTTGGTACATCTTTGAATTTTCTCTGGGTTTCCATAAACACCCAAGAGGTAAAATCGTTCACATTCCCCGAAAGTCCATTGGAGAACAAAGTTTTGATTTCTTTCTCTAACTCAGTTCTGGAGAGAGGGAACGGCATATATTCCCATTTCAATGGGAACGGAGGAACTGTAAATTGTTTTATCCCTTAGGGATTAGTCCTTGTTTTTTCTTGGCGCAGTGCTTCATAAAGGATGATGGCAACAGCATTGGATAAATTGATCGAACGACTCGTTTCTGCCATAGGAATCGAAATGATTTGGTCAGAAGGGTGACCTTTGTGTATTTCTTCTGGAAGCCCAGAGGTCTCACGACCAAATAAAAACACATCTTGCGAGGAGAATGAAACATCCCAATAGGTTTTTTTTCCAAACTTAGATACTAGGAAAATTCGTTTCCCTTCCCCTTGTTTTGTCCTTTGGAATTCTTCCCATGAAGGAAACTGAGTCAAATCCAAGTCCTTCCAATAGTCGAGTCCCGCCCTCCTCACTGCCTTTTCAGAAAGATCAAAGGCTGGCTCACCCACAATGGACAATGGAACCCCAGCATTCACACACAAACGGGCAATATTGCCAGTGTTAGGTGGAATTTCTGGGCGATACAATGCAACTTCCAAGGAACTACTTCTTCTTTTTTTGGTTTTGGTTTTCCAAAGATTTTTTCAAAGCAAGACCAAAACTGGAAACCGAAGGATTGGACTCATCTTTAGAAAGATACTCTTGGTATTCCATTCTGTCTTTTGCTTCTGAAGCTTTGGAGATTGATAGAGCAATTTGTCTTTTTTCGGGATTGATTTCCAATACAAACACTTCTAGTTTTTGGCCAGGTTGGAACACTGTGTTGAGTGGAGTTCTTTGTGGGATTCCCGTTTCTTTGTTGGGAACAAGACCAGAAAAATCTTCTCCTAAGCGTACAAAAAGTCCGAATGGTTTGATGGATTCTACAGTACCTGAAATGATATCAGATTCTTTAAACGGAAGTTTGCCAGACCAAGGATCTGACAAAAAGTCTTTTACACTGAGGGAGATTTTATTCGTAGACCAATCCAAAGTTAGAATTTTTGCACGGAGTGTTTCTCCCACTCGAAACTCAGTTGTGAGGTCTGGACTTTTTTTGTATGTTGCTTCGGATTGTGGAACAAGGGCATCAAGCCCATCCATGTCCACGATGAGACCAAACTTATGGATACTTTTGACAGTGCAGGAAACAAACATTCCTACCTTTAATTCATCGCGTAACAGCTGTTTCTTTGTTTCTCTTTCTTTATCAGCAATTTTCTTTTGAGAAAGCAGGATTTTCGATTGTTTTTTTCCCAGTTCAGAGATGATAAACTTAATCCGTTTGCCCGCGATATTTTTACCTTTGAGTGATACATCCAATTGGCTGAATGGAACAAAAGCGGTGTAACTGCCAAGTTTCACATCCCATCCACCATTCCCTTCTAATAATAGTTGGCCAAGCACTGGGATCTCAAACTGATTTGCGAGTTCTAAATTTTCTTCTGTTAGGTTGTCTTGTGAAAGGCAAGTGGTGAAATAAAAATCACCAGAATTTTCTTTTAAGAAATAAACGATCAGTGTATCACCAATTTTTGGTAAAACATCTTCTCTCCATTCTTCTGTAGAAATATTACCAATGACCTTGTTGTCAATGGTTCTAATGAATACATAGTCATTCTTAACAGCTGTTACTTTCGCTTCATGGCGTGAGCCAGGTTCAATGGATTGTCTTTTTTTAAAACTTTCTTCTAATAAACGGTCAAATTCTGAGGATGGGCCTTTCATTTTGCGGTTCCTTCCTTGGTGGGTTTCGAGGTATATACCAATTTTCCTCCCAATACCATGGATTCAATTGGAAATATTCCAGAAGTGCGTTTCAGCGGATTTTCCGTAAGGATCGAAAAATGAGCAGGCCCTCCCACGCGGAGTTTGCCTCCATGGTCAGCTCCCAGGTATTGGCAGGTTGTTTCTGTTAAGGTTTGGATGATTCGACGTCTTATGATGGGTAGGCTTTCCTCATCTTTTGGGATGGAGAGAATCGTATAAGTTTTACGCCCAAAAACTGAGTCCCAAAAGTTTGAGGGACTTTCGTTTTGCCTTTCTTCTTTTTTCACATCGGATTGCAGTAAGGATTCCCAAAGTTTCACTTCCACAATGGCAGCTTGGCCAGGGAATAAACCCAAGTGACCTGCTCCACTCGCAAACAATAAATTAGAATGTGTCTCCTTTTCCAATTGGAACTGGCTCGCAAAAACAGAAAAAGGTATGGTGGGAAACGATTCAGAATTTTCCTCTTCGGGGACAAGTGACTCTTTCCAATACTTTGCATAATGAGGATTGAGTTTTGCCCAATGGGTTTGTTCTTCTTTCCAAACTTCTGGGTTCTTTTTTAATTCCTGGAGGTATAAAATGCCAAACATAGGTGCCCATAAAAAGTTTCGCTTCTGCGCTCGGAACAAATTGGTTCCTTCAGGCATCGGATGGAATAAAACAGAAAATCCTGTATCCAATGCATCTTCCCAACTGGTTTTATCAGCGAAGGTATAAGCAAGAGCTAAATGGCCATTCTCTTCTACTTCCTTTCGTTTGGAAAAAAGTTCCGTTTGCGAAAACCCACGGTTGTCCATTTCCTTCAGAAAAATCGGGAAGTGCCGATTTCGTTTCGGGTCAAACGTCCCTTTTAAACCAGATTGGTAAATGGCACCATCACCAACATTGAGTTCTGGGTACAAATTTGGTTTCTGCGATTGGGAGAGGATGGGACCATTCCATTTTGACTTTGCCATTTCCTTTAGCAGTGGAGCCAAATTGGGATCCGCAACGGATTCGATATGGCTAAACCCAGCAGATAAATACCCAAGTAGGACTTTGGGAAGTTCCCCTTTGGATGTTTTGCCCCCAACTGCATTTGCCCCGATGGTTACGGATGCATCACAAAACCCTGGGAGAATGAATTCTGGGTTCGGAATTTCTTTTGCCTGTTGGATGGAAACGATTTTACCCTGCGATACTTCTACATTGACAAATCCAGAAAAATTGGCTTTTTCACTGTCCCAAATCCGAACAGATTTCATTTTCAAAGATTGTGGCAAAAGAATCGAGGGGGCAATGGCCGATAGGAATAAGGTGAGGGATAGAAGCCTGCGGTTTTTCATGCTAGCGGTCTTAGTACCTTGACAGTAAGGACTAGAATGGAAAAGATTTCGGGTATGGGAAAGGAAACAAGCGAGATTTCTGATCACATCAAATTACATATCGAAAACGGGAAAATTCTCTCGCTAAAGACCCATCGGGTCTCCAAATCCGTTGAAGAACACATCAAGGAGGCCGTAGGCCTCATTTTGGACAGACTCACTTACCCAACCCTTGTTCCCACTCTCTACACCATCATCAAAGAACTCGCCATCAATGCCTGTAAGGCCAACCAAAAACGGGTCTTTTTTGAAGAAAGGGGTTATAGTATGTTAAACCCTTCCGAATATGCGAGAGGGGTTAGGGAATACCGAGAGATGTTTTCCGAAGAAATGTCGAACGAGTTTGGGATCAAAGCCAAAAAAAAAGGATATTACTGCCTCATTAATTTTAAATACAACGATGATGGTATCATCATTGAAGTGATCAACAATACACCCATTGCCAAAGAAGAAGAAAAATCCATCCGAGAACGATTGGAAAAGGGGATGATGTATGATGACATCGCTCAGTTTTATATCGACAATGCGGACACTTCAGAAGGTGCGGGTCTTGGTCTTGCGCTTATCCTCATTATGCTAAAAGGGGAAGGCATTGATCCTAATTTTTTTAGAATCATCATTGGCGAAGATTCCACCATTGCTAGATTGGAAATACCTTTAACAGAAAAGTTTATTTCCCAACGCGATTCTAATTAACCCCTCAATGACATCAATCCCCCTTTCTTGTACCATCATCACTTTAAACGAAGAAGACAATCTCAGTCGCACTCTCCAAGCGATTTCCTTCATTGAAGATATAGTTGTTGTAGATTCAGGTTCTACTGATGATACAGTGAACATCGCCAAATCATTTGGTGCCCGTGTTTACCATCATGAGTTCCAAAACTATGCTGACCAAAAAAACTTTGCGATCACAAAAACCAAACATGATTGGGTCCTTGCCATCGATGCTGATGAAGTAGTTTCCCCCAAACTCAAAGAAGAAATTCTAGTTCTATTTACGAAACTTCCTTTGGAAACAAAGGGATATCTTATCCCAAGACTTACTTATTATTTAGGAAAATGGATTCGATTTGGTGGTTATTATCCAAATTACCAAATGCGTTTGTTCCAAAAATCAGAAGGACAGTTTAGCGGTGGTTTGGTGCATGAACGAGTCAAACTGAATGGTAAACCATCAAAGTTAAAAAATCCTCTTTTCCATTATTCTTACAAAAACATATCAGACCATTTAAAGTTTATAGATCGTTATTCGAGTTTGTTTGCAGAAGAAGAATTTAGAAAAGGAAAACGATCTTCGGTTTTTTGGGCTTTCTTAAAAGGATGTTTTAAAGGATTTTATATGTATTGGATTCGTTTGGGAATCCTAGATGGAAAACAAGGATTTGTCCTTGCTCTCCTTGGATTTTATTATAACTTTTTAAAGTATTTGAAGTTGTATGAGAAATCGAACTCAGTCCCTTCTTTCTTTGTTATGATTGATTCGATTCATGATGTAGAGAGCAAAAAAACCACCAAGAAAAATAGCGACCAAATTCACGTTTGATAATTGTGTTGATCCAATTTTCGGTGACATGAGCCACATGATGATGTCTCTGATGTAAGTTTGTAGGGTTGCAAATACAATCAAAGCTCCAATCCCCGCAACAAATGTGGACCCCCAAAACTTTCCTAGTAGGTCTTTTCGTTTGTAATAATAAAAATAATAGGCACAGGCTGCGGATGCGAGAAAAAAGAATAAAATATCAACGAGAATTGTCCATGGTTCTGATGGTGCGGCAAGCGGTAATGAAATCATTGGTCTTGTACCTGTCTATTACCTATTTTCGGTAAGCCATTGTTTAGTCCATAAGATAAAAAAAGAGGTTTTCCTTGTATTCAAAACACACAGAGATCTTTGGCATATTGGGATTTCCCTTAGGCCATACCCTATCCCCTTGGATCCACAATTCTCTATTCAAACAGAGCGGTTATGATGGAGTGTATCTTGTTTTTGAAAACGAACACTGGAAACAGATCGGATTAAAACCACTGCTCGATTTAGGTGTCAAAGGAGTTTCTGTTACGATACCATTTAAAGAATGGGCGTATACCCAAGCAAACGAAGTCTGTGAAGCCTCAAAAACGATGGCAGCATCCAATACACTCCTCTTTCGAAATGGCATCAGTGCTGTGAATACAGATGGTACGGGAGCACTAGAGTCGATCAAACAAATGAATTCAGATTTGGTAAACTCTGGGATCGAAAAAAAAATTTTGGTCCTCGGGAGTGGAGGAAGTGCCAAAGGGATTCTTTTTGCCATCGCAAAAGAATTAGAAGGTAATCACAAACAACATTCTTTCAAACGAAAGGTACACATTCTTGCCAGAAACAAAGAAGCTAAAAATGAAATCGAACAATCGTTAGGAAAACCTTTTTGGCTAGAACAACCTTCGAAAGAGGAAGTGATACAAAATAAAGAAGATTACGATCTCATCATTCATACCACACCTGTGGGCATGAAAGGAGTTGGTGGTGAACCCATTTTAGACTCTCATTTTTTTACCAAAAAACATACGTTATTCGATATTGTTTACAACCCTTTGGAAACTGATCTTGTAAAGGAAGCCAAGAAAAAAAAGGCAGAGATCATCCCTGGTTATCATATGTTATTGTACCAAGGGATCAGACAATTTGAACTATTTACTGGCGAAACACTTAAGAAAAAATGGATTCAAAAAGTAGAATCTATTTTACTGAAAGAATTAAAAAATAGAAAATAAATTCTAAATTACCCAGTTGTTAACAATGCAGTTCATAGAGTTTTTAAACCAGAGGCAAAACATTGAAAAAACTAGAAATTTTAATGTCTTCCAAAATTATTCCCTGGATGGATTAAAATCTGTATTTGAACATATAGAAAGATCCTTTGATCAAAAAAAACCAAAACCCATACGGATCAGCGTTGTTGGGACAAACGGAAAAGGTTCCACCTCACACTACTTAGCCTGTTTATTCTCAAAATTAGGATACAACACAGGACTTTATACATCACCTCACTTACTCACACCATTAGAAAGATTACAACTGGTGAGAAATGGTGAACCTTCCCTTCCTAACATAGAGGATATAAATCTATGTTTCCAAAACTTTTTTTTAGCAGATTTACATCGTTATGATTCTTTGACTTACTTTGAATTTCTCACTGTATTTGCGTATCGATTTTTCCATGAACAAAATATGGAAGTGGAGATTTGGGAAGCGGGTCTTGGAGGAAGGTTAGATGCTACAAAACTTGTAGAAGCAGACTACATTGTCCTCACGAAAATTGGACTCGATCATTCTGCAATTTTAGGGAACACAAAAGAAGCCATCTGCCAAGAAAAACTCGGCATTACGGGTGAAAAAACTTTGTCTCTATTTGCGTTTCAAGAAGAGGTAGAAACACTTCCCGAATCATTTCACAATCGGCCTAAAAAAGAATTGGTTCCCCTCCATGTGATTTCCATTCCACCTAAGGAAAGTTATTTGGAGACTAATTTTCTATATGCAAAAAATATCGTTTCGAAAATTCTAAAGGAACAACAATCATCAGTATCCAAGATTCCCTATGTTTCCATTCGAAAACCGAAAGGAAGGATGGAAGTCCTTTCCGACTCACCATTGGTAGTGTTTGACCCTTCCCATAACCCGGATGCCATCGGTACCACCTCCTTTGAATTTGCCAAACATCACAAAAAATTCCACATTCTACTCGGGAGCCTTCCCGACAAAGACCTGACCGGGATCCTAGATGCCTTACCTGAACCATACCTAGAAAACCTCATCCTTTGGGAGGGAGAAGGTTTTGGACGATTCCCTGCCCCCACAGGGAAGTTAAAGGAGAGAACCATAAGGCATTCTTCCCTTCCCGGGTTAGTTCCCTTATTCCAAGGCGAAATTCCCGTTTTGGTGTTAGGAAGTTTCCGACTTTATGGAATTGTGGCAAATTTAATACAAAATACAATAAAGATGTAAAATTGGACTTTACAAATGAATCCTGAACGAGATTGTTCTTTTAGGAAACATCGTTCAGGACTATGCAAACTCCAAAAGAACATACTAGAAAAGAAATTCTACAAGCAGCTCGTGAAGAGTTCATCCAACTTGGTTTTGAAAAAGCCAGTATGCGAACCATTGCCAAAAAAGCAAAGGTATCAACGAGTAATATCTACAATTACTTCGAAAACAAAGAACACTTACTGACAGAGATCTTACAACCAGTGTTATCAGGACTTGAGAAAGCATTCGCCTATGTCTCACATCCTGATTATTTTGAAAAAAGGTTTAACGACAGTTATGAGACGTGGAGAGAAAGATTCCACATCGCTCTGGATTATGTGGATGCAAACAGGGATGATTTTATCCTGCTCCTCACAAAGGCTCAAGGGTCCCATTTGGAAGAATTTCCAGAAACTGTCCTTACAAGACTTACCAAAATCAATTTTGAGCAATACTCAACTTTCAAACAAAAAAATCCAACCTATAAAGGTGAAGTAGATGAGTTTGTGGTCCGTAACATCTTATCTTTTTTCCTGAATATCTTTGTCCAAATGGTACGACAAGGGATTTCCAAACAAGACATGCTTGTTTACCAAGATAGTTTCCTTAAATTTTTGCATTTTGGATACAAAGGATCGATTGCCTCCGATTTGAACTGAATCAATCTGGTTCTCGATGGGAACCGATTTCAAAATTAAAATCTGTGGAATCAAGGATTTGTCCACACTTGAGTTATGCCGTGATCTCGGTGTGGATTTTGTAGGTCTCAATTTTTCACCAAAATCCCCTCGTGGAATCAATCGAAACGTAGCAGAAGAAATACTTTCCATCCGCCACTTACCAGGATTTCCTAAACTTGTTTTTTTATTTTTTGAAAACTCAACTGAAGAGATCCTTTCTCTCACAAAAGAATTGAATCCAGACCTAATCCAACTGATTCGTGGTGATCGTTTTCTCACAAATGAAATTTGGGAATCTTTCACAAATCAAAATCGATTACTCCCTGCAATCCGAATCCAATCACCCGTCGTTTCTGATGAAGAACTAGAACCTAAGTCTTCACTAGTCATATTGGATAGTTTTCAAAAAGGACTCGGTGGTGGTAGTGGGCATGTTTTCCCTTGGGAATTTGTAACCAATGTAAAACGACCTTATCTACTTGCTGGAGGTATCACTCCAAACAATGTCCAATTAGCTCTAAATACATTAAAACCTTATGGAATCGATGTAGCAAGTGGTGTGGAAACAGACGGCAAAAAAGATTCGAATAAAATCAAAGAATTGGTACAAAATGTCCGAAACATATGAAGCTTTAAATACTCCTGTTATGCGCCAATATCTGGAAATAAAGGAACAACATCCAGATGGAATCGTATTTTTTCGAATGGGTGATTTTTATGAAATGTTTATGGATGATGCAAAAATTGCCGCACAAATTTTAGACATCACACTTACCAAAAGGCAAAACCAAATCCCAATGGCAGGAATTCCATACCATGCCACAGAAAGCTACATTTCAAGACTCATCTCTGCTGGGAAAAAAGTAGTAGTATGCGAACAAACTAAACCAGATGACCCCAAAGCAAAAATTATGTCGAGGGAAGTTGTTCGCATCATCACACCAGGAACTGTAGTAGAAGACAATTTACTTGGTGGGTATCAGAATAATTATTTATCATTGTATTATAAAGAAAAATCTTCCGTCTACTTAGCGTTTGCTGATGTTTCCACATCGGAGCTTGTTTATTTTTACTTTTCTGAATCGGAAAAAGAAAGAATTTTAGATACTATCAAACGATTTTCTCCAAAGGAGATGATTTATACAGAAGAAATCCCTCCCCTTTCAAAAGAATCCAAAATTATCCTTTCCCAAATTCCAAAAGAATACCTTCTCAAAAAAGAAGGAGCAGGAATCGATACCGTTGTACACGTATTAGATGCTTATTTGCAATATAATTATAGAAATCAAAACTTTGTATTCCAATCCCCAAGACGAATTGATGAAAGCGAATATTTAGTCCTTGATGAACAAACTGTTTCCCATTTGGAACTGGTTGAAAATCCCAACGACAAAAACCATACTTTATTTGGTGTCCTCAATCGTTGCACTACTGCTACGGGAAAACGTTACCTCAAACAAAGGATCTTATTTCCTACAAGGGATGAAAAAAAAATTAAAGATCATTGGGACAAAATTGAAATTTTAACTCAAAACAAAAAAGAACGCATCAAAATTAAAGAATCACTGGGGGATCTTATTGATTTAGAACGTGTGATGACACGTTTCCGAGTAGGAAAAGCTTTACCTCGCGATTTTCGTGGGATTGAAAAAAGTTTAACAGCTGTCAGTCAGATGAAAGAAATCTTAGATGGAATTGGATATGATTTTTCCAAACTTCCAAAAGAGTTAGAAGCCCTAGGTTTAGATTTTCAAAAAACTCTTTTTGATGGAGAGTTACCTGTATTTTTAGGAAACTCACCTTTTTTAAAATCTGGTTTTAATCAAGAGTATGATGATGCTATTTTAGCACGAGAAAAAGGGAAAGATTGGATTTTGGAACTTGAAGAAAAAGAGAAAAAAGAATCTGGTTGTTCTAGCTTAAAAATTCGTTACAACAAAATCTTGGGTTACTTTATCGAAGTTTCTAAGGCCCAAGCAAAAGATGTCCCTTCTCATTTTTTAAAAAAACAAACTCTTGTCACAGGGGAAAGGTTTACTTCTCCTAAACTCGAAGAACTGGAACGAGCCATTTTACAAGCGGATGAAATCATTGAACGAATCGAAAAACAAGTGTTTGATCGTTTGGTGGCAACATGCATTTCACTTTATGAAGCATTTTTAACTCTATCCAATGAAGTTGCATCTTTGGATTACCACTTGTCCCTTACGGAAACCAAAGAAGAATACCAGTGGACAAGGCCCGAGATTAGAACTGATGGAATCATTGAATACATTGATTCTCGTCACCCTGTTGTAGAAACATTTTTACCAATAGGCGAACGATTTGTTCCCAATACATTGGAACTTAATCCAAAAGAAAACGCAATCGCAGTGTTAACGGGTCCGAATATGGCAGGTAAATCTACCTTTATGCGCCAAATTGCCATTAACCAAATTCTCTTTCAGATGGGTTCCTATGTTCCTTCTAAAAAAGCATCCTTATCCATTGTGGATCGTATTTTTACAAGGATTGGATCAGGTGACAACCTAACGAAAGGTGAGTCTACATTTTATGTAGAAATGAAAGAAACAGCGACAATCCTAAACCAATTCACAGAAAATAGTTTGATCCTTTTTGATGAAGTGGGTCGTGGAACATCAACTTATGATGGTTTGTCGATTGCATGGGCGATTTTAGAATTCTTAAGTAAAAACTTTCCGAAACCAAAAACCATTTTTGCTACACATTACCATGAATTAACGGAACTCGAAAAAGGTGCCGGTATTTTTAATCTTTATTTAGATACCTTTGAAAAAGATGGTGAAATTTTATTCTTAAAAAAAGTAAAAAGAGGAAAATCAAAACAATCCTTTGGAATTTACGTCGCCAAGTTAGCAGGGATACCAGAATCCGTATCGGAACGTGCAAAAGAAATTTTATCGGGACTCGAATCCAAAAAACGAGAAATCAAAATCAAAAACGAAGAACCAAGTTTATTTGGGAATTTAATGGAGAAGGAACCAAAGGGACTTTCGGCTAACGAAGAGAAAGTTCTGAAAAGGATATCAGGGCTCGATCCTAATACAATTCCACCACTTGAAGCTTTGTCAATATTGGATGAATTAAAACGTATTCTCAAAGAGGAAAACTAAAGCGGATAAATTTGTAAAGTCTATCCAATTGGTGATTTGGTCTTTTAGACCTTGTTTGGCATGAATCCCAATCCCAATCCCTGCTGCATTTAACATCAAAGCATCATTGGCTCCATCACCTACTGCAACCACATGTTCAAGGGGAATTGAAAATTCATTCGCATACTTTCGTAAGTACATTTCTTTTTTTTCACGATTGATGATCTCACCCAAAATTTGGCCTGTGAAAAACCCACCCTTTTCTTCTAGTCCATTAGCACGAAAAAAATCCACAGGGTATTTTTTTGAAAATAATTCTAAAACAGGACTAAAACCACCACTTAAAATCCCAAGCTTACATCCGTTTGATGGAACAAATTGGAATACAGTTTCCATTCCATCATTTAATTGCAAAAGATCATACACTTCTTTAAAACTTTGGATGGAAAGACCGGCTAAATGTTTCACTCTGAGGCGAAGGGCTTCATCAAATCCCATTCCACCTTCCATCGCTTTTTTTGTCACACTTGCGACTTCTTCGAATACACCATGTTTACGAGCAAGTTCATCGATCACTTCTTCTTTGATGACTGTAGAATCCATATCAAAGACAAAGAGAGACGTCTGATTGTTCGGTAATAAAGAAGGTATGTATAATAAATCAATTTGGTATTTTGCAAACCTTTCCCGAATCATCACAATTTGATTTCGGTTCCAGGATGTATCGAGAGTGATACGAACAGAGTGAAGTCCGTATCGTTCTGAATGGGAAAATGTTTTTACATCTATTGTAGATAAGGATGTACCAAGGGTATCATCTTGGAAAGAATCGAAAATTTGAGTATTGTGAATGGGGTTATGCGAAAAGAGAAGGACTGAATTCATTCGTTATTTTTGTAAATAGGGTCTCAGTTTTTTACCCCAAAGTTCGTATCCTTTTTCATTAAAATGCAAACTATCACCATTCGGGCGAATGAATTCTTCACTTAGAGTTGGTGCATCTGGTTTTCGCATGATGTCCCAAACTTCTATGTATTCTACATTTTGTGTGGTACGAGCAACTTGGTTTAAAAATAAATTATAAACAGGAACAATTTGATTCAATTCCTTCACACGAGTTGGCGGAACTGCGATGAGAAATATCCTAGTTTGGTGGTTATGGGAATGGATTTTTTTGATGATCATGAGTAGATTATTTTGCACAAGGCTCAAACATTTCCCTTGGATAAAATCGTTTCCACCGATTTCAATCACCACTGTTTTGGGCTCTAATCGTAATACATCATCATCGATACGAGTGAGTAAGGTTTCTGTCATATCACCACCTATCCCACGATTGGTGACCGATTTGCCAGGGAATTCTTTTACCATTAGATCCGGTAAAAACAAATGTACCAAACTATCACCGGTAAAAACAATTTCAGAACGTTTGATTTTAGTATTGTCTTCGGCGTATAACAAACGTGTTGGGAGCCAGGCCTTTTCGATGTATTTTTTAAAATTTACATCATCGCGCCAACCCGGCTCTGCAAAACACTGGAAGTTAGAGTCAAAGTAATCTCGTTTTGAGGTGGTTTTACAATCTGTAACACTCAAAACTAGGGCGATCGAAACACCCCATCGAAGGAAGAATTTAATCCTGTTCTTGCGGTTCATTCATTCGGAAGCGCTTTTGCCAATCTTTGATTTGGGCTTGCGCATATTCTTCCGTGTCACAAATCCGAAATTCAATCGGGTTATTTGTGGTTGTTTCGATGAGTTTGGCTTCGATATACCCGTTCTTTAACTTGGTTGTCTCAATGCGATATCTCATCTGAATAGCTCCAAAAACCAGGATTTAATTTCCACGTATCTTTGCAATCTCTTCTAAAGTTTCATCCTCTTTGTATTTTCCAAAGAGAAAAATTGCAAGTAAACAGAATGCAGATGCCAACGGACCTGTCAATCGAACTCCCAGTTCCCCACCCGCTTCTACTTCTTCGACTTTACAAATGGTAGATTCCTTACTTATTTTTGCCTCAGACTCACTATTTTTTTTCGGTTCTGACTTAGATTCAGACACAGATGGAGCAATGATTCCTGTTACACTTGGAGAAATTTGTTTTTTAGAATCACGGTCAAGCCCGAGCAAAATCACTGAACTGAAGATTAATACCGCAAGTGTTTGTCCTAGTTTTTGCATAAAGGTCCTTCCTGCATAAAAAAGACCTTCTCGTTTGGAACCTGTTTTTAATGAATCAAGTTCAGCAATATCTGCTAATATTGCATTTGGTAATATACCAAGGATTGCAATTGGTATGGCAGCAACTGCAACGATCATGTAACCTTGGATATACGGGGACAATGGCAAACTATTTTTTCCAATAAAATAAATGGATAAAAACAGAGCGAGGAAAGTGTAAAATCCAATGAGAACAGTTCTCTTTTTCCCAATTTTCCGTGCGACAAAATTGACAACAGGGTAAAAGGCAAAGGATACAAGTAACATCACTGTGAGGAGTTGTGTGACAAAGTCCCTTTCCAATTCTAATAGTACTGTTACGTAGTAGGAAATACCGGTTGTGAGAATGGTGAGTGCAAGGAAGTAACACAAATCAGAAAGTGCAAAATACAAAAAGTTTTTGTTTTTGAACGTGAGGACAAGTGCTTCTTTAAAAGGTACACTTGATGCCTCTGATTCACAGTATGTTTTTTCATGGATGGTAAATACGGGGAAGTACATACAAATCGCAGCAAAGATACAAAGGATACCCAATGCATATTGTCTTGCGACAAGAGTTTGCAACGAAGGATCTGGATCAAAAACAAAACTAGATTGTAAAACACTCGCAATCATAGGTTCCGTGGAGGCAACAATGATCCCTAATGCATATGTTACTGAGATGTATGTGGATAAATTGAGTCGTTCTTCGGGAGTATGTCCAAGCTCAGGGATAAGTGCAAAAAATGGTGTGACATACACTGTTAAAAATAGATAGAAGAGTAACATAAAACTCGTCATCCAAACTAAGTTTGTCGAAGAGACGAAGTTATGTGGTGGCACAAAGATTAACCAACAAAAGACGGCAGATGGGATTCCACCCAGAAATAAAAAGGGAATTCTACGACCAAACCGTGAAGAAAAACGATCGGAAGAGTTTGCAATGAGGGGATCAGTGAATGCATCCCATAAACGACCAATGGCTGCGACCACACCGATGGTGGACAGGCCCCAAAACGCCATTTTTTCAATCAGATCAGGGAAACACTCTTGTCCTGGTTTCGGAGCTGGTGGTAGGTAAAAATAAACTTGGTGGAGACCAATGATGTTGATGAGCGTAGACCAACCAAGTTGGCCTACCGCATAACTAATTTGTTTTCCAAATGGTAAAGACGGTTTTTGCATGTGTATCACTAGAGGCGGTAAAGTAGGAGCATGATACCGCCAAAAGTGAAAAACGCAAACTACTTTTTATGTTTATAGAGTTCTGGAAAGTTTTTCTCGTCGTATAAAAACTTGGACTCGTAGTCTTCCCAACCTTCTGGGATTCCTTCTGTAAATTCTGGAACCATATTACAATCATGAATGAGATTCATCGTTTGTTCCATCTCACTTCCTTTTACATTCAAATACCCTTCTGCAAAAAGTGAATTGGCAACATATAATGCAATCGATTGAAGGGAACCCAAATGACCTTCACGACCCGCACCTACTCGGATTTCTGAGTCTGGGTTCACCAAACGGAACACAGACAACACTCTGATACAAAATTCAGGAGTGAGTGGTGACTTTTGGATCGCATGGCCTTTGATAGGGATAAAAAAGTTCACGGGAATGGAGATCACACCAAGTCGTTTGAGTTCAAACGCTACTTGTACGATGTCTTCCAATGCTTCACCCATACCCACAATGATCCCAGAACAAAGTCCAATCTCTGCTTCTTTGGCCGCTTTAAGTGTTGTTAATCGGTCTTGAAAGGTATGAGTGGAACAAATTTCTTTGTATTTAGATTCGGAAGTATTCAGGTTATGATTGTAACGATCAAGACCAGCGTCTTTTAACGTTTTTGCTTTTTTGGCATCAAGGATTCCTGCAGAAAGACAAACCTTCATACCTAATTCACCATTGATTTTGGAGATGGTTTCTGCTAATTTGTCGACAGCTTTGTCAGTTGGTCCTCTGCCTGAAGTGACCATACAAAAACGATATGCACCGTTTTCTTTTGCCTTCTTGGCATCTTCCCAAATTTCTTCAGGTGATTTTAAGGAATACTCTTGGATCCCCGATTCTCCACCCTTCCTTTGTGCACAATAACCACAATCTTCAGGGCAATATCCGTTTTTAATGTTATCTAAAATATGAATGCGAACTTTATTGCTGAAATGACGGAATCGTTCTTCCGAAGCTTTTGCCACGATGGGCAAAAAGGGAACCTCTCCTTTTAAAATTTTGAGGGCTTCTTCCTCGGAAATGATGGAGGGAGAGGAAGAGGTCGTTTTTTCTTGGATAGTTGCGATCATGAAAACAAAATCTATTCTGAGGGTGACTCTGTAAACGAAGAAAATGGAGGTAAAGATTTAGTCTTTTTCTGGTTCTAAAAATCCGAGAAGGGTCGTTTCAAGCGCCAAAAATATTTTTTCGAGTGAAGAATCTGAAATGGTATAGGGAGGAGTGATATATATAGTACGTCCCAAAGGTCTGAGTAAAATATGAAATTTCCGAAGGGAATTTTTGATCTGTTTTCCAATGGGGTTTAAGTATTCATCATGGGCAACAGGTTCCTTCCATTCAAAGGCAAATATTCCACCCATCACCCGGACATTTTCAACTGACGTCCCCATTCTTTTTTGGAAGGTGACTGCAAATAGATTTAGTTTTTTTTCCAATTCCCTTACTAGCGTTAGACCAAATTCTTGTAACATCGAAATAGACGTATAACCAACGCTGCATGCAAGTGCATTCCCTGTCATGGTATGTGCATGGAAAAATGCTTTGTATGGATCTTTCGAAAGAAACTGTTTATAAATAAAATCAGAGACGAGTGTTGCAGCAAGAGGTAACATACCTCCCGTAAGTCCTTTTGCTAAAATCAGTAAATCGGGAACCACTTCCGCCTTCTGGTAAGCGAACGGTTCTCCTAATTTTCCCATACCTGTAAACACTTCGTCAAATATCAGTAAAGTGTTTGTACTCGTTGCCAAGTCTCTAAGTTTGATTAATACTTTTTTATCATAAAACAACATCCCATTGGCACCAAAAACCAATGGTTCAATCACTATACCGGCATATTCGTTTTGTTTGATTGCAAGTTCTAAGTCTGCCAAACATTCTGTATCACAACTCGAAGATTGTTTCCCCCACGGACAGTTCATACAGTTGGGGGCTGGAAACTCCTTTGTTGGGAATCGGAGTTCGGAAAATATTCGATTGAAGTAATTTTTTCCAGATACGTTCATTGCTCCAATGCTATCTCCATGATAGGAATTGGAAAAAACGATAAACTCAGATCGTGGTTTAAAATCAGGATGGTTTTGGTAATACTGGATTGATAGTTTTAATGCAATTTCGATCGCATTCGATCCGTTATCCGAATAAAATACTTTTTTAAAATCGAAATTCGTGAGTTCCAATAATTTCTTCGCTAAATTTTCAGCACTCTCATGAATATTGCCTGCAAGCATCACATGATCCAATGATTGTAATTGGTTTTGTAAAGCAGAGATAAGCCGAGGATTCCTATGACCATAAATCACTGTCCACCAACTGGAGATGGCATCGATCCATACGTTTCCATCTTCATCCGTAACAAATTCATTTTCGGCAGAAATAACGTTTAATAAGGATTCAGATTCATCTTGGATCGTAAGTGGAACCCAAGTATTGGTATTAACTGGATTAAATTTCATCTTCAGCGTTTAAGACAACATCAATCACATTTCGGTCTATATCAAAATGAGTAGAAGCAAAACTGTTAAATTCATCAGAAGATAATCTTTGTTCAGGAAAGTTTGTGATACCTAGAAGGGAAACTCCACCTAATTTCTGTATCATGGTGGCATTATCTTCTTGTAGATCGTTTTTAGGACCCACTAAATAAAAACCATACACAGGGATAAACCGAGAAGTTAAAACCTCCAATGTTAAAAGTGTATGATTGATGGTGCCAAGTTCTGTGGAACCAACCACTACCACACCTAAATTGGATTCCTGTATGGCACGTATGGTCAGATAATTTTCGGTGATAGGAACAAACACACCTCCTGCGCCTTCGATCAGTGTATTGTTATTTCGTTCTTTGGAAATCAATGCCAAAAGAGTTTTTGGGTCGATGGATTGTCCTTCCAACTTTGCCGCGTAATGTGGGCTTGCTGGTGTTTTATACTCAAAACTAGGCTTTAGAAAATGTGAATCAGGCAAATGAGTTGTATTTTGGACAAAACTTGTATCGTCGGCGCTGATGGTCCCTGTTTGGATGGGTTTCCAATACCGAAAACCAAACTTTTTCGCGTATTTTGCCATAAAAAGAGAGGAAAAAAAAGTTTTACCTACGTCCGTTCCGGTCCCTGTCACATAAAAAGCTTGTCCCATAAGAGCAAGTTTTATCAATTCCAGGCCTCGTCTATCCGATTTATATAGAAGAGGCAATATGCAACTTCCCCTTTGGAAATCCATTCTCAAACGCGATGATAACCCCATCACAGAGATTTCACATTTTTTACGTGAAACTGCAATCTTTGAAGGTATGTCACGGAGGACACTCCGTGAAGTAGCAAGGCTCATCCATAAACGAAAGTATTATGCGGGTGAAACCATTTTTTTTCAGGGACAAGCAGGAACGGGAGTTTATCTAATCTTACAGGGAAAAGTTGAAATTTTTTCTGAACGAGAAGGAGTGACACTGAAACTCGCCGAACTTGAAAAAGGTGCTTTTTTCGGTGAACTTGCTCTTTTCCAAGATTTCCCACGGTCAGCTACTGCTGTTGCACTTGTTGATTCCATTTTACTTGGATTTTTCCAACCAGAGTTAAAAACTTTATTGGAAACAAAACCTAGAGTTGGAAACGATTTACTTCTCAGTTTTGCATCAATCATTGCAGATCGACTTCGCAAAACAAATGATACATTAGAAGCAGCTTACTTTAAAAGTAAAAAGAATAAACCCAAATGATCTTTAAAGAAAATAGTATATCATCACTGGTTTTACGATCTGCTTTTTTTGGGCTTATCGCATTAACTGTTTTAATTGGTATTGTCGGTGTAAAATTTTTAGCAATCCCACTTCTCATTTCAGGAATTCATTTTTATATTTTCCATGGAGTTGTTGATTATTTTGAATCGAGAGGAATCCATCGGGCATTCACGATTATTATAATCTTCTCCATTTTGATTGCAGGTGCGTATTGGTTTTTAGCATTTTATTTACCTAACTTATTTGAAAAAGCACAACCAATTGTTTCGGAGTGGTCAACCAAAATGGATGACCCCAACTTCCAGTTGCTTGATTTCACAAAACTTCCTGTTGTTTCTAAAAATCCGGAACTATGGAAAAAAATCATCAATCCAGAAGAGATTGCAAAACTTGCCACCAATAACTTAGAAGAATTTTTAAGAGGAATTGTTGTGATGATTCCAACATTTATCAGTTGGATGATCATTATTCCTATCATTAGTTTCTTTTTGTTATTAGATGCAAACCTAATCTACAAAACAATGATTAGTTTTATCCCCAATCGTTTTTTTGAAATGTTTCTTATGGTTTTTTATCGTATGAACCAACAGATCACAAGTTACTTAAAGAGTTTAGTGATCCAATGTGGTATCATGGCAGTCGTTGCATCCATTGGATTTTATTTTGTGGGTGTAAAATTCTTTGTTCTGTTTGGAATATTTTTAGGAGTTGCCAATTCGATACCTTACTTAGGTCCGTTAGTTGGTGCTATCCCACCCATTTTGTTTGCAATTTTATTCCCAGAAATGTCGCCTTCCATAGGTTCCATTGCATCCGTTGTCATAGTAGCACAATTGGTCGACAATGCGATAGTCCAACCTGTTGTGATTGCAAATGCTGTTTCGTTACACCCACTTGCGATCCTCATTGGAATTGCAGTTGGTGGAAACTTTTTTGGTATTTTTGGAATGTTACTTGCCATTCCTGTTTTATCCATATTAAAAGTGACCATAGGCATTTTGTACCATGCTCTAAAGGAACACCAAATCATATAAAATTTTTACTTAAGATGCAGGAGAGGGAAGTATTTTGGTTTTGTCCAAAATTCATTCCTCTCGTTTATTCCACTTTCCCATTTCCGAAAACAAAATTCCAAATAGTGTGAGAAAGGAACCAATCGCACCAATCACACCTAGCCTCTCACCTAACACAAGATAAGCCAGGAAAAAGGAAAACACTGGTTCCAAACTATAAAGTAAACCTGCCCTCGCAGGAGAAACTGCCTTTTGGTATCTTGTTTGGATTTGTGTTGTAAAGATCGTTGCAAAAACTGATGTATAGATGATACCAATCCAGAATTTTAAATCAAATTGAACATGGATGGTTTGTTTTAAAAATATAGATTCTATTGGGAATAAAAAACTAGAGACAACTGCTATTAGTAAAATTTCAAACGATACTAAAATTTGAGAGGGAATTTTTTTTGTGTAAATATCGATGAGAATGATATAGACAGCAAAAAAAAACGCTCCTATTAGAGTGAGACCATCACCAAACCCAAATCCCAAATCACCTTGGAACTCATCTAAAGATTTACCATTTTGTGAAATACAAAACAATCCGATCACCACAATCACAACAGCAATCCATGTTCGTAAAGAAGGCAGTTTTCGTTCGATGGCAATCTGTAGTAATGGTACAAAAATCACATATGCACCAGTCATAAAACCTGATTGGGTAGCGGAAGTGTAAACAAGCCCAATGGTTTGAAATGCATACCCTAGTAATGCCGAACAGGCGACAAAAAAAGCAGGGAGAATGTAATCCAATCGACGATTTGCTTTGGAAAATAAGGTTTTCCGATACAGTAATAATGTGATGAAACCGGCGAGGGAAAATCGGACTGCTAAAAATAAAAAAGGAGGAACCGAATCAAGCGCAAGTTTGATGACCACAAACGTTCCACCCCAAAGAATGGCGGCAATCACCAAAAACAGTTCTGGAGTGAAGATCCTTGGCATGTAAGGTCAATCTTTCTAGGGAAATTCGGATAGCAAGGAAAAGATGAATTGGAAATTTAAAATCAGGAAACCACAATTGGGAACTCCCTTAACTTGGGAATTGTACTTCCCTCCAGGGACTTCCACTTGGGTGGGAGAAAAAGTAAAAGAAATTTTAGACCATGTACCTATGCCCAACCAACCGGAAGCCAATGTCCGTGTTTTTTCTGAAAAAATCAAAATTGAAAATGTAAACCCTCACCAAATTACTTATCTTTTATTCCATGGTTATTTCATTCGAGACCTTCGTCTTGTGATCGCAAGGACCAATGATTGGGACATGTCAGCAGACAAACGTGAAGACGAATGGGACCGAATCCTCACAGAAGCTGTCTCAATCGCAAAACCGTTGTTTACTGACAATGAAACAAAGTTTTATGAGATCAAAGAAAACTTACATATTAGTTTTTTTGAGGAAGAGGTCACAGTCACACTATCGGTATTAGGGGAACCAGGTTACAAAAGAGGAATCAAAGCTAATTTTCCCACAAGTGCACCCATTCCAGAAGATTTAGCTCACATTCTAACAGAACAATGTTTTCAATTTTTTTCCATTCCTAAAGACAGTGTAAAACTAGTTTACATTCCATTTGCAGGAACAATGACATTTGCCACCGAATGGAAATTAGCTGAAGAGAAAATACCCTTTTTAACTCTCCCTAGAGACTTAGTATGGAAAAAATTGAATTTATTCCCGACCAAATCATTTGAACATTTCCTTAAAAAACGAGATTCCTTAAATACGAATCTAAATCTCACTCCTGTAGTCATCCAAGATACAGATCCAGCTCTCGAACCTTATTGGAAAAAGGAAATGGACCATTGGAGGAAATGGATCCATGTTGAAACCATTGACCATACTGTTTCTGACTTTTTAAAAACTTTCCCCGTTTTTCCAGAAGGAAAAGAATCCTCTACTCATTATTTTTTACCTTTGAACCCACCATATGGGTATCGAAAAAACGAAAGGATTGGTCCTGACGAAAAGTTATATTCAAAAATAGGAAAACGACTAGGAGAACTTTCCCAAGTGTTTCAAAATGAAATTGCACTCATTGGTTATATCCTTTGCCCAACGGAAGAGAAGTGGAGTGAGTGTATGAAGGACTTACGTGCATTTGCGAAAAAAACCATTCATGTTACTCATGGTGGTATCGATTTACGCGTGTTATTCTTTCATTCGGAGGGAAAATCTGAAAGACGTTCAAATAGAATCTAGTTGGAAAGAGGTTTTACAGGCAGAATTTGAAAAACCTTATTTTACAAAATTACGGGAATGGGTAAGAGACGAGTACAAAACCAAAATCGTCTACCCTCCTGCCAAATTTATATTCAATGCATTTGATTTATGCCCTTTTGATCAGGTAAAAGTAGTAATCATTGGCCAAGACCCTTACCATGGACCAGGACAGGCTCATGGACTTTGTTTTTCGGTATTGGATGGTGTTTCGTTTCCTCCTTCTCTCCAAAATATCTTCAAAGAAATCCAAGATGATGTCAAAAAACCAATCCCAAAATCTGGTGATTTAACATACCTTGCCAAACAAGGAGTGTTTTTATTGAATGCAACACTCACGGTTGAAAAAGACAAAGCAGGTTCCCACCAAAACAAAGGTTGGGAAGAATTTACGGATGCAGTGATCCGTATCTTAGCAAATCAAAAATCAAATTTAGTTTTTTTATTATGGGGATCCTTTGCACAAAAAAAAGAGACTCTCATCCCACCAAACAAACACTTGGTGCTAAAATCAGCACACCCTTCTCCACTTTCTGCCTACCGAGGTTTTTTAGGAAACCGCCATTTTTCGAAAACGAATGAATACTTAAAATCAATAGGAAAAGAAACCATTGACTGGTAATGAAAAAAAGGGATATTTTTTTGTATTTTTAACCGGAGTCTTTTTCGCATTTGAAGTCATCGGTTTTAAAGAAGTATTTCGAAGGTATAGTTTATCTCCAGAGATGGCTGCCTTATTTGGTGTTGGATTTGCCTTTTTGGTTGTGAGTCCCTATTTTATAACTTCAACGAAACGTCGAAACAAAGTAATCTTAACCATCAAACGGGATGGTAAAATTTTACTCATTGGAACTTTGTCCAATGCCATGGGAATTATCTTGTATTATTATGCTTTAAAACAAACCGATTTAGGCCCCGCAGCAATTCTCATCAAAACAACTGTTTTGTATAATGTTTTACTTGGTGTTGTGTTCCTTGGAGAAAAATTAAAATATAGAGAGACTTTTGGGATCATCATCTCCATGTTTGGAATTTATTTCATATCAACCTTAGAGGGTCAAATCCATTGGATCGCGTCAATTTGTATACTCATCAGTGCTTTTTTGTTTGCGATCCAAAGTTATTTAATTAAAAAATACATCCCTGAAATTTTAGGTTTAGAATATGCTTACTTACGTTTATTGTTATTATGTGTGTTTTTCTTTTTTTATTCACTTGGTATTGGGTCTTTTTTAGTACCTAAATATTCCGTCATATTAACCCTTGGGGTCTGTTCCCTGCTTGGTTATTTTTTAGGGAGAGCTTTTTACTTTGAAGCACATAATTATTTACCCATTAGTAAACTGAATGCAACTCTTCTCATTGAACCAATTTTTTTGATGTTTGTTGGTATATTTTTTATGAACGAGCCAATCGACATACAAAAACTAGGTGGTGGTGGTCTCATCATACTTGGTTTGTATTTAATTGTATTCCATAAAAGGAAGTCTAAACAGAATGAAACAACCGAATCAGATATTGAATGAAGAAACAATTGAAACTTTCTTAAAAGACTTTCCTCAATGGAATTATACAAAGGAAAAAACACTCAGTTATCTTAGTTTTGAACATTCGTTTGTTTCCTTTAAAAGTGCATTTTTGTTTTTAACAAAACTTGCATTGGTTTCAGAATCGTTAGACCACCATGCCGAAATATGGAATGTTTACAACAAAGTCCGACTCAAATTATATACACATGAATCAAATGCGATCACTACCAAGGATTTGGAATTGATTCAAATGTTAATGGAAGAACCAAATGAGTTTTTGTAAAAAGAGGATGAGTATGTGGACAAAAAAAAACCGGAGTTGGAATCCAACACCGGTTTTTTCCTTTAACAGCGATTAACTGATTAAATTTCGATTTTGTAACCTACGCGGTAAGTTTGTCCACCGATAACCACTGGGTATGCTACCCAAGGTGCAAGAGCAGAAGCTCCTCCAACCGATGCAACTCCACCAACTCCCATTCCTGCAGAAAGGATAGTTTCCAATTCGAAGAAAAGGTGACCTTTGTCAGTTACTTTTGTTTGAGCACCAACAAGCCAGTTTAAACCAAAACCGTGTGCACCAAAACGTACGTTTTCTTTGTTGATTCCAGGGTTTGGAGCATCACCAAGAAGTGATCCACCAGGTCCTAAAATTCCAGGAGCGAAAGTTTGAAGTCCTGGGTTGTTGATGGTTCCAGAAACTCCCCACCATCCGTGGAAGTAGTTTACCCCTGCTCCGACGTAAACAGCAGTGTCATTTGCAGCATTGTATAATTTAATCCCTAAATAAGTAGGAACTGTCCAAGCAGTGTATTGCCACTCTTGGTCTAACCACTTGTATCCCATAATTGTGGAAGATGTTTCACCACCAGAGATTTTCGTAGTATAGTTAACGTTGATTCTCCAGAAAAGGCTAGGAACTCCGAAGACTCCTTCTTTTTCGTAACCTACGTTTACGTTACCACCAACCATAGCTCCGCTAGTTTTTGCACCAACAGCACCACCAGTTGTTCGTTTCAAACTGATAAGGGTGTTTTCAGCGTAAATAGCTTTTTGAAGTGAACCAGTTGGAGCACCAGTTCCGCTCAATTGTGGGTTTCTAGAATCTAGACCATCTTTTGTAATGGTTCCGCCGAGTTGTGCAAGGTCGAATTGCATACCAAGACCGACCATAAAATAAGAACGAGGACCAGATTGTGCGCTAAGGCTGCCAGCCAAGCACATAAGTAAGAACCCCATCATTCCAAAGCGTAGAGATTTCAGCATTTGATGATTACTCCTTAGTGAGTGTTTCCTGAATTTTTTTCATTCCTGCGGACAAACGAATACTGTGAGCAGTCGTTCATACCGACAATTGCAATGAAACTAGTGCTTCTCATAAGATTTGTCAAATAAAATTGTTAAATCTTCACGAAAATTGTGTTAAATGTGGAATTTCGAATGAGTCTAACCCGGTCTAAACAACTTTTCCTTATTTGCAGATTCCTTTGGCTTTTTGTTCTTTTTTCTACCAATATTACCGCGAAAGAAAGAAAGGTCATACGTTTTTCAGGCGAATTGTTGAGTTGGGAATCAGAAGGTGAGAACTCACATTTTGTCTTTTTAGATGCCACCAACTTACGGGAACGAACCATCTATTGTGATCCCGATACCATGTCCCTCAGTTTTGGGAATAAACAAAAAGGGAACCTTCATGTCGAAGGGAAAGCGACACAAAGTTCACCCACTTCCGATACTTGGCTCTGTGTTGGCAAACCACATGTGTTCCAAAAGTACCAAGTGAATTCTCCCAGTCGTACCTCCCAAACCAAAACCATCCAGGGCCAAGTGGTAGAGGCTGATCCAACCACAGGGCAAATTGTATATCTCGTCAGAGGAAGGAGGTTTTACCTCACCATCAGTCCCACAGAAGCAAAGGAAATGGCAGATGCTCTTTCCCAATTGAAAACCGTCTCCATCGATGGGGAATTCAGGTATGACAGGATCAAACGTTATTATGTAAAAGATTGATGAATTTTTGTTCGCAAGCCTGGCATGGTTCTTTGGAATGGATTTGATGCAGGCTTTTTTGGTTTTAGCAAACGGAACGGTCATGAAAGGCCGATCCTTCGGTGCAAATAAGAATTCGATCGGCGAGGTAGTTTTTAATACCTCTATGGCGGGCTATCAGGAAATTTTAACTGACCCTTCCTACAAAGGTCAACTTGTCACACTTACCTACCCAATGATTGGGAACTATGGAATTAACCCAGATGATATGGAATCAGATCGAATCCAGGCTTCTGGTCTCATTGTCAAAGAGTATGTCAAACGACCTTCCAATTTCCAATCCAAAGAAACACTTAGTGATTTTTTAATTCGATTTGGAGTGCCTGCCATCGAAGGGATCGACACCCGCAAACTAACACGCATTATTCGAAATGCTGGAGCCATGAACTGTGGTATCTTTATCGCCGAAACATATGAAGATTCCTTTTTAGAAGCTGTCAAAAATGCTCCGAGTATGGAAGGCCAAGACCTCGCCCAAGTGGTCACTTGTGAAAAACCTTATGTTTTTGGTGCTCATTCTCCAAGCAAATTCAAACTAGCTGTTTATGATTTTGGCATCAAACGTAACATCTTACGTTTACTCGATTCTGCTGGATTTAATGTACATGTTTTCCCTGCTAAAACAAAAGCTGAGGATTTATTAAAAGAAGGATTTGATGCTTTCTTTTTATCCAATGGCCCTGGGGATCCTGCTCCACTCGATTATGCAATCCAATCAGCAAAAACGATTATGGATGCCAAAAAACCATTGTTTGGGATTTGTCTTGGCCACCAAATCATAGGCCTTGCTCTTGGGAAAAAGACCTCCAAACTCAAGTTTGGTCATCGAGGTGGGAATCACCCTGTGCGAAATGAAGAAACAGGAAAAATTGAAATCACTTCCCAAAACCATGGCTTTCATGTGTTAGGTGAATCTTCGGCAGATATGCCCATCACTCGGATCAATCTTTTTGACAATACTGTAGCTGGACTCAAAACAAAAGGTTTGCCTGTGATGGCGGTACAATACCACCCAGAAGCATGTCCAGGTCCCCATGATTCCGCCTACCATTTCCAAGAATTTTATACTATGGTAGAAACCTCAAAATCCTAAACTTTGGTAAATTGAGGGGGCACTATGTCATACAAAGAAGATAAAAATTTCTGGGGGATTCCTTACGGAACTGAAATCTCCGCGGAAGCGTTCGTAAAAGATATTTGGGATCCAAGCACAGAAGAAATTCTCACTCCAAAACAATTCCTTGGAATTGGTTGGGGGATCAACTTACATGCCCTTGGCAGACGAGTTGGTGTGATCAAGTAAGGTTTTTTTTAACAAGTTTCCAAAAGCATCTCTTCCTTTCTGGTTGAGGTGCGTTAAATCCGCAAAGTATCCATAGTCTTTTAAAAAACTAGATCTAAAATCATAAACGAATCTTCGATTTTGGAATTGAGTTCTTTCCATCCATTCAATGAATGAATCCGTAACTCCATATGCATTTTTTTCTTTCAAATCCATTTCCATTTGGGGTGAAAAAGGAATTCTAAGAATGACTACATCTAACTTTTGTTTATTCCATTCTTGCAACGTTCTGACCCACAATTGAATCGATAACTCTCTTTTCCCAGAAAGGATTGTTGTATCCAAATTTGGGAATTTGTCACCTTCCTTTAAAATTGGATCTTCACTGATCGATTTCCATATCCAAGCACCACTTGTGAGTCTCATACTCTTTTGAATCGCATCAAACTCTAACCTTCTCCTTGTTAAATCTTCCTTCACAATTGGATCATAGAAAATACGATTTGTATTGGAACTAAGTCCAAAATAGGGGAACAAATTGATGACAAACTTCCAACTTAGATCCGCTAGATTACTAAAATAAGCCTTCCTTAGCAAAGGCTCAGTTATATGGTGGAATTCAAAATCACCGAATGAATAATACAATTGTTTGTGTGCATCTGTGATGGAATTTTTACTTGTATTAAGAGGAGAGATGTTTACATAGACTTTCCTTAGATTGGGAAGTGCATTCGTCAAACAAAGAGTATCAGACAAAATACCTTCTGGTTGTTGGCTTGGTCTTGGTAGGAATAAAACCTCGTCCAAGTTCACAGATTCAATCTCTGCAATTGTTTCTGGTAAGATCCCACTGACGATCTGACTATCACCTAAAACTAAGATTTTTGCTTTCGGATTCCATTTACGATCTTTTGCAAAAAACCAGTAGATGGAAGTTGTATCACAATATGGAACTAAATACTCCCATGTACAATACATGAATAATGAAATACCAAAAAAGAGAAGGACTAAAAATCGCAGTTTCATTGGATCAATTTCTAAAAAGTGTAATACAATTCGCTTAAAATTGAAAATAGAAAAAATCTTCTTTTGCAAATGGTGAAACTAACGAAAACCAAAAAAATCCAACCACAAACAAACAAACAAATATATAAGGTTTTTCATTCACAAAAAAGCTAGGTCTTTCCGTTTCCTTCCACTCTTGCCAAATATCAAATAAAACCAATGGTAAGATGATCAAAAATAGGGAATAAGGAATGTAGGAAAGACTTGGTATGTGTTGTAAGTTTTTAACAATGAGTAGAGACTCAGAAGGAGAATTGATACGAAACAAAAGAAGACCCAATGAAAAACTATAAAAAGTTAAGAGAATTCCCAAAACTTTTATAAAAGGATTTTGGAATTGAGTGAAACCAATATGTTTCAAAATTCGATACAAGATCAGACATATTCCTAAATACAAACCCCATATGATAAAACCGTATCCAGCTCCATGCCAGATACCAGTAAGAAACCAAACTAATAATAAATTAAAATTCTCCCTAAGAAATCCATGTCGATTTCCACCTAACTTAATGTATACATAATCACGCAACCATGTTGAAAGAGAAATATGCCACTTTGACCAAAATTCAGATGGGTTGGAAGAAAAAAATGGTCTTTTAAAATTGTTCATGAGTTCAAAACCCAACATCTCTGCAAGACCCATGGCACATAACGAATATCCAAAAAAATCTGCGTAAACTTGGAATGCAATGCTTGGTGCGACAATCCATAAGATGCCAGGTTCTAAAGAATCAAACGAATTTGCTACAATTCCTACATAACGAGACAAAGGATCAGCAATACTCGATTTGATAAATACTCCGAAACAAAATAGAGAAAGACCATTCCAAATTTTTTCTTTTGAAATCAATCTTACAGATTCAAATTGAGGGATTAAATTGCCTGGTCTTTCAATTGGTCCAAGCAACAATAAAGGAAAAAATAAATCATATAAAACGAATGTGAAAAAGTTTTTACATACCTTGATTCTGTTATCATATACCTCAATCAAATAACTGATGTTATGAAAGGTATAAAAAGAAATCCCAATTGGTAATAGTAGATTTGGTTTCCAAAGAGGTGATTGCCCTCCAAGTTCAATTTTCAAATCAGAATAGATTCCCCATACAAACAAAAAATACTTAAAAACTCCCAAATATAGAACATTGACTATAATTCCAAATACAAAGATTCGTTTACGAAGTTTCGAATCATTTGAATCAATGAGAATACCCATTAAAAAATTAAATATGATAGATGTGATCAGTAAAAGTGTTCCAACAATTCCCCATTGCGAATAAAAGTACAATCCAAAAAGGATTAATAATGTTTTGCGAATCGTGAAGGTGGAGTAAAAATAAATGATGTAAAAAAGAGAAAAGTGTAAAACGAAAGTGAGTGAGTTAAATAACACAAAGGTAAATTATGCTTCCTCTACCATTTCCAAAAATTGGTTTTTGTCTTTGGTATCATGAGGGTATGCTAAGGTCAAAACTCGATAACTTGCTCGGAAATTTCCAATGATTGTATCTTCTTTTTTAGCAAAGGAAGACTTTATCTTCTTTATCACAACATCGGTTTCTTCTTTGTCTTTTCCATGTAGAACTAAAACAAATTTTCCTTGGCCTACTCTTGTGAAAAAATCGAGTTCACTGATATGGTCCATCATTGTTTTTCGTAAAGTATCTGCGTATCTGGCGAATGTCCCTGTTCCGACTAAATGGATCATTCTAGAAACGTTTTGAATTTTAAATAAAGATACTGTAAAGGAAGCCTTGAGACTAGATGCTTTTTCCATCTCAGCAAGGATACGAGATTCCAAAGGATTAAATGGATTCCGGAATAATGCTTCTTTTTCTTGCAGAATGAGTAAATTAGCAAAAACAGGAGCTGAAGTTTCAAGCATTGAAACGGCCACATCACGTGTTGTATCAGTCCAAGCAGTTCCAGTAGAATGGATGATTACCATACCAACTAACCAATTTAAGTTGATGATCGGAAGAATCGTAAATTCACTCATGATTCCCAATTCGTCATTTGTAAAAATCGATTTGAGTTCCGCATCTTCTCGGAAATTTTCTAGTTTGTAAACTCCCGATACATTGGAAACCATACCAACAATATCAGAATCCTTACTGAGTCGGAAATCTTTTGTCCTTTCAGGTAAAATAAAATTGGATCCAAAAACTATATAATCGGATCTAGTCTCAGAATCTAATACTAAGAAAGAGAACTGCTTAACACCCAATTTGTTTTTGATATTATCGATTAAAAAATCGTAAGCTTCATCCATTTTGCGTACTTTCGAAAAATCCCTTGCGAATTGGAGAACCGATTCATTGATCTCTATCACTTCTTTTGCATGTACTAATTCATCATTAATTGATTCAAATTCGGATACTCTCTCAAATACTGAACCCGCAATATCACCAACAATTTTAGCAAATTCTAAATCATCTGTAATATATTCTTCACCATTGATGAGTTTCCCAAGTGATAATACCCCAAAACATTTTTCACCATGTCGAATTGGAACAAGAATCTCTGAACCCATCTCATTTAATAAGTTTAATTCTCGATTTGGTAATCTTGAAGATTTAAATTCGCCTGCATAAATAACAGTTTCAGAGTCAGAAATCCTCGCATAAATTTCATCACCAGGAGAGAGATACCAAGCATCTTTTGAAGTGATCCCTTGTGCAGCGACAGCTTCCCATTTTGTATTTTTAGGATTTGTTGATGTTAAGATGACAACGGAGTGACAACCTACTTGTCCAATTAAACTATAAACCAAGTTATCAAAAAAATCTGAAAATTCTTTTGAAGAAGCAATTTCTTTTGTGATCTCGAAGATTGCTTGGTAATTCTCAATTCGTTTTTTGGAAGCCAAATGATATGCCATTGGTGCCGTTCCAAAATCAGATTCATCATCGAATAATACTTCTTCACCGATGGGTGCTGGATCTTCTTTTGCTGGTCGTAATGGTTGTTTTGCGGCTTCTTTTTTTGCCTCATTTTCCCATTCATCAAAAAGATTTACTTCGGGTAGAGGTGCATCGGCTTCATTTAAATCATCGTGATAATCACGATCAATCAAATCGTCACCTAACTCAGGTTCTTTCTCGTTGTTCGAGACTGATGCCTGTTCCTCCTCTCCTTCTGGTTCTGGAATTTCGGTTTCGTGATGAGAATCATGATCTGGCTCTAATTCAGAATCTGAATCGGATGCAACTGGTTCATATGGATTTGATTCGTCATGCAATGAATCTAAATCATCTTCTAAATTTGAAATTGGATTGTCTTTCCAATCCTCATGGCTTTCACTTAAATCACCAAAGTCTGAATCTGTTAGTTCGGGAATGTCGCTTAAGTCAAATTCTTCTTCCCCATCTGGACTTGGTAAATCACCGATTTCTGTCGCAAGCGAATCTGAAATTGCTTCATCTAACCAATCTGAGTCGGAATCAGCAACAGGAATGGATTCGGATACATTTTTGCTTGGGGAAGGATCTTCTTCCCGAAAATGTTCAGCTTTTTTTAGTAAGGACGGACTATCTTTTTTTGCAGATGGAGTTTGGGATACTTTTGTTTCCGAAGTTTTTTTAATCTCTTCGGCACGATCAAGGAGCCCCACTTTATAACTCCAGTTCTTTCATCATTTTTTTGTATAACTCAAAGTATTGTGACTTAGAGAATTCTCGAATGACTTCATCTGGAAGATTTCCTAGTAAATTATCAAGGTAACTGAGAACTTTTTTACGATCACCAACTGATAGATGATCACCACCCGCTTCCGCAAATGCATCTTCTGATTCTTTGTTAGTTGCTGGAGCTGCTACATCTGATTTACGTAATTCTTCCAGTGGAGAGAGTTTTCCCTCCATAGCATATTCATCTAAATCAACTTCAAATTCTTCCGAATCATCTGAAGCAAGTGTTGGTGTTCTTACTTCTTCCGAAAGATCATGAGTTAGGTCAAAACTATCATCGATGGTAACATCAGAGGAAAGATCACCAAAATCAGATTCGCCTTCATGTTCAACTAAATCGATGTCTTCCATCGGCTCTAAGTCAAATTCAGAACTGGAAGATTCATCTGTTGGTTCTAAATTGAAATCGGCAACTGGTTCTTCTTCGATTTGTTCAGAAAGAGTGAATTCTTCTTCTTCAGGTAAATCAGCAATGTCTTCCAATCCTTCCCCAGGAAGTTCCTCACCGAGAATTGCATCTAAACTTTCTGGAGAAAGTGTGACGTCTTCCTGTTCGATTTCTGCTTCGAGTTCTGATGCTCCACCATGTTCCGAGGAATCTTCTTCTTCGGTTGCTGTAATGTTCTCTAACTCTTCCATTGAAAGTGCAATGGATTCGTCTTCTTCCTCTTCAGCCAATAAGTCAGATTTTGGAGTTAGGTCTTCTTCGTAAGGTAGTGGTGCTCGGTCTAAACTATCTACTAATTCTTCATCTGAAACTTCTTCAGCTTCAGCGGCAATGGAATCTAGTTCTTCTAAAGAAAGTGCAATTGGTCCTTCCTCTTCGTCCTCTGAAGAAGATTCAAATCCTTCCATTTCACCTTCCAATCCTTCAACAGTTGGTTCGGAAACATCAGATTCAGGTTCACCAAAATCTAATCCAAAATCATCACCTAAATCAGTATCCAATTCATGATGTTCTTCATCTGAATCATCTTCTTCAATTGGATCATTGGCGATGATACTTCCAAGTTCGTCTGCACTCAATGTGATGGATTCATCTTCAATTTCTTCACTAATTAGATCAGAACTTGAATCGTCCATATCTTCTGCCATTGTCTCACCAGAGATATTTTCCAATTCCTCTAAAGAAAGAGTAAGTGGACCTTCTTCCTCTTCTTCTGTGGTGGTTTCATCTTCTTCTGCAGGTTCAAACTCACCACCTAACAGATCAAAACTACTTTCTTCGTCCGTGAAACTTGGTAAATCTTCGTGATCGTCAGTAGTAAAAAACTCTTCTTCGGATGCTAATGTTTCTTCTAAACTTGCTTCGCCACCAGCTCCGAGTATACTTCCTAGTTCTTCATCAGAAAGTGTAAGATTTTCATCTTCTTTGTTATGGCCGAATAATTCTTCTTCTTCTGGGTCAACAAGTGATGTGAAACTAGATTCTTCTTCTCCGCCTGGTCCCAAATCGTCTTGAGGGACAAATGTTTCTTCATTGTCGTAATCTGTTAAATCAAATTGTGGTTTGCCTTCTTCGTCAAAAGCAAGTGTTGTATCAATCTCTGAGTCATCTAAATCAAGATCTAAATCAGAATGTTCATCGATGAGTGCATTTTCTGAGTCAAAATTGTCTTGGAAGTTTTGATCACGATTTGGTAATCCAGAATGTTCTTCTTCTGGAAGAGAACCTGTGATGTTTTCCAACTCTTCTAATGAAAGAGAGATTGGACCATCTTCTTCTTCGTCATGTGCTGAAGGTTGTTTTTTGGAAGTTAATATTCCATCTTCACCATTTAGAATGGATTCAATCTCTTTATCGAGATCAATTAAATCATCATCGAATTCTAATTCTAAATCTTCATCATCCAAATCAATGGATTGTTTTTTTTGAGAGTTTGTTGGTTGTTTAGAATGATGCTCTTTTTCAGATTCTTCTTCGTAATCTGAAAAATCTGCATGGATGTCTTCATCATGCAAAATGGGGTCTTCTTCCCCGAGTAAATTTAAGTCAGAGTCTAAATCTATATCAAGTATATCATCATAATCATCTGATGAAGCAACTAAATCAGAAATTGATTCATCTTCATCATCAAAAGCGGAAATATCATCTAAGTTTGGTGCTTCAATTCCTGGTGATACATCTAAATCATCTTCACCAATATCAAAATCATCCAAATCTAATGAAAACGAGTCTTCATCGAGTATAGGTTCGATGTTTTCTAGATCTTCGTTTTGATTCTGTTCTTGATCCGCCATTCGCCTCGATTACCGTTTTCCCAATTTTAGTATCTGGCCATCCTCTAACGGTTGTTCCAAGATACTGTCCTCCAGTTTGATTTGCGCCCCTGGGATGATTCCACCAGCGATCCCAATTAAATCGTTTCCATTAGAACCTGCATCTAGTGTATAAATTCCGGGGTTCATTACGGGTCCCTCAATTTTAACACGGATTGGTGCTTCCGAATAGATTCTTTTTCGCAAATCAGGGTTTTCCTTTAAGATCACCAATCCAGACAATATTACAATAAAGAATACCATTCGTCTGAGCCAGATTGGATTCAAAGGAAATCCCCCTCTGGTTTATTTTCGGCAAGAAGGGGGGAAAAAAATTAACGTTCGTGCAGTAAAATGCGAACTTTTGCTTTCTTTAGGAGATTTTCTTTCTCTTTCGAGGATGGGAGAGATTCTGCTTCTTGTAAGAGCTCGATGGCGTGGTCATGAGTCAAATCATCTTCAGAATCCCCACCTTCCGTGAGCACTCGGATTTGGTCATTTCTCACTTCACAAAATCCACCATCAATGGCGATTCGGAATTCTTTTCCAGCTGTATGCAACTTAATGAGGCCAAAATCGAGTTGTGACACAAGAGTTGCATGCCCAGGTAAAATTCCAAAATAACCTACTGAACCTGGCAGAATCACTGATTCTGCCTTGCCTTGGTAAAGGATTTTGTCCGGCGAGATGACTGTTAAAGTCAGTTCTTTACTCATCCGAATTAACCTTTGAGTTGTTTCGCCGCTTCGATCACTTCGTCAATCGATCCGACCATGTAGAATGCTTGTTCTGGAAGAGAGTCATACTTTCCTTCAATGATTCCTTTGAAGGAACGGATTGTGTCTTCTAACTTCACATATTTACCAGGTCGACCAGTGAACTGTTCTGCCACGTGGAATGGTTGGGAGAGGAATTTCTCCAAACGACGAGCACGAGCCACTAGGATTTTGTCATCCTCAGAAAGTTCGTCCATACCTAGGATCGCAATGATATCTTGGAGGTCTTTGTAACGTTGTAAAATTCTTTGTACTTCACGCGCCGTGTTGTAATGTTCTTCCCCAACGATTTGTGGGTTCATAATCCGTGATGTGGAATCGAGTGGATCCACAGCCGGGTAAATCCCTTTTTCAGAAATCGCACGAGAAAGAACTGTTGTTGCATCTAAATGCGTAAACGCAGTTGCAGGAGCCGGGTCAGTTAAGTCGTCGGCAGGAACGTAGATCGCTTGCACAGAAGTAATGGAACCTCTGGTTGTGGAAGTGATTCGTTCTTGTAATCCCCCCATCTCTGTGGAAAGAGTTGGTTGGTATCCTACCGCTGATGGCATACGTCCAAGAAGGGCCGATACTTCAGAACCTGCTTGGGAGAAACGGAAGATGTTATCTACGAAAAGAAGGATATCAGATCCAGATTCGTCACGGAAGTTTTCTGCCATTGTTAAGGCAGAAAGAGCCACACGAAGACGTGCACCTGGAGGTTCGTTCATCTGACCAAAACAAAGAACTGTTTTGTCGATAACTCCAGATTCTTTCATTTCATTCCAAAGGTCGTTTCCTTCACGAGTCCTTTCACCCACACCAGCGAACACGGAGTAACCACCATGTTGTTTTGCGATGTTGTTAATCAACTCTTGGATAAGAACGGTTTTACCAACCCCAGCACCACCGAAGAGTCCTGTTTTTCCCCCTTTGATGTAAGGAGCAAGAAGGTCGATAACCTTGATCCCTGTTTCAAAGATCTCAGTTTTAGGTTTAATTTCTTCGTAAGAAGGAGCATTTCTATGGATTGGCATCTTCTTTACGTCTTTTGGAAGGTCACCGAGTTCGTCGATAGCCTCACCAAGGACGTTAAAAATTCTACCAAGTGTTTTTGTTCCTACTGGAACAGAAATTGGAATCCCTGTATCAACCACTTCCAAACCACGTTTTAAACCGTCTGTGGATTGAAGGGAGATCGCACGAACTGTGTTGTCTCCGATGTGTTGTTGCACTTCTGCAGTGATGGTAACGTCTTTGCCGTTTACTTTCGATTGAATCTCTACGGCATTGTAGATCTCAGGCATATTCCCGGAATCAAAACTGATGTCCAATACCGAACCGATGATTTGTTTAATTTTACCTTTATTCATATATACTCCGAAAGACCTTTGTTAGGAGATGGCTTCCGCTCCCCCTACGATTTCTGAAATTTCCTGCGTAATTTTTGCCTGACGAACTCTGTTGTAACCGCGAGTCAGAAGTTTAATCATCTCACCAGCGGCATCTGTAGCTGCTTTCATCGCCACTCTACGTGCAATGTGTTCGGAAGCAACTGACTCCAAAATGATTTTAACAAAAGTTGTTTTAATCACCATTGGAAGTAAGTTTTCTAAGATGGTTTTTGGATCTGGTTCGTATAACACTTCTGGACCAGAAGAACCCTTGGAACCCGATTCTTCCATTTGAAGCGGAAGAACAGAAGTGATCTCAGGTTTTTGATTGGCTGCTGAATAATAATGAGTGGAAATGATTTCAACAGAATCCACCGATTCGTTGGCAAAACGTTCCATAAAATAAGAAGCAAGGTCATTCGCTTCTTTACTTCCAGCTTTGTCATCGATGTTGGTGTATGAAGTTACCAAATCAACTTTAGCAAATTTAAAGAAAGAGATCGCCTTTTTCCCTGCAGCATGGACTTCTACTTCCACACCTTTTGCCTTCAACTCTTCGATACGGTTTTTCACCATACGAAGAAGGTTGGAGTTAAAACCACCACATAACCCACGGTTTGCGGCGATTGCAAGGATAGCTACCTTACGGATTTTGTCCGGCTTCCTTAAGTAAGGGCTGTGGATGATCCCGGCAAGGCTAGACAAAGAAGATACTAACTCACGTGTTAAGTCAGCGTATGGTTTCGCCGCATTCACTTTGTTAGTGGCTTTTTTTGCCTTAGCCGTGGAGACCATCTCCATGGTTCGAGTGATTTTTCTCGTGTTTTTAACCGAGTTAATCCTCTTTTTTATCTCACGCGGTGTCGCCAAGATCTTTCCCCTTAGTTATTCTTTGCTAAAAAATGTTCTACAATCGATTTGATTGTTTTTTGCAGAGCTGCTTCTTGTTTTACTTCTTTGGCAGTTCTGATTTCTTCCAAAATTTCTGCGTGTTGCTCTCTCATTGTTTTCAAAAGGAAGGCTTCGAATTCTCTTACTTTTGCAGTAGGAATTGTATCCATAAATCCTTTTGTTACAGCGAAGATCGAGATCACTTGTTCTTCAACTGGAGTTGGAGAGTTATTTGGTTGTTTGAGAATTTCAAGAACTCGGTAACCACGATCCAGCTGGGCTTGAGTCACTGGGTCTAGTTCTGTTCCTAACTGCGCAAACGCTTCCAAGTCACGGAACTGTGCAAGGTCAGACTTGAGAGTTCCCGCTACTTTTTTCATCGCTTTGATTTGCGCTGCAGATCCAACCCGTGATACAGAAATCCCTACATCCACCGCAGGGCGTAGGCCCGATGCAAAGAGGTTGGATTGGAGGTAAATCTGACCATCCGTGATGGAAATTACGTTTGTAGGAATGTATGCTGATACTTCCCCTTCTTGTGTTTCGATGATTGGAAGTGCTGTCATGGACCCACCACCGAATTTATCATCTAGTTTCGCTGCTCTTTCAAGGAGGCGAGAGTGAAGGTAGAATACGTCCCCAGGATATGCTTCACGACCTGGCGGGCGGCGAAGTAGAAGTGACATTTGTCTATAAGCAACGGCTTGTTTGGAAAGGTCATCATAAACAACGAGAGTTGCTTTCCCTTCTTCATACATGAAGTATTCAGCCATTGTCGCACCAGAGTAAGGTGCAATATATAACATAGGAGCAGGTTCAGATGCGTTAGCCGATACAATGATCGTATACTCAAGAGCACCTTTTTCGCGTAACATTTCGATGGTGGAAGCAACAGTTGATGCTTTTTGTCCAATCGCTACGTAAACGCAGATCACACCTTTCCCTTTTTGGTTGATGATGGTGTCGATTGCGATGGAAGTTTTTCCTGTTCCACGGTCACCAATGATGAGCTCTCTTTGTCCACGTCCAATTGGGATCATCGCATCAATCGCTTTGATTCCCGTTTGCATTGGTTCGTGAACTGATTTTCTCATCGCGATTCCAGGAGCTGGAGACTCAACTGGTCTTGTTTTTTTCGCGTTAAGAGGTCCTTTCCCGTCGATCACTTCCCCGAGTGGGTTTAGCACACGACCAAGAAGTTCTGGTCCTACTGGAACTTCGAAGATTTTTCCCACACGTTTAACTGTGAAACCTTCTTCGATTTTAATATAATCACCAAAGATAACAACCCCAACTGAATTTTCTTCTAAGTTGAAGGCTTGGCCTCGAACTCCGTTTTGGAATTCAACGAGCTCTCCTGACATTACGTTTGTGAGTCCGTAAACTCTCGCAATCCCGTCCCCGACTTCGAGAACTGTTCCGACTTCTTCAACTTGAAGGTCTTTCTTGAAGTTTTTAATTTCTTGTTTTAGTACCGACGTTACTTCGTCTGTTTTAATTTTCATTCAAATGCTCCGACTGGGATTTTCTTTTGGAGGAGAGCCTCTCTTGTTCCTGCAAGTTTTGCGCGGATTGAGGCATCGATTAAAAAGTCGTCTATATAAATTTTGAATCCACCGATGAGTGCTGGATCCATATGCTCTGTGACACGAACATCGCGTCCGAACTTGGAAGAGATGGACTTAGTGATTCGATCCACTGCTTCTTTGCCCAAAGATTCTTTGGAAACGATACGAAGGGAACTACGATTTCTAAGTCGGTCTACACCCGTACGATAATCTTCCAGAATATCCTTTAAGTAAAGGAACCTGTTTTTACGAACCACAAGTGTAATGAAGTTAGCAACAATTTCTGATGCTTTCCCTTGAACTGACTTTGCGGCAGTTTGTTCTTTCTCAGAAGGATCAACTAATGGAGAAAGAAAATAATGGCGGATTGTGTCATCGGAAAAGAAAACATCCACTAAAGATGAAAGTTCCTCTTCCGTTGACTCAAGCGAGTTAGTTTCTTGAGCTAACTCTAAAAGTGCCGTTGCGTAAACCTTTGAAATTTGGTTCAGACTCATTTTATTTTAAGTTTATCGAGTTTTGCGATCTCTTTTTCGACAAAGGAAGCATAGTCTTCCTTCTTCAATTGTTTCTCCAAGATCTCACTCGCGATGAGAACGGACATTTCCACAATTTGGTTTTGTAACTCAGACAAGGCTCTGCCTTTTGCCAATTCGATTTCTCGAACAGCATTGTCTTTGATTCCTTTTACTTCATTGTGTGCTTCTTCCGTCAAACGTGTGCGGAGAGCAACTGCATCTTTCTTAGCTTCATCGACAATTCTGTGTGCTTCTTCTGTTGCTTTGAAGAGTTGGTCTTTATATTCTTTTAAAGACTTTTCTGCTTCAACACGAAGAGATTCCGCTTTGTTGATATCACCTTGGATGCCGGAAGCACGTTCTTCGAGAGCATGAAGGATCTTGTCCCATGCAAATTTTTTAAGAACGAAGACAACAACTGAGAAAGTGACCAGGGTCCAGATGACCAGACCCGGATTGACTTTCAGCAAATTGAAGCCGGAAGCCGCGAGGAGTACCAAGACTATTGTCCTTGTTCTACTTTAGTGGCACCAGCACCAATTGTTTTGTCAATTGAGCCATTGAGTTTGAGCGCGATAAGAAGAGCGATTACCACTGCGAAAAGTGCTGCACCTTCAATCATACCTGCTGCTACGTAAAGAACGAGTTGGATCTTTCCCGCTGCTTCTGGTTGGCGGCTAATGCTTTCTGCCACTGATCCACCAATTCTACCAATACCGATTCCTGCACCAAGTAATGCAAGTCCTGCTGCGAGTCCTACTGCGATGTATCCTAAACCGAATTCCATTGTTTTCGTTTCACTCCTGTGTGTTTTATAATATAAATAAAACCAATGTTAATGTCTATGCATCACAGTTCCGATGAAGACGGTTGTGAGCAGTGAGAAAATGAACGCTTGTAGAAATGCTACAAGAAGTTCTAAAAAGTAGATGAGCACTGAACTGAGAACAGAAACAGGTGCAATCATCCAACTTTCACTCATAAAGATAAACCCAAGTAACGCAAGGATCATAACGTGTCCTGCTGTCATGTTGGCAAGTAACCTCATGGTTAATGCAAACGAACGGGCAATATGAGTAACGATAAACTCTAGAACCCACATAAGAGGCCAGAGTGGGAGAGGAACTCCCTTAGGAACTGCATGCGCTACGAAGGAAATACCTTGGTAAGTAAATGCTGTTCCGTATATCGTAAGTAAGGTGATGGATGCAAGAGAAAGAGTGACACTGATATCACCCGTTGGAGTAATCCCTGACCAGATTTCTCCGAATGTATGCAGAGAATGTGGTGTGTGTTCGAAAACGCCAAGAGCCACAAGTCCATCAGATGCTGCAACTGTCAGCTCCCCAATCGATGGGATAAGTCCAAACAAGTTACAGAATAGGATAAAGAAAAACAAAGAGAAGATGTAATGGTAGTAAGAATGACCGTGGTGATCGAGAGACGAATCCACAACATTTTCTTTTAGGTAACTTACAAATGCCTCAACACCCGAGGTGAATTTGTTATGCACTTTTTTCGGGTTTTTAGAGATGAGATTTGCTGCAGGGATAAAGATGATGAACATAAAAAAACAAGCGATCCACATCATGGTCACTCGTTTGGTGATGTGAAGGTCGAGACCACCAACATAGTGGTATTTCACTCCCTCATGGTTTACGAAAACATCGTGATTTTCAGCATCAAAACCAGGTTGGCCTTCTGTAACGATTGTGCCACCAAAGTTTAATGGGAAGATGGGAGCGTCACCTAAGTGGTGTGCCATCACTTCGCTGAAATCGAAGCCCTCATCAGAGCCGTGCCCTTCCGAATCGTTTGCAAAAACATTCGTAAAACTAAGGGAAAAAACTAATAAAAATGATAAAAAAAACCGATATTTAGACTTATTTTCCACTGAAATAGCTCGCAAATACAAGGAAAAGAAGGTGGACGAAATAGGCAATTAAAAATCCAGAAGTTGCCTCAAAAGGGTACTCTAACACCTGGAAAGTTGTCAAAATGCCCAAATTCAGAAAAAAGGAAAGAAATACTGTGAAAAGTGGGAAGCCAGTCTCTGATAATGCAGGGATTTTGCGTGGTAAAAATCGTAATTGCAAGATAGCCATTTGCACAGAAAAGGAAATGGCACCTCCCATATAAAAAAGAATTCGATACCCGTCTTCCACCAAACTGATTGTTAGCGGAAGACTTAGAATGAATAAAAGAAACAAATACGTAAAATAATGAAAATGGAACCTTCTGAGATTGATTGAGTTTAGATCCATTGTTTCAGATTGTATTAGGAGGGTTTTGGGGGCAAGTAGGTTTGGAGGGGATTGGAAGGTATAGTTCCCCGCCCGTATTGAACTGGGTGGGGTTATCCACCCGCCACCCAATGGCTTCCATATATCATATGTTCGCTGGTTTGTAACGCGGGAATCGATAATTTCAATTTTTTAATTCCAAAAAGTTCGTGTTTCGAATCTAAAACAAGCGCTATCTGAAAAACTATACTGAATCGGTTTGAAATCGTTTTCAATTGCGGAAAAGAGTAAATTTCAACTGAAATGATATAATTTGCAAAACTTAAGGAATGAATTTCACGAGTATGGATAAATGACCGCACCTCCTCCTTTCACAATGATTTATCAGTAAAATCACCTAATATGCGTTATCGATAATCTTTTCCAAACTCATCCAAAATAGATTTTAATTGGATCGCTTGGCTTTCTTCGATCCCAGATAAACAAAAAATTTGATCTGGTATGGCTTTTGCCTTTTCGCGGAGGAGTTTCCCGTTTTTTGTGAGTGTAAGGACAACCACACGTTCATCTTCTACACTTCTTGTCCTTTGTATTTGTCCACTTTTCTCCAATCTTTTTAGTAGTGGAGTCAAAGTCCCTGAATCCAATTGTAACCTATCACCAAGCTTAGTGACGGTAATCTCCTTCTCTTCCCACATAACAAGCATTACTAAGTATTGCGGATAAGTTAACCCTATGTCCGCAAGAAGCGGACGATAGAGTTTCATCAATCGATGCATTGAGGAATACATCGAAAAACAGATTTGATTCTTTAATAAAAGAACCTCTTCTTTGGATGCCTTAACCTTGGACAAGTTTTTCAATATCCTTTTCTATTGCTTCTGGTTTTGTGATGGGAGCATATCGTTTAACAACGTTTCCATTTTTATCTACTAAAAATTTTGTGAAGTTCCATTTAATATCTAAAGATCCGAAGATACCAGGAGCATTCTTCTTTAAGTGTGAATAAAGAGGATCGGTATTAGGTCCATTCACTTCAAGTTTGGAAAAGATTGGAAATGTTGTTGAGAATGTCTTCTCACAAAAAAGTTTGATCTCTGCATCAGAACCTGGCTCTTGTTCTCCAAATTGATTACATGGGAAAGCCAAAATTTCTAATCCTTTTCCTTTCCAACGGTCATACGTTTCTTGTAAGCCTTTATATTGAGGAGTGAAGCCACATTGGCTTGCTGTATTCACAATTAACAATACTTTATCTTTAAATTGTTCCATTGGGATCTCTTCGGACCCTCGTTTCACTTTAATTTTGTAAAATTCTTCTGCCATTTTTTGCCCTCGCTCAATTATTAGATTGTGCACAATTTAATTTTGTTCAACCTTTTTATGAAAACTTTTCAATAAATGTAAGGATTTTTTTCCAATACGGCGCGAATTTAGTATCCCCGCCCTTATTTGGGTGGGGAACTAGACCCGCCTCCCAATACCATCCACTTATCACAACTCAAACCAACCGGCAAACTCGTTCGTAACTTCTCCGATTTTTCTTAAAAAAAGTTCATCTTAATGCGATTTTTACTCGCTTTCATACTCTAGCCATTCCAAATAATACGAATTTTATTTCGGAAATTGAATCTAGTAACTTTGGAGTTATTTATGAATTTACAACTGGTCTTAAGGCCTGTATTCCTTTGTTTTCTCTTTTTTCTGCCCTCTCTTCTTATGGCAGATGCAGAAATAACGACGCCAAACCCAATCGATAAATCCGATACCACTTGGATGTTGATTTCTTCTGCATTGGTTTTTTTTATGATCCCTGGACTTTCTTTATTCTATGGAGGGATTGTCAGATCCAAAAACGTTTTATCCACAATGATGCATAGTTTTGTTGCGATGATTGTAATGACATTACAGTGGACTATTTTTGGTTATAGTTTTGCATTTTCAGGTGAGAATCCATTTGTTGGAAATTTTGATTTAGCTTTTTTGGATGGAATTAACATTGATTCCACGAAAGGTACAATCCCTACTTACGTACATTTTTTGTTCCAAGGTATGTTTGCTTTGATTACACCAGCCTTAATTTCTGGTGCGATCGCAGAAAGAATTAAACTCTCCGCATACATTGTATTTATACTTGTTTGGTCAACGTTAGTTTACGATCCAGTCGCTCATTGGGTTTGGGCAGATTCAGGTTGGTTGTTTAAAATGAATGCCTTAGATTTTGCAGGTGGAACTGTTGTCCATTTAATTTCAGGTATTGCAGGTTTATCAGCTGCAATCGTGATTGGAAAACGAAAAGGTGATGCAGGTCTCCTAACCCATCCAAATAACATGACTTATACATTACTTGGCTCAGGTTTATTATGGTTTGGTTGGTTTGGTTTTAATGCTGGATCTGGCCTTGCTGTGAATGGACTTGCGGCAAGAGCTTTTTTAGTCACTTTAATTGCTCCTGCAGCGGCCGGTGCAAGTTGGTTACTCATTGAATGGTATCATACAAAAAAAGCAACCGCACTTGGAGCGGCATCAGGTATTGTTGCAGGTTTAGTTGTCATCACACCAGCTTCTGGTTTTGTAGGAGTCAAAGGAGCCCTTATTATGGGTATACTCGTATCACCTATTTGTTATTTGGCGATTCTATTAAAAGGTAAACTAAAATACGATGATACCCTAGATGCATTTGGTATCCACGGTGCAGGTGGAGCATTTGGTGCCATATTAACAGGTATATTCGCTTTAGAACTTGCAGAAGGAATGACATTCGAAAGTCAGATGATGGCTCAAATTATAAGTGTGATTGCTACAGGTTTTTATTCTTTTGTAGCTTCATACCTCATTGCATTTGTAATTGAGAAAACCATAGGATTTAGAATTGAAGAAGATAAAGAAATCACCGGTCTCGACCAAGAGATTCATGGTGAAAAAGGATATGATATAAGGTAATCAATATGAAATTAGTAATAGCAATTATACAACCACATAAATTAGAAGAAGTTAAGAACGAATTAACTAAAAACGAAATTTATCGTTTAACAGTGAGTGATGTGCAAGGTTATGGCCAACAAAAAGGGAAAACAGAAGTATTTCGCGGACACGAATACCAAGTGAACCTACTCAGAAAAGTTCGCTTGGAAATCGCAGTGAATGATGAATTTGTAAAACCGACAGTCGATGCGATCTTAAAAGCAGCAAAAACTGGACCAGAAGGTAAAATTGGAGATGGTAAAATCTTCGTTATGCCTTTGGAAGAAGTGATTCGTATACGAAGCGGCGAACGAGGAAACAAAGCCATCTAATTTCAATTCAATTGTAACTCCCATAGAAAAGAATCCAATTCTATGGGAGTTCTGGATTATGTTTTTACCAAATCCAAAATGTATTCTTGGTTGGATTTCCCACCTGGCACAAATGGATAAACACCCCAATCGGATGGAATTTTGATTTCCACAAAAACAGGTCCATCATTTCTAATTAAAGTTTCTAGTTCAGAATCATTTTGACCTTTTTCCCAAATTATGTAAGGGATACCAAACGATTCACTTAACACCGAGAAGTCGGGATGATAATGAAATTTAGAACCTGAATAAACATTTCCATAAAATAAATCTTGTTGTTGTTTCACTAACCCTAGATGCCCATTGTTCATCAAAATGATCTTTACATTTAGACTTTCTTCTCTAAGTGTTGCTAACTCTTGTAAATTCATCATTATGGAACCATCACCAGTGAAACAATAAACAGTTCTATTTGGGTTCACCAAAGAAACACCAATGGAAGTTGGTAACCCAAATCCCATTGTCCCTTGTCCGCCAGAAGTGATCCATGTATTTGGATTTGGAAACGGATAATATTGTGCAACCCACATCTGGTGTTGTCCAACATCAGTGATCACAAAATGTTCTTCGTTTGGAACGAATGAGGCAAAAGAATTGATTAATTCTTTCGCAGGATGGATTTCGGGAATATCCTTCCAAATCTTTATTTGTTTCTGACCGAAGTTCCCTACGATTTCTGTGTGACTTCCATTGGAAGTTTCCCTTGTATCTAAAAATAAATTAACAAGGACTTCAGAAATATCTGATTTCAAACTCAAATTTGGTTTTCTGATTTTCCCAATCTCGTTTGCATCAATATCGATATGAATGATTTTTGCATTGGGACAAAATGTTTCTTTGTTCCCAATCGCACGGTCATCAAATCGAACACCAATGGCGATGAGTAAATCACAAATTCCCAATGCTTCATTGGCCGCAACAGTTCCATGCATTCCCATCATTCCCAAAAACAAAGGATCATTTTTTTCAAAAATTCCAAGACCCATAAGAGTGGTTACTACTGGAATTTGGTAGAACTGAACCAATTCTCGTAATCGTTTATATTCTTTTTTGGCTCCTCCACCAATGTAAAACAAAGGGAATTTTGCTTTTGAAACATACTCTTTCCAATCTTTTAAAAATGAAGTTAGAGAATGTGAATGATCCTCTTTCAGTGATATTTGGTTTTCTTTGATCAAACAATGGGAAAGATCAACCTCATTCAAATGATTCTCGTTCATTGTGATCATTTTTGATTGAATATCTTTTGGTAAATCAATCCATACAGGCCCTTTTTTCCCTGTGGATGCTAATTGGTAAGCTTCTTCCAAAACATTTGGAATCAAATTTGGATCTTCAATCGAATATATTTTTTTTACAATCGAGGAAACGATACGTTCCGTATCTAACTCTTGGAATGCATCAGTTCCTTTTAAGTGCATAGGTACTTGGCCCGAAAAGACCAACAGAGGAACAGAATCTCTAAGAGCATCAGCGACCGCAGTGATGAGATTGGCAACACCTGGGCCAGAGGAAACAAATACGACACCCACCTCCCCTGTGCTTCTTGCCATCCCTTGAGCGATAAATCCTGCTCCCTGTTCATGCCTGGCAAGAACATGTTTGATGTTTGACGCCGCCAAACTTTCGTATAATGGCAAGATAGTGCCACCAGGAACACCCGAAATCCATTGAATGCCCTTTGATTCTAAAAATTGAATGATATATTGACTAACTGTGATTTTTTCCCACATAACAGGTCTCCTCTTGTAGTTTCCCCGTCGACTTTTGCTTTCTGTCGACCGAGGAAACAAAGGGAGATTATGACAGAAAGCTAGGTATGTATGGGGAGAGGACGACGACTAGAACGAGGGTTGTGAGTAAATAAGAAGGCATTCCCATTTCAAAACTGGAACTTTTTCCAATTGAATTTGTTAATGCCAACGTTTCCATGTTCTGATTCTTTTATTGATTCACTGATGATTTAGTCAAGAAAATAATTGGTGGTGGATTCATTCATTTTCTTTCGCTCGTTTGATGAGTGAATAAAAGGCAAAGGCAAAACCCAAAAAAAATCCAACGAGTAACCAAAGTGGTTCTGATTGTAAATACCCGTCTAAGTAATACCCCCCGATGACAAAAAAAACAATCGAGGATACAAATTCAAAACCGGCTCCAGCCATGGCCAAAGGAGATTTTTCTCCCTTACCCGAGGGAATTTTTGGGGATTCGTTTGTCACTGCAGAATTCGACCAATACGATCAAATCTTACGCTTAGTCTCCACAGTCTGTAACGAAGTGTTCTTTCGATCCAACCAAAACGAGACTCATCTCCAAGATAACGAGCATTATGTGAAGAAAAAACTTCGGAATAATGGCAACGTCTCTCAAGTGCATCTCCATCATAACGTTCTGCGACTTCTGGACCTTTTTCTGCTAATTCTTGTCCATCTTTGTATTCACATGTAGCATCTTTCCAATCGATGGAAAAATAAATGATGAGAGCCTTACCCAAAATATCTTCTCGTTTCACAAATCCCCAAGCACGTGAGTCATGAGAATCATCACGGTTATCTCCCATCACCATATACTGGCCTTCTGGGATTTCACAACCATGTAAAAAATCGCAATACTCAAAGATATGAGCCCTTCTATCGTCTTCAAATCCTTCTAAGATATAGTGTTCAAACCCAGGTTTGACTTCCTTAAAGAGTGCTCTTTGTGTTGCTTCTAAATTATCTAAATCAGAAAGTTCCTTTCCAATGGGAACTTCTTTTGGTTCATACGATTTGAATTCTGTAGCTCCCTTCTCCTTATACTCAATGAGTGCAAAGTGTACTCTACCTCTGTCTTTTGTTTCGATGAATTTTCTTGTGATACGGATGGTATCACCTGGTAACCCAACAACACGTTTGACAAATCGTTTGGCAAAAATTCCAGAACGTGACTCTTCTTGTCCAAGTGCCGTTGCTGGTGGGATAAAGGTGACAATGTCTCCTCGTTTTGGGTCATCAATGCGGAAGAGTTCTTTTTCCGTAAAAGGCATGCGGAAGGAATAACGCATTTTATTCACAAATAAAAAGTCCCCAATTTTTAAGGTAGGGATCATCGATCCTGATGGGATATTATTTGCATCTAATATGGATGATTTGAATGCAAAAACGAGGACAACAATGATTCCAAAGGAAATTCCTGAGGCTGCAGCCCCTTCCTTTTCTGGTTCTTTGGATTCTGGTTTTGGCGAGGACTTGAAAATAGAAGAGAATAATCCCATAGTTCGAAGCTATGGAATTGGAATTTTCTGTCAAGAAAGGGGGAAAAAAAGCGCAAAAGACTTGTACTATTTTCGGGAATCGACGATACCATACATGGAGATCTTCTGCTTATGGAAACATCAATCCGTGGATTACGTAATACCCTACTTGAGATGAAGGAAAACTATTCTTTTGTCTGTGTAAAAACGGGAACCGAAACAGAAGATATGGGAGAGGAAGAAATTGCTCTCTTAAAAACAATCACTTCAGGGATTTTACCCCTCTATGTTAAAATTGGTGGGCCCGAGGCAAGGAATGATATCCGAATTTGCCAAAGGATTGGTGTTTCAGGAATTTCTGCGCCTATGGTGGAATCTGAATACTCTTTAAAAAATTTCATCCAAACGATGAAAAACCTGCTCACTCCCTCCGAATTTGAATCTTATAACAAATCCATCAATATGGAAACCATCACAGGTTACCGCAATCTCATGGATATCTTTGATTCTCCTTCTTTTCAGGAGCTAGAGCAAGTAACAGCCGCTAGATCTGACTTAAGTGCCTCCATGGACAAAAAACCAGATGATAAAGAAGTGACACGTGTTGCCAAAAAAATCATCTCTGAAGCTAAAAGCCGTGGGAAAAAAACTTCGGTAGGTGGGACAATCACCAAAACCAATTTTGAACTGATTGCAAATGAGATCCAACCTGATTACATCAATTCTAGACATATCATGGTCGATACAAAACAAGCGATGAAAATTGGTGCAACCGATATCGCAGAATGTATGTTAGTATTTGAAATGGACTTATTCGAATTTTTCTCTAAAACATTCCCTGAAAAAGGATACTATTACCGTAACCGAGTTGAGATCAACAGAGAACGAATCGGTGAAAGAAAAGTATTGTACTTCATTCGATAAGTGGTTTATTTATTCTTTCTTTTTAGTTTAGTTACCTCCTTTCTTTTTGTTTCTCCTAAACACTTACATGCCCCCTTTCAAAAGGGGGTATCTCTTTTTTTAATGATCCTTTTCTTATTCCATTATTGGAAACAAAGGAAAGTGTTTTCACTCGATCGTTCTAGTAACAATGGATTGGCTAAGTTGAATCAAACGAAAGTCCTTCCCTATCTCGTTGGGTTGAGTACTTTCTTTTTTCTCATTGCGAGTTCCTTCCATGCCTATGAGCTTACTCAATTTTTTGCGGAGTCATTTTTATTCCATGATGCCGACTATATTGGAATCTCCGATGTATTACTTTCTTTTGTAAAAGGAAACGGATTTCAAAGCCATTATTATAATGAAAACGTGAATGGTAGTTACTTAAACCATCACTTTGCTCCAGGGATGGGTTTCCTTTCTCCTTTTGTGAAATGGATTCCCGATCGGTATGGGCTTGCTGTCGGTGTATTTTTATGTTACCAACTCACAACGATTCTTTGGTTAACTTGGGCTTATGTTGTTTCCCAAAAAAACAATCAATTTATCGATTTGAAGTTTTTAGTGATTTGGGTGGTTCTTACGAATCAATTGTATTTATATCGGATTGGTTCCAGTTATCATTTTGAAATCCTAGTCGTTCTCTTTGGTTGTTTCTTTTTTTACCAGTGGGAAAAATGCAAAACCCTCCTTTTGGAAGGTGGGACCAAATTCACCAAACATTTGTTCTTACTTGGATTATTTCTTATCTTATTCCTCTTGCAAAAAGAAGACATTGGTTTTTACCTTTGTTTGTTTTTCCTCCCAGTGTTTCTCACTTCTCTTCATCAGGTTTATTTGACCAAGCGAGACAATAGGAGTTTGGTACCTTTGGCTCGTCTGTATGCGTTTTGCCTCTTTAGTGTTTTACTCGTAACCGTATTGTATCTAGGTTTTGTTTTTTTCCTTTTCCCAATTTTTGATGGTTCCCATTCCACATTAGGGTGGTCTCAAGTTCTGAGACAAGAGTATCACTCTGCCTTCAAACAAGTCACTGGTATTTCAAAATCCATCCAGATATATTGGGAACTTCTTTTGAGTATGGGACTTGGTTTCGTACAACTAGTTCCCGAACTCCTTGGCATCAGCTTGATTTACCTAACCCATGTTATCTCCACAAGGCCTTGGCACCATGAAGTGTATTCCTATTATAGTTATTCACTCCTTCCTTTTTTACTCTACAGTGGGATTTTATGGCTTAAGTCCAAAAAACAAATTTCACTTCCCTTTGTGTATCTTATCTTAGCTTTTTTGTTTTGGAAAAACTCGATGGACCAAAATTTCCCACTCGAAGCCAAAACAAATACAAATTGGTATGACCCTAAAGTACAATCAGAAGTAAACGAGGACTTACCTTTCGCCAATGGAATTTTACAATCTGAGGTTTCCAAAGTTTCAAGGAACACAGGTAATCAATCAAAAGAACAAATTGTATTTTCCCAATACAATCTTTCCTTTTATATCCAAGACAAAGTGACACTCTATCCGCTCGAACAACTACACAATGCAAAAGAAATTTGTGATAAAACGAAGAGTTGTTATGTGGTTTTGGCACCTGATTTGACTAACACAACAATTTGGCCCAAAGAACGAATCCTCGATACTTTTGCTGAGTCAAAACCATTCAAGTTACAGAAAATTTGGGAAGGGAAACAAATTGAAGTTTGGGCACTGGCAGAGTAGAATCCAAAGGCAAACTTAGATCCGATTTTGGAATTAGGCGATACAAACTTTCTCTGGAATCAAAAGAATCAAGTGAAGGAAAATGGAAATCCTCTCTATATGAAAATCAAATGGATCAGTAGACAGAGAAACCCGCTTTATTTGTATATCGAATGCTCAGAATCAAAAGATAGGGATCTCTTAGTTCACGGAACAATATGAAACACTTCGTATCCATTCTCTCTTTTTTCGATGCGGATTTGACCTTCTAACACAAGTTTTTGGATGATGCTATACACAAGACCTAGAGCCGTTGGCAAGTGTCCACCATTATGCACTTTTTTTCCAATGGCAGCTTCCATTAAGACTTTTAAGTCGGATTCCCCTTCCCGTAATCTACGTAACACTCCTTTCTCTAAGATGCTAAGTGTTTTTTTCACGAGAGTGATCGTTTTTTTGGGGTCTTCAATTTCGCTTCCATGAGCAGGTAACATCCGTTTGATGGGTTCTTCTAATAACTTAGAAAGAGTAAAATAATAATCCCCCAAGTTCCCATCCATCTCCGAATAAATCGCAGTGAGATTGGCGATGATGAGGTCTCCCGAAAAGTATACTCCTGTAGATGGGTCAACTGGAGTGATATGGTATAAGTTATGCCCTGGTGTATGTAAAAATCGAAAGAGCCTTCCACCTAACTCCAAACTGTCATTATGATCAATCGCCACATCAATGCGTAAAACTGGATCCCCTTTTTTGGTTTCTCCAAACTTACTAAAAAACTGGCGCCAACCTTTTCTAGATTCAGCTAAGATTCGATCCAATTCTTCTTTATCACCAAAAGCTTTGTGGAATAAATCTTCAGTGGCTTCTTCAAAGAGTAACATCGACTCAAGGTAATTTCCCACTCCATCTGCCATAGCTCGGTAACCATAATAAGTTACATTTTTGGCATAGGATTTGAGTACTAAAGCTGATGATATATGATCGAGATGGTTGTGTGTGTAGATAATGTGACGGATATCTTTGAATGAAAATCCCTTGGTTTTTAGGGATGCTTGTAACATGGGTATGGACTCAATGTAACCCGAATCAATTAGGGTTAGGCCATCATTTCCTTCATACAAATAGATATTATTTGGTGCGTAAAAGGGTTGGGGCAGAACAATTTTGAAGATACCATCCCCAATGTCCTCCATTTCAGGAATTCGTTTAGGGATGGTTACTTTCAAAGTTTCACCTTATGGTTGTTTTTTGATGATCAATCTTCTTTCAATTTCGAAGATTTTTTCTGGGATTTTTTCTTTTCCCAATTTCTTTTTGTCGTTCTCTTTGAGGAAAAGATCCGCACCAAATTTATCCAATGCATCATTTGCTTTGATGTTTTTCAGACCGATAAATTGGATTTGAACTTCTCCCGCTGGGATTCCGTATTCTGTTCCTTTGTCTTCTGTTGTGAGGATACGAGAAATACAAGTTACCGTATCACCAGAGAAAGCAGGTTGTGTATGGTATCCTTCTGTGAAACCAAGTTCCCAAATTGCGTTTTCGGAAATATCACGAGATGCCATACCAGCTAACCAACCAAATACGAGTCCACCATACACCACTGGTTCTCCACCCATTGGGCCTGAGATTCCTGCAGAATACAATTTATCATAATGAAGTGGGTGTGTGTTTCCTACTCGGTAGGTCCATTGGTAGTGTTCGTCTGTGATCGTTCTACCGTTTTGGTGCACGTAAATTTGACCTGGTTTGAAGTTTTCAAAGTAAGTATGCCCCCAAGTGACATCTTTCATTTCTGTTGGGAATTTGAGATTTGGAAGTTTGAGTGCAGGAGTTTTGGACTCAGGAAAAAAAGCAGAAGCATCACCAGGTTTTGGATTTCCTTTCGGTTTTCCATTGGACTGGTAAATCATGATCTTACGTTCGTACTGTAACACCACTTCGTTTTTTTGGTTGAGGCAAAGAGTTCTCACACTTACGATTCCTGGTTTATCAGGCCCTTTGTCATCGACTGCCAAAATTTTTGTGCGAGAAGACAAGGTATCACCAGGATACACTGGCATTAAAAATTGTGCGTTGTAATAACCAAGGTTTGCAAGCGCCTTTTCACTGTTATTCTGAACACCAATAGAAAGTGCTAAGTTAAACACCATGAGTGGGTGGACAAGTAGGTCTTGGAACCCATGTGCCTTTGCATATTCACTGGATAAGTAAAGTGGATTGGCATCCATAAACACAGTGGCAAATTCTTGGGCAAAACTTCTGTCGACTGTGAATTGGCGAGGGTGAACGTAAATATCACCGACATTGAATTCTTCGAGGTATCGTCCGTAGATGTTCTTCTTGATGTCAGAGAGAGAGGCAGGGGTTTTGGGAGCTAACTCACCAAAGGGGGACACTGATTTTTCGACCATGGGAATTCCTTTTTCGAATGGGATAGGACTAATTTTCCAAGAGAGGTCCTACAGAAAACGATTTTTCCAGCTCATCCGGTCGCTCGTTTGGCGTATTCCTCCTTCCAAGCGCTGTGCCAAAGGTACCATTCTTCCCGAACCGCACGGTACCTTGTCAAATCACTGCGCACTTCTTGCATCAGTAATTCCAATTCTTCCACTCGGCGAAAAAGTCGTAAGGTCAAAGCCTCCCACTCTTCCTGGTTCTCTGCCATCCATGGTTCCATAATTTATCTATCGGCGGATCTTTTCCGTAAAATGTTGCTTTTTTAGTCCTATGCGCATTCGATTCATGGATCATGAGCTTTGTTTTCCCGACAGAAGATTCCATTCCCGCTGCTTACCGCATCTCACCCATCCACCAAACCAAATACCTTCTCGGTGGCGAAATTCTGGAGTGGAAGGGAGAAACACAAATCGTCAAGTCTCCGATTTTTCTCGAACGGAATGGCAAATTGGAACAAGTGGTTCTCGGTTCTTACCCAAGTTTCGATGAAACACAAAGTCTAAAAGCACTCGATGCCGCAGTGAAAGCTTACAACCACGGAACAGGTGTTTGGCCCACTTCCACACCAGAGGAAAGGATTTTGGCAGTGAACCATTTTGTTTCCCTCATGAAAGAAAAACGAAACCAAATCATTTTACTTCTGATGTGGGAAATTGGAAAAACGGAAAAAGATGCCACAAAAGAATTTGATCGCACCATCGAATACTTAGAAGACACAGTCGATGCACTCCGAGAGCTGGAATCCAATTCTTCTAAATACATACAAGAAAGTGGACTCATTGCCCAAATCAAACGTTCCCCTTATGGAGTGGTTTTGTGCATGGGGCCATTTAACTACCCGTTAAACGAAACTTTTTGTACCTTAATCCCTGCAATCCTTATGGGAAATACAGTTGTTTTCAAACCCGCAAAGTATGGTGTATTGCTTTTAGAACCACTCCTCGAATGTTTCCAAAAAGCCTTTCCCCCTGGTGTGATCAACACTGTCTATGGTGATGGGGCCAAAGTCATTTCACCCATTATGGAATCAGGTAAAATTGATGTGTTTGCTTTTATTGGTTCGAGCCAAACTGCAAATCTCATCACAAAAAAACATCCCAAACTCAACCGCCTAAGGTCTGTTCTCGGACTCAATGCAAAAAATCCTGCCATTATCCTTCCCGATACCGATTTAAAAACAATGGTTCCTGAAATTATTTCGGGATCCTTGTCATACAATGGACAACGGTGTACCGCACTCAAAATCCTTTTTGTCCACAAAGATATCTTAGATGAGTTTACCAAATTGTATTTGGAAGAATTTTCCAAATGGAAAGCAGGAATGCCTTGGGAAAAAGATGTTAACTTCACTCCACTCCCTGAAGAAGGAAAAACCAAATGGCTAAAAGAACTTTTGGATGATGCAATACAACATGGGGCAAAGATCTTAAACCAAGGTGGTGGGGGAATTATAGAATCCTTTATGACACCTGCCATCCTTTCACCCGTCTCACCTAACGCTCGCCTGTATCACGAAGAACAATTTGGACCACTTGTTCCGATTGTCCCATTTACACACATTGAAGAACCAATGGAATACATCATCAATTCGAATATGGGCCAACAAGCCAGTGTGTTTGGGGAAGACCCAAAAACGATTGGAAAACTCATCGATACCTTGGTCAACCAAGTGGCTCGTGTGAATTGGAATGCACAATGCCAACGTGGACCTGATGTGTTTCCATTTTCAGGAAGGAAGGATTCAGCAGACGGAACCCTTTCTGTTTCCGATGCCCTACGTGTTTTTTCCTTACGCACAGTGGTGAGCTTAAAGGACACGGAAAGGGGACGTAATCTTCTAGGAGATGTACTGAGGACAAAAAGTTCCCGGTACCTCTCAGAAGAATTTCACTTGTAAGTCCTTCAGTTTTCTCCGATCATTGAGAAAGGGGAATCCCTAATTTGTTTTAATAGGGAAAGAGGGAGGAAAATGTACAAACAGATCGTTCGATTGCTTTCCTTCCTTTTGGTCCTGGGTTTCCTTTCCTGCAATCCGGTCAAAGGGAGGGATGAGTATCTGTTATCTCTTGTCAATGGATTGAATCCTACGACAGCCGTAACCACTTCGTTCACCATTGGAACTTCTTCCAAAATCAATGTCACAAGTGCGAGTGTGATTCTCTATTATGGAACTCCTCAATTATTTGGTTTTTCACTAGTATCACCACCAACTGCAAATGTAACTCTAGCTTTCACAAATTCTAAACTCAATGCAATTGGGAACTTAACCTTTACTCCAGCCAATTACAGCACAATTCAAACCATCACACTTACGTCTAACACACAACTCATGGAGTCATCTTCGCTGAGTGTATCGGCAACAAGTGCAGACCCAAATTATTCAGGTGTCTCTGGGTCCATTACCATCAATCATAGAAATGTAAATATTGTGTATACTGGTAGTTCTTTTATTTTTAAGGAAGATGATTCTGCACCTACACTGAATCCAGTCCTTGGATTCCCCATCACAAATTGTTCTGTTGTCCCTTCCCTTCCCAATGGACTAACATTGAACACAAGTACATGTGTAATTTCAGGAACTCCCACGGACTCCCAAGCTGGAACAACATACACAGTCACCGCCACCGATGGAACCAATACGGATACAGAAAATATAACCATTCGCATCACACCAACCGTTTATAAAGTTTTTATTACAGCTGTACCTTTTGATGGAGACCTTCGTGGAGCGGCAGCAAACGGACCAGCAGGTGCCGATCTCAAATGTAATGCTGATACAAACAAACCTTCAACAGGAACATATAAGGCAATGTTGACTGATGGAACAAACAGGAGAGCTTGTTCTTCCGATAACTGCGGTGGTGGAATTGGCGAAAATATAGACTGGGTTTTCCAATCTGGGCGGATATACATACGTGCAAATGATTCAGCTAGTTTACTAAGTCCTAATGCTGCAGGAATTCTACCAGCAGATGGTTCAGGAAATTTCACAACCAACCCTTACAACTTAAATCATTCCTTTGATTCAAGTACCACGGCAAAGGAATATTGGACAGGATTTGCGCAATCCAACTATTGGCAAGAAGCTACAGCACAAACTGAGAATAGTTGCAATGATTGGACATTGAATGTTGGTCCTGCAACAACAAGTTTTGGAGGGCGAGTCGGAACATCCAATAGTACAAATTATTCAGCGTTCCGAAATGGAAGCGGAAGGAGTTGTGCATCTTCATTTTACCTAGTCTGTGTCGAACAATAATCACCAGAGTTTCATCCAAATCCTCTACATGAGTCTTTGGATCCACTTAAAACAATTCGAAAACAAGTTTTAAAAACAAAGTCCTTTCGGTATTTTCTTCTCGCTTTCTTAAAAATTTCCATTACACTTTCCCACCGTGATCCAAATCCTTATCAATTCACTTGCTGGCAAAACCGTATCCCTCACCCAAAAAACAACAGATTCCCTGTTAAAAGGGGTTCAATTCCTTGTCAAAGGAAGCCTCTCTTCCACGGGCGATGGATTGGATTTACTTTCCAATGCTTTTTTTTATAAACCTGAATGGAGAGATGCACTCCAAAAACTCGGTGTACAAGTGAAGGACAAAGGTATCCGATCCAACGAAGAATTCCAAAAAACGATCGAACTCACAAACCAAGCCTTTGACAAAGCACTCTTCAAAGTAGAACTCACAGCCAAAAAAAGTGATGATATGGTGTTTGATAACCGTATGGTTTCAAGTATATTGGGAAGTTCTCATAATCAAAAATTCAAACTCACAAAAATTGATATGAGTTTTCGAACTTTTGGAAAAGACATCACGGCAAAAGAAACCATCACAGAATATAAAAACTCTGGTAAAACAAAATCTGTCTTATTTTTACCGGGACTTTTTACGGACGAAACGGTTTGGCAAGAACAAACTGTCGAATACAAGGACAGGAAAATTACATCTCCAGGCCTTGCTACGGAACTTGCGGAATGTGGATACTTCTCTTTTTATCTCAGATACAACCATGGTCTACCCATCCATGAAAATGGAAAAAAACTCATGCACTTACTAGATGTATTTTTTGAAGAAAACAAAGAGATCCATCCAGATATCATCTGTTATAGTTTGGGTTGTTTGATTTTTCGATCTTGTATGTATTATGCAAAATTAGAAAATAAACCTTGGATTACAAGACTTGGAAAAATCACACTCGTTGCATCACCTAATAAAGGTTCGTATTTGGAGAAAATTGGCTTTTGGTTAGGTTTTTTATTCGAAAAAAGTCCAAACGTTGCCTTAAAGATCATTGGAATGATCGGTAATTTACGAAGTGATGCCATCAAAGATTTATCGTTTGGTCTCATCCGAAAAGAAGAAAAAGGTTGGAAGGAAACAATCTCGGGATACTTTGCAGAAACTTATTTTGGTGAACTTGATGATTTGGATGTGTACCAAGCATATGCATTGATGGAAGGACCTGAAAATCCCTTACAGAATTTTTTGGGCGATGGTATTGTTGAGAAAAAAAGCTTAACCTACTTAACGGACAAAGTGTTCGATAAAAAACCAAACCCTGCCCTTCGTACATTAGAATTAAAAAAACAAAACCATTTTTCCATCATTAGCTCACGGCCCCTCATCCATTGGGTAAAAGAAGTATTTGGTGTGGCACCAAAAGTTTAAATTGCCAATGCCTCCAAATGCACTTTCACCGATTCCGAAAGTGCATGGAAATCATACCCACCTTCCAAAAACGATAAAAGTTTGCCTGCAGAGTAGGTGTTTGCAATTTTTTTCACTTCTTCAGTCAGTTTTTCATAAGATGATGTATGTAAATTCATACCAGCTAACGGGTCCCTTTCGTGAGCATCAAACCCAGCTGATACGAGTACAAACTCAGGTTGGAATGTTTCCATCTCTCTATGTACCATTTGGAATTGGTCTAAATATTCTTTTTCTCCCGCACCTCGTGCCATGGGCAAATTGAGTGTGAAACCTTTGCCTATCCCTTTCCCTCGGTCTTGTGAGGAACCAGTCCCTGGGTAAAAAGGGTATTGGTGGAGTGATACAAAATAAACAGAATCATCTTCATAAAACTGGTGTTCGGTGCCATTTCCATGGTGGACATCCCAATCCAAAATCAAAATCCGTTTGATTCCTTGTGTCTGAAGGTATTTTGCCGTGATTGCAATATTATTGAATAAACAAAATCCCATTGCATGATCTGCTTCCGCATGATGTCCTGGTGGCCTGACAAGAGCCATACCATTTTTCAATTTACCATCCAATATGTCTTGTGCAAGTGTGATACCTGCCCCAACCGCAAAACTTGCTGCCTGAAACGAATTTGGTGAAAAAACAGTATCTCCATCCAAATAACCAGATCCTTTTTCTTCACAAACTTGTCCCACTAAACGAACGTAATTTGGATCGTGAATCATAGAAATGAATGACAAAGGAGCTTCCTTAAACGTTTTTTTCCATTCAAAGGATTGAGAAGGTAAATCAGAAATTTTATCTAAAATAGATTCTAAACGTACATGGGTTTCTGGATGACCAGTTCCAGTTTTGTGGTCCAAAAAAGAGGAATGGAATGAGATACCAGTTTTCATTGGAATAACATAAACCTTTCGATATAAACAATCATTTCAATGATTTCAGCGATAATCCGATCAATTTGTTTAGTGATTTGAATTTTTTCGTCAGGTGAAATGGTTTTGTCCATACCTGCATTTCCATATACAGCATAAAATGTTTTAATATCATTTGAGAAGTCTGTGTTAAACCAATCTTTAAACACTCGTTGTTTCATCTTGTATTCAGGCCGGATGTTTCCAGTGATTTCCCAAATCCCACCTTCACCAAAACGTAATCGTAATTCAAACAAACTTCTATCCTTTCGGATGTACACTTCCTCATCAGTTTGTGCAAAATCAAGTTTCCGTAACATCACAAGTACGATCAGAATGTTTTCTAAATATTCGATTAAATCTTTTTTTTCAGTACCGCTGATTTTTGCATCATCACCCAAATGTTGGAGATAGGACTCACCCATCGATTTATACAGTTTTGAGACTTCCACCATTCTGTCTTTAAATTGGACTTGTTCGGATAAAACTTCTGGGAACCGACCATAGGATTTGATCTGGAAGTCATTTGTGATTTCAATCATGCCCAAATTTTGGGAGAGTCAGGGAATTTCGTCAATCGATTCGATTTGAATTTTCTTTCATGTGGGAAAAACTTGTCATAACGACTATGAAACCTTTATTCACATTCCTACTCTTATTTGTTTTTGTCTCCTGCCAGTCGGTCTCCTCCACCAAAAGCCAACAAAAATCGGGTTCTATCCAGGAATCACCTGAATTTATAGAAGGGCTCTATATCAATACCAAAACCATACGCGATAAAAAACGATGGAGTTTACTTTTCCAAGTGATGAAAGATGCAGGAATGAATACTGCTGTTGTTGATATGCAACCTTATCCACCGACTCCAGAACAAGTTGCGGAAGCAAAAGCACTTGGAATTTATATGGTGGCAAGAGTTGTCAACTTCGAAGGTGGATTACTCGAAAAAACACCTAACGCAAACCTTGTTTCTTCCATCCAAAAATCGATTCGTAAAGCTTGTGAATTAGGATTCCCTGAAATTCAATTGGACTACATTCGATATGCTGATGGTGGCACTAACTTTAGTATGAGTTATGAAAAACGATATGAATCGATTTTAGGAATCATCAAAGACCATAAAGAAAAAACGAAAGACAGTTGCCCAAGTGATACAAAGTGGTCAGCTGATATTTTTGGAAGGGTTCCTTTTATAGAAAATGATATCATTGGTCAAAAAGTAGAACCATTTAGTGAGGAATTGAATGGTCTTTATCCAATGTTGTACCCATCCCATTTTTATGGTTTGACCAAACGTGTTTCAGATCCTTATGGAACCATCAAAGATGGTCTTGACCTAACAGTCAAAAGAGCCAAACAAGGAACCAAAGCCATTGCTTGGGTCCAAGGATTCAAAATGATGGTAGGTCCAAGTAAATTGAGTTACATTGACTACATCAAGGTGCAGATGCAAGGGGCAAGAGATTCTGCAGGCCATGGTTTTATCGTTTGGAATGCAGGGAATGAATATCTAGAAACTATGAATGCTTATGAAAAATACAAAAAGGAACCAACACCTAATAACACAAAGGTTTCCAAAAACGAAGAATAACTTCGTATTTGGAAACTGATTTCTTTTGGTTTTCAGAAGCTAACTCACAAAATATCAAAAAAAGGAAGCGGGGTTATTTCCCTGCTTCCTCTATATTCTTTCTCCTTAAATAAGCATCTGCTTCTTCTTCTGAACCTAACATTTGGATTCGAAGTTCTTTCAATTTTTTATCTTTCTCAGCTTGTGAAAGATTGGCATTTTCTTTTAAAAATTCTCTCTCTTTGGATTCGTAGGATGAAATTGATTCAGAAAATTTTGCCTCTTTTTTACGTTCATTTGCTAAATTTTCGGCCTTTTCTTTTCCAAAGTATTTGGATTCAATTTTAAATAGGTATTTTTCTTTCTCTTTTGGATCCGAAATGGAAGAAAACTCTTTATCACGAAGAGACATTTCCATTTGGTAATGATCAAACTTATCTTCCCTGGAAACCAAAGAATCATAATAGTTTCCATAAGTTTTTTTCTTAAACTCTTCGTACTGTTTTACACGAAGATCAGCGGGTAGGTTTGCCGATTGTTTGATAAAATGATTGCTACCTTCCAAAAAACTAACTTGTGATTCTTCCATTCCAAAAATTAATTCAGCTTTATCAGAAAGCACTTCTCTGCGTTTGGATTTAATTTTTTCATACAACTCCAAAAATGGAAGGTCCGTTGGTTGTTCCCATTTTCGGTATTCTTCCTCATATCGGAAATAGGAAACAAATAGGTCCCTTACCTTTTCTTTGTCAGGGGAATCATATTCAGCATCGATATACGCAAGAATTGTCGCATTACATTGGTCAGGTGTAAAATCAGGTTTGCATTTCCGTCGTAATGCCCACACTTCCCAAACAAAATTGATCTTACCCGATTTAAGATCATCCAGTAACTCTAAATAAGGTTTGGCTCTATCTTCTCGAAAGGGAGAGATCGCCTCATCCCAAAACCCTTCCCCATTTCCTAAGGGAGAGATTCGGTCAGAAACCATTTGTTCCTCAGGTGATAAAGAATTTTTGGAAACACTGTCACTGTCTGATTGTTTCAGATAAAAAAGTAAACCGGCAAAAAGAATGAGAAAGAGGATAACAACGAGTAATATTTTTTTAAAATCCATTTGTAGTATCGAAAAAACCTTTGGGGAACATTTCAAAATTTAAGCAGAGTAGAAGATGGGGATTTGTGTACAATAAAAAGCCGACGGTAGTACCATCGGCTTTTCACTTTGTGGAAAATTATAATCCAGCTTTTGCGTTTTTCGCGATGTTTAAGTAATGTCCTTGCACATCATAATAGTTTTGTCCACTCCATGCCAAGTTCGTTGCTTGGAGGTGGTCAATCCCAGTTGCAAACCAATACGAAGAAGGAGTTCCTTTCCAAGTTCCCCATTTTTGAGAATTCAATGGAACCACTCCATCATTTGCTCCACCCAATCCGTAAAACAATCCACCTGCCCAAGTGATTGGGTGAGTGAGTGCCATGATTGGGTGTTGGATGAGGTCTGCCCATGCCATTTGGCTTCCGTAAGAGTAGTATTTGATACCAGATTTGTTAGGTGAATTTGCGTTGAACGTTTTTACATAACTCACAGTCAGAGATTTTCCCATTGCGATCGCATCTTGAGGACGACCGTCACGGTACACTAGTTTTGCAAGTAAACCAAGTGCAGAATTTGCAAAAGGTTGTAACCAACTAGGGATCGCTGCAAGAACGATGTCAGCCATCGGTGCCCCTTGGTGAAGGGAGTTAATTGTCGTAACAGTTTGTGTTTTTCCAGCAAATCCAAGATTGGAAACCATATAACGGATCACAAGTCCACCTTGGCTGTGTCCCATCAAATGAACCTTAGAACAACCGTTTGCTGTCATCCAAGTTGAAACAGCAGATTGGATTTGGCTTGCACGAACAGGAATGGAATTTGTCGCAGAACTTCCAGGTGTTGTGACTTTCGCGCCTTGGCTACGGAGGTAACCATCTAGGCCTCCCCAATACTTAACGAGACCACCAGCGAGTCCTTGTGTGTCGTCAAATCCGAGAATCCCGTGAACAAGAGCGATGCATTGGCCATCCAATGGACCAGCAAACAGACCTGATGTGGGGAAGGAGAGAAGGGTCGCTAAAAACCCGATTACGATTTTCTTTTTCATATTTCACCTGAACTTTCTATGTTTTTGGCTAAATTAACCCATACCAATGCCATAAGTCAACGCTTTATGGCACAAATATGGCAAATGTTTCGGAACGGTGTTCCTAGAAGGTCCTAATTCACACCGTAAGTGCGTTCGTCCGAGGCCCGGTAATACCCACTTGCTTCCTCATTTTTGATGATATCGGCCTCTTCCCCAAAGAGTTGTTTCCTGAGTGCATCCAATTGTTTTTCATCTTCTGCCGTCATTCCTCCCTTTTTGGTCGAAAGTTGGCTTCGTTTCTCAGCATATTTCTGTTGGTTTTGCCAGTTTTTTTCCCTTTCTTCTTCGAGGGCATCCCATCGGTTGAGGGCAGCTTGGTCCATTCCCATCGTTTGGCGGATTTCTCGGAGGGCCGATTTCCTTTCCCCATAGGACATCACCTTCAAGTCTTTTTGGACAGAAACCATAAACCCTTCTGTGAGTTGTTGGCGTTTGTTTTCCATCAGACGTGGGTATTCTTTACCAAACTGTTCCTTGAGAGTCTGTGCATAATTACTGAGTTTCGCATCCAAATTCCCTGCTGGGCTTTCTTTGATGCGTTTGAGTGTGTCTCCTATCACCGTCATCTTTTTTTCCATCGCCCAGATCTGATCGGCTTTGTCTCCAAAGAGACGATACCTTTCCTTCCACATCATAGCCCGGCGTGCGTCATCGGACATGAGCCCCACCTTACTCATGTTTGATTCCCTGAATCGATTGTAATTATAAAGACTCTCCGACATACGTAGTAGTTCCAATGCTTTGTTAGGGAAAGCGTAACCCAAAATTTGATTCAGAACTTTCACCCAATCATTTGGATACAATTTCGGAAGGTCTTTCATCAACTCTTCTATCATGGCAATTTGGGCGGCAGGGTTATCTATATTTTTGCCATACTTCTCTTGGAGGATCCTTGCGATTTCTTCAATCGAATACTCCATGAGTTTATGATCCGCATAGTCTTCTGGTAAATTGGGAAGTTCGATGGATTCGGCGACTTTTCCTTCACTCAGGATTTTTTCAAAGTCCTTTTGGTTTTTATCTTTTCCTGGACGTAAAACTAAAATTCCAACGAAAAGAACGATAAGAGAAATGAGGATTGTGTATAAAATTTTTTTATTTTGGAACATACTCTAAATGAATGAATGGAATTTGAAATTTGATTTGTTGGGACAAAAAGGAAATTGGCAGTAAGTTTGTTCTTACTGCCAAAGAGGTTGTTAACCGCCTTTAGAGACGATGAATTCTAAAATAGAAGCATAAAATTCTTCTTCATCAAATGTATCTGGTGGAACACCAACCACATCTAAATGGTCTTGGCTTACCACAGAAGACTTAGATGTCATTTGAGCAGAAGTTGGAGCATTTAAGTTACTTACATAACCAAGGCTTGTATTCACTGTGATCGAGTCGAAACAAAGTGCACATTCGTTGTATTGCAAACGATCACCCATTTGTTGTGAGTTGATCCCAACAAGTCCATCATCATCATTGTTACCACGAGTGCCATCACCTTTTCCAGCAGCACCATCATTATCACAATCATCTACACAATATCCATCACCATCAATGTTGTAAAATCCTTCTTTCAGAAGGTACAATGCTGGGTTTGTGTTGAGACTATCTTGTGCAGTGATGATAGATCCCCAATAAGCTGCATTACTTGAGTTTACGTTGTAATTCGTGTTAAATGCTTTCATTCCAGTGGTGATTCCATCTGTAGACGAATAGTCATTATAAACCAATTGTTTTGCTGCAGCAATCCCATCATTTCCAGATCCATAGATTGCGTTTCCGAAAAGTTTTGCTAGTGCGTTGACAACTGATGTCACACCTGGACCTAAATCAAGGATGTACTTCGCAGTAGGAGATCCTCTATGTGGACTTGAAACGGAGATAAGAGCATGGACAACTTGTCTACCATAACGTGCTCTTAATACAGCAGCTGCTTTTCTTGCATCAATTCCACCTTGTGAGTGACCAATGATATTCACTTTGGTTGCTCCCGTGGAGGTCATATAGTTTTGTATGCGATCTGCTAGTTGTGTTCCTCTGACTTCCGAAGATTGGAAGGGAGTTACACTTGCTGCTAACGCTTTTTGACTGGAGCTTATGCTACCGTTACACGCTGTTTCCAAAAACTCGTCACATGGATCACCTACGAAGGTACCATAGTCGTTACCAAAGTAGTAGTATCCGAGTAAGTTGTCGAATCCAGATAGTCCATGTGCGAACACAACTGGATATACCGTTTTTCTTGCGCCTGCATGTACCCCTGTTGTGAACAACAAGAGGGCGAGGAGGCAAACAAGATTTTTCTTTTTAGAGTTCATAAATCACCTCTGAACAATCTACAGATGTATTCCAGTTGTAGGAAAAAAGTCAAGTTAATTGTGTTAAATTTGGGTCATTTTGTTATTTCATGACATACTTAGTACTTAAACTATCATTTTTGACAGATTTGAGACACATTCACGGGAAATGCCTGAAGGGAATCCCCAAGTTTGTTAGGAAGGATGTATATGGATCGTCAAAGACCAAAGGGAGCAAATGTGAAAACTTTACGGAACGCTGATCGTTTCCAACAATGTCTGGGACTCACCATCATTTTTAGTCTCAGTTTTTTCCAATGCCAAAAAGAAAAGGATAATGAGACCTTAAATCTGTTAGCTGGGACAGCTCTTGCCTACCAAGCTTCCACATCAATCATCTGTACAAGCGAACAATTGAACAAAACGCAAAATGCAAGGATTTTCCAGACCAGTTTTGAATCCACGAGTGAGTTCTCAAACTTTTATAGTGTTCCTTCCCCTTACCAATCAGTGGATACACATGGACAAAGTACGGAACAAAAACGAACTGGAACCTATTCACACAAAGCAAACATTTCAGGGCTTGGTCCCACTTGTTTTTATCCACAAAATTGTAACCATAGAGGGTACCCCACGATTCAGCTAAACAAACTGGCGTCAGGTGGATTTAAAACACCAGTTTTAATTGAATTGTATGTGTATTTAGATATGGATTTAACGAGTAACCAAGATTGGTTTAGTTTTGCCACGTATTCAGCAGATCCCACAGATTTATGGCGGAGGGTGGTTCTTGTCAATATTGATGCGAGTGATTATGTATACCTCATGCATGTCCCAGTCCATAACCAAAATGTCCATACATACCAAGTCACAAACTTAAGTTTTCCGAGAAGGCAATGGAAAAAACTAACAACATGTTTGGATTTTTCTCCGCAAGGTGGGATGGCAAAGCTATGGGTGGATTCAACTTTAGTTTCGACAGCAAATGTTGCAGGTGGATGTGGAGTATTGGAACAAGCACATTTTGGTTTGTATGCCTCACCTACACTCAGTTCTGGCTCTATTTATAATGATGATTTGCGGATCCAAGAAGTGAGTGTCTGCCCTTAAAAAAAAGTTTCTGTAGGCTAATTAGCCATTGGATTTTTTTTAAGATGGTTTTGGTTTATAAACCTAATTCTTGTAAGTGTTTGATGGGAGAAAGTTGAAGGGAGGGGAACATACCTTCTACCTCTTTCCAATTGCCATGTGGGATATAAATATGACTAATTCCGATGCCTGCTAGTTCTTTGATACGCAAACTGATTTGGCCAACACTTCTCACTTCACCAGAAAGACCAACTTCGCCCAAGTAACCTGTTTCACGTGAGATGGGTTTGTCTCGAAACGAAGAAACAATCGAAGCCGTGATGGCAAGGTCTAAACTTGGTTCGTCGACACTCAGTCCACCTGCCAAATTACTAAAGATATCTGACTCTGACAAAGGAAGACCCAAATACTTTTCAATGACTGCAGAAAGTAAAATCACCCGGCGGTTATCAAGTCCTTCTGCCATACGCCGAGCTTGGCCAAACGCTGATTTGGTGACAAGGGCTTGTACTTCGACACTAATGGCGCGAGATCCTTCCATCACAGAAGATAAAACACTCCCAGACCTTTCTTCTGTTTCAGGTGATATGAATAAACGGTGGCGGTCGAGGACTTGTTTGAGTCCACCAAGCACCATTTCAAATATCGCAGTGTCCCCTACGGCTCCAAATCGATTTTTGACTGCTCGTAAAATGCGGTAATAATTAAAACGATCCCCTTCAAAGTACAATACTGTATCCACCAAATGTTCTAACACTTTTGGGCCTGCAATTTGTCCTTCTTTTGTGATATGACCAATGAGGAAAATGGGAACTGACGTACGTTTGGCGGTTTCTAAAAAAACTTGGGAAGACTCACGGAGTTGGGTGATGGTTCCTGCTTGGTTCACAAGACTTTCTTTTAATATCGTTTGGATAGAATCAATAAAAACAACTTTGGGTTGTAAATCCGTTATCATCTGCGAGATGTTTTCTGCATACACTTCGGATGACAAAAGGATATTTTTAGAGTTCACTCCCATCCGTTTGGCACGAAGACCAATTTGAGATGCTGATTCTTCTCCCGAGATATACAAAACAGTACCTTGGTTTGCGATGTTTTTTGCAGTTTCCAATACCAAAGTAGACTTACCCACACCCGGCTCACCTCCAACTAACACCAAACTTCCTGGAACAATCCCACCACCCAGTACCAAATCAAGTTCGCTAAATCCAGTGAGAGTCCTTGTGTGGGCATCACTTACAATCGAACCAATAGACTTTGGTTCTGTGTACTTTCTGTCCCTTGGTTTTGAGATATTGGGAGAATCAAACCTTCCTTGGGAAGTGTTCGTCATTTCTTCAATTTGGTTCCATTCACCACAAGATGGACATTTGCCTGCCCACCTGCTAAATGTATCTCCGCAAGCTTTACATTGGTATTGTGGGAGTTGTTTTTTTGCCATCAGTGTTCGAAGAGATTGTACACTTCGAGTAAATCAAGTTCCACTTGTGTTTCTAAAAAACCAAAACATTTTTCAGCAATGGCAAACCGGTTTTCACGGATCATCATCTCAGTCAAAATGGATTCTAACGAAATCAAAAACCGTACATCAGTGGAAGCATAGTCAACTTGGTCTTTGGTGAGAATTTTTTTCCCCCAATCGGAACTTTGGTTTTTTTTGTCGATGTTTTCCTCAAAAAACTCTCGTATCAATTCCTTTAACCCGTGTTTATCGGTATATGTTCGTGCCAATTTACTTGCGATTTTGGTACAAAATACATTTTGCACTTTGATACCAAGTCTTGCGCGAAGGAACGTCATGTCCATACGAGCAAAATGGAAAATTTTGGTAATTTCTTTTGATTCGAATAATTTTTGGATATGAGGGGCTTCTTTTTGGCCAGGGAGGATTTGAACTAAAGCGACTTTATTTTTAGAATCGGAAATTTGAACAACACAAAGCCTGTCCCTTCTGGGATTGAGCCCCATCATCTCACAATCGACTGCTAACCGGTCATCCTTTTTAAAGGCTTCAAAAAAATCTTCGTTCAGATCTCCTTGTAAAACGACTGGTTTTATAGTTGAACGTTTTTGGGTCATAATGGCTTACTATGGAAACCACCCTAACAAAATCATCAAATAGATTTTTCCAAGATGAAAATTCAATATAGAGTTCATAATTCCGTCACCATATCCAATTTCCTCCCTGTGAAAGCAGGTGTTTTCCAATCCGAATGTAAAAAATTCGAACTTTTACTCGCTACGACAAAAGACTCAAAGCTGGGAACTGTCCTAAGTCCCAAATTGATATGGCGGGAAAGTACAAGGCCTGAGGTTGGATTTTCAGTCGACCATCTCGAGTTAGAACTCACAGACCTACCAGAAGGGAATGGATTCAAAATGTTCCAACATGGTTACCAGTCCTGGTCCATTTCCAGAAAAGTGGAAAGTTCAGAAACAGACCGACCACCATTATTATCATTCCTACATTATTCCCAAGAAAACGTTTATTCCAAAAATGAATCCAAAGTAGGAAAGTTTATATCAGAATACCTCACTCTTCTTTATAACCAAGAGAACCAAAACGGTGTTTTGTATGCTCCATTAGAGGCAGGCGAATTTGGAACCAAATTCGAAGTCGTCTTTGGTAACGAGGGGAATGTAACTTCCGTTAGAGTAATTTATGATATCCATTGCCTCCCTGATTTACGTCCAAATGCAAAACTGAATATCTCAAAAATCAAAATTTTGTTTTTTAAAGGATCACCTGAAACTAAGTTATTAAAATACTTTGAGGAACTTGGTAAAAAAGAAGGTCCGACCAATTTACCCAAAAAAGTACCTACTGGATGGTGTTCTTGGTATTATTATTATACGAATATTGACCAAAAAACCATTTTGGACAACTTAACAAAAGTTAGGGAGCTCAATTTACCATTTGAGTTTTTCCAAATCGATGATGGTTACCAAAAAGAAATTGGAGATTGGCTTGTTCCCAATGAAAAATTTCCAGGTGGGATGAGAATCCTTGCTGACGAAATCAAACGAGTTGGTCTCAAACCCGGAATCTGGCTTGCTCCTTTCCTTGTCAGAAAAAAATCAGAATTTTTTCGTAAGTACCCTGAGGCCATTCTCAAAGACCAAAATGGAAAACCTGTCCCAGCCTTATACAATCCACTTTGGGGACGTGGTTACACATACGCACTCGACATCACTCATCCGACTGCCCTTGCCTACATAGAAAAAGTATTCACTACAATTGTGAAAGAATGGGGTTACCCTTATTTGAAACTTGATTTTTTGTATGCGGGACTTCTTCCAGGTGATGTGTACAACAAAACACTTTCTCCTCAAGCACGTTACCAAAATGCATTAGAACTCATTCGTAAAATTGTTGGGAAAAATACATTCCTATTGGGATGTGGAGCACCCATGTTACCATCCATCGGTTTTTTTGATGGTATGCGAATTTCGTGCGATGTGGCACCATTTTGGAATCCAGAGAGGATCAGAATCTTTTTAAAAGATCGAAATGCCCTTTGTACAAAAAAAGCTCTCATCAATGATATCACAAGGTCATCCATGCATAGACATTTGTGGCTCAATGATCCAGATTGTTTACTTGTTCGAAAGAAAAAGAACAAGATGAACGAAGCTCAGACAAAACTAATGGCTTCCGTCATGGCAGTGTCAGGTGGTATGTTACTAGTCTCGGATGATTTAACAAAATTGGAAACTGACAGATTGGATCTCTTAAAAAAAGCCTTCCAATTGAACAGAGAATGCCAAGCATACACTCCCATCCCCATTGGTATCTTTGAAAATGAATTCCCTCTCGCACTTTATAACCCTGGTGGCTATTTAGGCATTTGGAATCCAACAGAAGAAGAAAAAACGGTCAGGATTACCCTTCCACCAGGAGTCAAAACGAAAGCTCCGTTCCTTGACTTTTGGACTGGCACACGTGTGGATTTACAACCTGTCGATGGTGGTTTTGAAACAACTTTACCAGCTTTTGGTTCTGTTGTGGTTTCTGTTTAGGAAAGAAAATTCATTGACGTGTTTTGAAAAAAACTTATAATCTTTGCAATTCGACGTAAGAGGTTTTTTATGCGTTCCATGAAAATTTTCACGTTGTTATCTGCAATGGCTTTGTTCGTTTCAGTTAACAATTGTTCAATTTTAGATTCCGCTTCAGGAAGTGTTAGCCGTTTAGGAGTTTCAGTTTCTGATTCTACTTCTGCACTTGTAAAATCGATTTCAAAAAGTATTTCTTCTATTTCTGAAAGTGAAAAAGAAAAAGCAATGAACGAATACAAAGAAGATATCATTGCAAGTGTTGCCTTACAAATTCGCTACGAAAACCAAAAACAAGAATTAGAAAACCAACTCTCTTTGATTGCTAAAAAACATGGTGTAGTTGCATGGAAATCCAATCCATCTACTTACATTGCGATTGGACAAGGTTTAAAACAAGCTAACCTAACTCCTTCCGAAATGAAATTGGTAACAGAAGACATTTCAAAACAAAATGTAACCGTTGCTAAACTTGTTTCAAAAGGATACAACTTATAATTCACTTCTTTTTTGGGCGGAAGTATTCCGCCCTTTCAAAATCCCTTTTCATTCCTTGCATTTTTTTCTTTCTCTCATTCTCTGTTGCTTCAAAACCAACACCAAATCAACCCAATGAGTATGGCTTTTTGTACATTGATTCCAATTCTGGGCAATCCAGTGGGGGCCATTCTGCTCTCCTTTTAGGAGACCGCGTTTACCATTTACAGTATTCCTTTGATGACCAAATCTTTCATATTGTGAGAGAAAGTTGGAATGACTTTCGGTTCCAATACGGAGTCATCGAAAATCGAAATATTGAATTTTACAAATGGAACTTATCACCATCCGCCAAACAAACCTTACGCCAAAAATGGAATGAACTTTATTTGGTCCAAGAAACACATATCCAAAACCAAAAAGTTTTAGAAGAGGACTCGGAATCAAACGAACCACAAAAAAAAGAAAACATCTTCCAGAATACGAGGATTGGATTTGGATACTTTACCACTATCTTAGACCCAAACTCTCCAATCCCAAAACTTTTCCACTTCCAAAGAGAAGAACTCAAAAATACCAAATCCCAACTGGAGCAACTGAAATTAAATATAAGCGGTAAAATCTTTAATCAAACAAATGAGCCAATCATCTTACCAGATACATCTTCTCCCCTACGACTCGTATCAAGTATCCAAACGAAAACAAATCAATTGATCCAATGGGAACGAAAATTCTTTGTACGAAAGTTTTTACAAACTCCAGTTCTATTATATGAACAAGCCTTTGTCACACTCGAAGGAAAAGAATTTAATCTCACAAATGAAGAAATTCATATTTATAAAGATTACCAATCCAAACTCATCAAAGAGTTAAAAACCTGCATCCTTTCCAACGAATGCCAAGATTGGGAAGAGTTAACTTTATTACTTCGTGTTTTGTATCTCGAGAAATCGATTGGAAGTAAACAAATTGTTTTCCCTAAAAAGAATTTTACAGGATTTTCTTATTTAGAATTCACCGAACTGCCGAGTGCCGTTCTTAACACCAAAAAGAATGAATACGCTGTTCTATTTCTGGAAAAACGAAAGGATTTTCTCAGTGGTTACCATCCTATACAATTTTATAATTGGGAAACTTTTTTATCACATTACCAAAGTTTTATGGATGGTCTAACATACACTGAAGGTATCGAATTTAATTTAGTAGGAAAGAATCCATACCCACTTGATACAAATATAAGCCAAAACACAAAACCAGAGTTCACGATTACAGAATCACAAAACCAAGCAGAAATTTATACAAAAAAGATCCAAAACCTGTATTCATACAATTTAATATTCCAGAACTGCACGAATGAACTATTATATTATTTGAATCTTATGTTTCCCGATGGAAAAATTGGAGGAGAACAATTTTGGGATCCTTTATCCAATTCAATTTTTGGTCTCAATTTTATTCCATCCGTAGCAGCAATGAAATTGAGTTCAGACAAGTTTACAAAGGAAATAAGACTATATCCATCTTATCGCAATCTTAAACGAAACAATCTAAAAGTTTGGGAAGAGAAATACATAGTAGAACGATTTGTTCCTACTTCAAAAATATACCGACCCAATCCGATGGACCATTCGTTTTTATTTTTTACTGAAGAATCCATTTGGAATCGGCCTATTTTCGGTTTTGCCAATGCGGTATATGGTTTGGGTTATACGGGGATCGGTTTGATCAAGTCACCAATTGATAAAGGTCGAAATTTTTCCAAAGGAACGGAAACAATCTTTTATAGTTTACCTGAACTTTTTTTCTTTAATATACGGAAGGGTCATTTTCCATTGATAGCAGCAGAAGAAATTCCGGAAGAATATTACCACAACGAGTCACAATGAACTATTTATTCCTCTACCTACCGTATCTATTCCTTTTCATCGTTTTGTATCTTCCCACCAAACCTTGGTTTTTACCAAGTGATCAAATCACTTATCTTTACATTCTTTCATTTTTTATTTTCTTACAAACGATTGTTCTGATTTTCATCAAAAAAAATATTTTTAAGGAAGTTCGTTTTCTAAAATACCTTCCACCAAACTGGTGTATTGCTGGTTTTTATTTTTCATTTATGTTATGGTTTCCAATTCGCAATCGAAATTGGGGGGATGGATTATTACTTCTTGAAACCAATCTTTTAGAGACTAAACTTTTTGGATTCCAATTTACTTTGGATGAAATTTTAGAAAGTATCCTACATAGCAAATTTACAAGTATTCTTTCGTATTTTCAATTTGATGAAGACCCGATCCTTTCTTACTCAATCCTTTCCTATATTGCAGGGATTTTGATTCTCTCTGGATTTTTATGGTTAGGAAAAAAGAAACAAAAAGACCTTTCTATATTAGTTTTACTTTCTTCAGGTGGGATTTTACTTACCTTCGGGTATGCTGAAAACTATACATTAGTCACAGCCGTACACTTACTTCTTTATCTATTCCTAAATCGATTTTCACAAAATACCAAGGACAGTGACATACTATTGTATGGAAGCACGGCAATCGTCGCCATATCGATGTTATTTCATTTGGTGTCGGGGTACTTGGTGATATACCTTGTTTATTTATGGATTTTCCACTCTCCAAAAGAGAAAAAACTCAAACACTTAGTGATTTGTACCTTCCTTGGAGGTATCATTTTATTCCCTTGGTTTGTTTACTTTAGTGTATTTCATGATCCAACGGTTGATCGAAATAGTACCCATCTCATCCATCCTCCTTTTTATCCCATCAAACGTTGGGTTTCAACTAGCCATATCAAAGAGATTTTCTCTGTATTCTATTGGAATGTTTCTTTTTCTTCGTTTTTTCTCCTCTACCAATGGTATTTTCAAAAAGAAAAATGGAATCATTTCATCCAAAAACCAAATCACAAACTAATACTCGTTACGACTTTTGCTTTTATCCTCCATGGATTTTTACACAACCCACAACTAGGATTCCCTGCGGATTGGGATTTAATGGGATTTTATTGGTTGCCCATTACCGTTTTGGCATTTTTATATTGGAACTCAGAAACAGAATTACCAGTGGAGTGGATTCCCCTACTTTTACTTTGTGTAACTTTAGTTATGGTATCTGCTATGGAATTATCAAAAACAAATCCAAAAGATGAATTAGTTTGGCAAATTACAAAGAAAGCGATCACAAAGTATTCAATTGAAAATCAATCATTCATCCAAAGCCTACCTAAGGAAGATAAAAAGTTTTTTGCAAAAGGTGATTTTTTATTTTTTAAGGGAGAATACATTACAGATCAATTATGTGATTTTAAAGAAAAAAAATCCCTCATACAATCGATGAAAGATCATCGAAAAAATTGGAGAGAAGGATTTTTAAATAGGACATTCCAATCAAAAGAAAAATTAAATATTTTCCTGACAGACGCAACCAAAACGAATGTGTTGTATCTCAAATCTCTAGAAGCAAATAAGATATGTCATCCGAAGCTTTAGAAGATGTTTCCAAATATTGGATATAATTAGAAATTTCTGATTTCATTGCATCAATTCGATTTTCACCACCTGGCAATTGAACAAGTGTTTGTACCAGAGGGTGAGTGCTTGATGCAAGGAGTCCATCCGAATACAAAAATAAAATATCTCCAACTTCAGCCTGGATTTTATTTTCAGCAAATTCCATCTCTTTTAAAATCCCAAGGATCTGCCCAGATTGGTCTTGTAAGATCATAGGAGCCCGGCTTTCTTTTTGAAAAACAATAGGGAAAGGATGTCCACCCCTTGCATAGGTAATACTTTTTTCAATATGATTGACTACAATACTAATTGCTGTCATACTATGAGTTCCAATTTCATTACACAATTCACGATTCAATCGAGACAATAATTGTGAGGGAGCAATTGTAGTTGTACGAGCAAGTTCTTTATGAATGGTAGTCATAAGGATTGCTATGAGTCCAGATGTCACACCATGTCCTTCAATATCTCCCATAAGAATTAAAGTTCTGTTTTCATCTAGTGGAATGACTTGAAAAAAATCTCCTGATACAAAACTAACTGGTTTGATTTCAGAATAAATTTTACGTTTTAATACGGGTAAATTCATTGTTTTGGACTGAATTTTAGCAGCAAGCCTAAGATCTCGTTTGATCGATTCATCCATTGATTCTTTATCTTTTAAAAAATTATAATACTCGAATGCCCTTGAAATTGCTGCTTCAATTGATTTTGTATGAAATGGTTTTAAAATAAAATCGGATGCTCGATGATACAAAGAGGAAACAACAGTTTGGATGTCATGTTCCCCTGTCATCATTAAGACTTGGGTTTTGGAATCGATTGCTTTGATTTTAGGTAATACTTCCAATCCAGAAGTTTGTGGCATGTTGACATCTAAGAAGACTATTGGATTTTTTTCCCTTTCAAAGTATTCCAATCCTTGTAAAGGATTTGTGAAGTACCGAACAAAGTAACCCAAACCATTTACGATTAATTCTAATGTTTCACAGATTTCGGTATCATCATCTATGATGAGAATTTCAGGTTTGAAAGAATACTCGGACATCTACCATGATTATCGGAATATGATCCCCCTATTTTGAGACCAATCGGAATTTTAGTTTTCCTTTTACCTCATCCACACGACGGAAATAGGATTCATGAAAAACTTTTTTTTCAAGATACGGGTCCGTACAGGAAATCATTTCCCCATATTTCCATTCATAAGGTTCACCATTTTCATACTGAACTCTGTTTTGATGGATCTGAGACGATAAACTGCGAAGATTTGTCCCTCGAAAATTTTTAACTAGCGCACGAAATGTACCCTCTTTTTCGGGATCAATGAAACGAAATTTTCGAGAAAACAAAACAGCGTCATGAAAATATTCAGGAACATTAAAAGCACCCGATGTTCCAAGTCGTTTTGAAAGGACACGAATAAAATCTGTAAACTCATTTAGAACATTTAGCCCAGGATATTCCTGCCCAAAGTATAATTCTTTTTTAATGTCACCAGGTTCAAAATTTAAGTTTTGTGTGAGTAACCAATCGATATAGATCATTGGAAACTGTTCATCATCACCTTTTAACTGGAACTGAGACACTTTGAGACGTGTGTGAACTAAAATCTTTTTTGATTCAGTTTTGATATAAATACGATTGTCAAAATCATTGAGTATTTCGAGTTCAATGATGGGATTGTGAAATCCACGTTTTTCTACAGCAGAAATCATCCCCGAACTTACTAACAACTGTTCCACTTCATAGTGAGTGAAACGATTAAAAAGTTTGGGTTCCATGTTTAAGGAAGTATTCAGTTCTTTAGATACATCTACTAAAGATAAATCATCTAAATTTAACCAATCAGATTGATTTTTCTTTTTGTCTGTAGAAGAAAAAACTCCCATTATTTTTCACCAAATGCTGCGATTGTATTAAAATGAATTTCAACGGTGTCTCGAAAGTCTCTTGCATAACCACCAGCTAAAGTCACAACACAAGGGATGTTAAGTGATTCGGCAAATTTTTTAACCATCAAGTCTCTTTCTTTTAAACCTTTCATGGAAACTTTTAGTTCTCCAAGAGAATCATCCTCATAAGGATCAGCTCCTGCAACATAATAAATGATATTAGCATCAAAATCCTTTCGAATTTGATTTAATGAAGTATTGAGAATGGAAAGATATTCATCGTCTTTTATATTTGCTTCTAAATTCACATCTAAGTTAGATATTTCTTTCTTAGGGTAAAGATTGCCTTGGTGCATCGAAAATGTGAAAACTTTGTCATCATATTGAAAAATATACGAATTACCATTGCCTTGGTGTAAATCTAAGTCAATGATCAATGCATTTAGATTTGGTTTGGATTCTTTTTGTTTCCGAATGGCAATCGCAACATCATTCAAATAACAAAATCCCTCAGCTCTGTCAGGAAAACTATGATGGTAACCTCCACCCATATTGAAAGCAAACTGATGTTTGTCGGAAAGAACACTAGCATATATTGTTCCTCCCACTCCATACATAAAACTTTCCACAATACTTCGATTCAACGGTAATTCAGAATACATCGTACGTGTTGTATGTTCGTAACTAAAAAGATCATCGAGGTATTCTTTGGTGTGAACCAACTCTAAATCAGCATCATCTGCTTTTTTTGGCAAGAGGATATCCCATGATGCAAAAACAGGATCTCTTTTGACACGGTTATAAAGATGTGAGTACTTATGTGCAGGGAAAACATGACCAGGTAATTCGAGGTTGTACGAAGAATGGTAAATGAGAGCAAGTGCATTTGATGCCATTAAATTGATATTTCTGCGAAAAATGACACAAGTCAATTCAATCCATACAATTTACTTGCAGGAAAAATCAAAAAAGCCAAGCTTTGGGTCTATGCCTGTAGACGATAAAATCCCTCAAAAACGCACAAAAATTATATGTACCATTGGACCTGCTTCTGCAAATCGGGAAACCATTCTCAACTTAATTTACGCAGGTATGGACCTTGCTCGGATGAATTTTTCCCATTCCACTCATGATTACCACAAAGAGATATTCGAATTGATCCGTGAATGTGAACAAGAATCGGGAAAATCAATTGGGATTTTAGCAGATTTACAGGGTCCCAAAATACGTACGGGCAAATTGGGAACGGGCCCTATCGAATTAAAATCAGGTGACCAAATCGCAATCAACAACAAAGCAGATTTTATAGGAACCAAAGAGGAAATCGGATGCACCTACCAATACATTCTGAATGATATCGATGTTGGACATAAAATCCTCATTGATGATGGAAAACTTGCGTTTGTGGTAAAATCCAAAACAAAAGAACGAGCCATTTTGGAAACGGTAATTGGAGGAGTCTTAAAAGACAATAAAGGAATCAATTTACCAGGCACACCCATTTCTGCACCTGCTCTTTCTGAAAAAGACATCGAAGACCTACAATTTGCACTTTCACTGGGAGTTGATTATATTGCCTTATCATTTGTTAGACGAGCAAGTGATCTAGAAATGGCACGCCAATTTATGAAAGACAGTTACGCAGGACTCATCGCAAAAATTGAAAGACCTGAAGCCATTCAAAACATCGAAGAAATCATCGACCATTGTGACGGGATCATGATTGCAAGAGGTGATTTAGGTGTAGAACTTGACACTCAATATGTCCCTATCATCCAAAAAGAAATGATCACAAAACTCAATCAAAGAGGAAAACCAGTTATAACCGCCACACAAATGTTAGAGACAATGATCGACAATCCAAGACCAACTAGGGCTGAAGCAAGTGATGTGGCGAATGCTGTGATGGATGGAACCGACGCAGTTATGTTATCTGGCGAAACTGCTTCTGGAAAATATCCCGTTGAAACGGTTAAAACGATGACTAGTATCATCCAAGCAGCAGAAGAATCTGAAATTTATTTGTCACATTTAAGAAGTATGGACCGTTCTGAATTTGAAGTAGAACGAACAGCTCTTGGAAGTGCTGCAGAATCAATTTCTAGATCCATACATGCGAAAGCCATTATCAACTTCACTAGGTCCGGTTATTCTTCTTTGTTATCTTCAGAGTTTCGTCCACTCAATCCAATTTATTCTTTCACTCCCTTCTTAGGTACAGCAAGAAAGATGCAATTGTTTTGGGGTGTTGAATCCTATGTGATGCCAATGATGGATAAGTTCCCTGATATGATCGCGTTTATGAGTAAAACTTTAAAATCTGAAGGAAAACTAAAATCGGGAGATACTGTTGTGATTTTGTCAGGTGCTCCAGGTTCCGTGGCACAAACAGTTGATTTTATCCAGATTCACAAAATCAAATAACAAATGTTTTATGAATTCCTTGGGCGGCAATCACACTTGTCGTCCAAGCATTTTGAAAATTAAAACCGCCAGTGATTCCATCCACATCGATCACTTCACCCACAAAAAACAAACCTGGACAAACTTTACTCTCCATAGTTTGGAATTGGATTTCTTTGCGGTTCACTCCACCAGCAGTCACAAACTCTTCTTTAAAAACACCTTTTGCAACCATTTGTAATTTTTTTTGTGTTAAGTTTAAGGATATATTTCTAATTTCGGATTTACTCAAATCCGAATAACGTTTGTTCGCCTGAATTCCGGATTCTTTTAGTATCCATTCAAAAAATCGAGAAGGTAATTTCCAGTTAGGATCTTGTGCGATTTTTTCACTTGGCGAAGTTTCTTTTTTTTTCAAATACAAATCTTCAACAAACTGAGTGGATTCACCACCAACCCAATTCACTGACAATTCAACATGGTAATTGGCATCAAATAAAGTCCTTGCTTCCCAAGCTGATAATCGAAGTGCACATGGACCACTGAGACCCCAATGGGTAATGAGGATTGGACCTTTTTGAGGTTTTCCTTTTGGTAAAATTTTAATTTCTGCATGGGGAACAACTAGCCCAGTTAATTCCATCAAATCGGTATTTTCTAAAGTTAACGTAAACAAAGAAGGTACTGGGTTTATAATAGAATGTCCTAGTTTTTCAATCATACTCCAAACTTTTCGGTTTGAACCTGTTGCAAGGACAACGGCATCAAAAAATTCCTCTTTACCACCTTCCCATAAAAGTCGAAATGATTCGGTATCTTTTTCCGTTTTATAAATTCCAACTAATCCTTGTTCAAAGTGGATTGGGATTTTATTTTTTTTTAGTTCATTTAAAAAACAATCGATGATGGTTTCTGACTTGTCTGTAGTAGGAAACATTCTGCCATCTGCTTCTGCTTTCAGTGTTACACCTCTTTTGGCAAACCAATCGATTGTATCTTTAGGTTGGAAGGTTTCAAATGCCCAACGTAATTCTTTTTGGCCTCGCGGATAACGCAGTGACAGTTGTTCGGGATCAAACAACTGGTGTGTTACATTACATCTGCCACCACCAGACACACGAAGTTTGGCGAGTGGTTCTTTACTCCTCTCAAAAATTTGAATGGAGACATTCCCAGAGAAAGCATCAAACAATTGGTTGGCGACAAAACAACCTGAAGCACCTGCGCCAATAATCGCTATTTTGGGTTTTTTACCCAAACCTCACCACTCTCCTGTATTTGGCATGGAAACCCATGGTTCTTTTGGAGGTAAGGGATTTCCTTTTTGTAATAACTCAATCGATATTAGATCAGGCGACCTAACAAAAGCCATACGACCATCCCTAGGCGGTCTGTTGATGATGACTCCCATCGATTGGATTTTTTCGCAGGTTTCATAAATGTTATCAACTTCATATGCCAGGTGACCAAAATTCCTTCCTACCGAATAGGGTTCAGCTTGGTCCCAATTATAAGTAAGTTCGATTTCGGAACTGTCATTTTCTTCAGTGGATACAAATACTAACGTGAATTTACCTTCTGGGTAGTCCTTCTGGCGTGAAACTTTCAGGCCTAATATATCCACAAAAAAATGGAGAGCTTTCTCCAGATTTTGGACACGAATCATCGTATGTAAATATTTCATAGTTTTGTGCTTCTAAGATTTAAAAAAATATAAGAGCAGAAATAGCCAAGAGAAATACTTAGGAATTTCCACAGAAAACCACTCTTTTTTCCCTTCCAATAATTTTCCAAGGGAATAAAATGAAAAAACTAACAAAACAAAAACAGAAGATACTTCTAATAGTTGATACAAGTGCATACGTTTCAAGAAATACAATGTGAGAGCCGTAGGGAATAGAAATTGGATAAACAAAAACACTCGATACAATATAGTTCCTGATGCTTTGTGATACACTGGGTTATGTACTTTGTTACGTAATTCTAAATAATGGTGTGACAACCACAGTTTGGGATCTCTGACACCTCGGTCCATCACCGCTTGTAAATCATCGGGGCGAACAGATGGATAGGAAAAAAAGGAAACTATCCCTTGCCATTTATTTTTAGTATGAATCAAATCCGAGAATAAATCTTTTAATACATGCACATTGGCATTAATGGGATCATAACTATGTAGTTGTGTTGTGAGTCCATACCTTGGTTCAAATGTTTCTTCACAATAGGTTCCAAAAATTTTATCCCAGATGATAAAAACACCACCGTAATTTTTATCAATGTATTCTGGATTCATCGCATGGTGTACCCTGTGATGAGATGGTGTGACAAATATTGACTCAAACCAATTTGGTAATTTATGGATCGCACGAGTATGTACCCAAAATTGGTAAGTGCGATTGAGTGCATCGATGATCAAATAAGATTCAACAGGAAAACCCAATAGAGCAAGAGGCAAATAAAACATTCCTATCCCGATATTTCTGATAAAGGACTGCCTAAGTGCTACGGACAAATTGAACTCTTCGCTAGAATGGTGAACAACGTGAGATGCCCACAAAATCTTAATTTCATGACTATATCGGTGAGCAAGATAAAACAAAAAATCCAAAAGTACAAATAAAACCAACCAATGGAGAAAGGAAGATGGAGCTAAATAGAATTTGGAAAGTGTTTCTATACCGAAGGATAAATGATATAGTTTATCATAAACGAACACAAGACCGAGTAATACCAAACCATCGAAGATTCGACTCAACACACCTAAACTCAAATCGGTGAGAGAGTCTTCGAAAAAATAGAATTCTTTCTTTTTGATTCGAGTGTAAACGATCTCGATGATCATGAGTAAAAAATAAAAAGGAACAATGGATTCAATCAGTCTCATAAACTTACCTTAACGATGTATCTATCGATAAGAAAGAAGAAAGGAAAGCAAGTACCTTTCCTAGGATTTTCTATTTTGCCTAAAATTTAATTTTACGTTTATCCCCAAAGATTGCGTTCGTTATTGAATGGGATACCAACTCAATAACGAACATGGAAATTATTTTAATTGTTTACTCAAATCTATATTCAATTCTGTGAATGCGTTATTGAGAGCTGAATTCCATCCAATGACAAGTGCTTCTGCATCCTTTTTTTCGATCGTGATATTTTGTTTGTATGTTTTTCGAAACACTGGTGAAGAAATACTGTTCATATCTTCATAAACAACAACTTCAAATTCCACAACAGCCTTTGGTTCTTTGGATCGAAAATCTCCGTACAATTGTGATAAATTTAGTTCGATGTAATGAGTTACATTCACTCTTGTGTGTAAATTTGCATCCCATTCAAAATTTCCTGAACGTATTAGAGATTTCGAAAATTCCTCTTTGAAGTTATGCGATGGAGGAATAAAAAATCCATTATAAAAATCGGATTCATAAACAGCATTGTCCTTTCGGTATACAAACTCTTTTCCTTCAAATCTTTGCGAGATAAATACTTTTCGTACAAAAAAGGTTCTTGGTTTGGGGGGAGAAAACAACTGTTTTGTATCATTTGTCTCGATTAAAAAAAATCTTTTTTCGGGGAAAGTTTTACTCACACCAAAACATTGTGTGAGTAAAATACCCAATAAACTAACTGTAAATAAGCGGATCAAAAATTTCATGAAAATCATTTCCAAAGTTTAGACTTGTTTGGTGCTTCTCCAAATAAAAATTGGGAAGGGTATTTTTTCGCATTGGATGTCACTTCCTTTAAGTCTTCTGAAGCAATTCGTAAGTTTTCAATAGAAGTAGAAATATCACCTTGGTTTGCCGCGAGTAATGTATCCAATCGTTTGAGTGTTGTTTGTAGTTGTGAAACAGATTGGTCTAATTTTTTAGGAAGATTTTGAGTTTCAGGGCTTGCGATAAGTGCTTTTACCTCTCCATTCGTTTTCCGTAAGTCCACAAGTAATGACGTTGCTTCCCTGGAAAGGTCACCAAGCCTTGCATCTAAAATCGTTTGGTTTAAGTTTTTGATCAAATCACCAACACCCATTAGAATTTTATCTACATCAGCTTTTTCTACCTTATCAAAAAACTTATCAACAGAAGCTGTAAATCTTGAGATGGTACTTGGAGCAGAGGGAATATAAACTGTTTTTGGTTCCCACTCAATGGATAGAGGAGGATTTTTTTCAGGATTTAAATAATCCACTTCTAAATATGCTGTTCCAGTTAATCCTTGTGAGGCGAGACGGACACGAAGACCACTTTGAATCATCCTTTCTACAGTCTTTTTTAAATCATTCCCATATACACCTTTCACAAAATCAGGAACTGACATTTTAATGAGAACATACCTTCCATACCTAAGAGCCGTATCTTCGTTTAGTTTATCTGCATACTCATTTTGCACAAATGTAATTTCTTGGACTGTTCCTACCTTTACACCTCTATGTTTCACGGGAGATCCAATATCTAAACCTTGGACCGACTCATCAAAGTAAGTTTCTAAACTGACTGACCTTTGGAAAATATTCCCAGCCGTGAAAACGATGAGAAAAAGAATTAGAGTAAAAAAACTAACTAAAACAAAAATTCCAACTTTAAAATAGATTTTATTGGATTGGTTCATAAGGGATTACTCTCCTGTGGGATTCGATTGAAAAATTGTCTTACAAAAGGATCTTTTGATTTTTCTTTTAAGTCTTTCGGTTTTCCTTCGGCTATGATTCCTTTTTTTGATTTATCTAACACAATCACACGATCAGCCATTGTAAACACTGATGGTAATTCATGTGTTACGATCACAAAAGTAACACCTAAGGTTCTCGACAAACGGATGATTAAATAATCAAGCTCTACGCTAGTAATGGGATCAAGACCGGCACTTGGTTCGTCCAAAAAAATAATTTCAGGATCCATCGCCATTGCTCTTGCGATGGCAGCACGTTTTTTCATTCCCCCTGATAATTCAGACGGACTCAAATGAGCAAATGGAAATAATCCTACCATTTTCAATTTGGTCATAACAATCTCATTCATGATAGGCAGTGGTAAGTCAGTAAATTCTTCTAATGGCAGTCTGACATTTTCTAAAAGAGACATGGAACCAAACAATGCACTTTGTTGGTACATAACACCGATTCGGTTCCAGATTGACACTTTTTGTTTGCCTTCTGCAAGAACGATGTCATCCTCATCAATCCATATCCTTCCACTGAATGGTTTTGTTAAACCAATCATGTTCTTAAGCACTGTTGATTTCCCACAACCAGATCCACCTAGGATCCCAAAGATTTCTCCTTTATAAACATCAAAAGAAATATCTTCCATGATCACAGAGTGGCCATATCCAGTTGTTAGGTGTTCGACACGAATGATTGGTTTCTCGTTCATATGCGTAAGTAAAAATATAGGACAGAAAAAATTCCATCTAAGATGGAAACTAATATGATTGAACCTACGACTGCCGATGTGGTGGATTCACCGACAGCTCCAGCTCCTGATGCTGTTTTTAACCCTCGGTAACAACCGATGGAAGCAATGATCATTCCAAAAAAATAGGATTTTAAGAGTCCTCCTAAAATATCGGAAAGCCCAACAGCAATGTTCACTTGGTTGACAAAAGTAATGAGAGGGAATCCAAAACTCACAAGCACAACTGCTCCACCAATGAGACCAAATAAGTTAAACACTATGGTAAGAAGTGGTGTGACGATGAGAGAGGCAACAAGCCTTGGGATGATGAGAAATTGTACGGGAGGAAGACCCATCGTTGTCAATGCATCAATTTCTTCTGATACTTTCATGGTTCCAAGTTCTGCAGCAAATGCAGAGCCAGACCTTCCTGATAAAATGAAAGCAGTCATAAGAGGACCCAGTTCTCGGAATAGAGATAATCCGACAAGGTTTGCAACAAAGATCTCGGCGCCAAATTTTCTCATTGGAATGGCAGATTGGAAAGACATGATCAGTCCCAGTAAAAATCCAATCATGGCGATGATGGGAAACGCATTCACACCCATGGATTCCGCTACACGGAAACTATCTTTCCATCGGATCTTGGATGGGTGTAAAAAAGAACGCCAAAAGGAAACAGTGAGTTCACCTGTAAAAGTGATCAGATACTTGAATTCCAATAAGGAATCGATGGTTAGTTTTCCAATTTGTTCTGATTTGCGAAGGGCTATTGCAAATTGTTCTTGGTATTTTTTGCTATCATCATTCGTGATGTTGAGTCGGTATTGGAATTTTTCATCTAATCCATATAAGGCGAACTGTATTTTCTTCGATTCACATTCGGTTCTTACTAATTTTAGAAATGATATTCCAGATGAGTCAGATTCTTTTAATTTTTGAGCAAATATTGAGATATTTCTGGGAGTGTTTTTCGAAATACTTTCCAAAAATGTAACCCAATCTTTTGAAACTTCTTTTGTATTAAAAATTTCGGGTAAGTGAATTTCTAAGGTATTTCCTTCCCACAAAAATGAAGATTGTCTTTGGTTAGATTCCACGTTTCAAACGTAAAACTAATTCAGAACGAACACTAGGCAAGTGATTTTATTTTACATTCTAAAGCATTCTTTAGATCCTTCTATATTTATGGGCAATTTTATGATCCAACTAATTGCATTTTCAGCAGGTTTATCCTTCCTATTTGCCATTGGCGAGTTCCTTAGGACAAATGCGAGCCAGCAGACCAAAGTACAAGGATTGTTATTTTTATTTGTAGCCTTTTTCCAAACACACACCTATCTTTCAAGCACCGAACTGTATCAAATCTATCCACATTTTTATTTGGTACATTTACCATTCACTGCAAGTATAGGTTCTTTATTAAAACAATATTTTTCGGAACTTTGGAATGAAAACCCAGAGAAAAACAGATTTTCCATTTGGGAATTGGCTCCTGCCGTTTTCGTTTTAATCCTTATGTTTCCTTTTTATCTTTCTTCTGCTGAAACTAAAATATCAATTCACAATTCTTATCTGCAAAATGGAGTTCCTCTTAAATTCCAACTCATCATCCTACTTGCTGTTTTACCTATTTTTTATTCTGCGTATTATGTTTTTTCTCATATGATTCACTACGTTCGTTGGGAATCATTCAAAAAGTCAGCTCACCTCCGTTTGGTGGGACTCGTTGTTGGTTTTGGTGCATTGGTGAGTGCGATTGGAGTTTATACTTTATTTTTCCATGCAAAACATGGTTTGGAAATTGTGTCCTTTTTCTTATCTTGCCTGATCATCAGTATTTACCTTTTACGACAAAAAAGTCCCGAACTTTGGGGTGAAGTACAAAGGATTGTCATTGAAGAAAAAAAATACCAAACATCCCAATTGGGATCTTTTAACTTAGAAGACCTTCACAAACGTTTGAATTTTCTCATGGAAACAAAAAAAGTATATTTAGATGAAACGATAAATTTGGAAAAATTGGCGAAACATATGAGTTTATCAGAACACCAACTTTCTGAATTTCTCAATTCTTATGTGAAAAAAAGTTTTTTCCACTTAGTCAATCATTACCGCATCAACGAAGCAAAATCATTATTTGCAAACCATCCAGAAAAAAACATTCTCACAATTGCCTATGAAGTCGGATTCCCTTCCAAATCAACATTCTATGATGCCTTCAAACGTGAGATAGGGCAAAGTCCGAGTGAATACCGCAAGAATCTAAAAAAATAAAAACGAACGGACCGATTCGGAAGCATTTTTCATTCCGAATTGACCGATTCGGTCGATTCAAGGGACAAAACAGTTTATGCTAGTCCTTAGTCTAAAGTAGGTCAGGAGAAAAGTATGTTTGGTGGTCCCGTTCAGTGTGAATTGGTTCTTGATTGTGTAACCAAAATTGGTTTTATGCAGGGCATTTTAAATTTTATTCGTTATTATCCCATTGCTGGATTGGCTTTCCTCCTATTCTATGTTTGGCGAAGGGATTTTTTTGAAACATACCGAATCCAAAAACTCTACCCAAAAGCGGAAAAAGTTTGGAAAGAGTTTCGCCAATCTGCTGTCACTCTCATTGTTTTCACAATGGTGGCTGTGACAAACATCACAATGATGAAAGCAAAAATAGTTCCTAGTGGTGTTTACTTTGGTTCTGTTTCAGGGGTTTGGGAAATCAGTTATCTTTTTATCAGTTTTTTCTTCATCACAGTTTGGCATGAAACTTGGTTCTATTGGATGCATAGATTTGCCCATTTGAAAAAAGTGTACCCACATGTTCACTCCGAACACCACCAATCGGTGAATCCGTCACCGCTTGCCGCGTATCGTTTCCAAGCAACGGAAGCATTTTTAGAAGCAATTTATATTGTCCCTTTTGTGATGTTTGTGCCTGTTCATTTTTATGTTGTACTGTTCCACACTTTTTATGCGATGATCCTCAATATTTGGTGGCATCTAGGGTATGAATTTTTTCCCAAAGGTTGGGCTTCACACCCCATCACAAAATGGATCAATAGTTCTACTCATCACAACCTCCACCACCAAAAGTTCCATGGAAATTACTCATTGTATTTTAATGTTTGGGACCGAGTGATGGGAACTAACTTTCCTTACTACGAAGAGTATTACGAACAAGTGGTAGGTGAGAGGGAAAAGAAAAAGCGTGAAATCAAACAACAAGGGAAAATCAAAACGGAATCAGGGCTAGTAACCTCCTAACTTCGATTCCTGTAACATGTCCTTCCCAATTCTGCGGCAGGGATCGAGCGAAAATCCCTCCCCAAAACGATTGTAAGAATCAATTCTTTGGAATTAAACCTTGGGGAGGATTGCAGGGAGAGCCCGACCCATCCAACTTCTGATTTTGGTTTTAGAATTCCATTGGGGCCGCCCCAAAAAAATCATCGAAACGTGACATAAAAGTCTTTAGGAGGAAGGAAAACCGTCCGAAAGGGAAAGTAGAGAGGAAGAGAAATATGTTTGAAGCAACACATTTCATGAAAACTCAAGACCTTTTGGAACGAGGGCTTGGCGCGGCGACACAAAGACGAAAGGTGATCTCCGATAACATTGCCAATGCGGATGTTCCTAATTTCAAACGATCTGAAGTAGTGTTTGAATCCATGTTAAAACGTGCGATTGAATCGGAAAAAATTGAAAAAGACAAAGCAGTTCCAACGAAAATCACAAACGACCGTCATATAGAATTTTTTAAACCCCTCGACTACCGTGATGCCAAACCAAAAACCAATTTGGATTACCTCACGACAATGAGACCAGATGGAAACAATGTGGACATCGAAAAGGAAGTGGTTGAGTCCAACCAAAACCAAATGAGCTATAATATCATGATTGATCGGTTAAACCAAAACAACCGTTTGCTTAACATTGTGATGAGAACCAATTAAGGAGTAAACGATGGGTATGTTTGATTCGATTAATATTTCTGCCACGGGTCTTTCCGCACAAAGACTCCGAATGGATGTGATTTCCAATAACATTGCTAACTCAACAACAACGAGAAATACCAATGGAGATGGACCTTTCCGACGTGACCGTGTCATCCTAACACCGATTAACCTCCGCACCCAATGGAAAAGCCCAGTGTATCCATTTGGGGTTGCACCTGGCGAAGGGAAAGGGGTCAAGGTGATGAAAATCGAGAAGGACATGAGCCCTCTTCGTTTGACCTACGACCCCACTCACCCTGATGCCATCCAAACAGGACCGAAAAAAGGGTATGTGGAACTTCCCAACATCAACATCGTCACAGAGATGACGGATATGATCTCTGCTTCCCGTTCTTACGAGGCCAATGTCCAACTCATCAATGGTTCCAAAGCCATGATGAACAAAGCGATGGAAATCGGCCGGGCGTAAGTTTCGGTCGGTTTTTGAACTCTTTTTTATATGAGACATAATTTTTTACTTTAGGTTTCCTGACGTTTACCGATGATTTGAAAGAGGAATCACCCATGTCCATTGACCGCATTACTTCATTCTCCTCTCAATCTTACAAACCACATTCCCTTCTCCCCCAAGGAGACAAGGTGGGAATCCTTCGTTCGGATGAACGCCATTACGGTAAAACCAATGAAGCTAAATCTCCTGATGAAGTGGCTGGCACATTTGCAGATGCTTTGAAAAAAGCGTTTGAACAAGTGAATGACCAACAAGTGGAAGCAGACGAACTCACTCAAAAAATTGTGTTTGATCCAAACTCAGTAGAACTCCATGACGTGATGATCGCAGCAGAAAAAGCAAGGATCTCTCTTACCTTTGCTAAAACCATGTCAGATGGATTTGTAAGAGCTTACAGAGAACTCACAACATTAAGATAATGTAAACAATTGATAACCAGTGTTTGTTGTCCTATCCGTCAATTGATAGGACGACCAAACACTCGTTCGACGGTTTCAAATCGGATTTGGATTTGGTCGTTTGGTCCTACTTTAACCCCTTTTTTCATCTGAACGGAATCAATTCGTTCTCCATTCACATACACCACCCAACCTGCATCCCAAGAATTTCGGATTCCATTCACTTCCATAATTTCTTCCGTTCGATTGGTAGAGATAAACCTCATTGCAGGATCTTCGTTTTTGGACAATTCGGCAAGAAGGAATAGTAAATCCTTTCGATCAAATAAAGACGATGGTATGGACTTGGTTTCTTCAAAGTCTTTTGACAAAAACTGAATTTGGATTTCTGGTTCTTTTGGTTTATGAGAGGAACGAGTGAGTTTACAATTTACAATTGTGAAAAAAAACAATCCCAGAAATACACTGAGATGAATCGTATATAAAAATTGTTTTGTCATTTTTTTAAAATGGTTCACTTCTTTTCATTTCTCTCAAAAACATACACCAAGCCTTGTGCATTTAAGTTCACATCCAAACGCAAAAGGGACCAATCTTTCTCAGTGAGAATCACTGCATTCCGATTGGCCAAATTCTTTATCATTAACTCCACTTGTTTTTCCATAAAGGAAAGCCGATTCTCTTTTGGCACCTGTTTGAGTTCGAGGATGGCATTCTGGCAGAGATGTAATCCAATTTTTAAATCTTCTGCACATTGTTTTAGATTTTGGATAACTCCAAAATGAGTCAAATAACAAACGCTAGCCCCTGTTCCTAAAATTAAATCAATGGAATGGATGGCTTCTTTGGCATCAAAGTCTGTTGGAGTTGTAGTAGGAAAAATAAATGATTTTCCATTTTCCAAGTGGGGGTATGAAATTCCAAACGAATCTCCCGTAAAAACACCATTTAGTTTTTTGTCATAAATACAGAAGTGGTGGTTTGCATGACCCTTGGTGTAAATGAATTCAAAACTATGGCCCTTCCAATCCAAAAACTCTCCATCTTCCATCACACGCACTCTTTCTTTGGGAATGGGTTTGATCTCTCCATAGAGTTTTTGAAAATTCTCTTTTCCATACACCGCGGTTGCACTTTTGATGAGAAGACTTGGGTCGATCAAATGTTTGGCAGTTTTTGGATGCGCAAGTAACACTGCATTGGGACAAGATTCGAGTAAGGCCCAAGCCCCACCTGCATGGTCTAAATGGACATGTGTGACAATAATATAATCTAAGTTTGATGGACTTACATTTTGATTGTCCATCACAGAAAGAATTTTTGGAATCGCATGGGTTGTATTGGTTTCAACAACGATCCCATGCCCTTCTTCTTCGATGAGATAAGCAGAAGCAACTTGTTTTAAATCAGCGTATTCCGTATCAATGGTGATAAAAGTGCCCATAGTCATACAGTATGGTCAATAGAACCACTTTGTCAGCTTAAATTCTATGTTCTAACCACTCAAACGGGCAATCGTAACCTGTCTTGGATCCATTTTGTTTCTTCTTCGATTTGTGACTTTGACCAACTCCATTCCTTTGCGACAACTTGTAAAATTTTCTCTATTGATTCCTTGGGAAGGAGACCAAGTGTACCAAGGCCTGTACGTCGTAAAAAAATGTCAGATACTGTTTTTGCCATTTCATATCGAACTGCATACACAACTTCTGCGAGGATCTCACCATCTTCGTTTAATACTGTGCCTAAATTTGGATCCACTTTCCCAATGGATAAAATTGTTTCGTATTCTAAACCATAGTGACGAATGAGGTAATCGATCGTTTGAGGCAAATATCCTTTGTGTTTTTCTTTTGCTTCTGCAATAAAAGCTTCTATATCGAGGATATGACTCCCATATAAATGTTGTTTGGCGGATATACTTTTACCTGATTGTTTTTTTATTTTTTTCTGGATGGATCGAAAGATCGTTTCGGCAAACTGACGGCTTGTTGTGTATTTACCTCCCGCTGCTGTGATGAGTCCATCAATTCCATCTCTAACATGGTCATATAATTCTGATTTCCGTGAGGCAGAATAGGTATCATCACCTGACTCGGCAAGTGGTCGTAACCCACCATAAGCAAATAAAACATCTTCTAGTTTCAGTTTATCCTTTAGGTGAGATGTTTGGTTGATATAGTCGATAAATTCCAATATACTTTCTTTTGTGAGTTTCCAATCTTCCACCTTACCAAAGTAAGACTTTTCAGTTGGCCCAATCATAGAATGGCCTCGCCATGGAGCAAAACTAAAATGACCTTTGTCACCCACAAACAAGGTCATGATAGGTGTAACTTGTTTTGTGATGAGGTAAATTCCTTCCGATCGTTGTTTCGGAAAACTTGTTTCAGTTTTTTTTGATTTTGCCAAAACATCTTGTGTCCATGGCCCTGAAGCATTGACAGTGACTTGGGAACGAATCGTAACTTCCTTTTTAGAAAATAAGTCTACAGCAGTCACACCCACAACTCGATTCCCATCCCATAATAACTCTTTCACTTCTGAATAATTGGATATTTTTCCGCCATACAAAACGGCAGATTTCAAAAAACTAAGAGTCAGTCGTTCTGGGCTTAGACAAATGGCATCGTAGAAATAAGCGGCGTCTTCATACTCACCTAAATTATGTTTGCGTAGATCGTTTCGTTTGAGGTATTTATGATTTGGTATTTTTTTAGATTTATCCCAAGTCCAAGTTTTATCAAACGACAAAAGGTCATACACAAACAAACCAAGCCTTGCAATGATCCCAGGTTTTGGAAGGATCATCGGATACGGATATACTAAGTTAGGTGCTATGTTTGATAAGTTCCTTCGTTCCTTTAATGCTTCTCTGACGAGTCCTATTTCAAATTGTTTTAAATACCGAAGGCCACCATGGATGAGTTTTCCAGTTGCAGCGGAAGTGGCACCGCCAAAATCTTTTTTTTCTAACAAACAAACACTATACCCACGACTTGCCACTTCATAAGCGAGTGTCGCCCCCGTAATGCCACCACCGATAATGGTAACATCAAAGGACTCTCCATCATAGGTTTCGATGAATCGATTTAAGTTCAGAGTCAAAGTTTTCCTCCTCTTTCGAGCCAAGTTTTAATTTGTCGTTTTAGATTTTCCCTTTCACTTTCAATGTCCCAAAGTCCAAGTCGCAACAAAAGGGAAGATAACCTCCAACGATTGAGATCCGAATCAGTAATGCCACTTAGGTGTTTGTATGCCTTAAGATACCCACTTAAGATAAACTTTCGGATGAGAGTGTAAAAAAGTATTTTGAGTTTGGGAGTTCCAGGCCATAACTCTGCATCTGTGAAGAGAAGTTGTGTGAAGGAAACGTCAGCACAAGGATTCCCTTTTGCCGCCGTCATCCAATCAATGACAATACGATCCTTATCCTTTACGATGACATTTTCAGGATGGAAATCCAAATGGAGGACGGAATTCCCTTCAGGCAAGTTTTTGATGTATTCACGAATGGTTTTCTTTTCCTCTTCACTCAGAAACTCCAACGGTTTTCCCACCAAACATTCGTTTAAGATCTCTTTGATATCTTTTAGTTTTTGAGTTTTGGTTTGGTGCATTTGAAAGTGTATGTTTGCAAGAGTGTTTGCAATGTGAAAGAGTTCGATTGGATTTTTGTCAGGCAATTTTGTGAGAGAAATCCCTTCCAAACGGTCAAAGATGATTCCCAAACGTTCTCCTACTTTTACCTTTCCATAACATTGCATCTTTGTCGCATGCAAACGATACACTTCTAGAGTGTTTTCATATTCAGCTTCTATTTCTTTTGGGTTTGCCGATGGGAAAAAAAGTTTTAATACTTGGTTGTTTGGTAATGCGTATAAATCCGCTGACCTACCAATCGCAAAAGGAACACCTAATTTGTTTATGTTTTGTTCTATAGAAGAGTTCACTTGAAAACCTGCTTTGAATTAAGAATTGAGAATCGCAAAATGTTTTTGATTTGTTTTGTACAAATTTTTAAAAACAGAAAAGTTTTTATCATACACTGGTTTCACCTTTGGATTGGGAACCCAAGTTTTGTCGACTGGGATCATTTTTTTGATGTCTTCGTATGTTTGGATTTTCCCTAGGCCCAAAGCGACAATGGCAGCCGCACCAATGGCCCCTACGTTTTCCGGATGTACAACACGTTCAATGGTTTTTCCTGTAATGTCAGCTAACATTTGACAGATGAAATTAGAACGAGCCACTCCTCCCACAAATCGAATGGTTTTTGAAGTTGGCACTTTTTGATTGGAAAGTTCCAAAATCCATCGTTTGTGGAACAAAATCCCTTCTATGACTGCACGGATTAAAATCCGTTTTCCTGTATGCAAACTGATATTAAAAAAGATCCCACGTGCTTTTGGATCTTCAAAAGGACATCGGTTTCCATGTAACCAAGGCGTAAAAATCACACCTTGTGATCCAGGTTCTGTATCCTTAATCGAATCAAACATAAACTCAAATAAACTCTCATACACAGCATCAGGGCCATCTGTGATTTTCTTTTTTTCTAAGTACAAATCAATTTCATCCAATGCCAAATGGTCTTTTACCCATTGTAAACACTTGCCCGATGTTTCTTGTTCCCCAAAATAATTATAATACCCTTCCCGACTGCCCACAATGGATGCAATCCTCGCGTTGATATCCACAGTCCTCTTTTTGGTAACAGTGCCAATCCAACCAGATGTCCCCGCATAAATATGAGTGTCTCCTTCAGAAACGGCCCCTGCTCCTACTCCAATGAGAGACGCATCCCCTCCACCACCAAACACGGGTGTACCGGTCTTTAGTCCTAAAAACTTTGCCGCTTCTTCTGTGAGTCCTCCTACTTTTTCTTCGGCATTGATGAGTTTAGGTAAATGTTCTCTTCTAACACCAAATAACTTACATAGGAGAGGACTCCAGTTTCCTTTTCCTTTTCTCGAATTGTATAAAAAGGTAGCAAAGGCAGAATCCTTTGTCATGACTGCTTGGTTTGTGCACTTAGCGATCAAATATTCTTTGACATCGAACCACCATCTCACCTTACTAAAGTTATCTGGTTCGTTTTTTTCCACCCATTTGTATTTCCAAATGGGATCTTTTACACTCGCGGCCACAGCTCCTGTAATCCAAAGGGAGACCAACAGTTTGAAGGCATTAATACCTTCAATTTTAAATCCATAGTCAATACCGGCCTTCATTTCTTTTGTGGCCCTTTGGTCCATATAACTCATTGCATTTCGGACAGGGCGAAACACTTCATCCACAAGCACAAGGCCTTGCATCTGAGAACAAAAGGAAATCCCTTGGATCGTTTCATTGGATACATTCGCTTCGCTTAATACAAGTTCTGTGGTGGAACGCATGGCCTGCCAAAAGTCCTCTGGATTTTGTTCGGCACCCCCATTTGGCAAGAGTTGGATCGGGTATTCCTTTGTGGCAGACGCAATCAGGGTGAGTGTGGAAGTCATCTGGAAGAGACAGGTTTTCACACCTGTGGTGCCAATGTCATAGGCTAAAATACAGTCTGAATCCATGGAATCTCCTTCGCTTCGGGTGCCACTGCCCCAGTTTTCACCAATTTTGGGTTCACTTACCCTTTTTTCGGTGTTTTTCTGCCCAAAGGACAAAAAAGTGAGTGATCACTCACAAGGATTTAGTAGGATCAGCTCCGTTGGCAATCGATTTTTCATCCCCCCTGTTCTTTTCTGAATGGTGAAACCAGATCGGGGGCGCTTTGAGGTTTGGATCTTCGTATTACCATCGGGATAAAGGGAGTGAGTCGTATGAGCCAAATGCCAGTAAAAGTGTATGGATACCGTTGGGTGGTTTTATTTGCCTACATCGTGATCACAGCGACCATTTGTTTGCAATGGTTGTCATTCGCTCCCATTGCCAGAGAAGCCAAAGAATTTTATATGGTTTCCCCTCTCCAAATTGATCTTTTGTCTTTGGTGTTTTTAGCTGTTTTTGTCTTCATTGCGATCCCGGCTTCCTATGTGATTGATACCTATGGAATCAAAATGGGAGTTGGGTTTGGAGCCATCCTAACGGGTGTTTGCGGGTTACTCAAAGGGATGTATGCAGAGGATTATACAATCGTCCTCATTTGCCAATTGGGTCTTGCCATTGCCCAACCATTCCTACTGAATGCCGTCACCAAAATCAGTGTGTTGTGGTTTCCCATCCACGAACGTGCTACCTCTGTTGCCTTAGGAACACTCGCACAGTTTCTCGGAATCATCCTTGTGATGATCCTCACCCCCATCCTCTTACACAGTGGAAAGACAATCCCACAAGTGATGGTGTTGTATGGTTTTGTTTCCATGGGAAGTGCCATTCTTTTTTTACTCCTTGTAAGAGAAAAACCACCCACTTCACCAAGTACCCACGGCGAAGACCATGAACTCTCCTTTTTTGATGGGATTCGTTTTTTATGGAAACAAGCGGACATGAAAAAAATCCTATTTTTGTTTCTGATTGGTCTTGGTGTGTTTAATGCCGTGAGTACTTGCATTGATCAGATTTGTGAAATCAAAGGATTGAATACAGAAGAGTCGGGACTTGTGGGTGGTGTGATGCTCATCGCAGGGATTATTGGTGGGATTTTCATCCCTCCCCTCTCCGACAAATTCCAAAAACGAAAACTATTTTTAGTCATCGCAATGGTTGGATTTTTACTTGGACTTACTGTTTTTGTTTTGTTCCAAGGTTTTATCCCCTTACTCATTGGGTCGGTAGTGATTGGATTTTTTTTACTGGGGATTGGGGCACCCATTGGATTCCAATACTGTGCTGAAATTACATCCCCTGCCCCAGAGTCCACCTCACAAGGGTTACTTCTCCTTGTGGGCCAAGTCTCAGGAATTGTATTTATCTTAGGGCTAAATTTTTTTGGAATGGTATCGTTTTTATATGTATTACTTGCGTTAACAGTAGTAACACTTGCACTTGTCTTCCAATTGAAAGAAAGTCCGTTTATGGAACCCTAACCGCCTAAGGCACGTCTGATGAATTTCATGACAGCTTTGACAACTGCTTCATCATCCTCAAATACACCGTCTCCCAAATAAATTTTCATCCGTTCTTTGTAATACACAGTGGCATAGGAAAACTGTAAGGTCATAAAAAGGTTATCGAGTAAAAAGGCAGAGAGGTTACTATCCACATCACTGGCAATGGTTCCTTCTTTTTTAGCGGAACTGATCATATCGATATAACATTTTGCGGATAAGGATTCAAGCTCACCTGACAGGCGTGTGATGAGTTCATAATTACTTTCCGTTGTCATTTCATTGTAGAGACGAATGATATCTTGGTTCATCCGAGAATGGTTTTGGATGATCCTTACAATCTTTTCGACCTTGCCAAAAAAATCCAAATCCAATGACAAAACAGTTTCTAAGGTTTTTTCCAATTGGTTGATCCCATAGTCGACGACAGTTAGGAAAAAATCCTCTTTGGTTTCGAAGTATTTGTATAGGGAACCTACACTGATCCCCGCTTTTTGGGCGATGGTATTGGTATTGGCGCTTGTGAAACCACGGTTGGCAAATTCAGAAATGGCGATTGATAAAATTCGATTCCGTTTTTCTTCCGAAATCCGTTCGAAACTTTCATTGAAGTGTTTTGTATCAGCCATATGCATCTTCCTTCCTATTACTGAAAAAAGGCTGGATTTCTCAAGGAAATTGATCGCAATTCCAAAAGAATCCGAGAAACTTTCTAAATTTTCGATTTCCTTCTTGACAATGAGTGATGACTCACTCATTGTCAAGTAAAAGAACGCGGACGAGGAAACATCGTATGGCCACAGGCTTTTCCATCAATGAATACCCCAATGTAGACCAAGTTTACAAAGATTTGCGGAAATTAATTTCCCTACCGATCCGTTCCATTCGCAAAAACGAAATGGAAAACATCATCCAAAACTACTTTGAAAAAAAATGTAACAAGTCCAAAGCCATGATCACAAAGGCTTCGGAATACATTCCAGGTGGTGTCCAACACAACTTATCATTCAATTTCCCGTTTCCTCTTGTGTTTACGAAAGCGGCAGGTGCTTACCTCTATGATTTGGATGGAAACAAATACATCGACTTTTTACAAGCAGGTGGACCCACAGTTCTCGGTAGTAACCCCACAAGTGTTCGTAAAAAAGTAATCGAACTATTGGATTCCACGGGGCCTGTCACAGGGCTTTTCCATGAATACGAATACAAACTCGCTGAAAAAATTGTCGAACTTGTTCCTTCTGTGGAAATGTTTCGTATGTTAGGTTCTGGGACAGAAGCGTGTATGGCTTCGATCCGTGTGGCAAGGCTTGCGACTAAAAAGAAAAACATTGTAAAGATGGGTGGAGCTTACCATGGATGGAGTGACCAACTTGCTTATGGCCTTCGGATCCCTGGCACAAGGCATTTTGAAGCGAATGGTGTACCAAGGTCCATCTTCAAATACACTCAAGAATTTTATCCGAACGATTTGAACTCACTCGAATCAGTCCTCAAACGAAATCGATTTTTTGGTGGAACCGCAGCTGTTCTCATTGAACCCGTTGGTCCAGAAAGTGGCACAAGACCTCTTGATCTCAATTTTAACAAAGGTGTGCGAGAACTTTGTAACAAATACGGAGCCCTGCTTATCTTTGATGAAGTGGTAACTGCATTTCGAATTGGTCTTAGCGGTGCACAAGGGTATTTTGGCGTGGACCCAGATCTCACTGTGTTTGGGAAAGTGGTTGCTGGTGGTTATCCTTCTGCTGGTGGACTTGGTGGGAAAAAAGAATACATGAAATATGTATCTGCTGGATTACAAACGGGCACCAAAAAGGCGTTAATCGGTGGAACGATGGCGGCAAACCCACTCAGTTCTCTTGCCGGTTACTTCACGTTATGTGAAATGGAAAAAACCAACGCGTGTGAAAAATCAGGGAGAGCTGGTGATCGCCTCACAAAGGGATTACAAAAACTCATTCAAAAATACAACCTTCCCTTTGTTGCCTTCAACCAAGGTTCGATTTGCCATCTGGAAACCGTTGGTACGATGTTACTCGATATTGATATCAAGAAATTTTGGACCATTAAAAAAACAATCGCGGAAGCCCACAAACGAAAACACGCCATGGAAGAAATGGGAGCTGCGTATATGTCAGAAGGCCTTGTGACTCTTGCGGGGAGTCGGTTGTATACAAGTGCTGCTGATACAGACGCGGTGATAGATGATGCACTCAAACGGTTTGACCGAGTGTTCCAAAAAGTGGAAGGGGTATAGGGGAAATCTTTCGATTGGAATTTAATTTTATCCAGAAGGTTTATCAATCGACTAACATTTCTTTAATGACTTTTTTAATTTTCTGATTTGTTTTTGGATCGGACGCACCTAGTTTTTGTATCAATCTAGATCGATCTACTGTTCGTATCTGATCCAAAACAATCGAACCTTTTTTGCCTTGGAAGGTGATGGGAACTCTCGTTGGGTAATTTCGAATCAAGGTAGTCATTGGTGCAATCATCACAGTACGGATGAATTGGTTCATCTCATTGGGAGAAATGACAATACAGGGTCTTGATTTTTGGATCTCGTGCCCTATGGTTGGATCTAAATTGACTAAATAAATATCATACTGTGTGATCACCATTCCCAGTCCTCAGCCTCTAAGTCGAGGTCATCAGGCAGGACCAATGAATCATCATTTTGTTTTGCCATCTCTTGGAATTGGGTCGCCCAAGTTTTCCTTGGTCTCTCTTTACCAGGAGAGATGATGATTTTTTCCCCATCGATTTTCAAATCCACTGTATCATCAATATGACATTCCTCTAAAACTGCCTTCGGAATCCGAATCCCCCTGGAATTTCCAATCTGAATCACAGCTACTCTCATATGTAATTACATTGTAATCACAAACAAAACCAACCGTCAAACAAAACTACGACTCACCCCCTCAATTCCCACCTTCCCCCCGAAAAGTACTTGTACATTTTGGGGAATTCATGGCATTATGTCTCAAATCTCTACGAGGCCCGAACTATGCCTGAACCACTGCAAAAGATCATTGATAATCTAAAAGAGTTATTCAACAAACTCGACAAAACCAAAAAAATGATTTTGGCTGGGGTACTTGCAGTTGTGGTGGTGGCCATCATCATCCTCTCCAATGTTTCCTCTCAAAGGAACCGAGTGGTTCTCTTCAAAGACTTGGATTCCAAAGACTTCTCAGAAGTTACAAAAAAATTAGATGCCCTTGGGTATTCGTATGGTTCGAGTGAGACCAGTGTCATCACAGTGGATCCGGAACAAAGGCAAGAAATTGTAACCAAACTTGCACAAGAGAATTTGATCCCAGCGGGAGTTACCGGTTGGGAACTCTTTGATATTGAAAAATTCACTGAAACACAATTTGACAAAGACATCAAAAAGTACAGAGCGTTAAAGGGTGCGATTGAGAAGTCGCTTAACACCTTACGCCCCATCGAAAAAGCAGATGTCAACATTGCCATCCCAGAAGGGGATTTGTTTGAATCAAACTCTTACCCCGTCAAAGCGAGTGTGATTTTACACTTCCGACCAGGAGTAGAAGGAATTAGCAAAAAAGAAATCAAAGGGATTGTGAACTTAGTGGCAAGAGCTGTTCCTAAACTCAAACCAGAAAACGTAAGTGTTGCCGATCCCGATGGAAAAATCATTTCTGATTTTGAAGAAGACTTAGAAAAAGAAAGATTAGAATTAAGAATTGTCCAAGAAAAACTCAGAATCGAAGAAGAAGAACGTGTCAAACGTCTCATCGACATCCGAAATACCTTACGTTGGTACTTAGGTGGAGAAGACAGAGTGGACATCACTCGTTTTGAATATTCTTTCAACTGGGACCAAGAATCCTTAACGGAAAACGAAGTATTACCAGTTGTTGCGGAAGAAGATAACCCTGACACACCATATAACGAACGTAAGCTTGTTGATGGTTATTCCTTAAAAGTATCATCCAAGGAAACAAAAGAATCCTTTAAAGGAAGAGGATTTACTCCAGATGGACCTGCTGGTACAGAACCAAACCTTCCTCCTGGATACAAAGATACCGACTACCAAAAGGCTGAGTATTCCAAAGACGAAAACATCAATAACTACGAATTTAACAAACGGGTCAAAGACATCAAACGCCAACCTTGGAAAATTGAAAAGATTGGTTTGTCTGTGGTTGTGGATGGAGTTTGGGAACGTAAAGAACGTGAAGATGGAATGGGTTATGATCGTAAGTACATTCCAGTTGCGGAACAAGACTTAAAACTCATTCGTAAAAACTTGGAAGCCGCCATTGGGTACACAAGGTCACGTGGTGATCAAATCAGTGTCATCACCATTCCAAAAGATCGAACAGAACAATTCCGCGCTGAAGATGAAGAATTCCAAAGACAACGTGCCATCCGAAATATGGTGATTGCATCCCTTGTCATTCTCATCTTACTCATCCTTGCCATCTTAGTATACCGTGCGATCAAAAAAGAAATCGCAAGAAGAAGAAGACTCAGAGAAGAAGAACTTGCTGCACAACAACAAATGATGAGAGAAGCAGCTCTCCGTGTGATGGACGAAGGGGGAGCGGAAGTCGAACTCTCTCTCGACGAAAAACTCAGACGAGAACTTCTCGAAAACGCAATCAACTTGGCAAAAGAAAAACCAGAAGATGTTGCGCAGTTGTTACGCACTTGGCTTGCAGAAGAGGAACAAACGTAAGTTAACTGATACTTACTATTTATCAGTTAAGATTCTTTTTTCCAACGGATGTTGGCACCACGAGAAATCCGAGAATACACTTCTCGGAAGTATTGGTTAGGTGCCTTTCCATCTGGGTCTTGCGAATAACGAGGCCTTAGGCGGTGGACAAAATACATATCCAAATCCCCTTTATTTTTCCCATGGACTTTGCCACGATACTCAGTGACAAAAAAATATTTCACTAATTCATATGTTTCCTTAGACACATTGATTTTCCCTGTCTCACCACCTGATTCCATTCGAGAGGCAGTGTTCACAGTATCACCCCAGATATCATACGCAAACTTAAACCGACCCACTACCCCCGCAACAACAGGGCCAGTGTGAATCCCCAATCGTAACTCCCAAAAGGGAAGGTTTAGTGCCGTTTTGATTTCCTTTAATTGGTTCATAAAACTTTGGATCTCGAGTGCCGCCAAACAAGCGTCAATGGCACTTGTTCGATTTTCCACAGGTAAACCACCAGCACACATATAACTGTCCCCAATGGTTTTTAATTTTTCCAAATTATTACGAAGGATAATCTCATCAAACTGAGTGAAACAAGCATCCAGTTCTTCGATGAGACTTTGTTCATCCATTCCTTCTGCTACTTTGGTAAATCCTTTGAAGTCTGTGAATAAGACAGTAGCGTTCTCAAAACGAACTGGATTCACACTCCCCTTTGTTTTGAGTTCTTGAGCCACTTTGTATGGTAAGATATTGAGTAAAAGTTTTTCGGATTCTTCTCGTGCTTCCTCTGCTTTGTCTTGTGCAATGAGGGCCTTTTCTCTTTCTTCATCTGCTTTTTGTTTTTCTAAATCTAACAAAAAATAACTGATATCAAGTTCTTCAGCAAGAGGTCTTGACATGATGTATACCACAAGATAATTGAATAGAACCAGTGGCAAAACAATCATTGTGAGATGGAAAGCAGATTCCCCCACTCCGTATTGTTCTCGTATCAAAGGGAAATACAAAATAGCAGCAATGGCCATTGTGATGAGTCCAAGGTTTGCCAAACGTTGGCTTAATTGGATGGTTCTTCCTTCTAATGACAATGCACCATGCCGAAGCACTGCATAACCGAGTAAAAATGCTGGAATGAATTGAAAATCGGCAATGGGATAAATAGGAATTCCGTGACTTGGAAGTAAAGCTGCTAACAGTAACAAAGCCGACAACAAAAAAGATCCAATGATCCACTTGGAGGCAAAGTTGATATACCCTTTGTTCCGAAGGAAGGTAATCAAAACCAATACTAACGCAATGGCTCCATTAGCACCAACAAGAAGTTCTGCGGGACCTCCATGATGCACTCTTGACCAAGGGTAATCATAATACCCTACAAACAAATAAGGAGAAGGAGCTAAGATCGCCGCGATTATACATAGTAAATCGATCCATTTTAACCAACCAGGTGACTTTTGGCCAATCGCTTCAAAAACGAGTCGCACCATAATACTCGGTGCAAACGCAAATGCCACAAAGGTCATCTGCGAAATTCGAAGTTGTACAACATAGGATATGTTTAATTTTAATGGTACTGACTGGATTACATAAAAACCGGTGAGAATGAGAGCAAAGGCACAAAGTTGGTTGATCCTAGCTGATGGATTTGCCCCCGCAACGATGATTGATAAAAAAACAGCACCAAACACAGAAATGACGGGAGGAATCCCCCAAGGGTACCATTTTGCTGATTCATACGCATTTGGTGAAAGCCCAAAGGAAACTCCAAAGGAAATAAAAATCAAAACAAAAGAAAGTAAGGCAAATAGAAAATAGAACATCCCATTCTTTTGGAATAAAAGTTCATTCACATCAAAAAAATCGGAACGGAACACTCCATAGGCGACGAGTAACATTGGAATGAATAAAAAGAACCCACCAGGATACACTTTGAAACCCAAGATACTCGGAGCATTTAAAGTTGTGAGTAAAAATAATAAATTAACGCCGTGAAATAATGTTAAATGGTAATGTTTTCGAATGTAATGGTAATGTTTGATAAACGATGGAAGGATGAGTAAAAAGTATCCCAAAGGTGCAAGGATCCCCCAAGGTCTTACAAATGCACTTCCACGAGGATACTTTCCGAATGGAAATTCAAAGACGGTAGTTTCAAAACCTTTTCCTAAAATGACTCCTACGTACAATACAAAACTTGCAAACCAACAAACATAAGAATAGTATAACAAGAGTTTACTTTGTTTCCCCGTCATGTGAAAGGCTAGGTAAAAGGCGGTGGGAGCTAGAGGGGCAACAAAAAAATACAATAAATCATTCCACAAAACTAGTGTTTCTACATCTTGGATCCAAGCTCTTGTGGTTAATACAAGGCCGACACATCCAAAACTGATAAACGATATAGTCAGATTGAGATGAAAATAACGATTGTCTTCTTTTGATTTACGAAACTTTTGAAACGCAAAATAACTAAGAAATAAACCGACAACAAATGTCAAAATTCCAGGAGCACCATATGGAATTTGGTACCAAAAATATTCCCAATTGGAGATGACTCCCTCCGGTTTTACAAAATAAATTAGAGAATATGAATCCATCCTATATAAGATCGGCTATGAATTATTGAGAAAAGAGTCATTTCTTCTATTTGACTCACTTCTCGAATTGTTGTGCTATGTCGGATATGTTAGATCTTAATTTCCCAAAAAAGAACGCTACAGAATGGCTGGCCTCAGGTAAATTTTTTGAATATAAAAAATTCCAAATCTTCTATATCCAAGAAGGAAGAGGTCAAAACTTAATCTTGTTACATGGTTTCCCAACTTCTTCATGGGATTATTCCAAAATTTACAATGGATTAACAAGATACTTTAATACCATTGCAATCGATTTTTTAGGTTTCGGTTATTCTTCAAAACCAATCAAACACGAATATACGTTAGTCGAACAAACGGATATCATCGAATCCTTTATTGAGAAAAATGCACTCAAACGTGTTAAATTTGTTTTCCATGACTATGCAGTGAGTGTAGGCCAAGAAATCCTTGCTCGTCACTTAGAATCAAAAGAACGTAAGTATGAAATAGATGGTGCAGTGTTTTTTAACGGTGGTTTATTCCCACATTTGCATAGACCTACTTTCAAACAAAAGCTACTCGCCACTCCAATCTTAGGTGCAATTCTTGCGAAGTTTTATGATGAAAAAAAATTCGGTGTAGCTTTCAGTGATGTTTTTGGCAAAAACACAAAACCAACAGAGAAAGAAATCTCCGTCCTATGGAAACTCATCACCTATCCAAATAAAGTGCTTATCCCTCATAAACTATTAAAGTACATCAAAGAAAGACGATACCATGGCGAACGTTGGAAAAATGCTCTATTACAAACAGAAGTTCCACTTTTATTTATCAATGGAGGAGAAGACCCTGTCAGCGGTAGTCATTTAGCAGACGAAATTGACAAACTTCCCATAAAACATAAAAAACTGATTCGTTGGCCAAATATTGGGCACTACCCAATGTGGGAAAACCCAGACGAAAGTTTTAAAGAAATTTATGAATTTCTAAAATAACGAATACAACCTAATAGTTGTTAGTTTAAATTCCCTTCGATATCTAAAAATCGCTTCTTATAATCAAATGAGTGGTCTTTAGGATCGATCGGAAGGATGTGGGGTGATCCCTTCCATTCCCGTTCCATCATCAATATTATCAGGTTCGAGATTTTGTTCTTTGACTTTGTATCGAATTTCGATTTTTTCAGGACTGATCTGTAATATTTCGATCCCTTTTAAATCCTTGTTTTTGATGATCCTAACCTTTGCTACCTGTGGTTGTAACTCAGGGACAATTTTATTTTTAATCGGATCAAAGATATAATTACAAGGAACTTGAGCCGTAATGCCCGTTAGGATTTGGGCTGAACGAATTGGTTTTAAGGAAAAATAACGAATTGCAACTTGTTCTTCTGAAAGTTCTGCATCTAGTTTTGGATCTAACCCAGAACAAACGATGGGAATTCCTGCGGCAGTTTGTTCTCCTGTTTTATACGAAAGGGGAATGATATTTACATTCACCGTTACATCACGAGAACCAAGGACATTCACACCCTTTGGTAATTCTGGGATTTTTACCGTTTTTGCAAATGGTTCCTTTCGATCTACAAGTGAAATTTCTGGCAGAACTACTTTATTAATTTTTTCAAGGTCTTGAGGTTTACCACTGAGTGTGATTTTTTGAGGACTTAATATTTGAGTCAACTTTTCAAAGTTAGCAGGTGGATTCCCTTCAAATACAACTTCAATTGGAACCACCTTAAGTCCTCTGGATTCTATCTCTACAGGAACCGTTTTTTTGAGCTTTGTTACCTTGACACCACTCGGTACACCAACAATTTTTTTGATTGGAACTTCTGTGACACCTAATTGGACATCTTCAGGATCAATCACAGCCTTCATAAATTGAGAATAATAGTTCACTACATCTTTTAATCCTTCCACTCGAACTGGAATGGTTTTTTCTGGGTTTTTTGAATAACTCAAATTACCAGATAACTTTGGATAGTCGATGGGAACATTCACTGTTTTGATCAAAACTTTGGAGTTTTGTAAATTTACATAAAAGATACTAGCAATGATAAGTGAAATGAGTTTTGCTTTCCAATTGCGAACCATTTTCCCAAATAATTTCAAAATCATATGATGACACCGGAATCTTTATCTTTCGATTTTCTTTGTGATTCGTCTTTTGATTTTTTATTTCCTGACATCAGACCACTGACAAGAGCCTTTAACTCCAAGGGTTTCACTGGATGGATCATTTCCCCTTCATAACAAATAGTGATATCTCCTGTTTCTTCAGAAGTCACGATGATGATCGAATCCGTTTCTTCCGAAAGTCCAAGAGCAGATCTATGCCTTGCACCCAATGTGGAAATTTCGACAGAACTACTCATAGGCAAATAAGAGGCAGCACAAACAATTCGGTTTTGTTCAATGATGACAGCACCATCATGGAGTGGTGAATTCTTAAAGAAGATGGTTTGTAAAATTTCAGAGGTTACAATGGAATCCATTGGGACCGCATTTTCTGATATATCTTTAAGACTAATGTCTTTTACAAGTACAATGATAGAGCCAATTTTTTCTTGAGACATGGCCCTAACGGCTTCGACAATTGGATCCAAATCAAATGTAGGTTTTAAAAAGAATAAACGAAGGAGTCGAATCCTTGCTAAGTCACCTGTTAAACGTCGTAACTCAGGTTGTAAAAGAACAATGATGGCAAAAACAAGTGCTGGCCGAATATTGGTTAAGATCCATTCAAGTAACTCAAAACCCAAATATTCAGCTAAACTTCCTGAGATCCAAATGATCCCCACTCCAAATAAAAGTTGAATCCCTCTTGTTCTACGTAAAGTTGTGTAGGTTTTGTAAATTAAAAATGCGACGATGAGTACATCTAAACTAATGGAGATATAATTTTTACTCCATGGAATGATGTATAATCCTCGAAAAAAATCCAATTTATATTCCTAAAACATCAAACATATTGTACAAACCTTTCGATTTGCCATACAAAAATTCAGCAGCTTTCACAGCCCCACTAGCAAATGTTTTACGATCTTGGGCACGGTGGGTAATCTCAATCCGTTCTTCTGGACTAAAAAAATAAACAGTGTGTTCCCCAACGACTTCGCCAGCACGCATCGTATGCATTGCGATTTCTTTTTGGTCACGTTCTGGGTACATACCATGACGACCATAAATCACATTTTCTTCATTTCGTTTACTTGCTTCTAATAAAACTTCTTTTAAATACATCGCTGTACCAGACGGAGCATCTTTTTTATGCCTATGGTGGATGTCTAAAACTTCGATATCAAAATCTTCGTGTAAAACTTTTGCTGCAATTTCAGTCAGTTTAAAGAGTAAATTCACACCAACAGACATATTGGGAGAAAATACAATTGGGATGGTTTCAGAAGCCGATTTGATTAGAGTTTTATCAGAATCAGTAAGACCAGTCGTTCCGATCACCAATGGTTTATGGTTCTTTAATGCTGTATTGAGAATGGATTCAAAACCAGTGTGGGTACTAAAATCAATTAACACATCAGAATCTTCGTTTGCTTTTTGTAAGTCGGAAGATAATAGAATTCCAGTTTCTTTGATCCCTGCATGGTTTCCAGAATCAAAACCAGCATAAATTGCACCCTCTCTCACAACAGCAGCGCTTAATACTGATTTTTTGGAAATAGATAAGACTTGGATGATGGCTTTCCCCATCCTACCACCAGCACCAATCACACCAACTTTGATTTTAGACAATGCCTTCCTCTTTTAATTGGAATACGATTTTTTTAAATGACTCGGCTGCATGCCCTTCTGACAACGAAGTCATTGGCAATCTGAGTTCATTACTGCAATAACCAAACCAACTCATAGCGGCTTTGATTGGAATTGGATTTGTTTCGATAAAAGCATTCACAAATACGGGGAGTAGTTTGTAGTAAATTTTTTTGGAAGCTTCCAGATCACCACGAAGGTATAAGGATACCATATCCACACATGCACGTGGGAATAAATTAGAAACTACAGATACAACTCCTCTTCCACCGATGGACAGAACTGGAAGAGTTAAGTTGTCATCACCAGATAACAAATCAAAGTCGGGTGGACAAAGCGAAATCACCTTTGCCATTTGTCCAAGGTCCCCTGTTGCTTCTTTGATAGCTGCAATTTTAGGGTGAGCTGCCAAACGACTGACAGTTTCTGGTAAAAGATTTACATTGGTTCTGCCTGGAATGTTGTACAACATCACAGGTTTGGATGATACATTTGCAATAGCGGTAAAGTGTTGGAACATCCCTTCTTGCGTTGGTTTGTTGTAGTATGGATTCACAGAAAGGATTCCGTCCACTCCATCGGCACAGGCAGACTCTGTGAGCTCAATTGCCTCTTTTGTAGAGTTGGAACCAGTACCCGCGATCACTTGGATTTTGCCAGCTACGATCTGCACCGTTTTTTGGATGAGTTCCTTATGTTCTTCGTAGGATAACGTTGGAGATTCTCCCGTTGTCCCACAAGGAACCACACCAGCGACTCCGGATCGGATCTGGTTTTCTAGGATTTTAAAGTATTGATCGTAATCGATTTTCCCCTGGCGGAAAGGGGTGATGACCGCAGTATAAACGCCCTGAAACATAAATTAAACATCGAAGAGGGACTGATTTTTGCAATAAAAAACTGCCAAAAGACCCCGATCTGAGAAACTTTGCGAAAATGGTTCCTTTTTTTCCCATTTCCTTCCTCATTCTGGGCATATTGAGCCTGATTTTGCACACATTTTATGTGGTTTCCCGTTTTGGAGTGAAAGATGTGCCAAATGAACGGAGTTTGCATGACACGGTCACAAAAAAATCGGGTGGAATGTTTTTTATCCCTGTTTTTCTCCTTTCAACGTTCCTCTTTTTACTGACCCCATCAGAATCGATAGGAATTGATCCTTTTTTCATTCTAAACGAACCTTTGGATCTTTATCTTTTGTTAGCTGGTGTTTTTGTATTTTCAATTCTAGGATTTGTAGACGATTTATACCATTTAACACCGAAACTCCGACTCTTTGTCGAATTAGGAATTGTTTTTTTCTGTTTATGGGGTATACAACCTAATGTAAGTTTTTTGGGATTTGAATTGATTCCGAGTTTTATACAAATAGTTTTTCTCACAATCTTCTTGGTATTTGGAATCAACTTAGTTAATTTTATGGATGGAATGGATTGGTATTTGGTGACCACATTCGCCATTTGTTTTATTTCACTAGGTTTTATCTTACCAAATTTTTACACCAAACCAAACTTAGGATACAGTCTGTACGCAGTACTCTTTGTCTCCATGTTTGGGTTTATCTTTTACAATTTCCCAAAAGCTAAATTATTCATGGGGGATAGTGGGTCCCTGGCACTGGGATTTTTTGGATTGGTTCTCCCCTTACTTTACCAAAACAATTCAGATGGTATCCTTTGGGATGTTAGCGACTATTTTTATCTTTTTCCTTTTTTTTGGATTGATGGTGTCACAATCCTCATCAAACGATTCTTTCAGAAAAAACACCTATTCCAAGCACATCGAGAACATTTGTACCAAAAACTCACCGAAACTAAATTAGGTAAAATTGGTTCTCTCGTCGTATTTTCCCTTTTGAATGTAATGGTGGTTTGTTTCCAATTTTTACTAAGAGAATTTGGTTTTGGGAAAATTACCATTTTCCTTATTTTATTTGTGATTTCGATTTTATGTTATGGTATTGTCTGGTTTTCAGTGACTAGAAAAAACCTTGCCTAAAGTTTGTAAAAATTCATCCTTTCCGATATGCCTCTTACAAAAAAAGAAATTCTCTTTTGCATTCTCAATGGGTTTCTCATTGGAATTGCCAATTTAATCCCTGGTGTATCTGGTGGAACCTTTGCTCTTATCCTGGGTTTGTATGATAGACTCATCACTGCTATCACTTCCTTAAATTTGGAAACCATCAAAGTTTCCCTTTCCTTACTTGTAGGCTTTTGGAAAGAAGATGTGCGAAACCGTTTTGCATTAGAAATGAAACGAATCGATTTTTGGTTTTTGGTATTCCTTGGTTTTGGTCTTTTACTTTCCGTGATCTCTGGAGCAAAAGTCATCCAATACTTATTACAAAACCACCCACAAGCAACTCTTGCCCTTTTTATTGGCCTCATCATTCCGTCACTAGTTGTCCCTTACAATCTCATTGAAAAACATAGTGTTGTTGTTTGGTTATGTTTAGTCCCCGGAATTTTACTCACTATCGTTCCTAGCTTTTTTATGGGAGAAAACTCTGGATCTGAAAATCCAATCTTTGCATTTGTTACTGGTGTGATTGCTATCTCTGCGATGATCCTTCCCGGAATTTCCGGATCATACATCATGCTCGTATTAGGTGAATACCAAATCGTCATCGGTAAACTTTCTACCATATTAGATCCAGGTTCGATTTTGTTTTTAGCTGCTTTTGGGATTGGATGTTTACTTGGACTTTTGATTTTCACTCATATCGTAAAATGGTTATTTGTGAAATACAAATCACATACGATGACATTTTTACTTGGCCTCATCCTCGGTTCCTTTTTTATCCTTTGGCCATTTAAGGATTATGCAAATGGACAGACAATTGTAGGTAGATCAGGTGAAGTGAAACGTGATATCCAGATTGCCACTGCCAAAAATATACTCCCAAAAGATTTTGAAGAAGCACAAATCCCACTCGCCTCTCTCGTGTTTGGTTTGGTATTAGGTTTAGGACTCAATCGATTGGAGTCGCTACAAGAGAAGAAGTAGTATTTCGGATTCGTTCCACCAAAGTCTGGATTTCAAACTCCAGACTTCTGTCTTTTTCCATCGTATTCATACCAGAAAACAATTGAAAATCTTTTACTAATTCTTTCCGTTTTGCAAATAAAGATGTTTGGTATACCGCATAACCAAAGATAGCAAGAAGTTTGGTTGCACTCAAAACTGTCCTACGATTCCGTAAAACAGAAATCGCTCCCATGGGAACAATATCTTGGTTATTACCATTGGTTGGGATTGATTGGATCGAACCTGGCATACTATCTCTTCGTACTTCTGCTGTTAGATGAGCTGACATGAGTCCTAGTCCAGACAATCCAGCATAGGTCCCAGGTTTCGCAGACAACATCAAAGGGAATTCATCGTTTTCTTTTGGTTCCATCAAATAGTTTAAAAATCGATCAACCCATGTAAACCAAACTGCCATTGCATTTTGAAGCCGGTCAGCTGCAAAACTCACCTGGGAGGCATAAAAACCTCCTCCTTCGGCAAATCGATACTTTGTTTGATCCTCAAGAGAAGTAGGTATCAAAACAGGATTATCAGACAATGAATTTAATTCTTGTTCTACGATGATTTTTATCGATTCCAATTCATCCCAAATGGAACCTAAAATTTGTGGGATACATCGAACAGAATAAATGTCTTGGATTCGTTTTCCTTCCACTTTCAATTTTGGATTTTTGGACACAATGGGATGGAGTAAACTTGCTATGAACTTCGGGCCAACAAATTGTTTGTGTTTGTGGTATTCTGGATGGAAGGCATCAGGGAAAACAGAATGGTAATGAAATAGGTTTTGTAAAAGTTCAATGGTAAGCAAAAACAAATTCCGAAATTCCATCACTTGGTAACCAAGTAGGGCTGTTGTAAAACTTGTTCCATTGGTCAGTGAGATAGCTTCTTTGGGATGAGGGGTCCAAGGAAGGCCCTTGATGTTTGATTGTTTCCCATTGGATTTTGTGGGTCCTAACTCGTTTCCTTTACCAGTGAATCCAGATTCACCGAGGAGAGCCAAAGGAATATAACTGAGAGGAATTAAATCTCCCGAAGCAGATAAAGAACCCCTTTCCGGAATGATGGGAATACAATCCAATTCGAGAAGTTCGTTTAAAATTTCTAAGGTTTCATACCGAATCCCTGAACCACCGAGTGACAAACTAAAGAGCCTTGCGGCAACCACAACCCTTGCCTCTTTGTGGCTTAAATGAGAATGAGGAGTTCCATGACTAGTTAACACTGGTTCTACTGTTAAATGATAGATCAGTGATTTTTGAATGATATCTAATTCATCATTGGAAGTGAATGCATGGGGACCAAAGCCTGTGTGAATTCCATAAATGAGTTTCTCTTTGGAAGAGGATAAGATTGATTCGAGTGTTTTACGTTCTGTTTCTAATCTTACTTTCCTTTCCGAAAGATGTGAAAACGAACCAGAGTGAGATAAAGAATATAAATCAGATAAATGGAGAAACATGAAATGATGGAACACCAGGGAAATTTTCCCTGGTGTTGTTACAACTTAGACGAAGAAAATAAAAGTGAGGAGGATAAAAACAGGAACTAAAATTCCCATTGAATATGCTAAATACCCACCAAAGGAAGGCATCTTCACTTTGTTTTCTTCTGCAACTGATTTCACCATAAAGTTTGGAGCGTTACCAATGTACGTATTCGCACCCATAAACACAGCACCGACAGAGATTGCTTTTAAAATCTCTTCTGCTTGGACATTTCCTATGAATTGGCCAAGGGTGAGAGGAGCAGATCCTGCTGGTGTGAGAAGACCCGATGCAAGCGATCCAAACGTTAAATAAGTAGGAGCATTGTCTAACACCGAAGAAAAGGCACCTGTTGCCCAGAAAAATTGCCAATTTTCAGTGATTCCAAGTTCTTTTCCATGTGCTTCCAGTAATACAAGAGCTGGGATCATGGTGATGAAAATTCCAATGAAGAGATAGGCAACTTCTTGGATCGGGTGAAGCGTAAAGTTATTAAACTTTCGATTCTCTTCTTTTGAAGTGAACATAGAAAGACCAATGAGTGCAATGAGCACCGCTTCACGAATGAATCCAAGTGTTGGAGTTTCGTTGATTTGAGGAATGTAGTTACTGTTTAAAAAAGCAACTGCTAAGATCACTCCGAGTAACCAAATGAAGTTAACTTGCCCACCGATGGAAAATGGAGTTGCGAGTTTATCATCACGTTTGAGATCTTTTTTGGTTTCTTTTTTATAAGCCATTGTATCCCAAACAAAGTAAACAGTGAGTAGAATCGCAACAGCTACTAACATCTCGGGCAACAACTTAAATGTCCAAGTGAATGGAACTCCTTTGAGGTATCCCAAAAACAGTGGAGGATCGCCCAGTGGAGTTAAGGAACCACCAATATTGGAAACAAGGAAAATAAAAAATACTACCGTATGGACAACATGTTTTCTTTCGCTATTTGTTTTTAACAAAGGGCGGATGAGTAACATCGATGCTCCCGTTGTTCCAATAAAAGACGCAAGAGCCGCACCAATTAAGAGATACAAAGTGTTGTTCAGCGGAGTTGCATGGATATCACCTTTAATCACAATTCCACCGGAGATATAAAACAAGGAACCGAGTAAAATGATAAAGGGGATATAATCAAAGAATACAGTGTGTACGATGTTATGGCTATATCCATAAACAAGTAATACAACAAAAGAAATTGCTCCTAGCCCAACTGCTAAAATGAGTTTGTTGTTATTATCTTCCCACCAATGCGCTGTTTTGTGAGAGGCAACCGGCAAAATCGCAATGGAAAGGAGAATTGCCACGAAAGGTAAGACTGTCCAATACGGGAGTTCTTCGTGAACGGATTCACCATGAGAGGAATGCCCAGTTTCCTCTTGTGTTGTTGTCTCGGTTGGAACCGGAGTTGGTTCTTCGGCAAATATCCCGGAAGTTGTCACAGACAAACATACCAGGAAAACCATCAATGTGAGAAGCTTCTTCAACGTGCTCACCATCCTATTTTTTTTAGGACAGCATACCCGAAAGAGAAATCGCTTGGAACTAAAAAAAGCGAGATTCTCCAATTTTTAAAGGAACAAATGCCGATTCGGAGATCCCCGATTGTTTCATTGCCTCTTTTGTGCGGGGCACAGGAGAATCAAGAGGTTCGTCCGATAAAACAAAGGTCATATAATGCATGGGAACTAGGTATTTAGCCTTTAGGTCTAAAAAACTGAGGACTGCTTGGTTCGGATCGATATGGACTGGTTCCATAAGCCATCTCGGCTCTGTGGCACCAATGGGTAAAATCGCAATGTCAATGGGTCCAAAATGGTTGGCGATTTCTTTAAAATGAGTGTAATACCCAGTATCACCTGCAAAATAAACTTTTTCTTTGGCACCAACGACCATAAAACTACCCCATAAAGTTTCATCACGGTCAAATAAACTTCTGCCACTAAAGTGTTGTGTCGGAGTGAAGGTGAGTTTTAGCGAACGAAATGTGACTTCTTCCCACCAATCCATTTCTTTTACATGTTTCAATCCTGCACCTAACAATAGTTTTCGATTCCCAAGTCCAGTGAGAACCAAAGGATGGAATGTTTCTTCTAAGGTTTTTAAAGTGGGGATGTCAGTATGATCATAATGATTGTGAGATAAAATGATGATATCGATTTTAGGTAAATTTGTAATCGAGATTCCAGGTGGAGTGTATCGTTTTGGTCCGGCAAAACTGAGTGGAGAACATCTTTCACTCCAGATAGGATCTGTGAGGATATTCACTCCATCAATTTGGACAAGAGTGGTTGCATGTCCTACCCAAGTCACAGAAAGTTTGGATTGATTCTTTTGTAAGAGACTTCCATCATTTTTTACGATGGGAAATTCTGGATAGGATTTTGCGTCCAAACTGTACGGTAAAAAAAATCGATCCCATTGCCAGGCAAAAACATCCCAAAAACCTTTCCGTTTGAAATTTGGATTTGGGTTCTGGTATCCAGATTCGGCATGGTGTGTTTTTAGGATTTTGGAATCAGCAAGGATGTTTGCCGACAATCCAATTGACAGAAGAAGGGAGATTATGGTTTTCCATTTCACGAATTTTAGACGGTTCGGAAGCAAAAATGGAAAGTCTGATTTTTCGATTGCCTTTTTCTGAATCCAAAGCAGAATCTCATGGTACAATGTATCGATTTGACGAAACAAAAAATTTGTTCATCGCCTATGCAAAATGGAGAGATGCGGTCGATCGTACGGAAGGAAACGAAACTGTTTTTGGTTCCAATGCCGAAATTTCAGAAATTGCTAGGGATCTCAGGGAAGATGCTGAGTTCGAATTACGAATCCTTATTCAAGATTTAAAAAAACAAAACCCAGCAGCAATCAAAGAATGGGTAGAGCTCACCAAACAGTTCTTAAATGAACCTGAAATGGGAGTTTCAGAAGAACAGATGCAATTGCGAAAACAAATCGCAAGGGATTGGAAATATTCTCGTTCCCCACTTGGTGTTTCTGTTCGTTACCCACACCCTTCTCAGTATTGGGGCAGTGGGATAGGAGTTCTTGGGCCAGATTTGGACTGGTAAAACTGCTCGTGTTTTGAATCCTTAGATTATGGATTCCTTATTCTTCATTTTCTCAAAAGTCCTCACTGTATTTCTTTACCCCTTACCTGTTTTTTTCCTCTTTTGTTTGTATCTTTTATTTCGCATCAAACCCAAAAAAACGAAGTTTCTTTTTTTTCTAGTCTGTTTGTTTTTATACCTCACTTCCAGTTCTTATATTGCCAATTCACTTGTGTCTAGTTTGGAAAAAGATTACCTTCCCATTTCAATCCAGGATACTCCCAATGCGGATGTAGCTATTGTTCTCGGTGGAATGATCCAAACCATTTCTTCCGTAAAAGCAAGGCCAGAACTCACAGATTCTGCTGACCGAATTACAGATGCCGTTCGTCTTTACAAAGCTGGCAAAGTCAAAAAAATCCTTTTTACTGGCGGGTCTGGTTTATTATTGTCTGACGAATTCAGAGAAGCCACTTTAGCCAAATCGTTGTTAATTGATTTAGGTGTAAAAGAATCTGACATCATCTTAGAAAGCAATTCGAGAAATACATATGAAAATGCAGTCGAAACGAAAAAAATCGTAGAGAAATTAAATTTTAAAACCTATATCCTTGTCACATCAGCCTTTCATATGAAACGTGCATCCGGTTGTTTTCAAAAACAAAATTTACATGTGTTCCTCTTCCCTACCGATTATAGATCATTTCAAATGGATTCGGGTGCATTCGAATTATTTTTACCATCAGCTGGTTATCTTGATACTACCACATTTGCGATCAAGGAATGGGTTGGGTATTATGTTTACCGTGCCAAATCCTACCTGTAAATTAGGTTTTCTGAATGATTCGTTGTAACCTTTTTGTTTGACCGAAACTACCAATCAGAGAGCTTAGAGGAAAGACGTGATTTCGTCTAAAGAATGGACTATGAATCGTAAGTTTTTAACCCTTTTATTCCTCATTGCAATCTCTCTTGGAGGCATTGCTTATTTTTCCTCACAAGAAACATCGTATCTTCTCCTCGATGCTTCTGAACTTGCTGCCAATCCAACCAAATACTCGGAACAAAACTTACGAGTCAGGGGATTTGTTCGCGCAGGGAGTTTGGTCCGCGAAGGAAAAAAAGCGAAATTTGATTTGGAACTCAACGACCAAATCATTCCTGTTTTTTTTACAGGCGAAACTCTTTTGCCAGATGCGTTTAAAGAAGGAGCAAGGGCACGTGTGGATGGGAAATTAGAAAAGGGAGTCCTAGTTGCAAGTCATGTCGAAGCAAAATGTGCTTCCAAATATGAAGCAGGGTATGCAGAGGAAAAATGAATAATTTAGGAACCATCTTACTTTCTGCCTCTCTTGCCATATTAATTTTTTCAGCCATCCAAACCATTTACGGAATCATTTCAAAAGAACGAAAAGCTGTGGAACTTGGCCGTTTGGCACTCATGACAAATCCATTTGTCATTGTTTTGACCTTTGTAGTTTTACTCACACAACTTGTACGATCAGACTATAGCAACTATTATGTGGTGATGCATTCCAGCGAACACCTTCCTTTATTTTATAAAATGACTTCGATTTGGTCTGGGTCATCAGGAAGTTTACTGTTTTGGAATTTGATTTTAAATGTTTTCACCTTCATCGTGTTATGGCAAACAAGGAAGTCTATCGAAGACCGAATCCCCATGATGAATCTCATCCTTGCGGTTTTATCTGGTTTTTTTAGTTTCCTTGCGGTGTTTTATGGAGATGCCCAACCTTTCCGCGAATTTGTTCCCGAAGCGGCTGCAGGAAGAGGACTGAATCCACTACTCCAACACTGGGCCATGATCATCCACCCGCCGATTCTTTACATTGGTTATGTGAGTATCTCCATTCCATTTGCGATTGCGATGTCAGCTCTTGTCTCAGGTCAACTTTCAGAAGATTGGATGAAGTTCATTCGCAAATGGACTTTGTTCTCTTGGTTTTTTCTCGGAACAGGGATTTTACTCGGATCCAAATGGGCCTACGAAGAGTTAGGTTGGGGTGGGTATTGGGCCTGGGATCCTGTCGAAAACGCATCGTTAATGCCATGGTTACTCACAAGTGCCTTTGTCCATTCTGTAGTCATCCAAGAACGTCGTGGAATGTTAAAGTTTTGGAATATGTTACTTGTCATCCTTGCCTTCCACTTTAGTTTACTTGGCACTTGGATCACACGTTCAGGTGTTCTCGAAGGACCTCATAGTTTTTCCAAATCGACAATCGGGACTCCTTTCATTGTTTATATCATAGCGAGTTTTTTATTTTTTACTGGGTTTGTGATTTACCGAAGGAAAAATCTCACACCGGAACGAAACTTAGAAGCCATCACATCCAAAGAAGGAAGTTTTTTATTAAACAACTTTCTTTTGGTGCTTTCGACCGCAGCTATTTTGTTAGGTGTTTTTTCCCCACTTCTTTATGGAAAAGAATTTAAGGCTCCATGGTTTAATTCTTGGGGTGTTCCTGCAGGAATCTTTTTATTATTACTCATGGGTTCGGCACCACTGCTTGCTTGGCGAAAAGGTGCTGGAGCCGTATTTTTTTCTACCTTACTCAAACCTTTTCTTTTTGGAATTTTGGGTGGTGGTCTCTACATCCTATTTTATTCACAAAACTTTACAAAACCAGATTCCAAATATGGAGATGTTTTAGCAGAAGTGTATTCTGTTCTCACAGTGGGAATAGGTGTTTTTACCATTGCAGGAATTATCCAAGAATACTACCGAGGAATCAAAGCGAGACGTGAGGAACACAAAGATGAATCTTTGTTACGAGCTGGGGTAAACTTACTTCTGAAAAACAAAAGAAGGTATGGTGGGTATTTAGTGCACTTTTCTCTTGTTCTTATTTTTATTGGTTATGCTGGGAATGCCTTTAAAATCAATACATCTGTTCGATTCTTTTATGAACTCCAACCACCTACTTCAGAAGAAATCATCTACCAATCCATAGACAAAGCAATGATAGGTGGATACCAAATTGAAGCAAACACACTCAAAATCAAACCAGTCCTCATCTCTGGACTTGGCGGGGAACCTAACATTCAAAATGTGATCGTTTCCCAAGAAGCTAGTTACGGAATTTATCGTGGATTGGAAAAAATTGCGACACTTGATACAGAACGCAGGTTTTATCCACAGATTTCTCACCTAACGGGTGATTTCGAAACTCATATTCCAACAAGTGAACCAGCCATTCATTCTATGGCAAAAGAAGATTTTTACATCCAACTAGGTGCCATCGAAACTTCAGATCTAAAATCAGAAAACCCTGACTTACCACTCATGTTCATGCAATATTACTTCACACCAGGAAGTGAAACAGACAAACTCAAACTTTTCCTCAATTTCCCGAGGCAAATTGTAGCAAACTTAGAAGTTTGGATTAACCCACTGGTAAAATTGATTTGGATTGGATCCTTACTCTATTTTATGTCTGGAATCTTTTTGTTACTCCCCATTGGCGAAAGGAAAAAACAAAACAAAGGAAATCTAACATGAAACGGCTCGAATCTCAAAAATCATTTCGATTGCCTATGTTCAAAAAAAACATTCGTTCCTTTTCGCTAGGTGAACTAATGCGTGGATTTGTATATATACTGTTATTTTTGGGAATCACAAGTAATGTATTCTCTCAAAAAACAACCACAAACTTAAAGGAAGAAACGCAAATCCAAACCTTCCTTAAGGTCACAGAAAAAATCCGATGTATCTGTTTGCCAAGCCTTCCCATCCAATCATGTTCCTTTAACATGTGTGCTGCGTCCAGTTATCTCAAAAGTTTTATTGAAAATCGAATCAAAGAAGGAATGGCAGAAGGAGAAATCATATCCAAAATGGAAAACGGATTTGGTACTTCTGTATTAAATGACCCCATTGTCATCATGTTCCAAGAAAATGGAAACCAAGGTATGGTAGATTCAATCGTCTATGGTTTTGGACCTAAAATCTTAGCTAAACCTGATGATACATGGATCAATGCCACTTTACTTGGATTAGGTGTTCTTGGATTATTTGGGATCTATCGTTATGGAACTAAAAAATCACGAGAAAAAACGAATTCTTCCCAAGTAAATTCCCAAACACCGTCAACTTCCACTACAGAAGCCATCAAAGAAAAAATTCGCAAATTTGAAGAGTCTTAGGGGATTCTGAAAGTGGCTAGTATAGATTCGGACAAGGAAAACTTTCGAAGGCATACCCATCTCAATTAGGCAAAGGATACAGATCCAGATCCATACTCCTTCCGAATTTGGACCAAAGCAGAAACCAAGGAATTTATATCCTCCCTTGTTAACTTTGCATTCAAACTGATCCGTAATCTAGGAGTGGGAACTGTCGGTGGGCGGATGGCACGAACGTCGAGACCCATCTCTTGTAACCGTTTCCCATATGCCATTGCTTCGGCTTCAGAATGAAGGAGTAAAGGGATAATATGGGATTCTGTACTTGTAATCGCAAAACCATTGGTTACTAAAGATTGTTTTAATTCCCTAGTTAACTCAAGTAAATGAAACCTCTCAGATTCCATAGATCGTAATAAGTGTAAGGCATACATTGCTAATTTAGAAATAATAGGAAGTGGTGCCGTTGAAAATATAAAAGGTCGCATGACATTGACTAAATGGTCTCTTCCCAATTGTTTTGTTACAATGATCCCACCTTCTAGTCCAAACGATTTACCTAATGTATACACTCGGTAATCAATCAATTGAATGTCTTCGTGAGACAAATCCCGAAACAAAATACCCTTTCCTTCATTGCCATACACTCCGAGTGCATGTGCCTCATCTACAACGAGGACAAAACCATATTGTTTTTTTAATGTGAGTAGTTTGGGGAAATTGGGACTATCTCCATCCATACTAAAGAGGGATTCCGTGACAACGATGCGTTTGTATTTTTGGTTCGGGTCTTCGGCATTTGCTTTGTCTAGTAACGTTTGCAAATGTTGTAAATCCAAGTGGTTGTAGTATTTTTTTTTGGCACCAGAAATCCGTATCCCATCCAAAATGGATGCATGGTTCAAACGGTCTGTGAACACATAACAATTTGACGCAGCAATGGAATCGATGAGACCAAAATTAGCAACAAAACCATTGGCCACTAGTAAGGCGGCTTCTCCGTTCACAAAGTTTGCAAATTCCGTTTCGAACATATTCATGGAATCATAATTTCCACGCACAAGCCGTGAAGCGGTCGAACCAAAGGGATACAAATCTGTTAATGAGCGATAGTATTCCAACATACGAGAGTTAGTTGCTAAACCCATATAATCATTGGAACAAAAATCAATTCCCTGGTAAGTTTTGGTCTCGCGGAATAATTGTTTTTCCTTGATGGAATCAATTTTTTCTTTAATTTCTTCCCAATGATGGCTCACATTCACCAGATTTTCTGGGCTAAAATTTTTTCCGATTTAATTTTTATAAGAATTTGTTAGAATGAACCAAAGAAATGGATTTATTACCACAAGAATCTTTGGAAACAATTCTGAGAGCGAAGAGTATCATCTTTCTGACAGGGGCTGGAATCTCAAATGAAAGTGGAATCCCAACGTTTCGTGGGGAAGGAGGACTTTGGAAAAACTTTCGAGCTGAGGATTTAGCCACTCCTGGTGCTTTCGAAAATAATCCAGAACTCGTTTGGGAATGGTACGATTGGCGGAGGAATATTTGTAAAAATGCAAATCCAAATCCTGGCCACATAACAATTGCCAAATGGCAAAAAAAATCAAGTTCTGTTTCCCTCATCACTCAAAACGTAGACGGACTTCACCCTCGTTCAGGAAGTGAATCCATCATAGAACTTCATGGAAACATTTTTCGCGCCAGGTGTACAAATTGTTCGGCAAAATTCGACCTGGAAGAAGATGGGTTGGACCATCCTGGACTTAAATATTGCAAACATTGTGAATCTTTACTTCGGCCCGACATTGTTTGGTTTGGAGAAGAGTATGACCAAACACTTCTTACAAAAAGTTGGGAACTTTGTAAACAAGCACAGGTTGTTTTTGTGATTGGAACAAGTGCCAATGTATCTGTCCCCGCCCAATTGGCACTCACAGCCATTCGGAATGGAGCAATCGGGATTGAAATCAATCCGGCTGAAACAAATCTTACACCTTCCATGAAACACCACTTTGGTGGAAAATCGGGAGAAGTATTACCTAAAATTTGGAATGAAGTATTTCCTAACGAACCACTAAACTAAAGGATCCTTAACTATGCTAACAGTTGTTTTACTTGTTTTATCCAATATCTTCATGACTTTTGCCTGGTATGGCCATTTAAAATATGCAAAATCTAACCAAATGTTTTATGTGATTTTGTTTTCATGGGGCATTGCATTTTTTGAATATGTGCTAATGGTGCCTGCCAATCGAATCGGGTATACGGTTTATAAATATGAAGGTTTCCAATTAAAAATCATCCAAGAGATCATCACAATCTTTGTGTTTATCCTTTTTGCCACTTTGTTTTTAGGTGAAAAAATCAAGTGGAACTATATTGTTAGTTTTGGATTGATCTTACTTGCTGGATTTTTTGCGTTTGGATTTGGTAACAATTCAAACAGTCACTAAAAATTGAACGAGAGACTTTGCCAATTCCTCTTTTGGCAAAGGTCCAATCTCTTTCACAAGTCCACTGGGACCAAAGATACGTAAAATCGATTCTACTTCCCCAAATCCTTTTCCATGTCCAACTACATTTCCAACGATGTAATGTAGTCCTTTGCGGGTAAGTTTTTCTCTAGCATGTTTTTCCAAATCATTTGTTTCCGCAGCAAATCCAACACGGATCGAATTTTTGATATGGTTTTCTTTGGTGTACTCATCCACTTGTTTTAGAACATCTGGATTTTCTTCTAATTCGAGTAACAATCCCTTACTCCCTTCAGAACTTCTTTCTTTTTTGATTTTATGTTCTGCTGTCATGATGGGACGAAAATCTGCGGGAGCCGCTGCCATCACAAGTAAAGTATCATCCAACATTTGAGATAAAACAGTATCTCTCAGTTGCATCGTTGTTTCGACTTCTAAGTTTTGTTTCGCCCCTGGAACATTGGCATACCGTTCCAAGGTATTCCCATGGATATAAATCACATCCACCGGGTATAACAAAAAACACTTTGCAATTTCGTATCCCATTTTCCCAGATGAAGCGTTGGAAATATAACGAACTGGATCAATCCACTCTCGTGTGGGACCGGATGTAATGACAACACGTTTGAATTTTAAATTCATGAATTTTTTTTATGAAGCGCGATGATCTCTTCCATAATGGATTCGACAGTTGCTAATTTGCCATACCCTTCATCACCACAAACCACAATGCCTTTGTCTGGAGATACAATGTGTACACCATCAGCTTCTAATATTTTTAAATTCCTTTGGACTGCAGGATGAAGGTACATCCCAGGATTCATGGAAGGTGCAACGAGCACAGGTGAAGTACAAGCAAGGTAAGTGGATGTTACTAAATCATCAGCAATTCCATTCGCCATTTTTCCAATGATGTTTGCGGAAGCTGGTACAACTGCAAAAACTGATGCAATGTTTTTGATTTCAATATGCGCCATCCCTGTATCAAATTCATCAACTCGAACAGGTTTGCTAGTAAGTGCTTCAAATGTAATTTTACCCACAAACTTTGTGGCATTAGCCGTCATAATCACACGCACAGGGTATCCGTTTTTAGTTAGTCCTCTTACCAAATCACAAGCTTTATAAGATGCGATGGAACCCGAAACTGCGATGATGATTTCTTTCATTTACCGATCCTCGTAGGACAATTCCCGTTCCATTTCGGAATCGTGGTCTTCTTCTAATTTCGGTGTGAAGAGGATGGAAATGATTTTGTTTCCTTCCATTTTTTTCACTTTGAGGCTACCTTTTTTAATTTGAACGATACTACCTTCTTTGGGCATATCTTCATTTTTTTCCATAAAGTAACCAGCGATGGTTCGAACCTCTTCCATATCAGATGGTTCTTCCCCTTCTAGGATATCAGTTAAACTAGAAAGTTCGGTTTCTCCATCAAGAGTAATGGTTTTGGTTTTTTTATTTTTGGAGGTTACGTCCACTTCATCGGTGTCAGTTTCATCCCGAATTTCACCAAAAAATTCTTCAATAATATCTTCTAACGTGAGTAAACCGGAGACTCCACCATATTCATCAATCACGATCGCCATATGTTGTTTTTTCTCACGGAGTTTTGTCATCACTCGTTCGATCGACATCGATTCAGGAACTTTGACAAAATCCTTTTCCATGATGACTGTGATTTTTTCTTTTTTGCCTTTGGCCGAAAGATGGGCCGCTTGCCATTTTAGAAATTTTTGGACGTGGACAATCCCAACAATTTTATCGAGTGTTTGGTTGTAAACGGGGTATCTCGAAAAACTATGTTCAGCTATGAGGGGAAGTAGTTTGTCAATCGTTGATTCTTGTGGAATTCCAATGATAGAAAGACGATGTGTCATTACATCCTTCGCTGTATGCTCGGAAAAATCAAAGGTCTTTTGGATGAGTTGCATTTCTGCATTGTCAATACGACCTTGTTTTCTTTGTTCCTCGATGATGATCATGAGTTCTTCAGCAGAATGGACATATTTATCACCTGTTCGTTGTAAACGGAACAAAGTGAGAATCCCACCAGCCAATCGGTTCATGACAAACGTTACAGGAAAAAACAAATAATAAAAAAGCCACATGGGAGCAGAAACACCGAGGGCAATTGCTTCGGTATTCTGGATTGCCAATGTTTTAGGAACTAACTCTCCTAAGATGACATGAAGGAGAGTGATGAGTGTGAAGGATACACCAATGGAGATACTGTGGATGGTAACCAGATCCAATTCAATATGAAACATGTGTAGGAATCCAGAGACAACACTCGCAAATAAGGCCTCACCGATCCAACCAAGGAGTAAACTGGCGATGGTAATCCCGACTTGGCAAACCGATAACATATCATCGATTTTGGAGACCGCTTTTTTGGTGATATGGGACATGGCCCGGTTTTCTTTGACAAGCTCCTCTAGACGAGAGGGGCGGATTGATACCATCGCAAACTCTGCGGCGACGAAGAAACCATTGACAAAGACAAGGAGGAAGATGAGAAAGATGCCGATTATTTCCATAGAAACTCGAACACCACTAAAGTTTTAAGATCAGGGTCCATTGTATAATGAGGAACAGAATTAAGTATTTTGGACCGATCTTCTAGTGTCGCCTACAATTTGCGGAGATTTTCCAGGAAATCACATGGGAAACCCAAATCAATTGCTACCTTCGCCCATAACCCATTTCAGAGTTTTGCAATCTGTAAGTACTTTTATGTCACATTCATTGAGCCGTAGAATAGACCCAAACCCCATCCTCTTTATAAGCGGTTTGTTCCGTTAGGCTTTGTAATGAGATTTGGTCGAGGACAGGTAGTGTTGGCAGGTAACCGATTTTTTTTGTGCCAGAACGAAACCAAAAATGTAACCACTCTTGGTGGAGACCAGGGTCGTTCCAAGATTTCCCTAATACTCGTTCGGTGTAGACGATCATTTTCGGAACCGTTCGGTAATCGATCCGCCGGTACAATTTGAGTAACGAAATCTCCTCTGTGGAACCATTTTCCGATCGGCATGACCAACTGAGGACTGGACCTAAATTGGCAACATTGGAATTTGTTGGAAAATCCCATATGTGCAAACGTTCTTTGTCTTTTAAAATCCTCGAACCTTCAAAATAAGCTGTGTCTACAAGTGTGATTCCTTTTCCATCCAGAGAACGCATGTTTGTCGGGCATTTCCAAGAATATAAATTGAGAGGTTTTTGAGTGTCTGTATTGGGGTATAAACTAAAGAAAAAGACAAATGACTGCTCTTTCATTTCTTTTTTAAGAGAACGAAACAATCCCATCCCAGAATCATTCAGGTAAATTTGGATTTTATCATGGTCTTTATTTGCAGAAACAAGTTCTCTCACAACATCTAAAATATCAGAAGCATCGGGCCTTTGTGTTCGTACCATTTTCCAATTCAATTGGTTTCGTTTGGAATCTTTTGGATTGAATGTGAAAACATAAAACTCATCTTTATAGGGGAGGAGGAAAACTGTAGGAAGTTTTACTGATTCAAGTGAACGTGTATTTTCTTCTTCATTTTTCCTCTGGATCAAATTTTCAGTTTCCCTACTCTCAGCATAAGTGGAATCAAAAAACTTAGATTCTCTTGCTGTGGAAAATCCAGATAAAAATTTAAACTGTTGGTTCACATATGGAATTTGGAATAAAGAATGAGGGCTCCCCTTTGTATTCCGTTGTGTTTTGACAGAATTGTATTTAAACAATGTATCAAAAAGTCCCCATACATCATTATCATCACGTAAATGGCTGAGAGCATATTCAAAAAACAAATCAGTCGAAAAAGCAAGTGGCCTATAATTACGTATGTAATATAGATCTTCGTATGGATGGTTTAACAAATAATCACTGAGTCCATCTCTGATGTTTCCGTTCACAGGACCTTTTTTTCCAGAAGCGGTATGAGCAAAAATAAATCCAAAATTACGTAAAAACTCAGCAGCATAAAATGCATTTTCTTCATCTAGAATCCCACGGCTTTTTGTGAGTTCAATGGTTGATTTACGATATTCCTTGCGATAGATCTGATTATAACCTTGCAAAATGGTAGCCGCATATTCTAATCGTCTCCATTTTTTTTCCTGAGCCATATAAATGATCTCATCTGTCATTCGAGATGACAACTCAGGGTTTTGGTCCATCAACATTTGTGAAATACGCAGTTTGGGCCAAATGTCGGCTTCTGTTAACTTTTCTGGATCTTTGATTTTTTGTAATGCTTTTAGAGCCGATTCTGCACCGTTCACTTTGTACAACGAAACGGAAATCAAATCTTTTACTTCAGCCAAACTCATTGGTTCGTTTAAAAAAGGATGATGAATGTCCGAAGACCAATTGTTAAGATCTAATTTTATATAATAATCCAAGGATTTTTTATAATCTTTTTGGAAATAGGCAAGTGCACCTAACTTCACATAAATACGGTTGAGGATGGATGTTTTTTTACCACGAGCTGATTTCAAAAAATTCTGATATGATTCTTCAGCTCCGTTATAATCCCCCGATAAAATTTGGAAAAAAGCCAACCTTTCCATGGAGTTTTCGTTATAAGCACCATCAGTGATTCGCTCCAAGTCCATGATCATTCTCTGAAAATGAATCCCTTCTCTCACAAATCCTAAAAAAGACAATTTGGCAGGTAGGTCTTCATCAATCCGATCAAGGAGTGGAATCCACTCTAAATTGGTATCCTCAAAAAATGGTGAACTCACTCGCATGATGTTCACAAAATGTTTATGCATATCCTTATCTTTTCCCGTAGGAAGATCGATATAGTATTGCAAACGGAAAACTCTGCAAAGAGAATAGTATGGCTTTGTTTTTTGACAATCCATTCGAACCATAGTTTTTTTCTCATCTTCTCCTGTTTGGAAAAGATTCGTTCGCATATTCTTTGCTAAATTACGGAAATAGGTATTTGGTTCTTTTTGGATGTATGAATCTAATGTTTTGATGGCTTGGACTTCGTCACCTTGTGAATGTTTCCACAATGAAGTGAGTAAAAAATCAGCAAACGAATACTCTCCTTTTTTTGTCCTTAAGTCATATAAAATATTCGCAATTCCAACCTTGTCTTTTTTCCTCAGGTAGTATTCACCGAGCATAAGATAAAAATCAATCTCCTGATTGGTTGTGAGAGATTCAGGGGATTTGAATCGAAAATCATCGCGAATGGTAAGTTGTTCTTTTCCTTGGATGAATAATTTTCCTTGGGCACCAGACACAATCCAGCCATGATTTCTCTGATTTTGTGCGTATATAGTAGTATGAGAAATCAGGATGATGAAACTGAAAAAAATAGAAAGTGACAGTCGACTCTTCATCGTATCTTTGATTCTCTAGGACCAAGGGATTTGGTCAAGTGACATAAAGGGAAATGGCAGAAAGTTTCGATTACCAAACGATTGTAGAAAGTTTTGACGAATTCATCCTCATCATGGATGGAAATTTAGAAATCCAATTCTCCCAAACATCTCCCAATCTTTACCTCCCCCAAGATTCCATTGGTGTTGGAAAACACCTAAAAGAACTCCCGATAATCCCAAGGGATGGGCTAATTTTATCCAATTTATGCCAAGAAACTTTGAGCCGAAGGATTCCCTTTCAGTTTTTTACCTCACTTCTTGGGAACCAATATCGAATCTTAGGAAGGTTTCTAGAAACCAAATCGGGGCCTTGTGTGATTTTACGTGGAGAACCAAATTTTAATATCGAAGGTGTGATTTTAGATAGCGGACCCTATGTCATTTTTCGATATAAATTTGATTCTGAATTTTTGATCACCTATGTATCACCCAATGTTTCACTTAACTTAGGTTATCAAACCGGAGATTTTAAAAAAGGAAATTTAAAAATCCAAGATTTGGTTCATCCGGAAGACAAAAAACAAATTGATATCGAAGAAAAAGAATACATCAAAAGTAAACAAAGAACCTACCAAAGAGAATTTCGTTTCAAAAAACCGGATGGAAACTACATCTATTTATCTGAATATAGTGTTGTCAGTTATTACGACTCTTACCCTACTGAAAAAATTTCTTACCTAACGGACATTAGCGAACAAAAGGAAAAAGAATTAGAAATCAAAAACCAAAGAGATGAATTAAAACGAATCCGAGTTTTGTTTGAAGAAACAAATGCAGCCGCCAATGTGGGCTCTTGGGAAGTAGACTTAATTCACAATACCATTTTCTGGGCCAAAGAAACCAAACGGATCCATGAAGTAGATGAAAATTATTCACCCAGTTTAGAAAATGCATTTCACTTTTACCCGATTGAATCGGAACAAATCGCTTTACGAAAAGCATTTGAAGATACCATTCAAAATGGATCTTCTTATGAACTGACATTACAGATTAAAACCAATAAGGGAAAACTCAAATGGGTAAGAACCATCGGCCATGGAGTTTTTGAAAATGGGAAATGTATTCGTGTGTATGGAAGTTTCCAAGACATCACAAATAGTGTTAACTTAGACAAACAAAAAGAAGAAGCATTGTCTAAATTAGAAACAATTTTAGATGCTACCACACATGTGACAATTATTGGTACCGATGTGAATGGAACGATTACCCATTTCAACAAAGGTGCTGAATACCATTTGCAATATTCCGCCGAAGAAATGATCGGGAAAAATACACCTTCCCTATTACACAAAGAGGAGGAGGTTTTATTTCGTGCAGAATCCCTCTCACAAGAGTTTGGTGTTCCCATCTCAGGATTTGAAACCTTTGTCCACAAAGCACGATTAGGTGCTTTTGATTCACATGAATGGACCTATATACGAAAAGATGGCACCGAATTCCCTGTCCAATTGGTGATCACAGCAAGTAAAAACCCAAAAGGAGAGATCACGGGATTTTTAGGAATTGGAATCGATATCTCAGCCCAAAAAGCCACCGAAGAAGCGTTACGTGAAAGTGAAAGGAGATGGCAGTTTGCACTGGAAGGTTCTGGTGATGGAATTTGGGATTGGAACGCAGAAACTGATCAAGTTTATTTTTCTAACCAATGGAAAGCGATGTTAGGTTTTTCAGAATCAGAAATTGGAACTGATATATCGGAATGGGAAAAACGAGTTCACCCAGAAGATTTAAACCAATGTTTAGAAGCATTGGAGAAACACTATCGAGGTGATACCAATGTGTATATGAGTGAACATCGGATGTTATGCAAAGATGGAACTTATAAATGGATCCTTGACAGAGGGAAAGTCATCGAACGCACTGAAGATGGCAAACCTTTACGTGTGATTGGAACACATACAGACATCACTCATAGAAAGATATTAGAACAAGATTTGATCATTGCACGGGAAAAAGCAGAAAAAGCTTCCATTGCCAAATCCAATTTTTTGGCAAATATGAGCCATGAAATTCGTACTCCACTCAATGGAGTCATTGGTTTTGCAGACTTACTAATGCGAACCGACTTAAACCAAGTCCAAAGAAAGTATATGGAAACTGTGCATTTGTCTGCACTTTCACTACTTGATTTGATCAACGACATCCTTGATTTTTCTAAAATAGAATCAGGTAAAATGGAACTCTATAAAGAAAGAGTCAATATTTTTGATCTATTACACCAAATTGCTGAAATCGTTAAACACAAAGCATACGAAAAAGGTTTAGAACTCATTTTAAATATTTCTCCAAAAGTTCCGAGGAATGTGTTTGTTGATTCACTTCGACTACGGCAAATCCTTTTGAATTTGATTGGCAATGCTCTTAAGTTCACACTCAAAGGTGAAATCCAAATTAAATTAACAGCAAATCCAGTGAATCAAAATGAATTCGAATTTTTATTTGAAGTGATTGATACTGGGATTGGGATCAGCAAGGAAAACCAAAACAAAATATTTGAAGTATTTGCTCAGGCTGATAGTTCCACTACACGGCAGTTTGGTGGGACTGGGTTAGGTCTTTCTATTTCCTCAAAATTACTACAATTATTCGGAAGTAAAATCGAATTAGAATCCGAAGTGAACAAAGGTTCCCGATTTTATTTTAAATTCATAACAATTGCTGATAACGAAAGAAACATTGAACCTAACTTGGAATCAATCAGAAGAGTTATGGTTGTAGATGATAATGAAACCAATCTTTCTGTAATTAGAGAAATGTTGGCTTATAAAAATATTGAAACGATCACATTCAATTCACCCAAATTAGCACTCAAACATTTCCAAGAGGGGAATGAATATGATATTGTCATATCGGATTACAATATGCCAGAGATGAATGGGTTGGATTTTATATCTTCACTCAAATCACACGCGCTCAAATCAAAGTCAAAATTACCAAGTTTTACAATTCATTCCTCCTCCAATGAAGAATCCTTATATGAAAAAGGGAAAGAAATTGGAGTTGGTGTCATTTTATTAAAACCAATCCAAACCAATATTTTATATGAGAGTTTATACGACTTAGTTTCAGGAAGGCATTCGAAAAAAAGTACGAATCAAAAGGAAACGTTCAAACCAATTGTTACCAATGAAAAAACAAAGGTGATGATCGTAGAAGACAATCCTGTGAATATGATGTTAACCAAAACAATTGTATTAAAAATTTTACAATCTGCCATTATCATTGAAGCAACCAACGGTTTGGAAGCAGTGGAACATTTTAAAAAAACAGAACCCGATCTAATCCTTATGGATATCCAAATGCCAGAGATGAATGGTTATGATGCCACCAGAGAAATTAGGAAACTACAGATTGGTCAAAATGTTCCCATCATTGCACTGACTGCCGGTACTCTGTCAGATGAAGAAAACCGATGTTTGGAAAGCGGAATGAATGATTATATATCCAAACCTGTTGTTCTGACAACGATTGCCGATAAATTGAAACACTGGCTTTTGAAAAATTAGAGCTTGAATACGATTGTCCGATTGGCCCTTGTTCCATCTCATGGACATTGTGCTAGTTTCTGTATCTAAACTTTCCAAAACCATCGGCGAAAAAAAACTTTTTTCAAACCTTGACTTCTCCATTAGCGAAGGCGAAAAACTTGCCATTGTCGGAATCAATGGATCTGGTAAGTCCACCCTTCTCCGTGCCATCTTAGGAAAGGAAGAAACTGATTCTGGTCAGATCATCAAAAATAATAATCTTAAAATTTCGATTTTAGACCAAAACCCCGTTTTTGATTCCAATGAAACCATCCTCGACCATATCTATAAAGGGGAAAACAAACTAGTCAAAACCATTCGTAAGTATGAAGACATTTGTGAACGAATGGGTGAAGGGGAAGAAGGACTAGACGATGAATTTACAAACGTTTCTCAAGAAATGGACAGATTATCAGCTTGGGATTATGAAGGGCAAATCAAATCCATATTACGTGAATTAGGTGTTGAAAAGTTAGAAAGAAAAATGTCTGAGTTATCCGGTGGAATGCTCAAAAAAGTTGAACTTGCTAAGTCACTCATTGATGAAAGTAATTTACTCATCTTAGATGAACCAACAAACCATTTAGATGTAAAATCCATTTTATGGTTAGAAGATTACCTTGCGAATTTAGACAAAGCCATCTTACTGATCACCCACGACCGTTATTTTTTAGATCGTATTGTAAACAAAATTTTGGAACTCGATCGAGGTAATTATTTTCTGTATGAAGGAAACTATTCCATTTATTTAGAACGAAAAGTGGAAAGAGAAGAAACACTTCAAAAACAAGAAGATAAAATCAAACAGTTTCTAAAACAAGAAGTAAAGTGGCTCAAACGCCAACCAAAAGCACGCACTACCAAACAAAAGGCAAGGATTGACCGAGCAAACGAATTACAAGGCAGAGAAAAACGAGAAATCCAAAAGGACTTGGAACTGAGTGTCGCTGCAAAACGCCAAGGGAAAACGATTTTAGAGATCCATAATCTAAAAAAATCAATTGGCGAAAGAGTGTTAATCAATGATTTTACTTATACTTTTAAAGCCAAAGAAAGGCTTGGAATCATTGGTCCCAATGGAATCGGGAAATCTACCCTTCTAAATCTGATGGCAGGCCGACTGACACCCGATAGTGGATACCTAAAACCAGGCCTCAACACAAAAGTTGGTTATTTTGACCAAACGAGTTCAGAACTTCCATTGGAACGAAATGTATTGGAATACATCAAAGATGTTGCAGGTGAGATGATCGAAACAGAGTCCGGGGAAAAAATTTCAGCATCAAAGATGTTAGAACGATTTCTCTTTGATGGTAAGTTACAATACACTCCCATCGCCAAACTCTCTGGAGGTGAAAGACGTCGACTTTTTCTTGTTCAAATTTTGATGACGGGTCCAAACTTTTTAATCTTAGATGAACCAACCAATGATCTCGACATCCAAACACTTTCTGTTTTGGAATCATTTTTAGATGAATTTCCTGGAACCGTTGTGATCGTTTCCCATGATCGATACTTTCTCGATCGGACAGCCGAAAGTTTGCTAATCTTTCGCAAAGAAGGAAAACTAGACCATTACATTGGAACCTTCTCTTCCTTTTTAGAAGTAGATTCATTAGAGATCGAAAACGAACCAAGTTCTTCTAAAGAAAGTACGATACCAAAAACCATAGTTACCAATGAAGAAAAACCAAAAAAATCAAAACAAGACCAAAAGAAAATTCAATCCTTAGAGAAAGAAATTGCTTCCTTAGAAGAGAAAAAAACCAAATTGGAAACAAATTTGAGTACATTCGCAAATGATCATATGGAATTGAGTAAAATAACCCAAGAAATCCAAACGATTGAAGCGGAAATTCTTTACAAAATGGAGGAATGGGAAAAATTTCATAACGAATGAAAACGGTCCATACGACAAGAATTCTGCTTTGGACACCCATCATCCTGATTGGATATTTCATTTCAGCACAAATTGGATTTAATATTGCCTTTCTCAATAGCCAAGTTTCTCCTGTGTGGCCACCAGAAGGTGTTGCACTTTCATCCCTTCTACTCCTTGGCCCTGCTGCTTTACCTGGAATTTACTTAGGTGCTACCCTTGCTAACTTCTATAATAACCCTCATTTTCAAACAGCGTTTATTATAGGAATTGGAAACACACTCAGTAGTTATGTCAATTACCGTATCATCAAACGAGTGACTGAAAAAACAGATCCACTTTATTCCACAAAAGACTTAATTTATTTCCTAAGCATAGGAACATTTCCTGGATCTTTTCTTAGTGCTGTGATGGGTGTTACCAGTTTATGGTATTGGGATTTTTTATCTTCTGAATTGTACTTCAATGTATTTTTCACTTGGTTTTCTGGTGAGATGTTGGGTTTTCTCATTGTTGCCCCATTACTCTATGTTTGGTTTTATCCCAAAACAAAATTAAACTTGGAACTTTCCAAACAATTAGAACTTTTTTTATGGCTCATCATTGTCTACATTTCTGGTTCGATTGCTTTCAGTGATGAATGGCCACTTTTGTTTGTGCCGATACCTTTTGTCATTGTAACAAGCATCCGATTTCGCCAATTCGGTGCGACCCTTTCAACAGTTGTGCTTTCTTATATAGCCGTCACACTCACCATAGAAGGGAAAGGAGTATTTGCAAGAAGAGACGCCAGTGGACTATCCATCAATGATTCACTCATTTTTCTTGATGCTTTTTTGTTTTGTATCAGTGGGATTGCCTACTTTCTTGTGACAGCTACAAGAGAACGAGAACGAGCCCAAGAAACTTCCTTAAAGTCCTTACAAGTATTAAATGAACTGAAAGAAAAAGCCAATGAAGAATTGGAACTTAAGGTATTGGAACGGACTGCTGTTATTGAAGAACAAAGAATCGAAATTGAAAAACAATTGGATATGGCAAAAAGGATCCAAGAATCTCTGTTCCCTCAGAAAGAAATTATACCAAATGGAGTCGAAATCGAATTCAAAAACATCCCAATGATGAAAGTGGGAGGTGATTTGTATGATATCGTATGGAGACCCGAAAAACAAGAACTAGGTGTTTTTATCTGTGATGTATCTGGTCATGGGATCCCTGCTGCACTGCTCAGTGCACTAGTCAAAACCTCCCTAGAAAAATGGAAGGAAGATCCAAGCGACTTAAAAGAAAATCTAGAATCCATCCGTAACCAAATCATGCCAAACTTACGGGAACATTTTGTCACAGCAAGTTTACTTCATTTGCAAACAGACACTGGTGTTTTGACTTTTGCACGTGCTGGGCATTTCCCTCTTTTTATCATTCGGAAATCGGGAGCCCTTGTGAGTTTAAAACCGATGGGAAGAATTATCACACCAATATTTGACATCCTTGCTGAAGAAGAAAAATTTCAGTTAGAAAAGGGTGATTTGATTGTGATGTTAACAGATGGACTCACTGAAGCAAGAGAGCCATCCACATTGCAAATGTTTGGTGAGGATAAACTCCTCAGGTTAGTGACAGACCTGAGAAACAAACCATTACTTACGATTCGTGATGAAGTTTTCCAATCCGTCATCCATCTCTCAGGTGGGATTCGTGCCATCCAAGATGATTTAACCCTTGGACTCATTCGTTATACTGGGATTAACGAAGAAAAGGTTATGGTTGGATTATAAATTGATTCTTTTGGCAAATCATTGCTGATTCCCTGGTGGTTCCAAAAATTCTTCGATACAGGGAAGTAGAATCTCCGTTCTTTCATTTTCACTCATAGGACCCAATTCTCCCCCTTTATTGTATCTGCCAACGGATTTGGTATAATCGGAGTAGTTGATAATAGATGCAATTTCGATTAGTTCAATGAACTTACCGTCAATTTGTCTGATATAGGCACTACAAGAGATGTAGGATCCGAGAAAGGTTTTCTGTTTTCGAAAGAACATCATTTTATAAACAACTCCATACGGGGTGTGGACTAGTAATTGATTCGGAAATTGTTTCTTTTTTGTATACATCCAATCATGGATGTCCATACCCTTCGGAAGGGAAACGGGATTTTTGGGATACACCCTTCGTTCTGGAGGAAGTAAACTCGCACAACTGACCAAAAAAAATGTGGAGATACAAATCAAAAGACCAAGAGGACCAATTCTAAATCGGCCCAATCTCTGTCTCATTTGTTTTCTTATTTTCAATTGAGCCATTTTAGAATCCATTTCTCTTAATATTCCCCTTACAAATTCGTATTTATGGTTTACTTTCATTTAAGGCACACTCTTCGTCTCTTTTGCCAGTTCGTCCGGCAGATTTAAATAAATCTCATCAATGGCTTCCTGGAAACCTTGTAAGTACAAAGCAGAAACAAGACTGGGCTCATTTGTTAAATTCCCATTATCCCGCATTTGAAAAAGAAAGGGAAATGGAATATACCAAGGGCTTAAATAACTAGTTCCAGAAACTGAGCTTACTTTTTCCGACAATAAGCTGTTCTTATAAAATAACTTTACCTTAACTTCCTGGATGAATTTTTGTTTGCAAGGGATAATACAATGAGTTATCAATTGAAGTACTTGGCTAAACCGTCCTTCCTCCCAATCACTGCGGGGATGACTTGCGGTGACAAAAAAAACATAGTCCGTTTTTACGTCTGTTAGTTGAAAATTATCATCGTCAATGTTATGAATGTAAATTTCCTTCCAATGATAACGAGACTGGCCAATTTCTTTTTGTTTTTTGGGAAAGTATTCACTCCAAGGCATTCCAAACATTGGATTGATTTCAACAAAACGTTTATGACCTTTCTGAAAAAATACTCGGTTCTGGTTTAAGATAGTAATGGACTCACCTACTTTGTTTCTTTCCAATTCTTTTGGAAATGGTTTTATTTGGTGGTCTAAATTTGCAAAGGCACATTGAGTTAAACATAAGATACTACAGATTAAGAAATATTTCACAGACAGATCATTCCTTGGACTGGGGAGGGATTAAAAATTCTTCGATGCAAGGCAAAAGGATATCAGTCCTTTCTTTTTCATTCATAGGACCCAAATCTCCACTTTTCCGCATATACGCTTTTGAATAATCCGCATAGTTTACGATAGAGATCATATTATATATTTCTAATTTTCTTGGCTCGATCGATTTCACCAATGCCGAACAAGCAACATAAGAACCCAAAGAAGTATGTTCTTTTCGATAGTAAGTGATTTTATATTCTGAATCACTGATAACCAGAGTCTTTAGTCGATTCGGATACTGTTTAGTTTTTACATCTATCCAATCATGAATGTCCATATCCTTTGGCAAAGTGACTGGATTATTCGCATACAGCCGCCTCTCAGTTGGGAGTAAACTCGCACAACTGATCGTTATAAATACCAATATGGGAAGTATATAGATGTGGCGAATTCCCATTCTGGAAAAAATTGTGATTCGGTGAAGAGTCCTTGGTCTCTTAGGACAAATTGTACGGTAATTCAAATTGAAATCCGAAACTGGTCTCGAAGAGATTGATTTGACCAAGTTTATCCCCTTCCATTGTGAGGACGGCCACCGTGATGGTAACGATCAGAGGGACCATGTGGTGCATTATGACCGCCACTTTGGTGAGGAGGGTGAAAACTAGGACCTCCTCCTGGGTGTGAAAAACCATTTCTTGGGTGGTGGTGATTACCAGCTCCGTTGTGATTTGGAGAGTGGTGAAGGTCTCGACCTCGTCCTTCATGACCACCCCGTGCTAAAAACTCACCGGAATCACTAGTCTCAAGACAACCACCTGCAAAAATGGTGAGTCCACTCACCAAAAACAAAGAATAGATAAACCTAACTAGTCTTTGCTGGTAAAGTCTTTCAATTGATACAAAATTGATTTGATTCATCATGGATCAATTATAAGAGCGAGGTACTCATTTACCAATGGAGGGTTTCCGCATTTGCGGGTTTCACCTACGTAAACTCTATGGGATTGGGATCGAAATGGAAATGACTGATACGAATGAAGACTAGTCGTTTCCGACTGTTCTGGAACTGACGAATAAAAGCTTTGGAAGTTTGGAGTACAGTTCGAAAGACACTAGAAGGTTACTATCCAAGTGTAAAACAAGGCACAAAGATATTATGTCACCTTGCGCCCTTGATGCGGAGGAGGCGTTAGCCGTCCGAAGGACCGAAGCGAACGCGGAAGTCCGTAGCGAGCAAGGAAAGGCGCCCTAATTCGTTCTTGTTTCCCTCGTTATAGTTCAAAATGATGGAAAAATCAGTTAAATTTTCCGCAGGAAGTGTGCCCCATCCATGGCAAATATCTATTACGACGACAGTTGCGATCTCAATCTCCTTAAAGGTAAAACCATTGCAGTGATTGGCTACGGAAGCCAAGGTCACGCCCAAGCTCAAAACATGAAAGATTCTGGTTTGAAAGTCATTATTGGACTTCGCGATGGATCTAAATCAGTGAAAGAAGCAAAAGAAGCTGGTTTTGAAGTTTATAATGTTGCGGAAGCTGCAAAAAAAGCAGACATCATCCAAATCCTTGCTCCGGATACCATCCAAGCTGACATGTATAAAGCGGACATTGAGCCAAACCTGAGTGAAGGAAAGGCTCTTGTTTTTTCTCACGGCTTTAACATTCACTACGATCTCATCACTCCTCCTAAAAACGTAGACGTGTATATGGTAGCTCCGAAAGGACCAGGACACCTCGTTCGCCGTGTTTACACAGAAGGTGGTGGAGTTCCTTGTCTCATTGCAATTCACCAAGATGCAACAGGACAAGCAAAAGCTCGTGCACTCGCTCACGCAAGTGGAGTCGGTGGAGGAAGAGCTGGAATTTTAGAAACATCTTTCCGTGAAGAAACAGAAACAGACCTTTTTGGTGAACAAGCTGTTCTTTGTGGTGGTGTAGCAAACCTCATTATGAGTGGTTTCGAAACACTTACTGAAGCAGGATACGATCCAGAAATCGCTTACTTCGAATGTTTACATGAAGTGAAACTCATCACTGACCTTATCTATGAAGGTGGACTTGCACGTATGCGTTTTTCCATCTCTGATACAGCAGAGTATGGTGATTACATCAGCGGACCACGTGTGATTGATGCGGGTGTCAAAGCTCGTATGAAAGATGTTCTAACAGACATCCAAAAAGACAAGGGAGCAGCGTTTGCAAAACGTTGGATGGCTGATACAAAAGCTGGATACCCTGAATACAAAAAACTCAAAGAAAAAAATGCGGCTCACCCAATTGAAGCTGTAGGATCAAAACTACGCTCCATGATGAAGTGGCTTGCAAAGTAATTGTTTAGGTAACGAAAGTTAGAAGAAAGAAAGGAAGAAGGATTTTATATGAAAGTAACACAAAAGATTGTACTCGCAGCACCTGCACGAACTCCTTTTGCACAAATTGGTAAGGCGCTCGCACAGTATCCAGGCCACCACTTAGGTAAAATAGTGGGTGAAGAAGTAATGAAACGCAGTGGCCTTAAGCCAACTGACATTGACGGTGTGATCGTGGGAGAGGGTTTTGCAAATGCACCAAACTCTGCTCGTGTGATTGCCAACCTAATGAACCTACCTTTGGAAATCCCTTGTTTAACAGTGGCAAACAACTGTGTATCTGGACTCGAAGCAGTTGCAGAAGCATCTCGCCGAATTATGTTAGGTGAAGGGGAAGTTTTCCTCGTGATTGGGGAAGAATCTCAAACTTCTATGCCATTCGTAGTGAAAAATGCTCGCCTTAACAAAAAAACAAACAGCTTAGATTCACTTGTAAAACTCCTTCCAAACGACCTTCCTGAAGGTGTAGAACTTCGTGATACATTAGAAGATGGTCTTGGTGATGGCGAAACATCATACGGAATGCAAGTAACTGCAGAAATCCTTGCACAAAACTATGCACTTCCACGGGAAACACAAGACAAAGTAGCTTACGAATCTTTCAAAAGAGCTTTCGAAGCAACACAAGAAGGTCGTTACAAACCATATATCATGGAAGTAAAAGACGATGAAGGAAACCCACTCCAAGCAGATGAAGCGGTTCTCCTTCGTGAAGGTCTTGTGAAAAACCCAACTCGTATGGGTCGTGCCATGTTAATGTTTGATAACCCAGCAATGAAATTTGATGCATGGAAAGAAAAATACGGTAAAGATTTGAAAAAATCTCATGGCCCTACTGTTTCCATCTTCAATGCAAGCCCACGTTCCGATGGAGCTGCGGGAATCATCGTCGCTTCTGAAGCAGCTGCAAAAAGACTCGGTCTTAAAGCAGAAGCACTTGTAACAGGTTTCAAAATGAAAGGTGTTGCACCTAACCTTATGGGTCTTGGACAAGCGGAAGCAACTCTTGGCTTACTCGAAGAAGTTGGTGAAAAAGTGGAGAACATCGATGTGATCGAAATCCATGAAGCATTCGCGGCAACAGCAGTAGCAGCCCTTGAAGAAATCAAAATCAGAACTGGCTTTGATTGGGAAAAGAACTTTGATGCAAAGAAAATCAATCCTAATGGTGGATCGATTGCCATCGGACACCCGTTTGGTGCGACAGGTGTGAGATTACTTCACAACGCCATCATGGACTTCCATGAAAACAAAGATGCAAAAAAGGTTCTTGTGACTGCTTGTGCACACGGTGGAATCGCAGGATCAATGATCGTTGAAAGACCATAATTCGAATCTAAGATTCGATTACGTTCGTTCGAAAGATCGAAGGAAAAAGCCAAGGGAAACCTTGGCTTTTTTTTTGTACATTCCAGAACCAAAACATATGGTTCAATACCTTCGAAAGTAGGTGGAATTTACGACTTACTTTCTGAATGAAGTTTTAAGAAAGCGCCCTGAAATTCAAATCATTTGGGTAATTGAGACATTTCATTTTCCAGATTTTATAGAAATCCAATTAGATGGACGAATCAGGTTATGGAAATGGATTGACCGAACAAAAAAATACCTTAGAGTCATAGTCCTAGAGGATGGACTCACAATCCACAATGCTTTTTTCGATAGAGGTTTTAAACCATGAAGGTCACGCATTACCAGGAAACAGATTCAATCTATATCGACTTAGCAAAAAAAACTGCTTTTGAAACGAAAGAAATCACAAAAGATATCAATATTGATTTGGATGAAGAGGGCAATCTAGTAGGAATTGATATCCATGGTAATGCATCTAAATTTGTTGATCTATCCGGTATTGCATTAGAAAAATGCTAGGGATTTAGATTCTATTGATCCAGCACTTAAAAACGCTTCATTATGAACATTGCCGATGAATGCAAAAATGGTTTGTTCCCGAAGTATCAAACGATCCAATTATCAATCAATCCGTTCTAGAAGCCTTGTGGAACGAAATTCATACCATATATTCAGAACCTAATCGATTATATCACAACTCGGACCTTCTTTATCAATTGCTAAGTGAACTAACCGAGGTATCCCATTTACTTCAAAATCTTAAAATAGTTTTTTATTAATCTATAACCATGTTTAGTATATGATCCAAAATCAAAAACAAATGAAAAGCCGACAGAATTGCCTCTGCGAGATTCATGTAATGCAAAAGAATGAACTTTTTGTAAAAGAATTTTCGAATTTGGAGATGGGGTTTGTGAAAGGGGAAGAGCTGTGATAGAGAGGACGTATTGGGTGGCGGGTGGTTAACCCCACCCAATTCAGGGCGGGGATACTAAATTCACACCTTCCCCCCAAACCTCTCAAGCATCGGCACAACCCCATCTCGCGACTGTCTCGCCGTATCGTAACCCGGAAATATCTTATATAATTTTAAATAAAATTGTTTTTCGATGCGTTTGGTACCACCGCTCGTACGTTCCAAAATATCTTTTGTGTAAAAATGAAATTCAAAAAACCCAATTTTAAATTTTCCCTCTACGCTAAGTCTGCCACCTAACCTCAAACGGAACGGTGTTTCCGTGTTGATACTTGGAAATATAGGAAATCCATCTTCAAAATCTGATTTTGTGATCTGAATGGTCTCTTTCATTTCCATTTCCAAAAAATCTTTCTGATTTGGCAATTGGCACAGAACTTTTCCTTCACGACGAAATTCTATCTGGTAGGACAAATATTCTTTATTCTCAACATCTATAGGAAAAATATCAATTCGAAGGTGGTGATCTAATATTTCAGTCGAATGGGTAACGATATTTCCTTCTCTCTGCCCAATCACAATGATTCGTTTTCCTTCATTTGGGATAGAATACTTGTAGATCATTCCCGGTTCCGGTAAATCTTTTCCAGTTACGATTCGTTCATGATGAACTGGAGTTTGTGTGATCGTATGGACATCGATGATATTTGGATCTTCCAGCTGACTCTCAATGGAATCTTTATCAGCGGATTTTAAATTTTGTTTCAATTTAAAAAGTTCAGAGGATTTAAATTTCGCCAATGCAAGTTTCTGCATGACAACAATTAGTAGAAGTACGGCAACAAACAAAACCAAAGCAAATACCCATATCTCATAAGTGATCATTTTCTCTTCTATGATTCGAATTTGTTCTAATGAATATGGTTTCATATAAGTTCTTTTTATGTTTTATTTTTTCTAAAAAACAATCTTACTTTGAATATCGACTTCTTTGTTTCAGAAAAATACCCTTTGTTAGGAAAAGAGATCGACTCTAGTTATGGACTTCCCTATTTTTTACACTATGTCGGGTATTGTATTTTTCTTATCTCTTCTTTTAACTAGTCTTATTTCACCAATTCTCTCACAAAATCATTGGGATGACTATATCGCTGAAAAAAACATTAAATCCACCTACTACATATTTGGTGACAATGTAAACTTGAGAGAATCAGATCATCTCAATGGTAAAGTAATCCGAAAACTGTCCCTAGGAAGTGAGATTAAGATTCTGACAAAAACGAACCAAATCCTAGAACAGAATTCATTGAAAGAATACTGGTATAAAGTGCAAGTTGGTGACGACACAGGTTATATTTGGGGAGGTCTCATCTCAGATTATTCATTTCCTTTGAACGAAATGATTGTCCTATGTAAAAATCTTGGAACAAAAACAAAAAAATTGGAATTAAAGATCATCCAAGGATCGAAAATCCTAAGCCAAGGAAGTTTTGAAGTTGGACCTTTGAGTAATGAATCATGGGACCATACGATATACAATCCAAGTCTTTTTTCACCTAGCCCGCATACAATATTTGCTATCAAATTTTTAATCTTTTCAGAAATTGAGTATGGTTATTCAAATGAACAAGTATTCACTTTGAATCGAGAAGTGAAAATTATACCGCAGTTTTCGTGGAATCCAGGTTCTTGTGATCCACCAGCATGTGCGGAAACATGGTTAGTTTTCCCAAAAGAAATCTTACCAGAAGATAAAAAAATGAATCGGAAACTCATTAAGGGAAAAGAAAATACAATCATTGAACTTATGCATAGTTTCGATTTAGATGAGACAAACCAACATGATTTTTACCAATCTGAATATGTATGGAATGGATCTCAGTTTCAGAAAAAGGAAAAATAAACACCAATGAAAAAACAAATCATCTACAGCATTCTTATCTTATTTTCCATTCCATGTTTTGCTTGGAATAATCATGCAGGTATTACCTATCTTATATTAAAAGATCATTGGAAAAATCAAAATGTTCCCAATGTCAAAGTAGAATCCTTAAAAACATTTTTAACAAAAGAAAAAGATTCAATCCAAGAAACATTATCCCTTTCAGAAGACTGGGCCCTCAATCGTTTACCTCATTTATCGAAAACAAAGGATGAATTGAAGTTTTCGCCTAACACAAAGGAAATGGATATTGTTACCAAATTTTACCATGCACTTCGCGTGAATCCCAAACATAAAGCTAGTTTATACATCCAATCAGTTCCGAAAAAAAACGGGAAAAACCTACCTTTGGACGAACTCACAACACTGAATGAAAAGGGTAAACTCGTAAACGAAACGTTTCTCTCTCTCAATGAAGGACAGATGGTTGGTGCAGATGAAGTGATTGTTTCTGCAACTGATGAACCTGATTATGATTTGGACTTGTATCTATTCGAAGATAATGCAAGTGATGTGGGTAAGATATATGGTTTCGGTTACCAACCATTTGGAAATCCTGCTGTTGAGTTTTCATCCCAAGCACCTTTCCATATGGGTTTCTTTTATGAACCAAAAATCATTTTTACTTTAGCTGGATTCTTAAAACGTACATATCCTGAACTTAGAATCCATCAATTTACAGAATTATCAAAATTAGCGTTTAGAAAAGGACATCCCTATTGGGGTTATCGATTTGCAGGTTGGGCATTACATTACATTCAAGATCTAACACAACCATATCACTCGTCTGTATTGCCAAGAGTGAGTGCTTCCAAACAAATTGGAGTACAATTAGTTTCAATCGTTGGTTACCAAACTCCAAAAGACAACATGATTCAATTTGTATCTGGTCGACACACTTTGATTGAAGAATACCAATATTATCTCATTAAGAATGTAATCGCTGCCAAAAATTGGAAACATCCAGTTGTAACGTCGATTATGAATTTTGGAGCGAATGACTTAACAGAATGGAAAAGTTTGGATGATCTCCGGGTGAATGTTTGTAAGGAGGCTTATGATGCAGGGGAACCAACTGACGAACAATTGGAAAACCTAAACATTCCTAAGTACGAAACTTTGTATGATGAAAACCATCCGATTCATACAATCTTAGCAACTCTTCTTAGAAATACTTCCAAACACACGAGAGCCTATTTGGATTCACTGAATGTGAAACGTTAATCAATCGGTTCTACAGCAAATCTTTCCAGAAGTTCCAGTGGAATGATTTCTAATGCTCGTTTGTGAGTTGACTCTAAAAAAACTTTAGGAGCTACTCCGTTTCGATACGCCTCGAGCCACCTTGAGGCACATAAACACCACCGTTCCCCTGGTTTCACACCAGGAAATGCATATTCAGGCCAGGGAGTGATGAGATCATTTCCTGATTCTTTTTGCGATTGTAAAAAGTCTTCAGTTGCTAATACACATACCGTATGAGAACCAAAGTCCTCATCGGAAGTATTACAACACCCGTCCCTAAAAAATCCAGTCAAAGGATCTGTAGAACAAGGTAAAAGAGGTCCGCCGAGTACATTGAGAGATTCATCCATTTTGATACCAAATGTATAGGAATCTATAGAAGACAGTTGAGGAAAGTTGTTTCTCTACCCAAGATCTGAAAAAAGAAGGGGGTTTGCACCCCCACAGTACGACCAAAAGGTCTTGGAAAGCCCAAAGCCATACTACTATACATACATTTACTTGTCAAACGATTATGCACTTACTTGAAAGAAAAATACTTTTTTTTCGACACCATTCACTTTCACAACCATCTTCCATTTTCCAATAAAATTAGGGTGTTTTGGGATTTCGAAATAACGAAATTCAACCCCTCCTTCATTTTGTGAGAACCATTTCAAATAATATGGTTCGACTTTATCACTTTCGATTGTCAGTAAAAATTCTATTTGATTTCGAGTTGGTTTTAAAAATTCCAATTGTAATGCATAACGGTCACCCAACCGGAAATTTGTATCATTACATTGAGTTAACAATTCCTTTCCATTGGACTTACATAACAAAATATCTTCTTCGAATAGATCCGTTTTTGGTGGGTCAATCCCTTGTCTAGGTTTCCAATATAGATAAAAAGGAGATAACATCTCGTGATCGTTATATTGGGTTCGAAAATATGTGGGAAGTGTTGTAATTTGAGAATCTTTAGTTGGTTTATGCACTTCAAAATGTAAATGGGGACCTTGCGAATAACCTGTGTTACCCGAGTAACCAATTAATTGTCCTTCTTCCACTTGGTCTCCAACATTTACAATCACTCCGTCCTTCTTTAAATGAGCATAGTTACCGATTGTCCCATCCTCATGTTGGATCATTACATAATTTGCTTTAGATAATAAATCTCTTCTAACTCCTCCTTCTGAATACTTTTTCACAAGAGAGACAACAATTCCTTTTCTTGCTGCATGAATTGGAGTGCCAATAGGCAAAGAAAAATCTAACGAATACTTTAAATATCCCGAATGAGTGAATCCTCCGTTGTATCCTTGTCCAATTCTGGCACGAATCCCACTTGGGAATGGTAAGGAATAAGAATACGCATCATCATGTTTAGCATCCCAATCTCCCATATTTACGGTGATAGAATAGGAATAAAAGAATGATTTTGTCACATCTTCAATCCTTAGGTTTGTCACAAAAACTGGATCTCCACCTCGAAGGACAAAAAATTTAGGGAACACTTGATCTGAACTCATATTTTTGAGAGATATATTGATTGTTACTGACTTTATAGCGGCAAGGTTCGGATCTTTATTTTTTAAATACAGTTCGTATCCATTTTCGATAGGAACAAGGATTGTACATGTATTCTCAACAATACAAGATTCCTCACCAACAATTTCTGGCACAGCAAAGATCGGTAAGGTGATCAAACAGAAGAATAATATAAAATTTTTCACTTTAAACTCGTTACTTGGAATTCAATTTTCTTTTGGGTAATATGGTTCACTGATACAGTGAGGTTCCATTCACCATCCAAAGGTTCCTGGAAATCTTGGATGGGAATCATAAAAGAAGTCCACCAATCTTCTTTTTTAGAATCCCAAGTATATTCGTAAAGTATGTTACTATCTTTTTTACGCAAATACAATTGAAATGTATAAAGATCGGGTCTTAAAATTGGAAGTGTTATTAGTATCGGTTTCAGTTTCGAAAATACGTTTTGGTTACAAAGACTAACTTCGTTTACCTCAGAATTTTCACATAAATAAATCCCTTCGGGGTCAACTAACTTCTTTTCAAGAGGGAATCCGGATTCTCGTCGCCAAACAAGATCTCCCTCCGAAAGGATTTCTCCTTCCGATATCTGGGTTCTAAATTTTGTAGGAATTGTTTTTTTTCTCAATGTTTTTGTTGGTTGGTATACTTCAAAATGTAGATGTGGACCCTCACTATAACCTGTACTCCCCGCATAACCAAGGAAGGTTCCTGTATCTACATTTTGTCCACGTTTTACTACCACACCCATATATCGTAAATGAGCATATTCTGCTATTGTTCCATCATCGTGAAGAATCTTTACAAAATTTGCAGATTGTTTGTATTTTGGATCAAATCCACCTTCACTATTTTTTTCTTCGGTATCAATTACAATTCCAGGTCTTGCTGCCAAAATCATATCATCTTCTTTGAGTCCAAAATCAATAGAATACCGATTATCTCCCGAATGGCTTTTTTTCCCATGATATGCTTGGAAAACCCTAACCTTTAGTTTCGAGTCAAAGGGAAGTTCATAAATATAACTCGAATTATGTGCTACATGGTAATTTCCCAATATCCACTTATAATGTATTTTATATGAAAACTTTTTTCGCCGATGAATCGTTTTTAAATGGAATAATTTAATTCTCTTTTTCCCTTTCAAAATTGTGACAAGTGGCAAAGGGACCGAACTTTTCATGTTTTTGTATAAAGCATTCACAGAAATTGATGTTTCCGTAACATTGGTTGCAATCTTATTTTGGAAAAAAACATCAACACCATTTCGATTCGGTTCAAATTCTACGCATACACGATTCATAGAACAATAGGAAAGTGGTTCATTGGCAAATAACAATCCTAAGGGTAACAAAACCGCTATTGAAAATAAACCGAATCTCATAAGGATGGAATCAAATTATAGAAAAGAACAGTTTCGACAATCTATTTTCCGAGATAAAAACATAGTTGCATAAAGAATTATTTTTTATGAAAGTCGACAGATGAGTGCAAAGCTTTATACATTTCCAATCTCTCACTTCTCCGAAAAAGCAAGATGGGGCCTCGACTTAGCTAACTATCCTTATTTGTTAAACCCTTTAATTCCTGGCCAACATATCCAAACCTTAAAACCAATAGTGAGTGATTTGTATGTTCCCGTTTTAGAAACTGATTCTGAAATTGTCCAAGGTTCGGGACAAATTTTAGATTTAATAGAAGAAAAAGCCTTCGGTTCTAAATCTTCCGAAGAAGAAAAACAAATGGAAGAATCAATCGATACAAAAATCGGAAAAAGCCTTCAAACTCTCTTATACCATTTTATTTTAGATTATCCAGAAATTGTTGGGAAACTTTTTTTACTCAAACCAGCACAACTTTCAGATACTGTTCCACCACCCGAACATTTTGAATTGATAGCCTTGTCGCTAAAACGAAGGTATAAAATTACTCCTAAAAACATCGATGCCGTAAAACTTGCCTTAGATGAATGTGCAAAAGAACTGATCGAAGTTTATAAAACAAAAAAGTTTTTTAATGGAAAATCATTTGGCAGGGTTGACTTAACCATTGCTAGTTTGATGGGAATGCTCGTAGAACCGAAAGAGTCCCCTGCTTATCCATGGTTTACTTCAGTCACAATGCCAGATTCATACCTCCAATGGAAAAAAGACCTTGGATACGATTTTTTGTTTGATAAAATTAAGGAATTTTACAAAGAATTTCGGATCCAGTCCAAATAATCTGGATTCCCTTTCAGAATAGGCCAACAAACAATGCAGGGTGTTTCATAAGAATGTAAATCTCTTATCCTCTGCATGAGTGGTATTGATTTTTCCATGGTGGTTTTCAATAAACAAACTACTTCGGTTGATTCCTCTAATTGTTCATTCCAGACATAAATCGATTCCATTTGATCAATTAGATTTGCACAAGCTGCGAGTTTTTCTGTTACGAGAATCTTTGCCGTCTCTTTTGCTTCCACTTTAGAGGGAAAAGTGGTATAAACTGTTACATATTCAATTTCAATTTCCATAAATAATATTTCCTACTTGCCCATTCTATCCAATACTTATGATTTTGCTTTATGAATCTCCGTAATTTCAAATCCACATTACTCATCCTGAGCATTTGTCTCCCACTATTTTCCGAATCATTAAATCCACCTGTTATCACATCCACAAGCCAACTCCAACCCAAAACCAAAAAGTACATCCCGGTATTTGCCATGGATGGAAAACTAAAAACTAGCTGGGTAGAAGGAGCGGAGGGAGAAGGATTAGGCGAATCTCTCCAATTCAAATACAAAACTCCAATCAATTTTAGATCACTTTCCATTTACAATGGGTTTGGTGATCCCAAACTATGGGCAGCCAACAATAGAATCAAAAAATTAAAAGTTACGACGGAAAGTGGAATTGAAGAAGTGGTTACCCTAAAAGATTCACTTTCAAGACAAGTGGTAGAATTCAAAAACGAAATCCGAGCCAAAGAAATTTCCTTAACAATCCAAGAAGTATACAAGGGAACCAACGCAGAAAACACAGCCATTGCAGAAGTGATGTTTGATTCGGAACAAGCTGGCTCTGCATTAGTTCCACCGAAAAATACTTGGGCAATTGGAAAATGGAAAACTAAATCCAACATTGCAAGGATCCAACTTCATAATGACGGAACTTGTGAAATGGGATATGAAACTGCAAAGATGTTATGTACTTGGACCGAAAAAGGGGACAAAGTCATTGTTAGTTTAGAAGCAACTTTACCTCTAACAAATACAGATATTTTGGAAATCAAACGTAGAGGAAATGCAACTGACCCAGTGATTGAAATCAATGGTAAACATGAATTTGTCCTCAACAGGGATGAAGTTTAAATAGTCTCGCTAAAACTTCCTTCAGTCCATGTAGACCAAATGGATTCAACCACAGTAGATTCTTTATCTGCTGTGGTTTCAAAATACAATACAGCATTTTGGTAGGCTTTCCCGGTTAAATCCCGAACTGGTGTGAGTAGAACCAAATCACAATTTAAATCAGTTTCTAATTTCTTTAGCAATTCCCATTCCTTAAGTTTTCCTTGTTTTGGATATGGTAACACTAGTAGTCCACTGATTGTTTCGGATTTCACATTTCTTTTTTTGCGAACTTCCCATAAAATGCGACCTATCGAATAACGAAAATTAAACTCTGAGACAGGTTGCACAACGGTATTACTAGAGTCTCTATACAAAAAACCATCAATTGCACAAGGCCCTGCATATTCACTAGGGATAAGATTTTTTAAGTCTTTGACAAGATCATATACCTTTGGAAGGAACAAGGCTTCATATCCACTATGACTGCCACCAATACGAATCCCTCTAAATCCACCATCATGATCAATCCACATGTTTGTTGCTGTGAGATAAAAAAACTCACTCTCTTTCACATCCCAAAGTGTAGAAAAATCAAAAAAACGTGACTCTCCCACCCAATCTTCACATACAATCGGAAAACCAAACAATCGTTTGTTTATTTGGGAAAGTTTCCATGAATCAGAAGGTGTTTTGAAGATGATATGATTTCGGCCTGCAAGTCCAAACTCACTCTTTAAAACCACAGGTAATTTTGCCTCTTCCAAATCAGCAAACAGATGTTCTTCGGATGATATCAATTTGGCAGGAAGTGGCGAGTGGTTTTTGCGAAAGTCAAGTTGAGTCACTTTAGAATTGAGATACCTAACCATTTCCAATTGAATCGGATCGACTACAAGTTCTCCATCTTCCCAAACATGACGCCTACCCCATTCAACAAGTGTTACCTCTTGTAACAAAGAGCCAACTAACGATGGGATGCCTGGAGTGAAACCTTTTTCCTTCCAATGCGAATACAATTCATCAGAGGGAAGTTCTTCAACAAGGACATAATCCTCTTCGTTTGTGATGGGGAAAAACAATTTCTCCAAACAACGATTCCTCCTCTTAAGCGAGGAATCTAAATTGAGTGGAGGTGAATGGAGTTTATACTCAAATAATGAGTCTAAGTAGTATAACTTTGGCACCAATCAATAGATACGTCGGATGGCAGTCGCAATCCTCTGTACATTATCTTTTGTTAAGTTAGGATAAATCGGGATACAATGACCTCTTTGGAATAACCTTTCTGCATTTGGGTATTCTAAGTGGTTTTCTTCCAAAACACGATGAAGTGGTTCTTCTACTGTCCTTTGAGTTCCAATATGAATTGATTTGAAGTATCTTTGGATTTCTTCATAATTTTGTCCAGAAACAACAATCGGAAACCTTTGGAATGTATCTTCATTTGGATTTTGGAAAAAAGTTTCGAGCCTTGAGTTTTGAACTGCTTGCAAATACGCAGATGCAATTTTTTTCTTACGTTCTAAAATCACACCAAGTTTTGACAACTGTTCAATTCCAAGAGCTGCTTGGTAATCCACCAAATTATAATCATATTTTGGTTCACCAAAGTTACGTTTTGCGGATGTTCCAGACTTATAAGATTTCACAACATTCGCCAATTGACTTTCAGCAGTGATGATCATGGCACCATTACCTGTTGTGATGATGTTCTCAGCACTGAGTCCACAGATAGCGATTTTAGTTTGTTTTCCAACTGTGATGGTTTCGGAAGTGGCACCAATTGCTTCGGTAAAGTCTTCAATCACTTCCAAGCCTTCGATGGAATAATCAGTGATTCGTATGAGGGAACCAAAACTGTGATCAAACAAAGCAAACTTTGCACCCGATTCATTTTTTTTACGTAAAAATTCTTCAGGGCATGGGTGAAAAGAATTTCGTTTTAAATCCACAATCACTGGTTTTGCTTGGATTAAAAAAATCGCATCCAAAGCAGAGATTGGTGAATAACTCGATAACAAAACTGAATCACCCGCTTTTACACCTAATGCAAGTAAAGCGAGATGATAAGCAGAAGTTAAGGAATTTGAGGAAATGGCGTATTTGATTTTGAACGTATGGCAAAATGTTTTTTCAAATCGTTCTACAATTTCACCTGTGGAAAGATGTTCTTCCACGAGACATTCTAAAACACCTTTCAGATCTTCTCTCGAAAGGGTAGGTTTGAAGAATTCGATGTTTTTTTCTTTTCGAATCGGTCTTTGTATTGTTTCGGTGCTCATCCAACAGCACTCCTCTTTATTATGTCACTTAAATACTCGATTTACGAATTATGTCACTTCATTTTTCGAAATGCGAACATAATTTTAGAAAATCATAGGAAAATTGGTTCTGAGTAGACAAAGTTCCCAAAATATGACCGAAACCATGGACCAAATTTACTCTTTATGGGCCGATCGATTGCGAAAGAACCAAGGGATCCGATCCCTGATGGAAGACTTAGGCCAGGCCACTGGTGACCCAAATGAAATCCTCCTGGGTGGAGGTAACCCCGCTCCTATCCCAGAAGCCGAGGCGATTTTCGAAGAAACATTTGGTAAATTGGCAAAAGACCCCATCCTTCGTTCCCTTCTCGGTGATTACCAAGCACCCATTGGAAATGACTCCTTTCGTGAATTGGCTGCAGAGTATTTGTCACCACTCCTCCAATCGAAATTGAAAAAAGAGAACATTGCATTTTTTAACGGTAGCCAAAATGCCTATTCCTTCCTTCTAAACCTCCATTCAGGTCCTATGGCAGATGGGAGTTTTAAAAAAATACTATTACCAGTGGTTCCAGAATACATTGGTTATGCGGACCAGTCCATTGCCGAGAATGTGTTTTTGGCAAAACCACCAAATGTAGTTTCCACTGGGAAAAACCGTTTCCGTTATGAGTTAAACCAATCCACTTTTGATCTAACGGGTGTCGGTGTATTGGCAATTTCAAGGCCAACCAATCCTACAGGAAATGTGTTACCTCTGGAACACTTGGAATGGATGGAAAAAAGTACCACAAAACATAACATTCCCATTCTCATTGACCTTGCGTATGGAAATCCATTTCCAAATTTAATCGGCAAGGAATCACCTATCCAATACAAAGAAGGACGAACTTTATCCCTAAGTTTTTCCAAAATCGGATTACCTGGGGTCAGGTTTGGAATTGTTGTTTCAGATGAAGAGACGATTAATACCCTCTCCTCCTTCGCTGCTGTGTCAAACCTTGCTGTTGGAAATTTGGGAGTGTATATGATGCAGATCCTTTTCCAAGAAAATGTATTACCCAAGTTATCAGAAAACATCTTACGTCCGTTTTATGAAGCAAAAGCAAAACTCGCACTCAATCTGTTCACAGAGGCATTTGAAAAAATGGGAGTTGCGTATGAAATCCATGATCCAATGGGAGGTTTTTTCCTCTGGATTCGATTTCCATCACTCTCCATTTCCAATCATGAATTGTATCACCTTTGTAAAGATAAACGGCTCTTCATTGTTTCAGGACATTATTTCTTTCCAGGATTAAACACTGATTTTTCGCATACGAAAGAATGCATACGTTTGACATATTGCCGTAAGGAAGAAGAATTAGCCAGGGGAGCCCAAATCCTTGCAGAAATTGTGGCCTCTCACCAGGCGAAATCCAAATGAGTGAAGATAGTATCGATTTATCAGACACAGTCTTAGAGAATCCCTCATCCAAAGAGGAAAGTTCTTCTGAGAGACCTTCTGCTCAATCTTATATATTTTTGTCTGATTCTGTTGGTAGCCTAACACCCACAGCACGTTGTATCCTAGATGAATTGAAAGACTGGCACAAACGTGTAGAAAAACATGGGAGTAAAGAAAAACACGCATCTTACCTCATGACAGTGGACAAACTTCCAGAGGCTCTTGGGAAATATACAAACCTAGGAGCACAAGGAAGATCGGAAAACGCCATCCACCATGCACTCCGCCAAATTTTAGATATCGACCACCGTGGCCAAAACAGGGCTGCTTATGCATACCCATATCTCATTCGTACGGGAAGTAAAATCTCTTCCAAAATTGCCCTCATTGCACCACAAAACGAAAACAAGACGGACACCCAACCTTACAGACAAGCTTGTTTTCGATTTTCACAAGAACTCATCAAAGTACTATTAGAAAACCGAGCTAAAAAAGGAAGGAATTGGGACGAAGAGAATCCTGGTTCTCTTCTTTTACAAAAAAACAAAGATGGGAATACTTGGCTTTATCCAAAGTTAGGTTCTCTCGAAGCAGAGATATCCTCACTGGTTCGCAAAGGATTTGGAAACTTACCCTATATCCCGATGCCAGATTTTTTACAAGACTTCACACTCTTTGCAAGAGAACAAAACTTGGCACTTCCTATCTTAACGGATTATCATATTGTCATCGATGAACTGAATATTTTACCAGATGGAAGTTTCAAACGATTACCAGAAGTAGTAAACCAAATCCTAGCACACTTAAATGGATTGGAACATTTTGCTAAAGAACAACTTACAAAACTGGCAAAAGATGCAAAATACGAATCGTTTTTAGCACAATTTAATGAATACATTTCTGTTCCAAAATTTTCTTCTTTAGAAGCAAAGATGAACCCGGAAGAAGAAGTGAAAAAGTTTTTATCAATCATCGAAAACTTTCCTGTACCTGCAGAAAAAAACAACCGTGCACTTTCCATCAAAGAAACGATCGATCTCAGCATTAAAATCTTAAAACGTCTCGCTGAAGAAAAAGGATCTGTTTTAACCAGAAAAGATGATAGTATATATGGAACTGTCAAAAATGCAGTCATCAGTAAAATTCCGGAACATACAAAAAATCATAATACACTACTTCGTATCAACTTCGAAGAAGAAGTAGCAAATGCTGGGATCACGGATCCAGCTAAAGTGTCCGAATACATCAAACGATTAAAAGACGATGTATTTTCCGAACATTCCTACTACGAAGAAAAAACTCCGGATGGTCGTTCGGTTTATTATGTTGTTGACCATGGGTATATGGCAGCAGTCATCCACAAACTTGCGTTTGAAGGGAGAACTAACCCGGAATACAAAAAACAATTGGGTTATGCTAAAATCATCAATCATAAACTTTCTAATCCCAAACATCCAGGACTCAATAGCAAACTCAAACCCGAGTTAATTGCAAAACTCAATGCAGATGTCAAAAATATGGAAGTGGAAGAATTGGAAAAAGAAAGGTCCAATGAAATCCGATCACGTTTTAATGTAATCCCAGGGATTTTAACCTTCGTTGTGAGTACGATGATTTTTATCACAGGAGCGTATTACTTACGTTCAGCAATGCCAATCTTTTTTGGTGTTCCTTTTTCTGTGGTTCTTGGATTTTTAGCAGCGATTTATTTTAGAGAAAAAACGACAGAAGAAATCCGAGAAGACATTAAAAATTCAGGGAAGTTTTCAGGTGTGGGTGACTGGGGTAAACCAAGTTATTCTTCCGGTTCCTCAACAAGTTATGAAGAAGAACAGGAGACGAGCAAAAAAGAAGAAAAACTTTCTCACATTTACAAAGCTGCCGACAATTTTGTTTTTCCAAAACGATTTAATAAAATCACTGACAAAGTGTTAGATCCAAAATCGTTACGATCCCGCATCTACGAAAATTTGGACAATATCAAACGGAACAATATGACTCTCGCCAAAGAAAAAGATGAGGATAAAGTTGCTTCCACTGTTGAATATGCAGTATTACAATCCGTTTCCACGATCCTAATTCCCGATGAAGTGGCGGTGAGAGACCTTCCAAACACAATTCTCATCAACCGAAATGATATGAAATCTGCGCTTTTCCGAAGCCAATTGGCAGATTTTTACCGCGAAGAGATGAACAAAAAGAAGTTCGATAAAAAATTAGTCAAATACTACACCTATCTCATCAATACAGTTGAGATGGAGTATTACAAATACCTTCCGAAAAAACGAGTTTAGAACCTAAAATCATTTGATTCTCTGTGGGACATACCTCCTATGGAGTTGATGTATCAAAACGGTATCGTACAATTTCCTATCATCATCATTGATGAAGATTTTCGTTCCGAAAATGCCAGTGGTCTTGGCATTCGAGCTATTGCAAAGGCCTTAGAAGGCGAAGGAATCGAAGTTTTGGGTGTGACCAGTTATGGAGACCTCACGAGTTTTGTACAACAACAAAGCCGGGCTTGTGGATTCATTCTCTCCATTGATGATGAAGAGTTCACGCCTGAAACAGAAGGGGAAGTGCCAGATGCACTACGCCAACTCAAAGACTTTGTGACCCAAGTGCGTCATAGAAACGCAGACATCCCTCTTTTTTTATATGGCGAAACGAGAACAAGTCGCCACATTCCCAATAGCATATTAAAAGAACTCCATGGTTTCATCCATATGTTTGAAGACACACCGGAGTTTATGGCACGCGCCATCCACAGAGAAGTAAAATCGTATTTAGATAGCCTTCCTCCTCCTTTTTTCCGAGCACTCACTCAATATGCACATGATGGAAGTTATAGTTGGCACTGCCCTGGTCACTCTGGTGGTGTTGCGTTTTTAAAAAGTCCAGTAGGTCAAATGTTCCATCAGTTTTTTGGTGAGAACATGTTACGAGCTGACGTATGTAATGCGGTAGATGAACTCGGACAACTTTTGGATCACACTGGTCCCATTTCCGCCAGTGAAAGGAATGCTGCACGGATTTTCCAATGTGATAGTTTGTACTTTGTGACAAACGGAACATCCACTTCAAACAAAATCGTTTGGCATAGTACTGTGGCACCTGGAGACGTTGTGATTGTTGACCGTAACTGCCACAAAAGTATCTTACATGCGATCACCATGACGGGAGCCATTCCTGTTTTCCTGATGCCTACACGAAACCATTTTGGAATCATCGGCCCTATTCCCAAATCTGAATTCACATGGGAAAACATCAAAAAGAAGATCGCCGAACACCCGTTTGCTAAACATGTCAAAGGGAATCCAAGAATTCTAACCATTACTCAAAGTACTTACGATGGAATTTTGTATAATGTGGAAGACATCAAGTCCGAGTTAGATGGAAAAATTTCTACTCTTCATTTTGATGAAGCTTGGTTACCTCATGCTGCGTTCCATCGATTTTATACAGGTATGCATGCGATAGGATCTGACAGACCACGTCCAAAAGAAAGTATGATCTTTGCAACACAGTCCACTCACAAACTTCTCGCGGGACTCTCACAAGCAAGCCAGATCCTTGTCCAAAATAGTGAAAAGGAAACCTTAGATCGAAACTTATTCAATGAAGCATTTTTGATGCATACAAGTACAAGTCCACAATATGCCATCATTGCCTCTTGTGATGTTGCCGCGGCGATGATGGAATCACCTGGTGGAAATGCCCTTGTGGAAGAATCCATCGAAGAGGCGTTAGACTTCAGACGTGCGATGCGCAAAGTGGATTTGGAACTAGAAGAAGACTGGTGGTTTAGTGTTTGGGGTCCAGAAGCCCTTGCCGAAGAAGGTGCAGGCGAACGAGATGAATGGATCCTCAAAGCAAATGATCGTTGGCATGGGTTTGGCGACATTGCTGAAGGATTTAATATGCTCGATCCGATCAAAGCAACTGTCATCACACCTGGTATGAGTGTGGAAGGTGAATTTGCTGATTGGGGAATCCCTGCTCTCATTCTTACCAAGTACCTCGCTGAACACGGGATCATCGTAGAAAAAACAGGGCTTTATAGTTTTTTCATCATGTTTACTATCGGTATTACAAAAGGCCGTTGGAATACAATGGTCACTGAATTACAACAGTTCAAAGATGATTATGATTCCAATCAACCTTTGTGGAGAGTGATGCCAAAGTTTACAGCAGCACATCCCAAATACGATCGTATTGGTTTACGTGACCTTTGCCAATCCATGCACGAAGTCTACAGAGCCAATAACATCTCTCACCTAACAACAGAGATGTATTTGAGTCCGATGATCCCAGCGATGAAACCATCAGAAGCGTTTGCGAAAATGGCACACCGCGACATCGAACGAGTTCCCATCGATGAATTGGAAGGAAGGATCACTTCCGTGTTACTCACTCCATATCCACCAGGGATTCCACTCCTCATCCCAGGAGAAAAATTTAACTCTACGATCATTCGTTACTTACAGTTTGCTCGAGAGTTTAACACAAAATTCCCTGGGTTCGAAACGGACATCCATGGTCTTGTAGAAGAAAAATCAGAATCAGGAATTTTGACATACTTCGTTGACTGTGTGATTGAGTCTTAAGTCGATAAAACCAAAGAAACAAAATCTCTTAAAAAATCTCTCGTGCAGTGTATGCTGCACGAAAGATTTATCTTTGAACGTTGTACCTTCGATTCAGAATATTTCATTCAAAATGATATGATTGTTTTTTTTGATGGGTTATTCCCATTCAATCATTCGTACAACATCTTTCAAACAATCTTCCCTAGTGGACTGGTCCCCTTTTGCAGACGGGAGACCTGAATACCATTTGCCATCAGGGAATTTTAAATCGACCCAATAAGTAAAGAGAGTTGTTTCTCCATTATTGTTTTTGATTTCGATGTTCAAAAGTTTTAAATCCGAAACTCCTGTTTCTTTATAAAAGGTTTCTCCATTTTTGGTTCGGATGCGGATCTTTTTGGGCAGGACTTCGTAAGTGGTTCCTTTTTTTTCTTCGCGTTTTGATTTGAGTTCCCAAGAATCAATTTTAATCGAATCAAGTTCTGCTATTGTTAATTTCTTTTTGTATAAAATCCCATCTTTTGTATGTTCGAAAAAAATCGACTGACTACCGCTAGTTGATTCTCCTCGAACCGTTCGCCCATCACAAAGGGTTAGGTTTAAAACCTTTGGTTCACCAGAATCTTTTTCACCACGGGCATTTCTTGGTTCTTTCGTTTCTTCATTTGGTATAGAAGGCAGACTAGGTTCTTTTGGCATTCGTGGTTCTCCGAAGGTCGGTGAAAAAAAACCGAGGGTTCCGAGCCAAAGAAAGAGTCGCAGTCGAAGTAAGTAGTCCATATTCTGACCTTTATCCATGGATGCATTTCTGACTGCAACTTTTCAAACCCTTCCCTTACCATTCCTTATCCTTGTCATCATTGGCTCTATCCTTGTCCTTGGAAAAGCTGCTGATGTTTTGGTTGATGAAGCCGTTTCCCTCTCCACAAGATGGGGAGTACCGAAGATGATCATTGGTGCAACGATTGTCAGCTTAGGAACCACTCTTCCCGAAGTATCTGTTTCTGTACTCGCAGCTCTCGAAGGGAATCCAGGCATTGCTCTGGGAAATGCGGTGGGATCAATTATCTGCGATACAGGACTCATCCTCGGGATTGCGATTCTCATCTCCCCACCTGACATCGACAAGCGCCTTGTCAACCGCCAAGGTTGGATCCAAGTTCTCAGTGGATTTTTACTTGTGTTTGCGGCCTTACCATGGTCAAACCTGACATCCATTTTCACAACTGGTGGACGAATTGACCAAGGAACAGGGATTGTCTTTTTAATTTTGCTCGGTGTTTATGTTTACCTAAGCATTCGTTGGTCAAGGTCCAAACCAGGGGAACTCGAAGCAGGTCTCGATGACACAACTGAATATGATGAGTCTCCCTTTTGGATTGTTTTTTTAAAACTCGTGGTAGCGATCACACTTGTGATTTTATCCTCGAAAGTGCTCATCCCTTCTGTACAAGAAACAGCGATTCGTTTGTCAATTCCTGAATCCATCATTGGGGCAACTCTTGTAGCCTTTGGAACCAGTTTGCCTGAACTTGTCACTGCCATCCAAGCCTCAAGGCGTGGACACTCTGAACTTGCTGTGGGTAATATCATTGGCGCCGATATCTTAAACGTTCTCTTTGTATCCGGTGCAGCAGCTGCTGTTACAAAAAATGGTCTCGAAGCACCCGTAAGTTTTTTCAGTTTTTATTTTCCGTCGATGCTCATTGTTCTCGTTTTATTCCGTTTGGGAATTGTATTCTCAAAAGATAAAATCAAACGTCCGTTTGGTGTATTTTTACTAGTGATCTATGTAATCGCAACAATCGCTGGGTTTATCTTTAAAGGTTAAATTGAAAATCCAACACCTCCTCTTCCTTTTTCTGAAGGAAGGAGGTGTTTTTTAGTTTTTGCCACTCTTCGTAAGAATAAATGTTTCGTTCGAGTGTTTCCGTTTTTATCATTTGACTTTCCCTACACAAGGTACTTGCACCTTGTCGTAACAACATTTTACCCCCTTCGTTATCAAATTGTTTTGGGTGATCAAAGACAAAAATTTCCCTGTTTTGTTCCATGGCACTCATCGCTGTGGAAATAGTGCCCGATTTTTTCCCTGACTCCATGATGAAAACCTTTTTGCAAAGTCCAGAAATCACACGATTTCGTTTCGGAAATGTCCACTTTGCGGGTTCTGTATGTAGGAGAAATTCTGAAATTAACAGTTGTTTGGGGTCATTTTTAATTCGTTTGTACAAATCACGGTTCCCTGGTGGGTATTCGATTCCCAGTGTGGTGCCAAGGATTCCAATAACAGGAATTCCAAATTCAAGTGCAGAAACAAAAGCCTGTCTGTCAATCCCGAGGGCCATTCCAGAGACAATGGCAATGTTTTCTTTTTCTGAAAAAGAACTTACAAGTGCTTTTGTTGCTGATAACGAAACGGGAGAAGATTTACGAGTGCCCACAATGGCAACAAGGTCTTTCTGCAAAAGAGTTAGGTCACCCATACCCACAATCACAAGTGGGGGATCATAAATTTCTTTTAGAAGTTTTGGATAATAGGGATCATAATAGGAAATTAATTTCCAACGAGGGTCTTTGTTTTGTTCCCATACTTTACATTCGGATAACCAAAATTTCCAGTCTTCTTCTTTAAAAAAAATGGGTAAGGCTTGGAATAAAGGTAAAAATTCATTATAATTACGCCAAACCTTTGTTTTACGCAAAAAAGAAAGAACTTTCGGATGCCCCAAAATGGAAAGTACCACATGGGATTAGGTCAGTTAGATTTGTTTTGGGCCCCAAGAACACTTAAATTCTTTAAAACATTTTGATAGGAAGAGTTTTCTTCCAAAGGTTCACGGATACTACCGTTCCCCTTCATTTCTTCTAAAATGGATTTGATGCGAACATATTCATCATAAGCGAGAGAAGACTTTCCAATTTGGTATAAAAAATTAGCCTTCGCAAATCGTGTGGGAACATTATAAGGTTCTTTTCGTAATATTTGGTCTAACAAAGAAAAAGCGGAATCCAATTCATCATAACCGCTTGCCAGTTTTCCATTCCAACTTTCGTCCTTTAAAGAAGAATCAAAATAGATCAGAGCTAATTGGAATGGGAAACGAGTATCGTCTTTGTCTAATTTTGCCAATTGTTTGAATAAACTTATGGCACGACTCCTTCGTGTAGGTTCCCACCCCATATCTTTTGATGCATTTGCATAAGCAACAGCCGTCTCATATAACAACTGTTTATCTAATTTTCCTGACTGGATGGCCTTTTCAAAAAAAGGTAATGCTGATTCGTAGGAATGGATTTCAAATCCACCTTGTTTTGCATTGGGAATGGATTCTGTAACGGCTTCCTCATAATATCGCACTCCTACATCTGCGGAACCTGCACGCATATAGGCGCGGGCAATTTTCCAAGAGAGTGCAGCCGACTGGTTGGACTTTTGGACCAATTTCCGGATCCGTTTGTCCATTTCTTCAATTTCGGCTTCTTCCAAAGCCAATTTTTCTTTCCAATTGACGATGTCTTTTTCGGTGGTTTCACCGCCAATTCGTTTGCGGTACCGGGATTCTGTTAGGGATTTTAAGTAATCACAATGGGTAAAAAAGAGAAGCAAACCCAAAACAACACCCAACTTGAGTGTGAAAACCATTGAAAACCGGTTGTTTTTTATGCCCATCGGTTCGATTTTAGTTTCTTTCTTTTGGATGAAAAGAAAAAAATGTGATTATGTCTCTTAGTTTTCAAAGGTTGGGTGAAGTCCATTTGCCAGAGATCCTTACTTGGGAAACTCTATGTTTTCCAGGTGAAGAATGGACAGATAAAATGATCCAAACCCATCTGGAATTCCATGCCGCATTTGGCATAGGGGACCAAAATATACAATGTTATGCGTTAGTTTGTGAGACACCTTGGGAAATAGAAATTTTCCGAATCGCAACACTACCCAACTTTAGAAAGTTAGGCCTAGCAAAACAATTGTTAGAAAAACTATTTAAGGAATTTCCAAAAAAGGAATTTTTCTTAGAAGTGAAAGAATCAAACGAACCAGCAATCAAACTTTATTTGTCTGTTGGTTTTGTTGAACTTGAGAGACGTAAAAAATACTACCCGGACGGATCAACTGCCGTTCTAATGAAGAGGAATCCCATCGAATGAAAAATGCATATGTAACAGGCGCATCGCAAGGTATCGGAAAAGAATTTGTTAGAGCTCTCGGCAAAGATTATAATGTTTTTTTAATCTCTAGGACGGAAGCGGACTTAAAAAAAGTTATCTTAGAATTAGAACCAAAGTCTAGAGGAATGTTGAAGTATATTGCCTTAGACCTTACTAAAAAGAAAGATGTGGAAGAACTATCAAGTATCATAGAAAAAGATAAAGATGCAGAATTATTAGTGAACAATGCAGGATTTGGAACTGTTGGTGAGTTTGCAACCCTTCCTCTTGATAAAGAATTAGATGAAGTGAGTTTAAATGTAAAAACTCTTGTTCACCTTTCACACACCGCACTGAACCGTTTCAAAAAAAACAAAAAAGGTTATTTAATCAACGTTGCATCTATCGCGGGTTATCTGCCAGCACCTGGCAGTGCTATTTATGCGGCAACAAAAGCCTTTGTTAAATCTTTTACTGAATCTATTCACGAAGAAGCCAAAAACTACGGCATTCATGTACAAGCACTTTGCCCGGGACTCACTCATTCTGACTTCCACCAACGTGCAGGGATCAGTAAGTCCAAATACCCATCGTTTATGTGGCAAAATGCAGATGAAGTCGTCGAAGAGTCGTTAAGTGCACTCAAATATAACCAAGCAGTTTGTATCACAGGAAGTTTTAACCAAGGTGCGATCACCGTATCAGAACTCATTCCTCGAGGTTTTTTAAGAAAACTCAGTGGTAGATATTTAAAATTAGAAGAGGAATAAGATGGATGTTGCTAAGTTAGATACTTGGTATCGAAGACTCCTCGTACTATTTTCTATTATTTGTGGTGGGTTTCAAATATACTACGAAGGGAATATTTGGATCAATGCAATCTTTGTTGTGCTTATGGCGGGAATGGTTGGTTATTACACCAACTTCCTTGCGATCAAAATGTTATTCCAACCAAAACATGGTAAGGTGCTTGGTTGGTCTGGGCTTGTCCCCAAAAACAAATCAAAAATTGCAAAGTCTTTAGGGGAGAGTATCCAAAGTAATTTACTCCATCCCGACATCATCATTGCATATATCTATGAAAGGAATTTAGTCGAAACGGGAATCCAAAAAATTGTCAAAGAAATTGACGAAGCCATCCACAACGACGAAATCCGTACTCTACTTGTAACCAAAATCATTTCCATGTTAAAGGAACGTGGGCCTGAAATTTTAGAAGTGATCTTCGATTTTTCAGAAGAAACCATGAAAAAAATGGCAGAACGTCCTGAAGAAGTACAAAAACTTTGGGAATACACAAGAAACCGCCTAACATATTACCTAACAGAAGAAACCAACCGTGAAGAGTTAGGAAAACAACTCCGAGTCATTTTATTAGAAGAGATGCCGAAACTCGCGAACCTTTTAAACGAAGGACTCGAAGAATATTTAAAAACACGAAGCACCCTAGGAAAAATTGGAATTGGTGTGAAAAAAATATTTTCGTTTAACGAAGATGCGATCCGCGAACTTTTGGAACGATTTGTCAAAGACCCCGAAACATCCGATCAATTTATGAAGATGATGGATGATATGATGGCTGGTTTACAAGAAAGACTTAATTCCAAGGAAACACAAGAATTCATCACAGGCAAAATATCCAATTGGTTAGAGGCTAGTGGTGATTACGCCAGACAAAACCTATTGCCGTCGGGTATTGAACGTTTACAATCATATCTGGATGATCCTAACAACTGGGAAGAGATCGAAAAAAACTTTTTCCGTGCAGTAGATTGGGTAAAAAAACGCCTTCTCGAGTTTATGAATAGTGAAGAAGGAAAAGCGTATCTCAAAACCAATATTGAAAAATTTGTTCATAATATCAATGTTACAGCACTTGTGGAAGAAAGAGTGATGGCACTTGATACAGATGATTTGGAAAAAATGATTCTGGACAATACCGGCGGGAATTTGGTCGTAATACAATTCTTAGGCGGAATTTTGGGAATGATTGCGGGACTCATCCAAGTTCACATTTATTTTGCAGTACCTGTGGGGGCTCTAGTTCTCATCACGTATTTGGCACATTACAGAAACCAAAAAAAATTCGAAGAACCAGCTCAAAATAAATAATGGAAGGAACCAGATACTTCTTGGTAGTTTGGTTCCTTTTTCATTTCCACTCGAAATTCTGATTCTTGTGACCATAAATACCGTAAGGTTACACTTGATCCAATTTGGTTTTTGTTGGTTTGGTTTCCATAATGTTGGAAAAAAAATCCACCTAACAATTTCCAGTTCCCCCACTCTTTTTGGTAAATGGTTTGGGCATTGGGACCATACCTTCCCCCTTGTTCAAAGCCAGGGTGGAATTGTGACTTAAAACCTAGTAAAAAAGAAATAGCCCCTAACCGATCTTTGGTTTTCGAAAATTCATCGGCAAATGTCCAACCTGTGGCAAGATCCAAATTGGCGACTTGTTTACGTTCCCATTCTGTTTCCGCTCTTCCATTCCTAATTTCCCACCATTGATTTTGTTTGCCTTTGAAAAGAGTGGTTTGGATTCCAAAGTCAAATAAATAAGACCAATGTTTGGATATGGAATTGTAAGGGCTCAATGAAACCAATCGAACCAATGTTAAGGAAGTAAGTTCTATTTTTTTTCCTTCAAACTGACGAATGTTTCCATCCAAAAACACCAACTCACCGTTTGGTGGAGAACCCTTACTCACATTGAGTAAATCATGGTATGCAAATCGGTATTTCCATTCCAAAAATGGTCCAAAATTAGAGGACCCACCACCAAGAACAATCCTTGATTTTGGGTGTGCCAATTCAGGTGGAGACGGAATCACTCTATCGTTCCATGGTTCTGTTAGGTTTGGAAATTTTGAACGAAACTCTAATGTTTTTTGTTCATTGGATTTTTGGATCTCATTTGGCTTTGGAGATTGGAAACTTTGGTAACGGGAGGCCAACAAAAAAGCATCGAGTACAAGTGATTGGCGGATTCCTTTCTCTTTATTCTCTAAGAAGAGTAAATCAAAGGTTTCTTTCCCATTTGTGTCTAACAAATGATAGAAAGCTTTTTTTTCTTCCGGTTCCATTTGTCCAACAAGGAATGTGATCTCCGAATACAACGATGGTCGGTATTTTGTTTCTACCACCAATCCTTCTCTTTGGGAATACAGTTTAATGGTATCAACGGGACTCACAACACCACCTAATTTTGATTTTAGATGGAGTTCTGGTCTTATGACATCCAACCATTCTACAAGGAATGTCCCACAGTTGGCATTCAAAAAATAATAATCAAATTCTGCACGTGACAATTCCCATAGATGAGAAACAAGGAGTTCCAACTCATCTTTGTTTAACGACAATCGGTATTCCCATAAATCGCGACTTTCGAGGTCATTGTATTCATTCACTTTTAAATAATAGGGGAACAAAGAAAACTTCGCTTTGAATCCACCAAACAATCCATGATAGGCATACCGAATCGGATCTAAATTTGGTGTTTCGGCGGAAACATTCACCGCATAATCCAAAATTTCGGATCCATTCTCTTCATTTGACTTTTGGTTGAACTTGAGCATTGTATGCCCAAAAACAGAAGCAGGTGACATGAGATAATAGGAAGCAAACACTATGGATACCGAATCAGCACCGATTGATTCTTTCCAAACTTCATACCTCTCACAACGAATTCCACTTCGTTTCAAAAAATCAACACCAAACGTTTGTTTAATGAAATGATGCCTTGTTGGGTACGAACAGACGGGATGGATAAGTCCTTCTGGAATGGGCCCTTCTACAAAAAAACTCCGAAGGGTTGCTTCCAATTCTTTTTTGGGATTGGTTCTCCCTTCGGAAGATAAAAAAAAGCGAGAATTTACGATTTTACTTTGGTAGTTATCTTTTCCCTTCGTTTCGTAATGGACAAGCCGTAGCCACTTAGGATCCAAATCAGTTCGCCTAACACTCGCTTCATCCAACATGGATTGTAGTAAAATTTGTTCAGATTCTCGTTTCGGAAGAAAACCACCCCATTCTTTGGTTTTATCTACATCCAGGAGAAGGAGAGAACTGGGTTCCCCGAGAAGGGAAAATGGTGCAAAACAAAAATGCAATGCCAAAAGAAAGGCCCACCCAATTTTTGTTTTTTGCATTCGCACAAGCCAGAATTCTCCTTCCTCTCAAAATGAAAAAATGCTTTTTCCTTCCGTCACCTCCCATAGAAAATTGGAAACCCTAATGACGAAGTCCACATTCAAAATGACGGAGAGCTCAAAAATAGAAATTACTTTCCCAAAGAAACTCAAGATTTTGTCCCATTTATTACGACAAAATTCCAGCCTAGCAAACGTTTATTTTGGTGAATTCAATTTGAAACTGGCAGAGAGGTCTTTCCATCGAATGCAAACTTGCGTCTTGGATAAACTTTGATTGGAATGATTCTCAATTGGCAATTCTTGTCACATACGATCTTAAATATATGCGATAAAACAAATTTGTAATCAATGGGCGTAAGGCGACAAAATGAGCCAAACTTTTGCTAGTCTAGGAAGCTAATCTCTTGTTAATGCAAGTAAAATAATTTCATTTTCAATTTTTATAAAACGATTCATGTTTAAAATCTTTTGCAATCTTTAAAATTTTATTTGATTCATTTTGATAGATAAGCTGAAATCGACGTCCAGGAGATATTTATGAGAAGAAAAATCGCTCTACTTGCCTTCGTTTTTTCTTTTTTGATTGTGAATTGTGCATCACCAACAATCAAAGAAATTAACGATTCAGCAGTAGCCATCGCAAAAGAAGCAAAAGAATTAAAAGCAAATGGTAAAACTGAAGAAGCTATCCGCGTAATCAGTGTGATTGATGTTTTACATCCTGATGATCCGATCATCGCTGAAATTAAAAGTGGAGCATCTGCTGAACAAATTGAATCAGTGACTCCTACAGTTTTGTTAGGTTATAACAAAGCTCTCCGTGCAAAAGTGCAACCAACAACAACTGAAAAAGTACTTTGGTACATCCCAGATAGAATTTTCGATTTTATTGACCAATTTGAAGTATGGATTCACGTAGGTCCACAAATTGGAGTTGGTGGTCACTTAACAAGAGCAATTCAAGCAGAAGCATATACTGGAGCTACAATTGCTTTAGGTGGTGGTCAAAAGAAAATGTTAGGTTTCAAATCAGAAGCTAATACAGAAATTGGTGTTGGACCAATCGTTGCAGCAGGAGTTTTCGGTGCGAAAGTAGGAACTGGTGGACTCGCTTACAATGCGGACGCTCTTTGGTTCCATAAACCATCAGAAGCAATTTACCAAACTTATCGCGATTATTGGGGTTTGGGTGCTCACTTTGGATTAATCTATTTTGGAGCAGAAGCTGAATACCATCCTCTTGAAATCTATGATTTCTTAGCAGGTATCATCCTTTATGACCCAATGAATGACGATTTTGCAACTTCAAGAAGATTACAATACACTTCCAGACAAACAGGACTGATTCGAAATTTCTCGAAGAGTGTAGGTAGTTTAGAAGAAGAGGATATTGCAATGTATAAAAAAGAATATCCGAAACTGAATGTTGGAAGCACAGGAACTCAAGAAACGACTCCTGCTCCAAAAAAGAAGTAATTAAGATTACGAATTTACAGTTAGCTGATTAACTCAGCTAACTGTCACTTTCTCAAAGTTAGCTGATAAAGTAACTCCCTCTCAAATTCTTCCACGTGAATTTTGTAAGCATTTTCAGGAGGAACTCCTGCCTGACTAAAAAAAGTTTGGAATCCTTCGTTTGGAATCATCCACAAAGCAGATATAATTGTGTAAGGACGATTATAATAAAAACTGTTTTGGTATTTTAGGTTTTTATCAAATACAACATAGAATGTTTCCGCTTTAGAAACTTCATAAATGGGAATCAAACCCATTGTAATAATTCCAAAAAAACCAGTGACTGCATTAATGCCAGCCTTTGTTCTTTCGTGGTAGTAAGGTAAGTGAATGGCCATAATGATATAATCAGCATCAAATTTTTTAATTACGAATTTATCTTTTTTACTTTTTGCTGGTACCAAAATTTTTTCTAATTCTACTTTCCCTGTGGCTTCCGTTTTTGATAAGTATTCAATCACAAATCTTTTTAGATCTAAGTCATTTACAGGTATGGTTTTATCAGCCTTTTGTGTATCAATGTATTGCCCATGTTTAAAAAATTTGTAAGTAGCTGTAGTATAGTCAACTTCTGCAAACTGAGCATCTTTAAGTAGAGTCGATTCTGATTTGGATATTTTATAAGTATGAAATCCAAAGAGTAAAATTTTAGGATTCTTTTTTTTGGCAACTAATTCGTTCCAATGATCATCTGCTGTTTTCAGATTGTCTGTACGAATCGTATAACTGGATTCGTACACATAACGACTACAATTGAAAAAAAGAAGGAAAACGGAGGTAATGGAGAGGAGATTGATTCTAACAGTTGAAATCATAAAATTCTAATTGACAAACAATCTTAAATTGAAATGAAAAATCAACAAACTTCTCAATATTTTGAAGTCTTCTAAAAAATTTCTTTCAAAAAATGCGTTCTTTATCAATTCTAATCAAAATGTACCAGATCATATGACAACTGTTCAATGTAATTGCAAAAATTTAAAATCTAAAAAGTTGCACAATACGTTTCTCAAGATAATTTCAATTGTTTACCTTTGTTTTTTTCTTCAAATATGCAAATTGCCTGATATTGCAAAAGAAGATCAAAAAGAAAAGGATTTAAAAAGTCTTTGTACCATTACCCAATTGGATTATTATACATCATGCCAGTCTACAGGAGTTGGCAAACCATCCAGATGTTCTGATCTCTACATGCAATGCACTTATCTTTGTGGCTTTGCAAACAAGTTCGGTTGTGGATTCTAATCCTTTTCATATTCCCCACCAGAGTATTGGAGAATGGGTTTTCCTCCTTTACTCCCAATGGTGAGTTTCTCACCCAAATTACGCCCGTACCCTAAGATTCGAAGTGTGTTGTCACCTTCCCATTGGCAAGGGACCTGGACAGTGTTTTCCATTCCACCTAATGCATAATAAATTGTCAAGAGAGGGAATCCTCGTTTGTCCTTTTCCAGTTTGAGTTTGGGAATGATGGCATAAGGTTCTTTTGTAATGAAAGTCCCAAAATATTGTGAATCTGGATAACGGTTGTCAGGTGTAAATTTGACACCAATTCCTGCGACACCCTTGGGAAGGTCTTTGGAATATAAGGTGAAAATTGGATTTCCTTCCCATGTTTCAAATTCAACACGCAATTCGGTAATACTTGGATCGTTAATTTTGATGAGACCAAATAATACTCGTAAGTCGATTCCGTAACGATTTTCCTTTTCAATGAGACCTACATCAAATCCCATCAAACTGAGAGTTGGCGGATTTCCTTTTTTGTATTCATGGATTCCCATAGGAGAAATATAAAACCCTTCTTCCCCCAGAAAAGCTCCATTTTTGCCTAACAGAGGTGGGAGACTTGGTTCTGGTTGTATTCCCATTTTTTCTTCCCACAATACTTTCATCACTTCCGTATTGGTACTTTTGAGTTTTCCCGTTTGTATACCAAGAGTATTCCCAGCGACAAAGGAAACAATTTCCGTATTAGGATCATATACTAAGTCAGCAAAAAAAGGTGGAAGAGAACCCGAATGCCCATAAAACCAAACTGTTTTTCCATCTGCTTGGTAACTTGATTTCATCACAGGTAATCCCAGTTTCATTTCAAAATTGGAAACAGGGCCAATTTGAGTTTTGTGAAACTCATCAAAGCTAACAGAAGTTAAGAGTCCTTTGTTTTCCTTACTTTGGAAAAATGCTTTCATAAAAAGACCCATATCGTTTGCGGTTGTGGAGATGGATCCTGCAGTCAAATCTCGTATGACAGGCCGAATGGTTCTCGTTTTCCAAAAAATCCCAGAATAACCCGTAATGAGTTCTGATCCCTCTAAATTTTCCATTAGGGTTGTATGTTTCATTCCCGCTTTTTCGAATAAATGGACACGAAAGTAGGATTCTATTGATTCACCTGACGCCCGTTCAATGATATTTCCAAGTAAACCAAAACTTAAATTGGAATAGGAATGGATTTTTCCAGGTTCATTTCGTTCCAGGCCTGCGAGTGCTTTTGGTAAAGAACGAAAGGATTTGTAAATCTCATCTTCTTTTGTATCAGGAGAAAGGAAAAAACCTTTCGCCAAATCAGAAGGTAATCCAGATTGGTGGGTGAGTAAATCACGAATGGTGATCTCTCGATACCCTTCCTGTTTCGGTTTTACCAAATTCAATTCAGGTAAAAACTTAGATGCAGGATCATCTAACTTCAGTTTACCGGATTCTTGCAATTGTAAGATGGCAATGCCTGTAAATAGTTTTGTGATACTTCCAATTTTAAATCGTTCGATTTTGGCTTCGGAACTCACCCCAATCTGAGATTGGTAAACCTCTCCATCTCCCATCATTACCATATAGGTGAGTGATTTGATTCCGGAAGGTGCTTGTGTTTCCCATTTTGTTTGGATATCGGTCTTTGTTTTTTCTTTGTTTTGGAAATACGAATTATCTTTCGATTCCCCATTCGATTGGCATTGGAATAGAAGGAAAAAAAGAAACACAAAAAGGATACGGAAGGGAAAGTATAAATCATGTATTGGAATTTGGATTTGAGAGGGATAAGAAGGAGTTATTTCTTGAATTTGGTTTTCTCTCATTTGTACGGAATGAATCTTTTTTTCTTTCTTCGATTTCATACCTCAAGGAAAAAATGAAAGGAAAATGGAACAAGCTTATAAAAAACAAAACTCCCCAAACCTATGGAATGGGGAGTGATCGCTATGCCAAATGGAAAGAACTACAATTTGTCCTTCACACATGGTCCGTGTTTGTTGGTATGATTCTAACGAATCGAACCCTTCTCTTAGTCTTGGATCACACTCATGGAGTATTCAGAAATTGCTTCACGGCGTTTTTCTGCATAATCTTTGTGGAACCATAAGTCTTGTGTTGTCTTAGCAGATTTTTTATTACCAATTGTAATTGTTGTCATACAATGATCTACAGCATACTTCATGGCTTCTTTTCCTGTTTCCCCAAGACCCTTGTTTCGTTTTTTACGAGTGATCTCAGCACCTTGTTTATTGACTCTTGCAACTAACTTATCATAGTCGGAGTCATCAATACAGAAAACAGTTTCTTTTTTACCATCTTTCCACTTTACATCCACCTCATAGAGTGGTGCTGCAGAAATATTGATAAAACCTAAATCAAACAGTTCAGGCCAATATTCATAAAAGAAAGACAACATCAAAGAACGAATCGCATACCCATCAAAATCGGCATCAGTGATGATACTGATTTTATCGTAATTCAATTCATCGATGGATTTTACTTTTTGGTCGAGAGGAAGTCCCACGATTGCGACGATGTTTTTCATCTCTTCGTTTTGTAATGCTTTGGCAAGTGACATCCCTTTACAGTTCAGTGGTTTTCCCCTAAGTGGGAATAAACCATGTAATTTTGGATTCCTAGCTGGGCGTAACCCCGCAATCGCAGAGTCCCCTTCTGCCACAAACAAAATTCGGCCTGGATCGTTTGGTTTGCCTGTTGGAGGCATAAGCTTAGGGATGTTGTTCCGAGACGCCTTACGGAGGCCTTTCTGCGCATCCTCGAGCTGTTTCATCTGGGTTCTACGTTCCATCACCATCTTAATTTCTTCGATGAGGCCAGTTTTTTTCAAAAGTTTGTCCAAATGTTTGTCTACGGACTTTCGAATGTCTTCATTCAAATCGTTAATGAGGTAAGATTTATCTTGGGATTTAAAACGAGGGTTGAGAATCCGAAGGTTCACATACATATGAAAACAACTTCGCACATCATTGCGTGTACACTGTGTATTGAGTTTTTTCTCTAAACTGACAATTTGCGATTTTTTACGAATCTCATCACAAAGTCTGTTTTCTAAGTATTCAATCGCAGATCCACCTTGTGGGCAAAAAATAGAGTTCACCCAAGTGAGAGTTTTGTTTTGTCCCACAACAACATAGGTATCCATGTGGATTTGTGAAGCAGAAGTTTTGTCTGCATAATCCAATTTGTAGTACACCATTTCGGAGTTACTAAAGATCTCATCAAAACCTTTTTTGAACTTGTATTTCTCTTTCCCAGTTTTGTGAATAAAAACAACTTCAAGTCCAGGATTTGACATCGCAATGTCTTGGAGGTATTGTTTCACCAAATTGATGTTAAAAGAAGTATCAAGGTTGTTGAAGTAAGCTGGATTGAGTTCAAACTCAACAGTTGTTCCGTGGTCTTCTTTTTTTGCTGTTTCCACAACCGCAGTCATCCCTGTTTTGTCACAAGGTGCTTTTAGTTGTTTGATTTGGTCAGCTGATAATAATGGGCAATCAACAAATGTTCCGTGTTCATCATAGTATAAATGAACACGTTCTGTATCTTCTTTGGAAAGTTTAAAACTGCGGATGACTTTTTTTACATCATCGTGGATGCTAAACATTTTTTTGTAAGCTTTTCCACCATTGATTGTTTTCACTCGAAAGAAAGAGGAAACCATCCTTACAAGTGAAATCCCCACACCATTTTGTCCGGCAACATGATCTTCTTTCACTTTATCGTCAAAGTTTTCCCCATACATCAAATGGAGGTAAACTCCTTCGGCATTGTCTGCAGGGATTCCTCGACCATTGTCTTGGATCGTAACACGTTTACGATCGGTTGACAATTGGATGATGAGTTTGTTCATCTTGTCTTTTTCTGGAATCGTTTTGTCGTTTAAGTTCTTTCTGTATTCATCCACACAGTTCATACATGCTTCATCCAAACATTTCAGTTTGGCTGGGATGTCGGAAAGTTCTTCGTGGACAATATCATACTTACCAGCGTTATCTTTGGTAAAAAAATGTTGTTCAAATGTGGAAAGGGAGTTTTGCCCAAGCCACATTCCCGTACGCATACGAACGTGTTCTACGTTCGATAATTTCTTAAAATTTCGCGAATTTCCTGAGGTTTTTTCAGTTTTTTGAGCCATAATTATCTATTTCGGATCCCATTTTTTCTTCAGTTCATCCAACTCATCAGTCATAAAACCTGTGAGTTTTTTATCATCTTTTTGCAAAGCCGTATACTCAGTGTATTTGGTTTTTGCTTCTACAATGGCTTCTTCACATTTACGAACTTCTTCCAAAGTCATACGGTAAACGGGAATCGAAGACAACCATTCAAAGTAAACGAATTTGGCAGCTTTTAACTTTTCTTCGAATTCTTTTTTCGATTTAATGCCTGTTACTTTTTCGTTCCATTTTTCTTTGATGAAACGAATGAGTTCAGAGTTACGATCAATTTTTTCTTTTTCTAACCCAGCAAGGCGTTTGAATCTGCGGATCAGATGGGTTTTTCGGAAATCACAGAAACGTTTGATGATTTCTTCAGGAACAAAATTACGAAGTTTACCTTCATGTGTGATGACATTAATTGTTAGAACTTCATTGTTTTCTTTGGAGAAAAGTTCTTTGATTTCTTTCTCGGAAGGTTCTTCCCCTTTTTTAGCAACAAGTTCGATTTTAAATGTTTGGCTGGAATGATCAATGTAGTCCTTTAACCAATTGTCTTTCTTTTCGATCAAATCATCTAAGTAGTTCACAACCTTTTCTCGGTTCCAATTCATGGGAGAATCTACCAAAAACAATTTCCCATCTTCTTTTTTGAAACCAAATGTCGTAGACATGACAGTGCTACCATTGTCATTTTTGGACATTTTTACTTCTCCACCGTACCCTTTGTACCATGGAGTGATCTTTTTAGGTTTTCCTGTTTTTAAATAGGTTACTTGAGAATCAATAACGTCACTGAGTTTGTGTGCAGGTATAAAACAACGAAATCCCGTTGCAATCCCTTGGATGTTATTTAAGAGAACAACAGGAACCTTTCCCACAAAATGAATCGGTTCATCTTCTGTTTCATCGTAATTTTTGACATAATCAATGTCAGGTAAACTTTCAAAAAATCCTAAGTCTTTGGCAAAGTCAGAAAGTTTGACTTCTGTATAACGAGGAGATGCAATTGCATTGGGATCAAGAACGTCACCAAAGGTTCCTTCTCCGTGCACTAATGGATAGTTGTTTGCAAACGCAAAGTCTTGTGCCATTTGGGAGAGAGCATCTTGGATCGATCTGTCACCATGAGGGTGGTATCCCATCGCAAGACCAGCTACTTTTACTGTTTTGGTATGACGGTTTCTCGCATCGGAGTTCCACATCGCCCAAAGAATTCGTCGTTGAACAGGCTTTAGGCCATCAATTTCTTGTGGAATGGCTCTCGAATCGCATACATAGCGGGAGTATTTCCTTTGGTCATCGTTAACTTGGTCTTCAAAGGGGCGTTTCGGATACTGTTCTTCGTTCTTCATGGTTCCAAATGACACAGGGGTGCGATGAATTGACTTGTCAAGCGGTTTTCCCTTTTTAGACTGGCGATACGCACCTATCTATGTCCCCACAAACTCAAGAATACTCCCGTTTTCATTGGCTAATCTGGTTCTTGATTTTTTTTTCTGGGTGGAGTTGCCAAAGCATCAATTCTCTGCTTTCGAGAGATCCTAAATCCGAAATTCCTGCTTCCGTTTTATTCCTCAAATCACCTCGGAAAATGAGTTCTACTTTCTTCAAAGATGGGTCTTCTCATTACCGTTGTATCCAGTGGGAACCAGGCAAATCCAGTGGATATGCTGAGAAAATTGAGTTCAGTTTCATTGCTTACGACACAAATTTTTCAAATCAAATCAATGCTGAATTTGGGAATGATATTGTTGAATCATACAAACTCATTTGGAATCGCAAAGTAGGAAAATTCCAACGAGATAAACTTGAGAAAAAAATTGTCTTTGTTTATAAGGAATCTTTTTTTAAAGAAGTGAAGGCAAATACAATCGAAGTACTTCTCGAAAACCAAATCGCCTATAAAGAAAATAAGTTTGTCATCGATGAGATGGAAGTGTTTGAACTCAGTGGTGACACAGGAATCCTTTTAGAAGAAGGAAATCGTTCTGAAATTGGGGGAGAAAATCGTTGGTCTCACAATCTCGGTTCCAATCAATTTTTTACATCTTCCAGTACATACACTAAAATCAACAACCAAACGATTGTTACCGAACATACATCTACAAATTACGACTACCACCAACTCAGTTATGAATGGAATGAAACAGAACCAGACAAACTTTTTTTCAAACCCATTTATAAAGAAAACAATCTGCAATTATTTTTTGTTCCTCCCTATACCAATGGTCTCACTACCAAAACCAAGGAACCATTTGGATACAAACGAATGGGAGATTTTTTACTCAAAGAGGAAATGAAATGACAGAAGTTCGTACCCGTTTTGCCCCATCCCCTTCCGGCTTTCTCCACGTTGGAGGAGCAAGGACTGCTCTATTTAATTATTTATATGCAAAGGCAAAAAAAGGAAAATTTTTACTTAGGATCGAAGACACAGACCAAGACAGATCCACAGAAGCATCCTTCAAAATCATCTTAGAATCTCTCAAATGGCTAGGTATGGAATGGGACGAAGGTCCAGGAGTTGGTGGACCTAACGGGCCTTATACCCAATCAGAACGAATTCATATCTACAAAGAATACACAGACAAACTCATCAAAGAAAAAAAAGCTTACCGATGTTTTTGTACAGCAGATGAACTTGAGGGCAAAAAAAAACAAGCAGATGCCATGGGAATTCCTTACATCTACGATGGAAAATGTTCTGATTTAAGTGACGAAGAAATACATTCACAACTAGAGAAAAAAACTCCCTTCACAGTTCGTTTCAAAACCCCTCACAAAATTGTGATCGTAGATGATATGATCCAAGGCAAAGTAAAGTTTGAATCCAAACTGATTGGTGATTTTATCATCGTAAAATCAGATGGATTCCCTTCGTATAACTATGCTGTGGTGATTGATGATGCGCTTATGAAAATCACACATGTGATCCGAGGTGTGGGCCATCTTTCCAATACACCAAGACAAATTTTAATTTTTGAAGCCTTTGGTTTCCCTCTCCCACGGTTTGCACATGCCAGTGAAATTGTTGGAACTGATGGTAAAAAACTTTCCAAACGAGCTGGTGCTACATCTGTCCTTGCGTTCCGTGACTTAGGTTACTCAAGTGAAACCATGCGAAATTACATGGCTCTCCTGGGATGGACTTCTCCCGATGGAAAAGAATACATGAGTGATGAAGAATTGTGTTCTGTCTTTGATGTGGAACGATGTTCGAAATCTCCTGCCACCTTTGATGTATTTAAAAAACTGAAAGAAGAAGAAAAAGAAACCGTCGACTTCAATAAACTTTCCTTACTTGGTCTTGCTGAATACCTAAACCCAAAATCAAAACTCAATTGGATGTCGAATAAATACATCCGCGATGCCAAAATTGAAACTCTTGGTAAAGCACTCGAACCATTTTTAAAAGACTGCCAAATCCCTGATGCGTATAAGTCAGGTGAGAACCCACAACTCCTTTCCATCTTGGATTCCGTTCGTGTGTATTTGGACAGACTCATCCAAGCTCCGCCTTACATCGAAGAATTCTTTTTAGAGAATGTGAGTTTCGAAAATGACGAAGCCAAACAATTGGTGACAGAAGGCAAAGGAACAGAAGTCGTCACTCACTTTTACCAAATGGTCAAAGGAAGTTCCCTCACCACTCCTGATGCGTACAAAGAAATCATGGCAAAAGTTGGTGAAGTGACAGGTGAAAAAGGAAGGACTCTTTTTATGCCAATTCGTGCCATCACTACTGGTAAATCACATGGATTGGAACTTCCCATCCTCTTTAGCCTACTGGGACAAGAGAAGATGGTCAAACGAATGGAACAATTGGCAGGTTCCTTAGGTATTTCACTTAGGTAAATTTTTTACTCAGACGTTCCGTTTTCGGGTATTTTTGACTTTTTTTCTCACTTCGTATCGTGTAATATGAAAAGAGAGAGGAAAAGGCGGCCATTGACAGCACCATCTGAAGTGATTCCCTATCTGTTAAGCCCTTCGCCAGGTTCATACGCCATGTTCCTGCCTCCCGATATGTCTTCTGTCAAACAATTCCGCTGTGAATTAAGACGAACGTTAGAAGACAATGGGTTCAGCTCTGACAACATCATGCAAATTGAACTCGCTGCAGACGAAGCATTGACCAATGCTGTTGCTGCCAATGTCTCTTGTGATTGTGATGAGACCATCATCTGCCGTTGGCGGATTGATTCTGCAAAGTTCACTTTGTACATATTGGATTATGGATCAGGTTTATCAGGTGAGTCACCTGTTCCAGACAATGACAAGGAACTTTTACGTTCCAACCAATCACAATGTTTTTCAACCTTCCTCGATCACATCAAAAACCACCAAAGCAAAAAACCAGAAACCCTTCCTTATAATGGTTCCGGCCAAAAACATAAGAACATGGGAAAAGGATTGAAAATAATCAATGCCATGATGGACTCCGTTAAAGTAATGTTTCACGGAGAAGGAATGGTAGACGAAGCACCTGCTGGATTCAAAGTTATGGGATCCATCGTCGCTCTCGAATACGACCGTTCCAAACACTTATAATTTGATCCTACATATCAACACTTCTCGCGAATGGCGCGGTGGAGAACAACAGCTTTATTATCTCGTTCAAGGTTTGGCAAATTACAAAATCCCACAAATGGTAGTGGGCCAACCAGGTTCACCACTCGAAACTAAATGCAAAGACAACGGATACGAGTTTGTTCCCATTGAGATGCGCGGAGAATGGGATAGAAAAGCATATAAGAATATTCGATCTCTCTGTTTATCTAAAAATATCAAACTAATTCATACTCATACTGCACACGCACATACTTTAGCATTACTTGCTAAACGAAATCATCTCAATATCCCTCTCATCGTATCAAGGAGAGTGGACTTCAAACCAAAAACCAGCTTTTTCTCTAAATGGAAATACCAACACCCAGCTAACGATTACTATCTTCCAGTTTCTCAAAAAATTAAAGAAGTAATGATCAGTAGCAAAATTGCGCCTGAACGGATCATCACTGTATATTCGGGAATTGACCTCAAACGATTTTCAAAACCCACAGCACATGAATATTTACGCGAAGAGTTTCATATTCCCAAAAAAGCGGTGATCATTGGAAATGTGGCAGCCCTTGTTGACCACAAAGACCAAGAAACCTTAATTCATGCCATCTCCAAGATGAAATCAAATCTTGATTTTCGACTTTTGATTGTCGGTGAAGGTAAGTTAGAAAAAAAACTAAAAACACTTACCGATAGTTTAAACTTAAATGACAAAATCATTTTCACTGGATACAGAAAAGATATTCCCGCCTTACTTTCCTTATTCGATATATTTACATTGACATCTAAAGAAGAAGGACTTGGGACTGCAGTACTCGATGCAATGGCATGTAGTTTACCAATTGTCGCAACCAATGGTGGTGGAATTGGAGAAATGTTAGATCATAACGAAGGTGCCTTTGTTTGCCCTGTGGGAGATTCTGATGTAATTGCCCAAGGCCTCGACAAACTTGTTTCTTCAGAAGACCTAAGGGAACAATTCGGAAACTTTAACAAAACCTCTGTTAAACGTTTTTCCGTCACAAAAACGATCGATAAAACTAAATTAATTTATTATTCCTTTTTAGGTGATTCCTTATACGGAGAAGGCAAATGAGTGGGAGATTATTAATCATTGATGGGCATGCACTTGCCTTTCGGGCTTATTTTGCATTTGCCGCTTCAAATCTTACCAATTCCAAAACTGGATTACCCAGTGGTGCCATTTTTGGTTTTTGGAGGATGCTTTTTAAACTGCTTCAAGATGAACATGTTACCCATATTGCCTTTACCTTTGATCCAGGCACAAGGTTAGAAAGAAACGACCTTTATGAAGATTACAAAGCGCATAGAAAACCTATGCCTGAAGATCTAAAACCTCAAATCCAAAAAATATATGAAATGTTACAAGCATTGGAATTCCCAATGTATAAAATCAATGGCATTGAAGCAGATGATATTATAGGATCTCTTTGCAAAAAGTTTGGAAAGGAATTTGAAGAAATAGTCATCCTTTCAAGTGATAAAGATTTATACCAAGTATTAGACAAAAACATACACATGTTACGTGGGAAACGAGGTGTATCTGAGTTTGAAAAAATTGATCCCAAGTGGGTGAAGGCAAATATCGGAATCACAAAAGAACAAGTTCCTGATTATATGGGACTTCTTGGTGATGCTTCGGACAATATTCCTGGCGTAAAAGGGATTGGAGAAAAGGGTGCCGCAAAACTCATCCAAGAATTTGGAGATTTAGAAACCATTTACAAAAAAATTGATAAGGTCAAAAATAAATCTCTGATCGATAAACTCATTGCTGAAAAAGAAAATGCATTTTTGTCCAGGAAACTGGCAACCATTGTAACCAATCTCAAACTAGACATTAAAAAGTCGGATCTAAAATTACCAAACTACCATGATCCCAAAAAAGTTCAGTATTTTAAGGATGAAGGTTACAATGTCCTACATCGTGATTTAGCAAAACAAGCAGGGATTCCCATTGCCAGTGATGGTGACACAAAAGAAGAATCTCCTGCTGCCAAAAAATCATCGAAAGGAAAAAAAGAATCGATCACAGAAGTGTCTACAGATGGATCTAAAAAAGGAAAAACTTCTGTTGCCTCTACTACAGTTGTCGCCAAAAAATCTTATAAACGAATCCAAACCATTGATGAATTAAAAAAAATCATCTCAAAACTGAATTCGAAAAAACCTTTATCCATCGATACAGAGACAACCTCACAGGATCCGATGATGGCAGAAATACTTGGTATTTCTTTTTCGGAAGAACCAGGTGTTGCCTATTACATTGCCTTCTCTCATTCCGAATCGATTTACAGCCACCTTCTCCCTTCAGCAGAAGAAACACTTAAGATCCTTAAACCAATGTTAGAGGATGAAAAGTGGAAAAAAGTGGGCCAAAACATTAAATACGATCTCCTCGTATTTAAGAATTATGGAATTGAATTAAAGGGCATTTATTTTGATACAATGCTTGCTTCCTATCTCTTAAATCCGGGAGAAAGACGCCATAATATGGATGATATGGCTGTTGATTACCTCAACTACAAAACCATCACTTACGAAGAGTTAGTTGGGACAGGAAAGAAAAAACAAAATCTCTACGATATTGATCCAGACAAAGTTTCTGAATATGCATGTGAAGATGCAGACATCACATTACAACTTCATAATGCCCTTTCACCAAAAATGGAAGAAAACATACATAAAAAACTGTTTTATGAAATGGAGATGCCAGTACTACTCACATTAGCCGATATGGAATTTGAAGGAATTGCCGTAGACAAAAAATACTTCGAATCATTGTCTGTGACCTTTGATACCAAAATCAAAGAACACGAAAAAAACATTCATTTTTATGCAGGTAGACAATTCAATGTTAACTCTACCAAAGAACTGCAAACAGTTTTGTTTGAAGATCTACGACTCCCTGCTGAGAAAAAAACGCAAACTGGTTATTCTACTGACCATTCAGTTTTGGAATCATTACAAGGCACCCATCCCATCATCGATGATCTATTAGCGATTCGAAAATTTTCCAAATTAAAATCCACTTATACAGATACATTACCAACACTTGTGAATCCCAAAACCAATCGGATCCACACAAGTTATAACCAAACCATTGCAGCAACAGGACGACTCTCATCTACCAATCCAAACTTACAAAACATCCCCATTAAAGACGAAGAAGGAAGATTGTTACGAAAAGGGTTTATTGCGAAAAAAGGTTTTGAAATCCTTTCCCTTGACTATAGTCAAATTGAACTTAGGATCATGGCTCATTTCTCAAATGATCCCAATATGATTGATGCTTACAAATCTGGAGCTGACATTCACAAACGCACGGCTGCAGGTATTTTTGGTGTCTCGGAAGACCAAGTAACTCCCGATATGCGAAACAAAGCAAAAGTGGTGAACTTTTCTGTGATTTATGGTGTTACCTCTTTTGGTTTGTCCAATAATTTAAGAATCAGCAGAAAAGAAGCAAAAGAGTTTATTGAGAAATATTTTGCCGCATACAAAGGTGTCGCCACTTATATGGAAGAGATCGTTGAGTTCTGCAAAGAAAATGGATATGTAGAAACCCTACTTGGACGAAGGCGTTACCTTCCCGATATCCATTCTTCACATAAAATGGTAAGTGAAGGTGCTAAACGAGTTGCCATCAACTCTCCTATTCAAGGTACATCTGCCGATATGATCAAATTGGCAATGATTCGGATCCATGAAAAAATAAAAAAGGAATCGTTTCGATCCAAACTATTGTTACAAGTACATGATGAACTCGTGTTTGAAGTCGATCCGAAAGAAAAAAAAGAATTTTACCAAATGGCAAAAGAAGAAATGGAATCCGCAATGAAACTCAAAGTTCCCATTGTTGCGCAAGGCAAGTTTGGTGGAAATTGGGATGAAGCACATTAGGCCGATCCTTGGCCTAGTTTTCTTTTTTGTCTTATATCTTTGGAACTTTCCAATTGTATTCGAATCCAATGAACTTCTCGGAAGATTTGATTGGGACTTATATACTTTCCATGTTGAGTTTTTACGAAAATCTTTTTTAGACTTTGGTAGTTTTCCACTCTGGAATCCTTATTACGGAGCAGGGTTTCCCGTTTGGGAAAATCCTTCTAGCAAATTGGGGAGTTTCACCCATCTTCTTACCATTCTATTTCCAAGCCTAATTGCTTTAAAATTCAGTTTCGTATTGTATTTTGTACTCGCAGCGGGATTCAATTACCATTCCTTCCAACTATATAACAAATCTTCGAAACTCATCACTATTCTCTTTGTTTGTTTCTTTCAATTCTCAGGTTATTTTTTTCAAAAATTCTATGCTGGCCATATGAACCAAATCCAAGGTTTGTTTTTGCCTGCATTTATTTTTTATTTTTTATACACCATTCAAAACAAAAGTAAATGGATTGTTTTCCTTGTTATCTTAATCGCCTACATTTTGTTATCTGAAGGTGCAATTTATACAATCACACAAATTACATTTTTATTATTTTTTTTAAGTGGTTGGGAGATTTACCATTCAACCAATCCAAAAGAAACATTCATCCGATTTTTGAAAATTGTAATCTTGGTTCTTATTGTTCTTTCCTTCAAATGGATACCAATGTTTTTATTTGTCCACCATGTCGGAAGGTATTTTGTCCCTGATTTATTCCCACTATCCATATCTGATTTATATCCCATCTTCTTTGGGACTTCCCAACACCCTCTTCTTTCCCAATCCTTATCACAAATGCAATACCGTTATTGGGAATACGGAAACTATCTTGGCCAAATTCCATTCTACTTAATACCACTTCTATTTTTCACCAAACGAAGGTATTACTTTGTATTAGGGTTACTTGGTATTACAATTTGGATTATGTTAGGTAAAACTTCGGTCTTTTCCCCTGCAGGCCTTCTAGAACAGTTACCTATCTACTCCCAGGAACGAGTGTATCCCAGATGGAGTCTCAGTGTTGTTTTTTTGTATGGTTGGAGTTTGGTAATGTGTTTCGATACAATTTTGGAGATGATTCGTCCAAAATTCAAATCCTATGTTTCCATTTCACTACTACTCTTATTATTCCTTCACACACTCGATGTGCGAAAAATGAATACCAAATATTTAAATGAAATTTTTATCTTACAACCTCCTTCCGAATCCATTCATAACGAGGAAAGTTATCCCATCACAATCAGTTCTATTCCTGATTATGGTTCTGACTCTCGGATGTTACAAGCATTGAGAGCTAATGTATCCATAAATGACATTTACGAAAACCTTACCTTTTATTTTTCCAATGAAACCATTGACTCGAGGAACTACCATGGAGAGTTTTTTTTAAGTCCATCACTACAATCCGTCAAACCGACAAATTGGAAACCAGACAGTTTTACCTTTGGCCCACTCCCGAAAGGACAAATCCTTGTGATCAACCAGAAATTCCATCCTGGTTTTACAGTTACCAATACAGAGATCAAAACATGTTCATGGAACGGGTATTTGGCGGTTCCAATCCAAACCCATTCTGAATCCTTAAAAATAGAGTATTCATTACTAAATTCCTTCAGACTTTACAATGCAAATAAAGAATCACAAAACTGTTCAGTCTTGTTTCCCCGTTTTTTCGAATCCATTTAGAATTAAATTTCTTTACTTTATTTAGAAAGAGATCCATTCTCTTAGATTGTCTACTTTTAGTATAAAGTATGTCACCGATTTGTAATGAATTCATTTCCTCATTCTTTCCTGGAATTTCATTGGAATGTCACAAATTCGTAACGGAGAACCTTTAGTGTAATATGAAGATAAACAAGAGGAAAACAAATCCTATGAAACCAAATACTATCAGTAAAACAGAACGAATTTTAGAAGTTCGTTTAGCAGAAAACCAACTCGAAATTGAAAGAGCACTTGCGTTACGTTATGAAGTGTTTAACCTAGAAATGGGAGAAGGTCTGCCACAATCTTCTGCTACCAGAAAAGATCGTGATGAGTATGACTTATACTGCCACCACTTAATCGTAATCGATAAATCAACAGAAGATAAAAAAATTGTTGGAACCTATCGTATCCTCACGCGTCAAAATGCTAAAAACGGAATCGGTTTTTATAGCGAAAACGAATTTGATATCACATCCATTTACAACCTTCCAGATGAAATTGCAGAAGTAGGACGTTCATGTGTTCACCCTGAATACAGAGATGGTTCCGTAATTTCTTTATTATGGCAAGGCCTTGCAGAATTCATGAACAAACATAATGTTCGTTATCTCATGGGTTGTGGATCCATCCACTCCACTGATGCATCGGTTGCTTCACAATCGTATGGATTTTTAAAAGCCAAAGATGCAATTGCACCAGAAGAATTTCGTGTGTATCCAAACCCTGATTACGTTCTTCCAGGTTTTGATGCAAATTTTCATGTGGAAGATCCTAAATCAATCTCCAAAAATATCCCTCCACTTTTGAAAGGATACCTCCGAGTGGGTGCTAAAATCTGTGGAATTCCTGCACTGGATTCTGTTTTTGGTACTACAGACGTGTTCATTCTTTTCGACCGCAAGGAAATTACGGAGAGATATGCGAAACACTATATGAATGCATGAGCCAAAACCAGGAAATTGATTACCAGCACCCAACAAAACAAGACCAAATTCGATTTTTCGTTTTTACCTTCGTTTTAGTGATTGGGATCACAGCTGGTTATTTCCTGGGCATTCCTCGGTATTATCTCGGATGGTTTTCCTTTGCGATTGCATCGTTCTCTGTGGCAGGTAATGATGCAGTCCAAACCATCGGGACCTTTATCGAAAGTAAAAAGTCAGTCCATTGGCTCCATAAGATCCTCGTATTCGGTGGTCTTTTATTTTTTGTGCACTTACTTGCATGGTTTTTCCATGGCGGAGAAATCCATTTTCACAGATTGGATTCCATCCCCGAAACAAAAGAATTCAATTTACTCCAACTCCTAGCACCTGTTTTACTCGTTGTCATCACAAGGCTTAGAGCACCCGTATCCACAACATTTCTCGTCTTAGGTTTGTTTGGTGGCAAAAGCATCGACCAAATGTTAACCAAATCTTTCTTTGGCTATGGTCTTGCCTTCCTCGTTGCCATAGTGGTTTGGGCCATTCTTGTCAAAGTTGACCCACATGAATACCATGAGGTTCACACTCCTGACCCCGTTTCCGAAAGGCGATGGTCACGTTTGCAATGGTTGTCCACGATGTACCTTTGGGTGGCATGGCTGTTCCAAGACACAGCCAATATCGCAGTTTTCCTTCCTAGACAATTGGGACTCTTTGAATTCCTTGTTGCTGTTTTCATTTTGATCTTTGCCCTTCTTGTCATCATCCGAACCAATGGTGGCACCATCCAACAAGTGGTTTCCGAAAAATCCGACATCCAATGGGCAAAGGCCGCGACAATTGTAGATTTGGTGTATGGAAGTTTGTTATTTTTTTTCCAAGCGATTAGTAATATCCCAATGTCCACCACTTGGGCCTTCCTAGGACTCCTTGCTGGGCGTGAGATCATTTTAAATGTTATCACCTACAAGGACCTGCCATACCTGGATACCTTCCGTAAAGTGGGAAAAGACGTAGTCCTTGCCACCATCGGGATTGTTGTTTCGATCCTGATTTTTTTCCTCTCCTATTTCCTCTACCCCGAACAAAGAAAGTCCACCCCACTCGAATTCTGGAATTCGACAAATCAGGAAGACTCCCTATAATTCTCTTTGACAGTTCCCTCAATTGTCAGGGAAGTGTCATATATGAGATTGATTCTCACACACAGAGATAAGGAGTCATTATGTCAGTTGCAATGATGTTACGAGAGGGGACGGCACAAAAACACGAGGAAACGGAAAAAGTACCTTACATCCGTGCGATTTTCCGAGGGGGATTGGACGCACAAACCTACACCTACCAATTGGAAAGTTTACACGCAGTGTACCAAGTCATGGAAGACCTCTACCGCCAAAACAAAGACAATCCCATCCTTTCTAAACTGTATTTCCCTAGTTTGTTTCGCGAAAAAACATTGGCAGAAGATATTGCCACATTCCAAAAGAAATTTGGAACAAAACTCAGAGGGGAAGTTTCCAAAGCGACTCAAAACTACATCGATCATATTCGCAAAATTGCAAATTCCAAACCTGAACTTTTAGTAGCACAAGCTTACGTGCGTTATTTGGGAGATTTATCTGGTGGTCAGGCTATTAAAAAAGTAGTGGCAAAAACCTTTGGTCTAGAAGGTAATGAAGGAACTGCTTTTTATGAATTTCCAGAGATCGAAGATCTAATGGCATTTAAAGGAATTTATCGCCAAAATTTGGATACTTTGCCTTTGAATGATTCGCAAAAAACAGAACTACTAGAAGAAGCAAAAACTACGTTTGATTTGAATAAATTTTTGTTTTTGGAACTTGATTCCGATCTGAAACAAAATATTGGAATGGAACGTTACCAAACTCTTCTACCAGCAGGTTAATTTTTGGGATTCCCGTATACACTCGTAACTTTAGTTTTTTTATCGATGTTGCCGGTCACAATGATTGTGCCCGTTGTCAAAGATATCGTAAAAGATCGTTTGCTCGGATCCAACTGGGAAGTTGCCTATTTTACAAGTATACCCATGTTAGGATCTTTTTTGTTTGCTCCAGTTGCGGGAATCATTTCTGATCGTTTCAAAAACAGAAAATACTTCATCAGTTTATTCTGTTTTTTGGACGCTGGATTGTTTTATCTTTTAACAGTCGTTACAGATATGGGATTATTTTTGTTCCTTCGTTTTTTGGAAGGAGCATCCCACATTTTTATCATTGGATTACTTTTAAGTTCTGCTGCTGACCAGGAGAATGATCCCAAAAACAAACGTTATTATGGCAAAGGAATTCTTATGGGGATCACAGGTATGTTTTTATCCCTTGGTGGAGCCTTTGGTATGCCTCTTGGAATTTTAGGTAGGAGTAATCCTCTATTACCTTTTTATGTTGGATCTGGTATTTTAGTTTTTGTTGGAATCATGAGTTTATTCATGTTAAAAGACAAAGGAATTCATAAAGTAAAAGATTTTAAGTTAAATGATTTAAAATTGGCTATTTTAGAAAACCCATTCTTATTTGTTCCTTTTTTATTTAATTTTATCGATCGTTTTACTGTTGGATTTATTATATCATCATTTAACATCCATTTGAGGGAAACATTAGCATTCCACCCAGGTATGTTGGGAGTGTTTTTGGGACTTGTCCTTTTCCCAATGAGTTTATTGTCCTATCCGTCAGCATTATTGTCTCGCAAAACGGGCGTTTTACCACTCGTTTTAGTTGGTTCTACTATCTACGGTGTGTTTTTAGGATTATCGGGAACAACCAATGATTATTGGTTTTTGTTTATTTTTTTGCTCATCTGTGGGGTTGGAGCAGGTGTGATGTTTGTTCCCTCTATGATGCTTGCAAGTAAGATGTCAAAACCTGGACTCACGGCCACCACTATGTCGGCATTTACTGGTGTGGGTTCTCTTGGATTTATGTTAGGTCCCATAGTTTCTGTGCAAATGCAGTCCGTTTTTAATTCCCTCTTACCCCAAGAATACAGTTTTTCTGCCCTTTCCTTCTTTTTTGGATTTTTAGAGATTGGACTTGTTTTTATGACAATTCCATTTTTTAAAAAGATTTTGAGTAAAATCAACCGAATCGATGAAGAAAGAGAAAAGATTACACTTGCCAATCCTGATCCAATCTTGTAGAATTTTTCCGAATCCATTTTAGGAAAGGTTTATGTTCAAACGATTATTGATCCTTAGTACACTTACATCCGTGTTATTCCTTGTTGCTTGTTCCTCAGGAAACAAAGTACAAGCAGGAAGCACAAAAGTTCACCCACACACTGCACTTCGCAAACTTGAAATTGATATGATCAAAGTAGGTGATGGATTGGTGAAAACAGAAGCAGTCCTTGGTAAACCAACTGAAAAATCAATTGATCCAAGTGGAACTGTCATGACTTGGTACTTTGCTGAAGATCGAGATGTTCCAGACCAGTACTACACTCTCAAAGAAAAACCAGAAACTGTAGAGAAGTTTTTAAAGTTAACATTTGATCCTAAAAACAAAATCACTGCCAAAGACTTCAAACTATAATTGAATTAAGGTCCTTCCGATTCTTCTTCGTTTTCTTGGTCGGTAGGGGCTGGGAATGGAAAACCAGGGAAACTTGGTTTTTCCTTTCCTTCCACATCATCATCTAACAAATCAACGGTGGTAAATCCTAACAAAAAATCAAACGCTTCGGCAATATTAAATCCAACCCTTGCTCCTCCATACACACCACCTACTACTTCGACGTTCCATGAATAACCGGGAGGGTAACCAAATGGTTTTAAATCTTCTTTGGGAAGGTAAATTAAAAATTCTTTCTGGCCAGTGCTTGCAACTATGTCTTTTGTAAGTTCTCGTCTGAAGTGTTCTTTTTTTCTGGCCTTTCTATCTTTGACTGGATCGTAAAAATAAGAATAATATCTCATTTTATAACTTTTTAAATTGGACCTTTCATCATTCGTGAGAGGAATACCTTTTTTATCCACAAGCCAATTGCCTTTTGCATCAAGGACGGGTGAACCAGAATGGAAACTTTCTCCACCTAAGATACCAAAGACGAGTTGTTGGGAATGATACCCCCCTATTTCTCCACCTCTGATTCCAACACCACGACCTAAATCACGTTTTCCCATTTCTGATTCACCACCCTGGAAAACAAATCCAATCGGAAGAGGCCCTACTTTAACAGCTGCTCCATACATCGGAGTCTCAGCTCCTACTGTGACTATATCTTTTAGATCATTTTTACGATTTTTCCAATAGGTAGCACAGTTGACTGTTAATACGAGGCAAATGATTGGGCCGATGAAACGCATTCTTTTCCAATTTTTTTCATTTTCTACTTTTCGGAATCAAAAAAACAAACTTTTTGGGAAGATATGGCTTCTTTTGAAGATTTTCCCATGATTGAAGTAAAAAAAATGAACGAAACAGAGGTTCGCCTTTTCAGTTTGTTGTTCAACCTTTTACGCGAACCCAAAGGAATTAGTTTCCAGAAATTTCGCAACATCATGCCACGTTTTTATAAAAACGAAGACATCGAATCGGATCGTAAAAAATTATACCGTGACCTAAACCAATTAAAGAGCCTTGGATTTAATATCAAAGTGGCTCAATATGGATACCAATCTGAAGACTTTTTTCCTTATTACATTGAAAAAGAATCGATTGATCGTTCCTTAAAATTTTCCAAAGAAGAATTAGAATATTTATCCAAAGTTTTATTTAGTTCCGAGTTATCAAAAGAACTCATTAGTTTGTCTCAAAAACTATTTTCTCATCATTTGGATTTAATTCCCAATCTAACAAAACAAATTGTTCCTATTGATTCTGAAGAAAATTCTGTTGATACAACCAATACAGAAAAAATCCTACAAGCGATCAAAGACAAACGAGCAATCACCATTGTATATGGCTATGACGAAAAAGAAAGAACCATTGAACCATATAGATTGATTCGAAAAAACACAACAGACTTTTATGTGTTAGCCTATGACCGAGGTAAAAAATCCCTACGTCGTTTTATACTTCCCAGAATCACAGTGAAAAAAGAAACCAAAGAAGAGTTTTTTTCGAATTTGAAAATCTCGAAGGAAGATTTAAATTTTCATCCTCTTTCTCTAAAAGTTCATCCAGAGACAGAAATCAATTTTACGATCCAAGAAAATTATGAAGATAGATGGATGTCTTTTTTGGAAGGAACAGAATACGAAAAAATTGAAAACAAATACAAAGTGATAACAACAAATCAAAATGCTTTGTTCCAATTTTTTGTCATTTTACCTGAAGCATTGGTTGAATGTAGTGCCGAATGGAAAACTTCATTTGCCAAGTATGTAAATGAATGGGAAAATTTATACCAACTCGTTTGATAACCCTTTGACTCCCATTACAAAATCCTTATACTTACAAGCTCTTAAATGTCAAAATGCATTCCATTTGATCCGTGAAGGAGTCATACAAAAACCAAATACGGCATCCTTTGGTGGATATTTGGAATGGGGAGATTTTCTTTCCTTGTGCAAAGGATTATTCCCAGACACACCAACTGTAGAAAAGTCGACTAACAGAGAAGAGTCGATTGAGATATCGGCAAATTATTTAAAACAAAATATTTCACATTTTGGATCACAACTCCGATTCCAAAACTTTGTTGGCAGTGTCGAATTGATGGAATACGATAAGGAAAGGGATGGTTGGATCCTTTGGGATTTTCGTCCGATTGGTTCCATCAAACAAGACATCCTTCGGTCTTTTTTCTTTTACCAAAAATTGGTGGAAGGATTAGGATACCGTGTCCTTGGATTTAAACTCATTCGTATCCAAACTAAATTTGTGTACAAAGGGGGAGAAATACCGTCTGAAGATTATTTACTCATTGATGATGTAACTCCCCGAATGGAATCAGGGTTTGGTGTGAGAGAAGAAGAATGGAATCTATTTTTACAAACCATTCAAACGGGAAACGAAGGAAATTTTCCTTATTCATTTCTAGAGAACAAACCAAGTTGCCGTTCCTTAAAGACATGTTTGTCACCATCCCACTGCGCCAAAGGAAAAGAGGCCGCGAAGGAAATTTTTGATTACCGTGATAGTTCTGAGTTGGCAAAACAATGGTTTCAATCAGGGTACAGTTCGTACGAATCCGTCCCTGATTCAGAACTTTCTCCCATCCAAAAAATCCAAAAAGAGTCACATCGTTCAGGAACGGTTCATTTTGATACTGTGGCACTTTCACAATACCTATCTAATGTGACAAAATCTGTTGCCTTCCTTGATTTTGAATCCATCAATCCCTATCTACCAATTTACCCAGAGACAAAACCCTTCCAACACATCCCGTACTTATATTCCCTTCACATTTGGGACCAGGAAACGGATACTTTAACGCACAAAACGTACTTACATGATGATTTGGGAAGTGATCCTAGAAAGAATGTGATGGAACATCTACAAAATGACCTTCCAAAAGGCATTACCATCTTCTCGTTTAATGATTTTTTTGAAAAATTGATCATCCAAGAATCCGCATCCGTCTTTCCAGAATACTTAGAATTTTGGGATTCAATCAAATCGATGTTTATCGACCTAGCTTTGCCTTTTAAAAAACTTTGGATTTACCATCCTGGGCAAAATGGGAAGGCATCTCTCAAGGAAATCCTACCTTGTTTTAGTGACGAGAGCCATTTTGGACTTACAATCCGTGAAGGACAAGATGCCAATTACCAATATTTGAGATTGATAAAAAAGCAGGTGACAGCCGAAGAAAAAAAACGTGTTTTGGAGGATTTGATAGCTTACTGCAAATTAGATAGTTATGGTTTGTTTTTAATCTATAGAATGTTACAAGAAAGATTATCGGTTATTTAATGTTAGGTATCAAAAAATCAGTCGCACAGTTTGTCTTTTCCCTACCAGAGAATTGGATATCCACTCTCACACGAAAAAACAACACAAACGAAACCAATGTTTTGGACCCACGTTGTGCACTGGCATGTAACATTGCAAAGTACCTTCCTAAAATGGAACAAATGAGTCCCGAAAAAGCGAGAAAACACTACAGGGACCAAATGAAATTGTTTGAAGAAGCGGAATTCCCTATCGCTCATATCGAAGACAAACTCATCCCAACACCAAGTGCTTCTTTTATTCCCATCCGTGTGTACAATGCAAATCCACAAAAGAGAAACTTACCAACTGTTCTTTTTTTCCATGGTGGTGGACTCACAATCGGCAATTTGGAGACACATGATTCGTTTTGTCGCAAATTGTCCCATTACACAAAAAGTATTGTCATTGCTGTGGACTACAGGTTAGCACCCGAACACCCATATCCCGCTGCCCATGAAGATGCATGGCTTGCGTACCAATATGTCCGAAATTCTGCCTATATTTTCGGAGGCTCTCCTAAGGCCATTGCGGTCTGTGGTGACAGTGCAGGAGCCCTTCTTGCCACTACCCTTTGTTTACGTGCCAAAAAAAACAATGTGCAAGCACCCATTTACCAAGCATTACTCTACCCCATGCTTGATACTTCCAAAGAATCTGATACCTATGAACTCTTTGGTGAAAATTATGTCTTAACAAGATCTCTCATGCGATGGTTCATCCAAAATTATCTCCCCCAAACCAAGGACAGACTTCTCGTTCAGAATTCACCTGTTTTGGCGGAAACGAAAGAGTTAAAAGGTCTCCCTCCTACCTACATTGGCATTGCCGGTTTTGATCCTTTGCGAGAAGAGGCCGAAACCTATGCCAAACACCTCCAAACAGCAGGTGTCAAAGTGGAAGAAAGGCATTTTCCTTCCCTAGTGCATGGTTACATCCAGTTATCAGGCCTTATCCCCAAGGCAAAAGAAGCAGAAGATGACCTATTCCAGGCCTTATTGCGATTTTTTTCCCAAATAAAAATCTAACTCACTTCCATTCAAGAATCGACACAGAAAGATTCGATACTATAAAGGACAACATCTAGAGGTATGTCATGATGCTACGATTTTCCATTCTTCTCTGTTACTTTTTAGGAATGACTGCAGTTTTTGCAGAAAAACCAGCTTCCGCCACATTAAAGGAAAGGGAGTCCCAAAAACAAATCGACCTACAAAGGAAAAATGGTTTTGGGGACAACGAAATTGATACGTTACATGCAAGTATCATCGAAAACCTTCGTAAGATGAAAAAATTACAGGAGTTAGGTGTCGATAAAACAGCAGCCCAATACTTAGCACAAACTCCACAAGAACACAAAGAGTTATATAAAAAAGACAAAGATGGAAAACCGTATTTGGAAATCAAACTTCCACAAGGGCAATCCTACATCGATTGGCCTACTGTATTTTTATATGATGGCATTGCTTATATTTATCCCAAAGAGGATTTTAGTGACTTAGACAAAATCATTTTAGCATTCCGAAGAGTGAATGCAGATGGAACCATCCATGTCAAAGAAATGCGACGCCTCATAAACCCATCTCCAAGATCAGAAAGCCCAGAAAAAGATGAAAAAGGAGAAGCAAAATTAGATACCAACTCTGATATTCGATTGGAGTACTTTCGTTCTTTGACTTCTGATACCATTTGGCCAAATGATCCTGTACAAACTTCAGAAGCTGACATCGCGATGGTGTTAAACGACGAAAAAGATCCTCTTCCTTATGAGAAACAAAAACATATCATGATGTCTTATAAAAAGATGTTACGTAAAATTGCGAAACAAACTGCTTTTAAATTACGTAGTATTGAGTTGGATCAAAAACAAATGATCACAAAAATTTTGGATTATAATACTAACTAAATAAAGATCTAAGAACAAAACCTCAAGATTGTTGTTTTTCCCTTCGACTCATGAGGAGCTGCGAAATCGTTTGCTCCTCAGTCACATACTTCCTTTTTAAATAAGACAAAGCATTATTGATAAAACGAGGGACTTTTTTCTCGGCATCTAACAAATCCATTTTCGTTAACATCAATTCGTCGATGGTAGCGAGAGCCAAATTTCTTTGGCTCTGGTGTAATTCAAAATCGTCCTCGTCTTCTACAATCATGTTTCTTCTTGGAAACGGTTGGCCGCTTCAACTCCCCTCTCTTCATTTACAAATAAGTTAATGAGTAGTGATAAAAAGTAAAAGAAAGCAACAACCAGGAAGGCATTTCGTAAACTTACCAAGGTTTGGATGTAACCGAATAAAAAGAGCCCGAGTGCTGCTGCAATTTTTCCCGAAAGTCCCCACATCCCAAAAAACTCTCCTGATTTTGATTCTGGACTAAAAATACCAACAAGTGCCCTGGATGCCGATTGTGTGGACCCAAGCCCCATTCCCGCAAGAGAGGAAATAAAAACAAACACCCACTGAACAGTCCAATTTTTACCAAGGATACCATTTGCAAATGTTGTGAGATCATGAACGTAATAAATTAATCCGCAAGTCACGAGCCACAAAACAAGAGTAAGGTTAAAGGTTTTTTTAGCACCTATACTATCTTGGATCACACCAAATGCAAGTGCTCCAATTGCAGCAGAAATTTGAATGAAGATAAACATTGCTTGTTTGTGTTCTGCTTGGATATGAATTTCTTGGGATCCATAAATGAAGGCAAAAGAAATGACAATCGCAAGTGCAGCCATTGTAAAAAATAAGGAAACAAGATAGATCATCAAATCTTTGAAGTGAGTTGCATCCTTTAAGGTTTGGATCACTCGGTCTTTTCCAATTTTAAAATAATTTACCTTATGTGATACTCCAAGTGGGAGATGTGGTTCTTTTAAGAATAAAAATGTAGGAATCGCTGCGATTAAGAAAAAAATTGCAGTGTAAGGACCCACTAACTTTAGGTTATCGAAATTATCTAAGGTATAATCACCAAGAGTGGTGGCTAGGGCAACGGATCCAATTCCACCGAAGTAACCGATCCCCCATGCGTATCCCGAAATTTTTCCCAGATCCTCTTTGGATCCAAGGAAGGGTAAAAAACTGGATGCAAAATTTTCACCTGAAGCAAAGAAAAAATTGGAGAAAGCCACAAGCACCATTCCTAGCCAAATCATTCCTGGTTCTACATAATAGAGTAAAAAAGTGGCGACTACACAACCAATGTAACTAAAGAATAAGAATAATTTTTTCTTTGAACTATAGTCTGTGATGGCACCAAAGATGGGTCCTGTTGCAACTACAAATAAATAAGATGCTGCCAGAGCCCATGCCCAGAGAGTATTCCCGAGACGGAACGGATTGTCCGATCCAACTTCTGCTGGTACAACGAGTCTTGTGAAAATTTCACAATAAACGACACTGATAATGACTGTGGTATAAGATGAGTTCGCAAAATCAAACATACACCATCCGAAAATTTCACGGTTTTTTTTCTTTTTGGCTTCCGGGTTTTTGTCTAGGGACATAGAGGGTTTCAGAATTTTCCTTGGTTGAAAGTAATTAAAGAGTTTCCCTCCCTTTCGTAAATCTGTCAAATGATTAGTTCAGGTATGGATCCTTTCGATTTAAATTCCCTAATGAGACCAAAACGGGTCTGTTTATGTCGAATGGTAACGGAGGAAGATTTAGTCCGTGCCATCCATGCGGGTGCCGTAACCATGGAACAAATTAGAGAAACAACAAGAGCCTCTACCGGCTGCGGGACCTGTTCAATGCAGGTCTACCACATCCTCCAGCGCGAATTGCAGAATCTCTCTCGGAGGAAAATTTCATGAAATTATCGATTAATATGGCAATGACCTTGGATGGAAAGGTTGTTCGCCCCGATGGCCGATGGTATGGCCTCACTTCCAGTGAAGACAAAACCCAAATGGACGTTTACCGCTCCCAATCCGATGCAGTCCTCATTGGAAAAAACTCCATCATTAATGACAACCCGATCGTAAAAATCCGCGCAGTTCCCAATGCCTTAAACCCACGGCCTGTCATCCTTGTCCGAAAAGGAACCCTTCCACCAGACAAACATGTCTTCGAGGAATCTGACCACATCCCACTCATCATCTGCACAAAATCCAATTTAAAAGAAATCAAAACAAGTTTAGAGAACAAAGCAGAGATCTTTGCTTTGGATTCTGATGACATTGACCCGAAAAAAGTGACCGGGATCCTGAAACGAAAAGGATACAAAAACGTCCTCCTCGAAGGAGGCCCTAAACTCAATTTTTCCTTTTTGGAAGCTGATCTTGTGGACCGCATTTATATCACAGTAGTGCCTTATATCATTGGAAAAACAGGCCTTGCTGGAATTGCCGATAGGACCTCCGAACTTCCAGGTTTTGACAAACAGAATTGGACCCTAAAACAACATTTTGCCAAAGGAAACGAGATCTTTCTCGTGTACGAAAAAACTTGAGAAAAATTCTAAATTTTAGATTGACCCATTTCCCTATCATTAAGTAGTTTGATATTAAACTATTTAGCAATAAGAGGTTCTATGTTTTACAAATTGCTCGCAACCAACAAAGACATCACTCTCACGATCCTTCGTGTGACACTCGGTCTCGTCATTTTCCCACACGGAGCTCAAAAAGTTCTCGGATCATTCGGTGGATACGGATTCGAAGGAACCATGGGATTTTTCGGAAGTTTAGGAATCCCTTACATTTTTGGAGTACTTGCCATCGTTGCAGAATTTTTTGGCGCAATTGGACTCATCCTTGGACTTTTCACTCGCCTTGCAGCGTTTGGAATTGCATCCACTATGGTTGTAGCAGCAGTGCTTGTACACTTACCAAATGGTTTTTTTGTGAACAATAATGGTTACGGTTATGAGTACCATATCCTTGCAGTGGGTCTTGCGATTCCATTAATCATCAAAGGTGCTGGATCGTTCTCTTTAGATGACGTAATTGCACACAAAATTGAAGGATAATCTCATCCTTGTTGGTTAAAACTACTTAATAGTGTTAGCCAAACTTTAACCTCTCTGATTCCTTGTCTTAAATCCAATGATAAGGAATCGGAGATGACTCAAATCAATCTAACTACACTCCAAACACTTCTTCCAGAAGCAAAATTTTTAAATTCCGAAACCCTCTCTGCTGTTAACTTCACTGGTCTCACATCGTTGACACTTGCAGGTACAACTGATATTTCTTTTGTAGCTTCCAAAACATTTGTCAATGAAGCAAAAACTTCAAAAGCCTCCTTACTTATCGTATCATCTGAAACCGCAGACTCTCTAAGTGATAAAGCCTTGGTCGTTGTCCCAAAGGTAGAACTCGCAACTGCAAAGATCATTCGCTTATTTTTTCCAGAAAAACAACCTTCAGGAAAACGAAGTACAAACATAGCCATTGATCCTAGTGCGAAAGTGGGATCCAATACCGACATTGGACATTTTGTAACCATTGGAAAAGACAGTGTGATTGGGAACGACTGTATCATCGAAGACGGTGTCAAAATTGGAGATCGAGTTCACATTGGTGATGGTGCAAGGATTGGTAAAAATTGTGTTTTCTTTGATGATACCATCGTTGGAAAACGATTCATTGTATTTGGAAATTCCACTTTTGGTGGGGATGGATTTGGTTTTGTTTTTGCCGAAGGAAAACACAATAAAATTCCACAAGTGGGACGTGTTGTCATTGGTGATGATGTAGAAGTTGGAAGTAATTGTACAATCGATAGAGGTGCCCTAACAGATACAACCATCGGGAATGGATGTAAGTTTGATAATATGGTTCACGTTGCTCACAATTGTAAGGTGGGGGATCACGTGATCATCGCTGGCCAATCTGGCCTTGCAGGGAGTGTCACTTTAGGAAACAATGTGATCATTGGTGGAGCATGTGCCATTAGTGACCATTTAACACTGGTAGATGGTACTATCATCGCAGGTGGATCAAGTTTACGAACTTCACCAAAAACAAAAGATGTGTATGTGGGTTGGGATTTAGGACTTACTTACCCAGAATTCCAAAAATACCGAGTGAATATCAAAAACATTGTGAACCTAAACAAATGGCTCAAACGAATTGAGAATATTGAAAAAAAAGTGGGGATGGACGTTAAAGAATCTTAAAACTTTGTCCAATTCTTTCCAATAAAAACATCACAGCTTACGTGGTAGGCTGTGAATTAAAACTCTTAAAAGGATTTCATTGAGTACCAAGAGGTTTCTTGTAATATTTTGCCTTCCCATAATAAACTTCTGGAAACTTGCTGTCAGTTAATTTATAAGAATAACCATCAGCGAAAATTTCTGTAATGTGTAAGTAACTTCTTGAACTATATATCTTTTTCACAAAATCTGCATTTAAAAGTTCGTCTTTAACTTCCAATACTTTATACTCGGCAACACAAGGAGAAATCCACTTAACAGAAGACTTGATGAATTTATCTGGATACACTCGATAACTCACCTCTTCCCATTCATTTCTCACAACAATCAATTCACCTAAATCGACACTATAGGAGAAAATACCTTTGTGAAAAATATCACATTTTTTTTTACCAATTGATGCGTATACATCATCTGAAAAGTTCAATTGCATTGTTATCAAAAAGAAAATTATCAATCGTTTCATTGAGTATATGAGCATAACTTACTACACCATATCTTCTAGATTTAAGATACCGAATCCAAATACAATTGCACTCGGGATTTGACATCATCAATGATGGAAGGATGAGGGAACGATACAGAATTCCCTTCGGGATCGGCCCATTGGAACTCTGCTCCTTCTTTTTTGAGAAGGCTTAGGTAAAAAATGGGTGCTGGGTTACGACGGTTCCCCTCGATTCCACCTAACCTGAGTGTAATGGATCCCATATCAGAGACAACCCATTCAAAGATCTCACCTTCAATTTTGGTTTTCCACCGAATGGGGAATAAAAGTTCAGAATTTGGATCAAAATTTGTTTGGTGGTCTGAAATTGGAAAGTTTTCAGATAACCACTTATAGGCGATGATTGATAGTTCTTTTAATATCGGTAAATCGTTTAGACCAATGGAATTCATATATTTCTCAATTGCAATTTTGCTTGGTCCCAAAATCGATCAAGTTCCTCCAGAGAATAATCCTTTAAATTTTTGCCTGATTGTTCCACTAGACCTTCTAAGGTGCGAAACCTAGACTCAAATTTTTCATTGGCACGGCGAAGGCAAGTTTCTGGATCGATGGAGAGTTTTCGAGATAAATTGACGAGTAAAAAGAAAAGGTCACCTAACTCGTCTTCAATGTTTGGATCATATTTTAATTTTTTAGATTGGAGTGAACCTTGTTTTTGGAGTTCTACATCTAACTCACCAATTTCTTCTTGGAATTTTTGAAACACACCTGAAACAGTTGGCCAATCAAATCCATGTTTGGTGACTTTTGATTGGATTTTTTCTGATCGTTGGATGGCAGGGAGTGCTTTCGGAATTCCTGCAAGGATACTTCTGTCGGAACTATCGATTCCTTTATTCTCTTTTTCTTTTTGTTTTAATAGGTCCCATTGGGTAAGAACTTCTTCACCCGAACCAATTCTTTCTTTGTTTCCATAGACGTGAGGGTGGCGGTATACCAATTTTTGAAAGACATCATTTGCCACATCATCAAATGAAAACGCCCCTCGTTCCATTGCAAGTTGGCTATGGAAGGTGATTTGGAATAGTAAGTCTCCTAACTCCTCTCGTAAATGGGCATCATCACCACGTTCAATGGTATCAACCACTTCATACGTTTCTTCGAGTAAATGGGGGATGACTGAAGTATGGGTTTGTTCTTTGTCCCAAGGACAACCTTCTGGGCTACGAAGGTCACTGGTAAGTTTGAGTAGATTTTGGATCGGTGAATCAGAATTGGGAGGGTTCACTCTTTGTATTTTTTCCCGATCAACCAAGGAAGCAAACGCAAATTTTATCTTGCGAAAGCCCCCCCCCTTTACGAGTCTATCCCTATGTTCCAATCTCGAGTTTCTGTTGCCATCCTGATGGTGATTGCCACTGTCCTAAGTCGTATTTTACCGCACCCTCCCAATTTTACGCCTGTTTTGGCTGTTTCTCTTTTTTCTGGTGCCTATTTGACTGACAGAAAGTTAGCCCTAGTGGTTCCCATCCTTGCGATGTTTGTATCTGATTTATACCTCGGATTCCATGACCTAATGCCAGTTGTTTACGGATTTATGGTTCTTTCTGTTCTGTTTGGTAAACAAATCAAAACTTCAGTTTCAAAAGCATTTGGGTATACTTTGATTGGTTCCGTTGTTTTCTTTGTTGTGACAAACTTGGCTGTTTGGGCAACAAGTGGGATGTACAGTTTGAATGTTTCTGGTCTCAGAGAATGTTTTGTAATGGCGATTCCATTTTTCCAAAACTCAATTATGGGTGATTTCGTGTATTCAGGAATTCTGTTTGGAGCAATGGCTCTTCTCAATCGCACAGTTTTCCAAACAGCAAAACAAACAGCTTAGTTCATTTAAACTCATCCAAGATTCGGTGGACACGGTCCTTTGGTCCATCCGCCGAATTTCGAATCCTTTCCACTAATTTTAATCTCCCAACAAGTCCCTCTCGGTTTGCAATTTGTATCCCAAGCCCAGGTCGTGCATTCATTTCTAATAATAATGGACCCCTTGTTTCATCGAGAACAATGTCCACACCCAAATAACCAAGTCCAGACATATCATAACACCTAGAAGACATCTCTAATATAGAAATCCAATGAGGGATGACTCGTCCACTTAATGTCTGTTTTGTGTCTGGATGGATTTCAATGAGTTTGTCATTACATACTGAATGTGTTAGAGTTCCATTAACTAAGTTTACTCCAACACCTAATGCACCCTGGTGTAAATTTGCTCTACCGCCAGACTCCTTTGTTGGCAAACGTAACATTGCCATCACTGGGTAACCCAAATATACAATGACACGGATATCAGGTATCCCTCGAAACGAAATCTCTTGGAAGAATGGATGGCATTCCAAACGTTCCTGTAAAATACATGTATCTGAATTTCCATCAAGTGAATACAATCCAGATAAAATTCCAGAGATATGATGGTTTAATTCCTTTTCTTGTAAAAACTTTCCATCCGATTTCTGGTATATAATTTTCCCTCGTTCCGATGTTTCAGAAGAAGTGATGACTAAAATTCCATTGCCCATTCCACCATTTGCTGGTTTTACCACAAATCCAGGATGGTCTTTGACTAAGTCTTTCGTTTTTTGAATTCCACCAAAAGTATCAATGACTCCATAATGTTTGGGCATGGGAACATGAAACTGTCTCGTGAGTTCAGCTGTTTTCCATTTATCGTCCACCAGTGGATAAAACTCACGCGGATTGTTTGGTAAAATGAATTCACCGATCCTTCGATTAATTCCAAGAATTCCTGCAGATTCAAATTTTTGGAAAATGGAAATCATGATTTAAAAATTTCCCTAAACCGAAAGAGTTCGGAAATACGATACCCTTTGTATAAACCAAGTAAAATTTGAATCGCAATGACAATAAGAAGTAACTCTGGATGGGTAAAAAACAAAATCTGCAAAGACCCAAAGAAAAAAATCATATAACTGATAAGTGCGATGACCAAAGTCCCAAGTAAAGTTACCATTGTATGCATCACTCCTTCTTCTATGATCATAATTGAAAACCTTTCAACAAATATCGTAGTGATCACAATCGGGAATAAGGTAACACTCATTTGGTTAAAAATTGAAATTTCCTCATTGATAATGGAAAAAAGTATCAATGTAAGAACAGTAACTGTGAGTAATATAGACAATCTAGGCACTGCAAGTAAGTAAAACTTGTCGAGTGCAAACCTTTCAAAGAAACCAAGGGCAATCATCAATAGAAAAAACCCAATCCCAAACCATAGATTTGTTTCATAAAAGAACATAGCAAGTAAGATAGGAGTAAAAATTCCAAATGTGGGAATTCCAATCATATTCCTTGCGATTGACAAGACAAGTGCTCCAATTGGAATTAAAATCACCAACCGAAACAAGTTTTGTAAAGGTGTTGGTAAACTATATAGAGAGTAATATCTTAAAAAACTATTACTAGAAGCTATCTCTTCACTATATTCTTTAAAATTATATCGATTTACATTTGATTTGGTAATATACGCCGTATAACGAAATGTAACTGGATCTTCGCCTAAATTTCTTTTTTCTTCCACTGATTTCCAAAGAGGAAGGTAACCTGTTACTGAACTTGCAAAGATACTTTTATATGTGGATACAAAATACCATTTCCCATGGAACCTTACTTCATTCCAAAATGTGATTTTGTTTTTGTTGTCTTTTTCGGTTTGTTTGCTCAGGTCAAAACCTGCAACCGTTCTAGCTTGTATGCCTCTCATTCTGCAAAGTAATGAAAACAGTAATGCTTGTGTATACGCATTCCCACTATTCAATCGAATGGTGTCAGACAACGAGATATCTTTATAGGAATTGATAATTTCTTCTGAGATAAAATAATAGATTTGTTTTGCGGAAGCGACGTTATCTTTATCATACGGATGAATTTGTTCATATAATTTTTTTGCTAAAGAAAGTTCATCTGTGGAAAATTGTTTTAACGAAAGATAATAAGGTTCTTTTGTTACTGTTTTTTTAGGAGGAGTTGGGATTTCAGGTTCAGGATCTTTATTCTCATAGGGCAACATTTTGATTTTCGCATAATAACCTATAGGAGAATTCCAATCTTCCCCTTCCCAGATTCCCAAATGTCCATACTGTTTTTTTTGTACTCTGAAATCCAAATCATCGGTTTTGGTATTCGATTTTAAAACCTTTGCTTGTACAAATTGTTTTGGGATAGGAAATACAACTTCAGAGATGGCAACATTTTCCTTGGGAGAAATAACAACTTGTAAATTGACTGTATCATCAACTGCTACTGGCAAAAGAGATAAATCAGCAACATTTAACTTATACAAAATAGAAATTATGGGTAAGATAATTAGAATAAAAATTGTGATGTAGGTTTTACGATCCAAGTTAATCCCCTAATTGGTGTGATAAAGACACATCCACTAAAAATTTACCACGTAAAAAATTCCTACCAATCAATATCGGATAATTAAGATTTGTGCGATCATTTAAGTTGATCATGGTTTCTTCTTTGTATTTTCCAATTTTAATGACTTCACTAATCATAATCCGTTTTTCAGAAACTCCAGATGTACTAGTCACTTTTGCTTCCTTTACAAACTTACTTTTTAAACGAATTGGTTTTTCATTTACAAAAGTATCAAATAAGATGTAGGTTTCACCATTCTCAACCACTCTTTCAATATTCACAGCATTGATGGAACAAGAGAGAGCACCAGTATCAATTCTTGCCCTAAGTTTCAATTTCCAGTTTGGGAACTCAACCCATTCCACTCTTCCCACAATTGGTTTTAAATATTGAGGAGGAATCACAATTGGTTTCACATGTTGGTCTGGTTTTTTTTCAACCACCTGCCCAGAACCAAAACAATTCAAAAACAAGCTTATCAAAACAAAATTAATACAAATCAAACAAAAATTAGATGTGAATTTTAGAATTTTATGATGAAAGGAATTTTTAGAAATACTCATACAGCTTTTGATTTTTTATTTTTATTTTTCACTTCATTTTGATAGGCATTGAATAAATCAATATAACGTAAATAACCCAGACATCTATTTTCTTCAACTATAGCAAGTTTGTCGACATCATATTCTAATAAGATACGAAGTGCTTTCCCTAACGTATCTTTTTGACACACTGGAGGCACATCTTGTACAATTTCTCCGCAAGTGATTAAATTTTTAAGCTCTGCTTCATATTCTGGAAGGATTCTATTTTTTCGAAGGGAGACAATTCCCTTATATTCTTCGTTGGATCCTAATAGTATAAAATCACTTGCTTGGATACCAGGAGCATTGGATTGCAATTGTGTTAAGGATAAATGTTCCGAAACCATCGCATACTTTCTGAATTCTGTAAAATGATCCTGGATGCGTATCCGATCCATGATATCTTGGTTCATATCCCAATGGTGGGAAGGAGATAAAAACCTGTTTTTAATTTGATTCCGATAGATAGAAATTTTATGAGATAAAACCACTGCAATCATAGCAACGATCATCAGTGCAGGGAGCAAAGCATAACTGCCAATCATATCACATACCATGATCATTCCTGCAATTGGAGCTCTTGCAACACCTGCAAAAAATGAACCCATACCTACGAGTAAAAATGGGAACACGATGATATTCAGCTCAGGAAATAAAACACTCGCCATTGTTCCCACAAAGGCACCTAACATACCACCTATGGCAAATGAAGGCCCAAGTAACCCTCCTGAACTCCCTGATCCTACAGTTAAGGAGGTGGAAAAAACTTTAAAGATGGCAACAGCGAGTAAAAAAAACGGTCCTGAAAAACCAAAACTTGTTGAGGTTAACACTTCTCCATTGATCATCCTTTGGATGAGTCCAAATCCAGATCCTAACACTTCCGGGAATAATAAGGCAATACATCCCACAATGAGTCCACCAAACGCAGGTTTTAAGAAAATTGGTAAAGGGAGTTTGGAAAAAATATCCTGTACCCAATGGTATACCTTAACAAAAAAATAACCTACCACATAACACAAAAGTCCAAGAACTATGTATAAGGGAATATGACGGTAATCATTTAAACTATATTCTTTAACAGAAAAGATTGAACCACTTCCCGCAATACTCGTGTATGTAAGATAAGCAGTTACGGATGACAAAATGCAAGGGACAAGTGAATCACTTTCGATATCTTCCTGGTAAACCATCTCAACAGCTGTGATGGCACCACCTAACGGAGCACGAAAGATGGCTCCCAGTCCACCAGCAGTTCCAGCTAACATCAATGTTCGCCTTGCTCTGGCACCTGCACCCAAAAGATTAGCTAAACTCGATCCAAAACCAGCCCCAATCTGAGCAGTTGGTCCTTCTTTCCCCCCTGAACCACCTGAGCCTAACGTGAGTATGGTGGCTAGTGCTTTATAAAAAGGAACTTTGGTGCTAATTTTTCCCTCATTAAAATGAAAAGCATGGATGAGTGAATCTGTCCCTCCTCCTTGTGCCTCTTGGCAGAAAAAACTAGTAATGATTCCAACAAGGAGGCCACCAATGGCAGGCAAAAAAAGGATCCAAAGAGGGGAAAGTTCCCCTACTTTGTCGACGGAGTGGAAATGCAAATCTCCTGCAGGTGTCCCTGGGTCATACCCAATCAAATTCCCAAAGGTAAAGGATTCTGTCCAGGTGAGTGCCGAATTGAATCCGTAAGCTCCAAAACCTGAAAGTAAGCCAATGAAGAGGGAATAGACATAAATCGAACGTGGTCCCTGGATCGAAAACACAGAACTTAGACCGATGGGAATCCTCATATGCCAACCTTAGAATTTCCACCAATTTTCCCAAGGAAATTCTGAATCCTCTTGACCCAATTCGGAATTCCTGGGACGATTGGATGGTATGCTCCGACTGATCTCAATTCTATTGGTTCTTGTTCCTTTTTTTTGGGGATGCCTCAAAAATGATAATAATGCAGCTCTCAGCATCTTAGATGATAGTACCCCTGCTTTATACCCATTCAATGGAGAAGTTGACACGAGTGTAACAACAAGTTGTGGACAAGCCTCTCCAGCCACTGCAACAACAGGAACGACAACTGGGACAACCACGGGAACCACTGGTTCAACAGGAACAAGCACGAATAACACTCGTTTCTCTGTGATTTCTCAGTTAATTTTTAAAACCAAAGAAACTTTGAACATCAGATTTCAATACGACAGTACTCAAATCCAAGGGAACATCGACCCCCAACAAGGATTTATCCTTGCCGGTGGATTATTTGGAAAAACAGTCCAAGGAACACAAGGGACAGTGAAGTGGTTTAACCAAGGGATCAACATTGATACTTCCATCCAAAACGTTCAGCAAATATCTTTTTTTAATATTGAAATTCGTCTCAATGGAACTTATTCGACATCCTCAACAAACACTGCTACCATTTTACTCCAATGTTATACAACTGATGGTGTAAACTGTACTTCTGTCACAACTACTTCTAGATGTTTTACTTCTGATAACAAAACTTGTATTGTTCAAAACACAAGTGGAGACGCAAAATCAGTGATCATATCTGGAACCATTAAATGTAACGCTCCTAATATCGTTCCACAATAAATAAACTACACGCTGGTTTGTTTCGTTTTGTACTAAGTTTTTTATGTTTTCCTTTTCTGCTTTTTGCAGAAGGGGAATATCATTTGATCCATCTTGGAACTAGTCCCAATACCCCTTCCATCAATCAATGTTTATCACAATCCATTTACTACTTTGGATTCACCAAAGAAAGCCATTATTACGAAATCCAATTAGAAGCAGATCCAACACGTTACATTCATTTTGAGAATGGGATGTTATCAGAGATTGATTGTGAGATTTATCAAAATAACAAAAAAATAAAAGAATTCCAAACTGGTTTGTTTCGAAAAAAACTACCAGAGGTATCCTATACGGGAGGATTTTTATTCCCAGCGAAAGAAAAGGGATTATATCGATTTCGAATCCAATCAGATGATACCCATCGAATCAATTTTCATATTCGAAAAGAATCAGAGTTATTTCAATATACAAAGTCTTTATCCTTATGGCAAGGACTGTATCTTGGACTTTGTATCCTATTGTGTTTGTTTACTGCAGCACAATATGTTTTACTCAGAGAAAAAATCTCACTACTATTAACATTTGCGATATCAACAATCCTATTCACGAATGTATTGCGATCTGGATTATTTTATGAATATGGATTCAGCAATCAAGAATGGTTTTTTCGTTATGTTCCGGGACTATTGTCATTAAGTCCAATTGGTTTTGTTTTATTCCTAAGAGAATTCTTACACATAAAAAAGGAACATCCTAATTTTGATAAATATGTAAAACTTTACCTATATTTAATGTTGGCTTCTATCTTCTTGTCAATCATAGACCTTCAACTCTACTTTCGCTTTATTTATACCAACAGTTTTATGTTATCAACTACAACTTTTGGATATTCGATCTACTGCTTGTTTAAAAAAAAGGAACATGCCAATGTTCTATTTTTTGCCTTCCTTGTTAGGCAGATTAGCACGATACTCCTAATTTTCACAAACACTGGTTATCTTCCTTCTTTCCCTTTTTTAAGTTCAGCAAATGAAATTGGTGCGGCAATTCAAATGACTATCTTTACGATAGTTGTATCAAAGTTTCAAATTCAAACCAGGATCATCAAAGAACAGACAGTAACAAAAGTAAACGAAGAACTAGAGTTTATGGTTTCGGAAAGAACAAAAGAACTTCAATTACAAAAAGAAAAATTAGAATCTACAATCTTACAATTAAGCCAAACCGAAAACCAGTTAGCATTATCAGAAAAAATGACCGAACTTGGGAAACTTGTAGCGGGTGTTGCTCACGAAATCAATAACCCACTGAGTGCCATCAAAGCTTCAATCGAAACCCTAATGGAATCCAAACAGAACGAAACAAGCCAACTCGGATCCAAGGAAAACATTTATGACAGTTTATCAACAACAGAAATCAATACATTAAAACAACTTTTCCGATACCAATCCGACTTTGGTTTATTGGCTAGTTATACAGAACGTAAGGAAAAAAAATCTGATCTTAAAAAAATACTAAAAGAGAATGATTTGGATTACGACGAAGCAACATTAGAAAAGTTTTTAGATGTCGGAATCACAAAACTTGAAGAAAACCAAATTTTATTATTAAAAAAAGGAAAAGAAAAACTTACCGATCTAATTTTAGATGAAAAAAACTTTAGGCTCCATTTATCTATTATTCAAATTGCAGTCGACCGTTCCTCAAAAATCATCTTAGCTCTCAAAAACTTTTCAAGAATCACACATTCAGAACATCGGAAAATTTTCACTCTACTCGAAAACATTGAAACAGTGATAACCATTTACCAATACCGGATGAGGAGTAAAGTTTCTTTAAAAAAAATATTTTTAACAGATGCAACTCTACTTGGATGGCCTGAGGATCTAATGCGTGTTTGGACAAACTTGATATTAAATGCATTAGAAGCCATGAAACAGAAAGGCAATCTTACGATTAGTTCTGAAAAAAATGGGAAACATGTTGAAGTGAAAGTTATCGATAACGGACCAGGGATACCAATCGAAATTCAAAAAAAGATATTTGAACCTTTTTTTACCACCAAACAACAAGGGGAAGGAACGGGAATGGGTCTTGGTATCACTAAATCCATCATTGAAAAACACAATGGATCTATTTCCTTAGAATCAGAACCTGGCAGGACATGTTTTTCTATTTTACTTCCTGCGATCGAACTGATAGATCCGAATGAAACAGAATGAAATTTTGATTAAGTAAGTCGATTCAATTGTTCGATGAAAAGTTCCCTTTCTTCTGTTTTAGGGAATTGATTTAAAAAGAGTAATAAGTCATTTTTTTCTAATTCTAATTCTTTATGAAGAATGTTTGGAATATTTTTTGAATTCATTAAGTTTAGGATGGTTTTCTCATCATTTTCATCTCGAAACTCTTTTTGAAACATTCGATTCAATTTAGATTTTTCTATGATGTTAAGTTTTGATCGTAACAATAAAACTGGATACGTAAAAAGTCCGTTTTTAAAGTCTTTTAAATACTCTTTTCCACTTGTTTTTGAATCTTCAAAATAATCGAGACAATCATCTTTTTTTTGGAATAACTTTCCTAGCCTAACACCAAATTGGCGATACTGTTTTCGCTCTGATTTTGTTTTGTGAGCTAAGATAGCAGCAGACTCAGTGCAAACACCAAACAAAGAAGCTGTTTTTCCATAAATGATTTGGTCATAAATCTTAAGAGTGATTTTAGGATTTTTTTCCCATTCCATTTGCAAAAGTTCGCTCACAGATAAATCGCGAAGCACTTGGGAAAAAATTTCCATGAGTTCTGGATTTCCGAGAGAATTGAGTCGGCTAATTCCACATGCTAATAAATAATCACCTGCAAGGATGGCAGTTTTGTTTCCAAAATTTGCACCAATCGTAGGTTTCCCCCGCCGGATTGGGGCATTATCCACAACATCATCATGAAGTAAACTGGCAGCATGGATGAGTTCGGCAACACTTCCCACATCCAACCAACTAACATCCTTTACTTCTAAAAATTGGCAAAAGAGATAATGAGCAAAAGGTCGAATCCTTTTCCCACCAGAAGTAATTACCTGTTTTTTTATTTTTTTGAGGATAGGAATGTCTTCGTGAATGATATTATCTATATTTTTATCAAATTTAGATAATATAGACTGGATATTGACTTTAGACTTCATCCGTTATTCAACATGTGTGGATCGACTTTCAAGAATTTGAAGATAATCCTTAATCATATTTTCCATTTCTTTGGTCTGATTGTCTCTATAAATATGGAGTAAATTTCGACACATTCGTTTGATCATAGAAAGTGTAGATGCCTTTGTGAAATATTTTGGAGAATTGGAATAACCATTCGCTTCCAAAAATTTCTCACAGGTAAATTTATCTAATAAGACCCCGCCATGGAATGGATCGATGTAAGTGAAATAACCATCTGATTCATATTGTAATAGAAAATGTAATGGTAAATTGGTGCCGTATAAAGGTAAACCAAGTCGTTGTGCGACAAGAAGGTATACAACAGACAATGAAATTGGAATTCCCAATCGACTTTTGATTACCTGGAATAAATAGGAATTTCCAGGATCATTATAATTTTGGATATTTCCAACAAAACCTTCTTCTTGGAACATCACCTGACAAAGGATTTGTACTTTGAGTTCATCCGTTAGATAACCTGAATGATCATCATATAACTCAGATATACGAAGAGCGATTCGATCTAATTCATGTTTGATTTCTGCATAATTTTGATCAGGAAAACCAATACTTGAAAGTTGAACAACCATCTCCTCTAAATCTTTATAATGATTTGTATTCCCACGTAACGTGAGTTTGAAGAAAGAATGCCTTAATCGATGGCGCAAAATTTCTGATTTTAGATTCCTCGCTTGGACACGAAGATAAGGATCTTTCACTTCGTCCAAGGCAGATTCTAATTGGATTTGCCAAGGAATACGTGAAGCGATCAGTTTTAAGATAAAACGTTTTTTTTCTGCAGGAGCTACTTCCCAATCATACAATAAACGAGTGATATCATCCGGGTAAAAATCAGGAAAGGAGTTTTGTCCCATGCAAAAACTATCTTGATGTAAATGAAAAAGTCAATCGAAACAAAAAGATTAAGCTAATTCTGCAAGAGCTTGTGCTTCTTGTTCTTTATTTGGTGGGGTACCATGCCACTTAGGATTGTTTTCCATATAAGAAACACCTTTGCCTAAAATGGTTCTAAACACGATGAGTGTTGGTCCACCAGTATGTTGTTTTGCTTTCGCAAATGCAGAGAAAATTTCTTCCATATTATGTCCGTCTGCATTGATCACATTCCAACCAAACATTTCAAATTTTTTATCCAATGGTTCTAACTTCATTACTTCTTCTGTGTTACCATCAATTTGAATATAGTTACGATCCATAAAGGCAATGAGGTTATCTGTTTTAAAATGAACTGCAGATTGAGCTGCTTCCCAAGTCATTCCTTCACCACATTCACCATCAGAAATACATGTATAAATTTTATATGTCTCTTTCTTTAACTTTGCACCAAGTGCAAGCCCAACAGAAACGGAAAGACCTTGTCCAAGGGAACCAGAACTAGATTCAATACCCTTCATATAACGAGTGGAAGGGTGTCCTTGTAAATAAGAGTTGATATTTCGGAATGTCAAAAGGTCTTCCACTGGGAAGTATCCTGAAAGTCCCATTGCTGCATAACGAACTGCACATACGTGCCCATTGGATAATATCAATCGATCTCGTTCGGACCATTCTGGATTTTTAGGGTCGTGGTTGAGTATTGAAGTGTAAAGGGCCGCGTAGATATCAGCAAGTCCGAGTGGTCCACCTGGGTGACCAGAATTAGCTGCCGTAACCATTTTGATTACTTGGATTCGGATATCATTTGCAAATTTCTTTGCGACTTCAATTTTTTCCATGAACATTCCTTAAAGCGGTTTTGATTGAAATAAAAACAGACCGGAGATATAAACAATCGTGTACAAAGGCAAAAAGATGTAATGCAATTTTACATGTAAATTTCGATTTCTTTTCCATCCTGTGAAACCCATGATTAACATCAAAACAAGGCTGATGGCCGCAAAAAAACGATGGGTATGAATGATAAAATCAGGTGCAGTTGGATAAATCTGAAACTCGGATATACCACCTAACAGATATTTGATACACAATAAATAAACCGCAGCAATTAAATTGGAACCAATCCCAACCAAATTTGCGATTCGATGTTTTGTAATGTCTACTTTCCTGAAAAAATAACCAGTATAAAATCCTAAAATGGATAGGGTCATGAAAGAATTCACAAAAAACAGTGCCATCTAGGGTCATTCTGTGAGAATCCACCGCCACTCAAAGAATTTTTATTTGACCTTAACAGCTTTTCACAAAAATTGGATATGCATGCCGCCTTAGCTCAGTGGTAGAGCAGCTGTTTTGTAAACAGCCGGTCGGAGGTTCAAATCCCTCAGGCGGCTCCATGCAACTTCTTCGGGTAGGTACTCAAGTGGCCAACGAGGGCAGACTGTAAATCTGCTGGTTTTACCTTCGAAGGTTCGAATCCTTCCCTGCCCAAACTAAGTTCTGTACCACAGAAAGAAAACCCCCAACTAACAACTAATTGAAGGATTCGAATAGAACCCGAGCGACTTCGACCCCGCGAAGCTTTCATAAAAAGCTGAGGCGAAGTTGTTTGTCGTTAGACAAACAAGGGGGGATGGAGAAGTTTCCGCATGGATGCGGAAAAGCGAGTGGTGACGGGCCCGAATGGAAAAATATTCCCTTAAGGAATCACCCAACTCGAAATTTTCGTTCGGTAAAAATAATAAGCCCCATCTTTTTTCTTTTGCACTTGAACCCCGAATTGACCTCGTTTGGAACGAACCAGTGATATAAAAACAAAAGGCTCACTTCCTTCCCAAACAACTGTAGGAAAAACTTGTTTGCCAATTGGATCATAAAAAGCCCATTGTGTTTCAGTTGGATCGGATATCTCTTCCGTAAAAAAAGATTCCAATAACACCTCTCCTTCCTGAACAGAAACACAATTCAATTGGTTTCCTATTGGATTTCTTCCATACACTTGGATGGGATTTTGTTTACAAAAACGTATCTGGCTCCTAACACCTGTTTGAAATTCTAACTTTAGAATTTCGTCAGGAGTGACAAGGAAATTAGAAAATACAGGTAGGCATACAAAAAGCAAAATAGATACAGTGCTGATACGAAAAATTTTCTCTTTCAATTGGTTCACAAACTATCCTTTGGATACAATACATTTAGAAATTCATTCCCTTCACGTTCAGCGAGGATACGAATGCTTGCGTAAATTGGTCTAGTTGATTGTGAACCATTGGGAGAACAATGATAATGAAGTAGAGTTTCTATCTCATCAAATGGAGATACAAAAAATTTAAATGTAGAACACATTTCTTTGGTCTTCCCTTGCATCACGAGTGATTTACTCGCTTCTAAATCAGCTCTGGGTTTTGCAAAAAAACTCCCACTCATCCGAAAATAACGAGCAGATAACTCGTGTTCATTGGAATGTCGGTAATGGACTCCCATTAAATATAAAATATCAGATTTTTCTTGGTCAGATCGTTCTTTATCTGAATCGGTTAAAACTTTTTTTAAAAATTCTTTTCCCTGTTCTGTATCTAATTTTAATTCCGATATTCCGATGAATAATGGAGTTAGGAACATACTAGGATTTTCTTCGTATAGAGATAGAATCACTTTGTATTGTTTGCGTTTTAACAAGAGTATGGAGGAAAATTCATATAATTTAGGCAAACTTAGTTGTTTCAAATGCTCTCGCAATTCGTTAGAATTCTCTCCATTTGCCTTTGAAGCCAATACATAAGTGGAAGATAATTCTGAAACACTGATTGGTTTATAAATTTCTGCGAGTTGGTTCCAAATCCATGACCTATCTTTTGAAGGAATATGAGAGGGGAAACGACTTCCTAAAAATAAAGCATCTAATAACTTTGAATGTTTTTTATAGAGAAAGAATAAACGAGAAACAACTGCTTTTTGTAATTTTCCACTAGGTTTTTGACTGAGTGCTTTCTCATATAAAGGAATCGCAAACAAAGTATTTGTTTGTTCCATTTCATAAGCTTGTTCGTATGCACTATTTGCTAAAAGGGGAAATAATATCCCAGATACTGAATAACTACCAACATACAATACAAAGGCGAATACTAAACTTTGAAATTTCAACAATTGGTACAATTAATACAATCCTTTCATTAAATCCTTATGATCCGAGGAAGTAGATTTGTGATCTTCCGTACAAGGACCTTCCGGTGGATAATCAGACAAATACAATTCTTGAGTATTCGGACAAGTGGGTGATGCCTGTTTTCCCGATAATGTACAAATTTTATAAGGTTTTGCATAAACTGGCAAACTAAATTGTGTTTTAGGTAAAATACTTTTTTTATCAATTGTGGCAAGGATCTCACCCCAAAGTGGAGCCGCCACTGCTCCACCTAGACCACTTGGACCCATTCCAAATTTTGGATTATCATAACCAACCCAAACAGCAAGAGATAAATCAGGTCTTGCTCCTACAAACCAAGCATCCTTATAATCGTTTGTGGTACCAGTTTTACCGATTAGATCTCCCGTATAACCGCCGTTTCTTACACCACTTGCTCTACCACTATCCCGCAACAATGAGATCATCACTTCAGCAGTATCAGGTCGTATCACTTGTCTCTCTTCAGGTAATTTTAATTTAAACTCATCACTTCCTCCTACTTCGTAGAGGACATTCCCTTTGGAATTTTTGATCCTTTGGATTAAATAAGGTCGTTTGATGGTACCTTGGTTCACAAAACTTGTAAACGCAGAAGCCATCTCCAATGGTGAAATCTCAAGAGTACCGAGAGCCAAGGAAAGATCTCCGCGAAACCTATTTTTTTTCTCTGTTTCATTTGGAAAAAAGAATTTGGTAAAATACTTTTCAATCCCAGAACTACCAAGTCTTTCCGCCACTTGTACTGCAGCTGTATTTTTGGATTTAACAAGTGCAGTGCGAAGTGAAATTTCTCCATCAAAACTTCCCCCTAAATTTTCGGGAGCCCATTCTTTTCCTCCACCCCCGCGGTAATACAAAGGTGCATCTAAGATTCGCATTCCTGCATGAATGGAACCTGAATCAATTGCAGAAGCATATAACACTGCTTTAATGGAACTACCAGTTTGCCTTCGCATCTGGGTAACTCGATTGAACTGGTTCGAAGAATTAAACTCATCACCACCATGTAAGAATAAAACCTGTCCAGTGTTAGGTTGAATTCCAACAATTGCCGCTTGGATAACAGTTTGGTCCTTATCCCCCTCTAAATGGTCAGGATTCCATACCATCTCATTCAAAATTGATATTTCTTCCATCTTTTGGCGAAATGCAAGGTCGAGTGGTGATTCAGGTTTTAAACGAACTCGTCTTTTCTGAATTTTTCCTGAACGTTTATTTTTGGCTAAGTATTCCCTTACGATAGGACCAATCAATTCTTGGGCATTCCGATCGAGTGTTGTTTCAACTGTATATCCGCCACTTTCATAAATATTTTTTTCACCTTCAATTGAAGACAAAATGGCACGCACATGTTCCGTCACATAAGGAGCAATGTCATGACGAGAGCCAAATACAGTTTCATTTGGAGACCTCGTGGATAAATTATGATAAAAACTAACAAATTTATCTCGATCCAAATTGGGATAAATGCCACGATTCCTAAACATATTCAGAATGGCTCGAACACGCGTATAGGAATCTTCAGGATTTTTTAATGGTGAATACTTATTAGGTGCTGAAGGAAGTGAAGCAAGTAATACCATCTCCTCTTTGGATAATTCCATTGGATTTTTTTGGAAATAAAATTTAATTCCTTCTCCAAATCCAAAGGCACCATGCCCTAAATATACATGGTTCATATAGGTTTCGAGAATTTGTTCTTTTGTTAATACAGATTCTAATGCAAACGCAAGTTGTGCTTCTCTCCACTTACGGTTCAAACTTTTGCGTCTGTCATCTAAAATGATCCTTGCTAACTGTTGCGTGATAGTGGATGCACCTTGTTTATAACTTAGATTGATAATGTTTTTAAAAAAAGCTCGTAAGATAGCTGAATAATCAATCCCTCCATGGAAAAAAAACTTTTGATCTTCTATATTTAATAAGATAGAAATCATATCTTCGGGATAATCTTGCAAACTTAGAGTAGAAGTACGTTTTTGGAAAATTTCACTGACAACTTGTCCATTTCGATCCAAGATTTTAGTTGGAATATTTTTTGACAAAGTTTCCAAATACATAGGAACTTCTTTTTTAGTTACAAGGACACCTGCCACAAAATAAGAAAAACTAACAATGAATAAAAACAAAAGGATCGATGTGACTGTAAAGGCGACACGTAAATAAGAAAACGAAGATGGATTTTTACGTGTGTTAGTACTTTTTCGATTCAAACGTAATGGATTGTTACTAAATTTTACATTTTCTTTTTTTGGTTCTTTTTCCCAAACAACTCTCTTTTCGAAAAAAGGTTTTGGTTTTCCACTGGGAGTTTTTCTGGGTGAAGAATCTTGAATTGAATCAGAGATACTGGGAACTGGAATTTTAAAACTTTGGTAGTCTTGTTTGAGATCCTCTTTTGGACTTGGAAGGATTTGAACAATTTCAAATCGATAATCGACAAAATTTAATACAACTTTTTCTGCACAATGAGCGCACGTTAGTTGGAACTTACCTTCTTTTGGAATGGGTTCTGGCAAACGAGATGCTTTTTGGCAATGAGGACAAAGGTATTTGGGAGAAAGTGCCGACATAGGTTCTCCCTATTCTTATCGGTCATTTGTTAAAATTACAAAATCAGCGATTTTCACAAAATCTGAATCCTCTTCTTTTCCCTTGGGAAACCCGGATAAAACCAACACAGAATGGCCCATTTCTCGTAACCTAAACACAACTCCACCATTCCGATCGGAATGAAAACGACCGTTCAAATGGACTACTTTTTTGCCAGATTTATGGATTTCAGCGGAAATTGCCTCCGCCATACCCTGGTCCCAGGTGGCTTGGCCAAGTATCATGAATTGGGGATTGGTTTTGTGTTGGTTTGTATGTTCGATCCCGCCAAAAAGATCAGTTAACCTTTGTTTGTAATCTTTGGTGAGATATTTTTCTAAGGTGTAGGCTTGGGGTAGAAAAGTCATCGCAGTAGGTGAAAAATCTCGGTATGCCAAAAGGCCTTTTTTGGAAATCAAATTTACATACCTTCTTGGGGGATTTGCTGCGATCACCTTACATTGATTTTCTTTTGTTATATTGACAAGAGGCAAATAATCCGTTTTGAAATTTTTCCAATGAACGATGGATGTTAAAAATTGAGATTCCGAGATGGTTCCGTTGAGGTATTCATCCACAATGAATTGTTGGTCTTTCTCTAACATTTCTAGTGATAAGCTGAACACATCTGAAGCATATAATTTACGTAAGAACCCTTCGTAAAACCGATGTAATTCGTGATTATCGTGTTCTTCGCCGAGTACAATCACATCATATTGTTTTGTTTCCTTGATGATGTCATCCATGGAAACTAATTCAGAAGTTTTGGTTCGAATGATGTTTAGGTTGTTAGGAATTGTTTGCCCAAACAACCCAAACACAAAAACCGAAAATAAAAAGAAACAGGATGTTTTCTTATAAAATACTTTCAATGGCTGCTTTCAATTCAACACTTTCAGGTTTTGTGGAAGATGGAAATCGATTCACAACATTTCCATTTTTATCGATGAGAAACTTTTCGAAGTTCCATTTTACGTCACCTTTTTCCTTCGCATTCTCAGTTAAAAATTGGTACACTGGATCTTTGTCAGTTCCTAAAACTTTTGTTTTTTTCATTAGATCAAAACTGACTCCGAAATTAAGCTTACAAAATTCTGCAATTTGAGCTTCCGTTCCTGGTTCTTGTCCACCAAAGTCATTGGATGGAAAACCGATCACTTTTAAACCTTTATCTTTGTAGGCGAGATGGAGTTTTTCCAATCCTTCATATTGTGGCGTATAACCACATTTAGATGCAACATTGACAACTAAAACAGGATGGCCTTTATACTCTCCGAGAGAAATTTCCTTTCCTTGGATGGTAACAGATTTTAAATTATGAAATGACATTTTTTTTCCTCCAGCAAACAGATTCAATCCAACAAATAGAAAAATAGCAAACAAAACTTTTCTTTGCATTAAGACCCCCTCCTCCAATTTTAGACTATGCCATCATTGTTTTTTGCAGTTCTTTCGGAAGCAAAACCTTGGATCCAAAAAACAAAAGCAAAACCAGTCCACCACTCTGGTAAATTCCGAATCTACAAAAATGATTCCATGTACATCATCATTTCAGGCGTTGGAAAAATTGCAATGGCACTTGCCGTTTCTGAGTTTGCACACCTTTTGCCAAAAGAAGAAAGAGACCATATGAAAGTATGGAATTTGGGAATTGTTGGTTCCAATCAATTAAATTGGAAGGTTGGTGACTTCTTTTGGATTCATAAAGTCACTGACTATGCTACCGGGAAGGACTATTATCCAGAAAGGATGACAAAATCTGTATTTGGAATGGAAACAAATCTCACAACATTTGATCGTCCCATTGCCAAAATCAAAACAGATAATCAGTTCCAAGTCTTAAACGAAAAGGATTTAGAATCGGTATCACTTGTTGATATGGAAGGTGTTGGGTTTTTTGAAGCGGCATCCCTTTATTTTCCACTGGAAAACATATCGATTGGGAAAGTGATCTCAGACCACTTAGAAGGGAATTTTTGCAAACCAGAAACTGTGGAATCCATATTGGCAAATCTGCTGGAACCATTATTCCTTGAATGGACTAACCCTCTCCCTTGGGTAACGGAAGATCCATTTGAAACAAGAATTTGGCCAGAAATATGGAAAGAAGTGAAAGAGCTTCGCCTTACAGAAACGATGAAACATGATCTTAAAAAATCTTTACGATTTTATTTTTTACGTTATCCAAATACAAAGATACCCATGCCCAACTTAGAAATTGTTCCCAAAATCAAATCGAAAACAGAAGTGAAATCATTTGTAGAGGAATGGAAAAAACAACTTCATGTTTAAATCATTTTCACATATTTATATTGAGGAAACAGTCGCCGATCACTTTCGGACCAAGGAAATCCTATCCAAATTTCCCAATGCGATCCAAATTCCAATTCGCCACTACAAAGACAGTTTTAATCGAAATTCACAAAACTTTCGAATCCAAAAACAATCTCCAAAACTGGTGTTAGCTGAAAAAAAAGAACATTTTTTATATCCAGGAAGTGATTTTTCACCTAATTTTTCCCATAAATATTTTTATTACAATACATTAGCACTCAATTGTATTTACGATTGTGAGTATTGTTACTTACAAGGAATGTTTCCTTCCGCAAATCTTGTGTTATTCGTAAATTGGGAAGATTTTTTTACGGAAACAAAAAAGTTCTTAGACAATCATGGTTCTTTGTATTTGGCACTTTCGTATGACACTGATTTGTTGGCTTTGGAATCATTTTTCCCCGCAACAAAAAGTTGGATCCAATTTGCCTCAACGGAACCAAATTTGACCTTGGAAATCCGAACAAAATCTACCAATTTCCAATCCATTGCCCATCTAACACCAAACCCTAACATCATCCTTGCATGGACAATCAGCCCACAAATTGTCATCGATACGATAGAACATGGAACTCCCTCTTTACAAGCTAGGATCAAAACAATACAAAAAACAATCGAGGCCGGATGGAAAGTAAGAGTTTGTATTGATCCCGTCCTTCGTATCCCTGATTGGAAAATCCATTACCAATCGTTAGCCGAATTATTAGGGAAAGAACTAAATCCAAAAGGCATCACGGAACTCAGTGTGGGAGGTTTTCGTATGAATCTCGATTTTTTAAAACAGATCACAGACAAACGAAAGGACTCTTCCATTTTATTTCATCCATTTGAAAAAAAAGACAAAATTGTTTCGTATTCAAAAGAAGAGACGGAAGAGATCTTACATGTAATAATTCCTTCGTTTGAGAAACATTTTGATCCATCCCAAATAAATCTGAGTTATCCTTAAATTTTTCCTTTCCATTTCCTTTCGTTCTCATAGGCTGTGTAGCCTAACTATGAAGAAAACGTTTCATTTGGTTGTATCATTCTGCCTTCTCTTTTCCATTTTTTCCTGTGCAGAAGTCAATCGGAACAAACCAATTGCTGAGAAAGGGAAAATCGACTTATCTTCATGGGATTTCCTCCGTGATGGAAACATCAACTTGGACGGAGAATGGGAATTTTATTGGAAAGAGACGTTAAGTGGCATTCAAATTGAAAAAGAACTAGGTAAAGAACCAAAGTTCATCTACCAAGTGGTTCCATCGAATTGGAAAGGTGTGGATTGGTTTGGAGAAACACTTGGTGGGTATGGATATGCGACATATAAACTAAAAGTAATTTTCCCAGAAAACACACCTACTTTAGCCTTTCATAATTTGGATCTCTCCTCTGCGTACCGAATGTACATCAATGGGAAATTGGTGGTCGAACAAGGTAGTTTTGGAATCAATCCAAACTATTTTGAACCTTCCTACAAATCCATCTTGGTGGATCTCGAACCAGTTTCTGGCGAAACAGAAATTGTTTATGAAATATCCAATTTCCATTATTCGAAGGGTGGATTTTGGGAAAGTATGGAAATTGGCGAAAGACGTAAGTTATATGACAAAGTCAATCGCAGTTACCAAATCACTTCCTTCTTAGCGGGAAGTATTTTCCTCTGGGCATTGTATCACCTAGGTTTGTTTCTCATGCGCAGGCAAGATAAAGCTAGTTTGTTTATTGCACTATTTAGTTTACTCATTGTTATGCGCCTTCTCACAATTGGTGAGAGAAATATTTTGGACATCATACCATCTCTCCCGATGTCTGCTCTCATTCGATTGGAATTTGCAACAATTTACATATCAACCATAGTTTTTGCATACTTCTATCGATTGGTATTCCCGAATACCGTGGGGCAAAGGACAATGTATGTTCTCTACACCCTCATCACTCCTTTTTTAGTTTCTTTGTTTTTACCTGTCTCTGTATTTACTTCACAAATCCATTATTTCCAAATTTTCCTCATACTTGTTTGTGTTCGTATCACCATTGCTATTATCATGGCCTATCGTTCTGATACGGTTGGAGCAGGATTATCACTCATTGGTTTTAGTTTTGTTTTTGGGACTGTTGTCCACGACATCTTATACCAAAACAATATCATCAATACAATGAATATCACTCCTTTTGGGTTTTTAGGTTTTATTTTGTTCCAAGGATATATTCTATCTTATGGATTCACAAGAGCTTATTTATCGATCGAAAAATTAAAAGAAAGTTTAGAAATTTCAAACAAAGAACTCAATATCCTAAAAGAGGGATTGGAAGATATCGTTGTCGAAAGGACAAAAGAATTAGAAGTTTCAAAAGCAAATATCGAAAGGCTCAATGAATTTGCAAAAACTCTCAACACATCTCTGGAGTTAGATAGTATCCTAAACAAAGCTTTCGATTATTTGAAAGAAGAAGTATTTTGCGATTCGATGATTCTATTACTTGTTGATTCTGAAAACAGTAAACTCCAATACCACAAAGCTTTAGTTTCTTCCACATCCGAATTACAACTTGAATCAAAATTTCGCGGAGTCAGTTTCCCTTTAGACCCAAGTGCTGGATTGTTTTACCATGTTTATAAACGGAATCGTCCCTTTCGATTTGCAAAAGTATGGGAATCTCGTTTAAATGAATCCAATCAAAAATTCATCCAATTGATTGGGAAAAATCCAGGAATGATCATTCCATTAAGTTCACAAGGGAAAGTCATCGCGATGTTAGCGATTTTCAGTGAACACAAGGGATCAAGTTTTTCTAAAGCCCAATTACAATTGGTCGAAAATACTGCTGAAAACATCGCAACTGCAGTAACAAATTCCATTCTTGTGGAAGAAATGAACCGAGAGAAGTTCATTGCGGATAACGCTCGTTTGCAAATGGAAGATGCCAAAAACGAAGTTGTCAAACTCAATGAATTCACCAAAAAAATAAACTCTGAATCTAGTTTGTCTCAAATTATAGATGAGATGTTTGACTATATACTAAAGAGTTTCGAAATTGAAGCTACACTCATACAACTAATTGATCCTAAAAAAAAGGAATTGTATACATACAAAACTACCATTCCTACATATGCAACTGAAGAACAGTTACATTTCGCAAAATCCTTTCGCGTTCCATTAAATGAAAGAGGAGGGATCATTTATAAAACGTATTTACGAAAAAAAACATTATTTGTTCCTAAACCTCCCAAAACATACGAATCAGAGTTAGATGAACAAATTTTTTCAAAGTTAAGCTTATCTTCCTTTATTGCAGTACCACTGGTTGTGCAAAACGAAGTGATTGGAATTGCCTATTTTACTTCGTACCAAAAACCAATGGAAGTCACTCGCGAAGTGCTCAGACGAATCTCTGGTTTTTGTGATCAAATCGCTGGTGCAATTCAAAATTCATTATTACTCCAATTAACCGAAGAAGAACGAAAAAAATCGGAAAGAGCAAAAGCAGAAATTCAAAAAATGAATGAGTTTGCAAAAACGATAAACTCTCAAAACAATTTAGAAAATATTCTCGCCGAAATTTTTGGGTTCATTCGCAAAAACTATAAAATTGAAAACTGTGTCTTGTATTTTCTCGACAAAGAATTCAATGAGTTTCGTTATTTAAACCATTCCGGCTTTGACTTGTTAAATGATGAAAACGTGAATTTTTTTAAGACCCTAAGATTCCCACTCAAAGAGGAAAGTGGATTCGTTTATAAATGTTACCTACGAAAAAGACATTTTTACATGAAACATGTTCCTAAATCAATGCCTTATCAAATTGATAAACAGATTACTGAAAAATCAGGAATGAAAGGTTTTTTAATTTCTCCTTTAGTGAATAACGATGAAGTTGTGGCTATGGCTATGTATGGAATCAATGATGAAACTATACATTTTACCAGTGAAGAAGTAAATTCCATCGTAGGTGTTTCGGAACACATTGCAAGTGCCATCAACAATCACTTTTTACTCAAAAAAATTGAAGAAGAAAAACAAAGATCCGATTCTCTTTTACTCAACATTCTCCCCAAAAACGTAGCAGAAGAACTGCAAAAGAAAGGGCGAGTGAATCCCGTTGAATTTGAAAATGTAACATTACTCATGACCAGTTTTCCTGGTTTCTCTCAAATTACAGGACAACTCACACCAGAAGAATTAATTGAAGGCCTTGATTTGTATTTCTCTCGATTTGATGAGATCATCAAAACAAAGGGAATGGAAAAATTAAGGATGACTGGTGATATGTATTTAGCTGCTGGAGGTTTGCCTGTTGGAAACTTCACTCATGCAGTTGATGCCTGCCTTGCTGCCTTACAAATTAAAAATGAAGTGATTCGTATGATGGAAGATTTTAAAGACATTCCATTCAAACCGAATGGAATTACCATTGCAATTCACTCAGGGCCTGTTGTTGCGGGAGTGATTGGAAAATCAAAATTCAATTATGATGTTTGGGGGAAAACGGTCACACAAACACAAGCCATCAGACGTGGTGGAGTTGGTGTTTCAATTAACATCTCCCAAGAAACAATGGATAAAGTGAAACGATTGTTCCACATCGACAACCAAAGAATGATCAATACTTACGAAGGGGAACAATTCCCTATTTACGAATTGTTAGCATTAAAATCGGATTTAGCAGACGATTCAGGAATCCTTCCCAATGATAAATTTGAAAGGTTATATACCCAACAAAAACGGGGAGCAAAAATCCTAATCAAATGATCAATGTTATCTATCTGATTGGTTTTTTATTTTTAGGAATTCTTTATGGAATCACTAAATTATACAAAAAAAATGAAGAAAACCAAAATACCGTTACCGTCTTAAAATCTAAAATTCAATTACTGAATGAAGAATTAGAACAAAAAGAAAAAGAACTACTCTCAACAAAAACGCAGTCAGAAGAATTTTCGAACAAACTTGTTGATTCATATGGTCAATTATCTGACCTCGATGGTCTCTTAAGAGAAATCAACTCAGCAACTGATTTAAAAGATGTACTGAGAATCCTTGGTTTTTATATCAGAGAAAAATTCAAAGTACCACATTATCTTTTATACGTTTATAAAAAAGAATTAGATGCCTTAGAGTTTTTTCACAGTAACTTTCCAGAAGAACTTTCAGAGTCAGTAAAATTAGAGATCATGGGAAGGACAATCCCTGTTTCCGATTCCTATGTGACTAAGTATGCACACGCGTATGTTCGAAAAAGAAAACGAAGTTTTTATATAGAAGACTTTGAAACTTATAAAACAGAAGGTGTGGAACTTGAGAACAAAAAATCAGCAAATTTAAAATCCCTTCTCATTGTCCCACTTTACTTACGCAATAAATTCATCGGAACATTGGATTTATTAGATTACTCAGGCATATTTTTATTAAATGAACAACAACTCAACCAAATCAAAATCATAGCAGATTACATTGCAGGTACAATTGAAACTGGTTATCTTCTTGATGAGTTAAAAACAGTTAACAGCAAAATCCAAGAAGAAAAAGAGAATATAGAATCCAATCGTTTGAAACTGGAAAACCTTCACAAATTCAATCGGAAAATCAATTCCTATTCTGAAATTGAAGATATCACAAGAGAAGTTTTTAGTTATTTAAAAGCGAATCACCGTGTTGAATTAGGTTTTATCTTATTAGTAGATCCAAAATCCAATTCATTAGTCCCTCTTATGGAAGGTGCTGAAGTATTTAACAAAGGATTACTGGTTACAAATTTTTTAAGAACATTCCGTCCGAAATTGATTCCATCTATCGGTTCCCTCTATCGTTCTTTTCAAAAACAAAAACCAATTTATCTCAAAAAATCATCACGATGGAAAGAATTAACCCCAATTGATACTTCAATTGTTGAAAGTTTTAAATTAGAAATTTTTGGACACGTGCCTCTTGTTGTCCAAGGCCAAACCATTGGGATTGTTTGTGTCACTCGCCTAACAAAAGAAAATCCTTGGACACAAATTGAATTCCAAGAAATCATTTCATTTTGTGAACAAGTTGCGGGTGCAATTCATAATGCAAATTTACGCCGAGATTTGGAAAAAGAGAGAGAAAAAACAATCCACTTCATTCGTAACATTCTTCCTGGTGATTTAGCGGATGAACTCATTGAACGCGGAGAGGTTGTTCCTATGGAATACGAATCCGTTAGTATATTATTCACTGATTTCAAAAACTTCACAAAAGCAGCTGAATCATTGTCACCAGAAGATCTGATTGAACAATTAGATGGATGTTTTTCGCAATTTGATGATATAGCTGTAAGGCACAATTTTGAAAAATTAAAAACAATTGGGGATTCGTATATGGCTGCTGGTGGTATTCCTCAAGGGAATTTCACCCACCCCGTAGATGCCTGTTTGTTTGCCATGGAAATCAAATCATTTATGACACAAATTCGATCCTTCAAACAAATGTTAGGACAAGATTTCTGGGAAATTCGAATTGGTATCCACACTGGTCCTGTGGTTGCAGGTGTTGTGGGAAAATCAAAATTTGCATATGATGTTTGGGGAGATGCAGTGAACACTGCAAGCAGGATGGAAAGCTCAGGTGATGCTGGTGAAATCAATTTGTCAGAAACTACTTATGATAAAGTAAAACGATTTTTTGAATGTGAATACCGAGGTAAAGTCAAAGCCAAAAACAAAGGGGAAATGGGGATGTATTTCTTAAAACGTTTACGTCCTGAATTTTCAAGAGATCAGGAAGGGATGGTTCCCAACCAAATCTTTTTAGATTTATATAAAAATTTGCAAATCGGTGCAAAAATCATCTACCGCCAAACTGGTTCTTGATTAGATTTTTCTCCATTTCATATCAATAGCATCGCATACATTTTTAAGATTTCCAATAGAGGAAAACCGCAAATGTGGAAATTACCTATGAAACATACTTGATTCTACATTAGAGAAGTTTGAAATTGAATCATTAGATGGAAACTCGCACCATACGTATCCTTTTTTTGGTTTTTTATGTGATTTCATTAATTGTGTGGATCATTGAAGAAATATACACACTGACAAAACCACCTGAATACTTCGACCGATTTCGAGTCATCATCGCAACCATAGAATCATTCATTGCCATCTCTTCCTTCCTTGTTGTTTTTATTTTATACAAAGAACTCAAGAAAGAAGCTGTCGAAAACAAACAGGCAAAAACACAAATCCATGACTTAAAAAGGACCAATCGAATTTTAAAAAATCCTGAAATTGGATTTTGGGCAGAAGCAAAAGCCCAAATGTTGGAATGGAATTTAACAGATGCAGAAACTGAGATTGCTATTCTTTTGTTAAGAGGTTTTTCCCAAAAACAAATTGCTGCTGTCAGAAAAAAAAGTCTGAGGACCATCGAAAACCAAACTGCGTCTATCTACGAAAAATCTTCTATGAGGGGGAAACTGGAATTTATTTCTTTTTTCCTGACTCCTCTTTTACCTGAAGAAGACTGAACAAAAAACCTTGACCAAAGTGATTCTTTTTGGTTATTTTAAGTTTGTTTTATGAAAAATCGAAACGTAATTTTATTCACATTCGTATTTGTATTATGTAACATTTCACTTTGGTCCCAATCACAATTAGAAGACCGTGACAAACAAAGACAGTCTGGGTTAATCAAAACCAATCAAAAAAAACAGGAGGAAATTCTGCAAAAGTATAACGACTTTGTTTCAAAAGTACAAAGCAGATTCCCTGGCCTTAAAATTTCCTCTTCTCCCATCGACTTAAAATTAGCAGAAGGAATATCTGATCATAATAATGCACCGGGAGCCACTGATAAAAAATCCAAATCGATTAGTGCCATTGCATCTGATCATTTTTATTTACAACTAGAACCAAATAAACAACCTAATGCACGTTCGCAAATAAAGGTAAAAAAAGGGGATCCCCTCGAAGTTGTTTTGGTTTTAAAACAAGATGTAACAGAAAAAAAAGAAGGTTCTCATTGGGTTTTGGTGCGAACAAAATCAAAACAAGAAGGATATACCACCCAAGACTTTCTACAACCAATAAAACCAGCTGTAAAATCCAGAAATACGGAAGGACTTTCTTTAGATGTATCTGCTATACCTTCCAGAATCACTCCCGAACCAGCTAGCCTAGGTTATACGGACTCGAAAAAAGGAAAAGAGATGTGGGTAAACGCTAGCTCCTTAAATATGAGAGGAGAACCCGATGTGAACGGTTATGTAATCGCAAGGTTACCAAAAGGAATCAAAGTCACCGTTCAAAGTTCCACTTCAAATGAAGAAACGATCGACGGAATTTCTTCAAACTGGCACCAAGTCTCTTCTGCTTATGGCAATGGCTGGGTGTTTGGTGGATACTTAAGTAACTCAGAAGTTGTCTCTTACGAAGTACAACCAGGCGAAATATCTTTTCCGCAGGAGAATCCAGACGATTTAAAAATTGGAGATAAACGTTTTGTTAGATCCACAAATTTACGAATGAGAGATGAACCAAACGAATACGGCTCTGTAGTTACTTCGATCCCTGGAGATGAAAAACTAAAAATTTTAGATGCCAAAAAGGAAATCGAAACCATAGGTGGAGTTCGATCAAAATGGATTTATGTCAATTGGAATGATGAGTGGGAAGGTTGGGTATTTGGGGGATTTGTTTCAAAAGAACGTGGTCCTCTCGTTGATACTGATGATATCTCAAAATACTTTCAGATTCCAGTAGATAACGACCGCTATGTGTCATCTAGTTTCGGAACACGTGTAGATCCAGTAACTGGCAAAATTGGAGCCTTCCACTCAGGAATCGATTTACCCGCTCCAGTGGGAACACCTATCAAGGCGGTGAGTGATGGAAAAGTATGGCGAACAATTACAACTAGCGGTGGTTATGGGGTATTAACGATTATTAGCCATAAAAATAACATCTACACCTATTATGCTCACCAGAGTGACCGACAAGTAAAAGAAGGTGACACAGTCCGCTCTGGCGACATCATTGGTCTCGTAGGAAACACTGGCAAATCTACAGGTCCTCATCTCCATTTTGAAGTTAGGAAAGGCCCAGACCAACAAGCATTGGATCCAGGAGCATATTTACCCAAATGAAATCTAAATTAAATCTTATTTTCTTTATTCTGATCCTATCGTTTCAACCTTACCTTTTTGCGGAAGAACCTTTATCAACTCCGACAGAAGTTTCACCTAGTTTCGATATGGTGCAAATTCTACTAAAGGGAAATCAAAAGGAATTTGAAAACGCAGTGACAAATGGTGGAGACATCAACGCTTCAGACGATTCTGGAAAATCACTTCTCATCTTAGCAGTTGAAAAAAATCGAACAAAACAATTTGAGTTTTTATTAAACCAGGGTGCTGATTTAAACAAACGTGATCTTTCCGGCAAAACATTATTACATTATGTTGTCACATCCAAATTCACCAACCAAATCAAAACATTAGTTGAGAAAGGTGCAGATTTAAATGCTTATGATGCTGATGGAAACACAGCGTTACACGTTGCTATCTTAAAATCAAACTTAGCTGTACAGAAGTTACTTGTAGAAAGTAAAGCAGATGTGAATCTCAGAAACAATCCAAGAAAATCACCCATTTATTTAGCCTTTGAAAAAGGCAAAATAGATTCTATTAACTTTCTTTTACAAAATGGTGCTGATATCAATCTACCGGATCTAACTGGTCGTACACCCATCTTTGTTGCAATTGAACAAAGAAACATCAAACTACTAACGCTCGCATTAGATGCAAATGCAAACCCTAACTCAGAAGATACAAAGTCTATTCGGCCCATCGTATTTGCGATTGAAAAAGGTTTCACTGCGGGAGTAGAAACTTTATTAAACCGAGGAGCAGATGTCCAATCCAAAACACCTGAAGGTGAATCTTTATTATTCTATTCTGTTGAAAAAAGAAACCTAGTTGTTACAAATCTATTAATCAAAAAAGGACTCAATGTTGATTCCAAAAACACCAATGGAAAAACATTGTTTGAAATCGCATTAACTAAAAACGATTCAAATTTATTAAAACTGGTGTTAGACGCGGGCGCAAACCCAAACCAAACATTATCAACTAATAAAAACCCGCTGGAAGAGGCCATTGAAAGTTCAAAATGGGCTATTGCAGAGTTATTGATCGAAAAAAATGCAGAGATTCAATCACCCAATCTTTCCGGTTACTTACCTATCCATTTAGCCTCAAGAAAACCTGGAATTAAAATCGTAGACCTTCTCTTAAAAAAGGGAGTTCCCGTTGATATCATAAATGCAAAAACAAATGAAACTGCATTGTCACTCGCACTAGACAACAAACAATTAAACATTGCAAAACTCCTATTATCAAAGAAGGCAAACCCAAATCATCAATTGAAAGATGGAGCTGGGTTAATCTTTTCAACTATAGAAAGAAAAGATGCTGAATCATTTAAACTATTGGTATCCAATGGTGCAAATTTATTAACACTAAATGATGAAGACGAAAATCTAATCACAACAGTTTGTAAATTAGAGATAGATAAAAAAGAACAAAAGTTTGTTGATGAAACTCTTAAGTTATTGATTAGCAAGGGTGTGAACCCAAATGCAAAAAACAAACGAGGGTTAAGTGCTCTTCATATAGCACTCAATCGAAATCGAATCGAAACCATGTCAACATTGTTGACCATGGGTGCAGATCCTAACCTAACAGACAATAATGGATATTCTATATTACACAAGGCGATTCAAAAGTTTTTAAATGCAAAAGATACGAATCAAATTGAATTATATAAAAAATTAGTACTATTCCTAGTAGAAAGACGTGCGAACCTCAACCAACAGGATAAATTAGGGAAAACTATACTTTCCGAACTGGCAATTCAATTTGATCCTGGTAAAAGTGATCCTATTTTGGAATTGGCAAAAGTGTTGGTTCTAAATGGCGGTGATCCGAAGCTAAATGATAAAAATGGTAAGTCTGCATTAGATTATGCTGATGAGAAAAAAATTCCAGAACTCTTAGAAATTTATCGCGGTCTTTAATGTCCATTCCTAAAAAAGATAATCGTATCAACATATTCGACTTCGTTAATACAGTCCCAACAAAGACATTCAAACGAGGTGAGATCATCGTAAGAGAAGGTGATCCATCAAATGAGAAAATGTATTTTATTTTAAGTGGCACTTTATCAGTAGGAATGGGTGCACCTGACCAAGGAAATTTTCATGAAGTGAGAAAACTTTCTACAGGAGAGTTTTTTGGAGAGATTGCACTTATCTCTGCTCACCCAAGAGCGATGACAGTATTTATAGAATCGGATCGTGCACAACTAGGTATCTTAGATAAACAAAATTTGATTCGAATTGCAAATTCAAATCCAATGTTTGTATACGCACTATTGCAGACTTATGTAGAACGACTCATTGAAGCCGAACAAAAGTTAAAAGATCTTACCGAGGCGAGTGATGGGACTTAAAGAATCTCTAGCAAAACTTAGTATGATCAATATCAAAAGAGGAGAAGTCCTTTTTAAGGAAGGAGTTCCTTCGAATGGAGCTATGTTCTTTTTGTTTGAAGGTCAGTTAGACATTTATAAACAAATTGAAGGTAAACACACCAAACTAAGAAGTATATTACCTGGTGAATTTTTCGGTGAAATGGCTATCATCAACAATAGCCCAAGAGCGGCATCAATTGTAGTGGTCTCTGAATCGGCAAAACTTGGTATCATCAATCGAACTACTTTTGTGCAAATGAGTCAGGAAAGCCCTGAGTTTTTATTTTTGTTACTGAAAAAAGTAATCGAAAGATTATATGAAACTGATGGAAAAATTAGAGCAATCAAAAGGAAACAAGATGAAGACTCAATGATTTCCAAAGTTGTACCCACTGTCTCCAATTCTGATTCAGATTCGAATGGAGAGAACCAAGGGGTAGTACCTTTAGAAACATTCACAGATGATGTACAATCAATTGGTGAATGATTTATAAATTGAATTTTTTTCTTTTGATTTTAAATATTTCTGGCCTAACAACAATTTCAGGAACTACAAATCCAGATTGATCCAAGATTAAATGTTTAACCACATTAGCAATTTGGTCTGGTAACAAATATGACTTTGGATCTTGATCTGGTTCTATATTCAAATGATTATAAAAATCTGTTTTAGTGATATCAGGTATCACTAAGTGTACCTTAACTGAGTATTTTCGAAGTTCATCAAATAATAACCGAGCATATTGGTGAATTCCAGCCTTTAGTGAACCATAAACATTTCCCCATGGAGATATTTCATTTCCCGAAATCGAACCAATAAAGATAATTCTACCCTCATTTTTTTTCAAAATACGCGTGAGAGAACTTGTTAAAATCATAGAGGAAGTCAGATGAACTTGCACCATTTCTGATATTTTTTCAGGAGATAATTCTTCCATGGGTGCAAAGTATGCAATTCCAGCATTATTGATTAACAATGAAATACGATCTTTATCAGGAATCAAATTTAGGATCTTGGGAATCGAATTTGGATCACTTAAATCTCCTTTCAGTAAATGAAAATCTTCGTATAACTCTTGGCTTTTTTCTGGATTCCTACAAATTCCATACACGATAAAATCCATTCCAAGCAAGACTTTTGAGATAGCGAATCCAATGCCTCGTGATGCTCCTGTTACGACTGCAACCTTTTTCATTTTAAACTATCCATGAATTCCCATACCAACAAAGAGGCATCAATTACCTTTGTCGTTTTTCCTTGATTGATAAATGGAATCATTGTTGTTTCTCCTGGCCAACTATGGCCAAGACCATTCAATTGAATCAATTCAACAATTTTGTTATTTGAACATTTTGAAAACCTTTCAAAATGAATCTGAATATTGTTTCCATCTTCCACAAAATCCTTAGTCGTTTTGGTAACTGTATCTTCGCAACGATTCCATTCCCTCCATCTAAAGATGCTATCTGTAACCGAAAGAATTTCTTTACCATCTTTTACATAACCTCCATTAAAAGGAACCAATGGATCTTCAGTGCCAGCCATAATGGCAACAGAGACAGGCACTGTGTTATGTTTTTGTTTTGATTTTAATAATGCCACGGAAATTTGAGCAGCCACACTCATCACCCCTCTCCATAGTTCCGATTTTTCAATCGCTAATCTTTGGGCCATAAAGCCACCATTGGAATGACCAACCAAATACACATAACGTTCGTCAACTGAACCCTCTGCAATCATACGTTTTACAATCGATTCGATAAATAAAACATCGTTGATTGAAGCCTCATCGGCAGGTGAGTTACCTCTTCCATCAGCCCAACTCCTCTTATATCCATCAGGAAATACGACAATAAATCCTTTTAAATCCGCAACCTCGTTTAACTTAGTTTGTTTCATCATCGTAACCCCAGTTCCGAATCTACCATGAAGTGCAACTAACATCGGTATGGGCAACCCATTCCAATTTTTTGGATAATGTACTGTGTATGTGCGTTTTACTCCATTCAATTGGAAATAATCATTTTTTTCATTGGGTTTTAATTTATAAAAGTAACCCATACAAGAAAATAATGTAATCAGACAAAAAATCCCTACTTTAAATTTTTTCATTGAGTCATCTCCAATTTGGTTACCTCAAGAAGTTGTTCTTTGTAAATTCTGTTTGGCCAATTGGTAATCATCAAAATTACCACAGGAATCCCTCTCCACTGGTCCATACCAACGGAATATTCATTTTCAAAAAGTATTTCATCTGATCGCGAATAACGGAATGTTAGTGATTGTTCTGTCCGAATATGGGATGGAAAAATACCACCTGAAAAAAATGTAAGAAGAAACTGCACTTTATGCAAAAATGGATATTGATACTTCGGGTCTTTTTTTTGTAATATCACTTCCAACGAGGATGAAGCAGACTGATCCTCGATTAACCCTTGTTTCTTGATATAATCAAAAATAATTTCTTTTTCCGATTCATATCGATAGAATCCTGTAAAAGTGAGTCTGATTCTCTTTTCTTCTATTTTAAGTTTGTTACGATTTTTGGAAGTGACAGGATCGGGAAAAGCAGCACAGTTTAAAAAGAACAAAACAGGCATTAAAACTAGAATTTTTTTCAGATCAAAGGTCATGTTTTGCATCTCCTAAAAACTCCAAAACTTTCTCCGTTAAAATAGATTTCCACTGATCTCTGTCATCTACCCACATGAATAAAATCGATACCCAACCAAATACACGATAGGACTCCATTGGGTATCGATATTCTCTCTCTATTTTCCCATTTTTTTTGAGTCGAAATAAAAGATAATCATCATCGCGATCAATATCAGGAACAACAAAGAATGTGCTAACTGCTAAAAAACGGTTCACTAAATACAATAAAAATCGATCCTGTTTCCGTTCCGCTAAATACGAAACTGGCTCAGTTGATTCTCCCAAAAAAAATTTAAACTTAGGACTTGACTCTAATATGATTTGTAGATGTAAATCTGCTTTCGTTTGATCATAATACCGAACAGAAGAAAATTTGCCTGATTTTTCTAAAGCTGATAAAATGTAAGTTACACGCCTTCTATCAAGCTCTTCATCCCATCCGATTAATTCATAACTCAAAGATCGACTGTGTATTTCTTCGTTTAGTTCAATTTTTCGTCGTTCGCTTGAATAAAAAACCGAACACGAAATACATAAATTGAAAATTAAAAAAAATACTTTTAGCTTTATATTTTTCATTTTTATTTACCATTTAACAATTCAAATTGAGCAGTTTTACATTCACTCCCATTCATAACAATTGTGATGCTATGTTTTCCTGGATAATACACTCTTGTTGTGATAGGTTTAAAAGAATGTTTTTTATTAATTTCAATTTTTTCTTTTGATTTTAATAATTTTTCACCTAACTGGAAAACTTTGTTTCCAAGTCTGCCATTTGCCAACAAAAAACCAATTTTATATTCTATCCTAATCTTTATGTTTTTAGTGGAGGGATTCAAAAAACTTAGATGAAACTCTAACGAATCTCCAATTTTAATTTTATTTTTCGTTAAAGTTAATTTAAAATCTTCGGGTTTCCACTTGGTATCATATTGAAAATATGATAATGCTCTGACATCCGCTTTTTTGAGTAATCCGCGTAATGCATGTTTCAAATTCTTATCTAAAATTTCTGAAACACCAAACTTATTTTTACAAAATTCTAGCACAAGATCAGGTTGAAGTTTTGAAATATCATTCAGATGATTGGATACACTTCTTCGGACAATTTCATTTTCATCATTCCATAAGTTTTCTAAAATACTCAGATGAATTTCCGGTTGCCTTTTGATTGCAGGAACTCCAATGCCCCAAGGTAAAATAGGCCTACTTCCTTCACTTGCCAATCTTCTAACAAATGGTTCTTTGTGGTTTGACCATTCCTCCATTTGTCTTACTGTTTTTTCAAAAAAATTGATATAATAAAATCGAATGGCAAACTCTGCACTTGAAAATACAGTCGTCTTTTCTAATATTCGCATAGAAGTTTCAAAATCCTGAATTCCAGATTTAACTACAATATCATTCAGAAAAATATATGGGAAATTAAAATCACTAACACCTTGTTTTCTTAATAATTTAATTAATGCCATAAGTTTTGGCTCAATTTTAACCAAGGGATCGTTCCAAAAGAACAAAAATGTATCCGCGATACGATTGATCCTTTCCTTTAGTTCATAATTTTTCCAAGGAGATTCCATGAGTTTTTTTTGAAAATCGGAAGCTTTAATCTTTGGATCGATTTGGGAAACGACAAAACTTAAATTTTGAATCCAATGAGATGAATAAATTTCTTTTAATGGTTCCATTGTTAATGCATTACTATCAATTGAATTTTATTTTTGTAAGAACCAAACAAATACTTACGATACTTAAGGATTAACTTTTGGTAACCATACGGAAAAACATGCACCTTGACTACTGGGTTCCAGTTCAATTTTTCCACCCATTTGTATGATCATTTTTTTACAAATGTCAAGTCCTAGTCCCATTCCTTCGCCATTTGGTTTGGTCGTAAAAAATGGATCAAAAATCTTATCTTTAATATTCTCTGGAACTCCAACACCAGAATCAATGATAGAGACTTTGATCCAATTTTGATCAGTATTTATCTTAATTTCTAATGTGCCGTTAAAAGACATGGCATGTAAAGCGTTATTAATTAGATTAATCCAAACTTGATTAAGTTTATCACGATTTCCCTTACATTTAAGTTCAGATCCATAACTTTTAACTACCGTTATCTTACTTAAGTTGTAATGATAAAGTGACAATATAGTTTCAATCTCAGTTTCTAAATCGATCACCGATTCGTTGCTAGTTGTTTCTTTTTCTGATACTAGGTAATTTTTCAAAGCACGGATAACGTGAGTTGCCTTTTCGGAAGCTACTGAAATAATTTGATTACATCGATATGCTGAATTGATACTCGCCACTGAACGAAGAATGTCCATTGATCGTTCACTTTCTAATATATATTCAATCTGATCCAACTTTCGGAACAGACCCGTTTCAATCACTAGTTGTATAAGATCGCCATACAACTCCATTTTTTCCAACTGAGAAAACTTTGAATGTAACTCTTTCCTTAATGACCTTTCCGATTTACCTTCCAAATATACTTGATTATCTAAACTTTCTTTTAGAACGATTTGGTAACGCTTAGTATCTTCTTCATTAAAATTGATAATCGTTGAGATTACAATTTGCAACTTATTCTTTAGAAAATCATAAAGTGATAAGTTAGATGAAACAATGGCTCCCAAAGGAGTATTTAATTCATGAGCCATTCCTGCTGCTAACTGGCCCAAAACAGCCAATTTTTCAGATGCAAGTAATCGATCTTGTGCATCGGTAAGTTCTTTTAATGTATTTACCAAACTTTGATTTAAAATTTGTAAACTTTCATTCGATTTTCTTAATTCTTCTGTTCTTTGTATAACTTGATTTTTTAAATTTTCTGAGTATTGTTTATTTAGCCTTCTCCATTGAATTAACCAAATAACTCCTACTCCTACTAAAACGATAAAAAAAGTATAATAAAGCCAATCATAATTTGTAGGAGGATTCGGATCATACAAAAACCCTTTTAAACTTATGTTCCTGGGCAACATTCCAAGTTCGTAATATATATCATTGATATGTTTCCATCTACCTGGATTCATATAGCCCATTTCAACAAGCACAGGTTGTATCAATGGAGTCATTTGCTGAGCTTCAAATAATAGGCGTTCTTTCGGATTTTTTTTGGAATATTTATTATAAATGAGATCAGCAATTTCTTCTTGGTGACTCATCGCATATTGCCAACCACGTAGTGTTGCTTCGCGAAAAGCTTTCACTCTATTTGGAAATTTTTCTACTTCATCTTCGCTTGTAAAAAAGTTATCTCCATAAAAATCAATCCCTGCCAATCTTGGAGAATAAGCAATGACTTGGAATCCAGCTTTTTTAAAATCAAAAGCCTGTGTAGTTGCATATCCCGAATAAGCATCAACTCGACCTTCAATTAAATCTCTTGGGTTAAAACGATGTTCCAATAATTGAAGATCTGATGTATTAATTCCTTCTTTCTTCAGGTAGGCAACAATTTCCTCCATCCAAGGAGTTAACATAACTCGTTTTCCAACTAAATCATGAATGCTCTGAACATTTGATGACTTTTTAAAAAACAAAACAGATGGAGAATGTTGGAAAATAACTCCTAATACAACAATAGGTTTTCCCATATGTCGGTGTAATAATAATTCATTACTTCCGACACCATATTGTCCTGTTGTTCGTACAACTTTTTCGTGAATACCACGTATCCCAACTGTACTTTCTATAAGTTCTACATCTAAACCAACGTCTTTGTAAAAACCTTTTTCATAGGCAGCATAATAACCAGCAAACTGAAACTGATGAAACCATTTGAGATGCAGGGTTACCTTATCTAAGGCAAATAGTGTTTGGAAAGGTAATATAAAAAATAAAATGAATAAGACATAGTTCATTCTGCGACAAATCGAAGTCGTTTCCATTCTATTAATGTTTTATTGATTTAGCAGTGCAAATCAATGAAATAACATATTAATTCGATTATTTTTAAACTTTTTCTTGGATTTTTCCCTTTACCTTTTGTATCCAATCTAAATTTAACAAAGCCTGTTTCTCCGCATATTCCAAAGTTAAATTCCAATACTCAGTATCAGGGTGTTTTTCCCATTCTGTTTTTAGTTCTTTTTGAAATACTTTTAATGATTTTAAATCTTCCTTTTGTTTTCTGATTTCACCTTCCAGTTGTTCCATAAGTAACTTGGGATTCATATGCCTACCAAAGAATACTTTAAATAACAATTCATTCCTTTTGTTTGTTTGAATCGGAGATTGGTCCATCCACTTTCGAAATTCCTCTAAACCAGGACGTGTAACCTTAAATACTTTTTTTTTCTTTCCATTTGAATCCGTTTTTTCCCACTCTTTAATGAATCCATCTTTTTCTAATTTGGATAATGTAGGATATATTTGTCCGAAACTTTCACTCCAAAAGAAACTAATCGTAGATTCGATATACTTTCGAATCTCATACCCATTCATTTCACATTGGGATAATATTCCTAAAAGTGCATATTGTGTTTTACTTTCTCTTTTCATTTTTCCCGTAGTTTGTTACGTATATTGATTTCTTTATGAAATAACATCAATGCAGAGATTACTTCTTTTGGTGTTTCCACCTGAGGCCAATGGCCAATTTTACTAGATAAAAAGTATACAGAAGCAAATGGATATTCTTTTTTAAATCGTTTCGCCATATGGATTCCAGAATTAGGATCTATTGGTCCGCATATATAACAAAATGGAATTTTGGTATTTTTAAGTGTTTTGATCCATTTGTCTTGGTATTTAACTTTATCAAAGACCAAACGACCTATTAAATATGCTATATCTTTTCCTTGTTTGTAATTTAAAATATTCCAATATTCATTTAATAATTCTGTATTTGGACCAGTTTCGGGTCCAAACATTTTTTTCAAAGAATTCTCAATCGAATTTCTTTTTATTTTTTTACTTAAATACTTACCGATAAAATTCGGCGTTTGAGATAATAACCTTTGGATCATTCTTGGTTGATACACATCAGTAAACAAACCACCATTCATAAACGCAACAGATAGAATTTCAAAATCCAAACTATCTATATTTCCCAACATTTCTTCAACGACACTTACGGCCAAATCATGTGCTAATATTCTTATCTTTTTAATTTTTAATTTATTTAATAGAGTTTTGATCGTTTCAACATAATCTTCAAAGGAATAGGTATGATTTTTTGGTTTATCGGAGAATCCCATACCTAAGAAATCGATAAATACCAATCGGTATTGTTTAGATAAATCTTCTATAACCCAATTCCAATCATAACTGTTAAATGGATATCCATGTAACAAAAGTAATGGTTCACCATCTCCTAATGTTCCATAGAATATGGAGTTACCGTTGTAATCATAAAAATTTCCAAATTCTTTCAGAGCAGAAGCATTAATAAACTTTCCTTTCATCCTACGCTCCCATCGCACCTAACTTTTCTGTTTTTATTATAAACTGATTTAACTTTTCCAAATTTCTAAATCTAATTTGATCAAAATAAGTAACTTTCACTTGCTTAAATCCACAAAACTTTAAAGTTCCTTGTTTTAGTAACTGAACTCCAGGACTTCGATTGAACCATTTGTAATACCAAGTTGGTGCATCCATTGTAATTATGATTCTAGCAGTTTTTCCTTTCAGTAATTGTTTGGGGAGTGGAGAACGTTTTTGATAAGAAAAGGCAAAACCTGGTAAAAACACTCTATCTATCCACGCTTTTAATATTGCTGGCATACTTGCCCACCAACTTGGGTAAACAAATACAAGATGATCTGCATTCTGTATCAATGATTGGCTCATCAAAATGTCGGGTTCTAACTCCTGTTTGAACGTTTTATCATACCCAAATTTTAGATTATAATCGAAATTTAGTTCATTTAACTTTAAGAATTGAATTTCAAATCCAGCACTTTTGGCAGATCGGAAATAGGAATCAGCGAGTTTTGCACAATATGAATTAGGATTCGGATGCCCCAATATGATCAAAATCTTTTTGTTTTGCATAATTATATCTACCAGATATAATTATCAGCTATATCTATTAGATATAAAAAGTCAATTTATTTTTCTAGTTTCGTTTGGATTCTTTTGGAAAATTTCGAAATAACTGGATTCGAAAAAATCCATATGATTTCGCGGTCTCTTCCGAATATGTATGATGGTTTAGTTAATCATTAAAAAATCAATCATACTCAATGATGGTGATGGAGTCCTATTACAACATACTAGGAAGTGATGATAATTTATAACTATTGTTCCACGCAATAATGTACAAGTGCACTTCCACAACTAAATGAATTAAAACCTAGTGCTGAGGACGTATTGCTCCCAGTATCTCCGCCGTATCCAGATACCCCAGAGACTGTCCAACCCGTGCAGGAGTTTGCGTTATTTGTCCAGTCAGGATTTAATCCAGTCCAAGCAGTTGAGCTAGTTCCTGATATAGCAAATGTTAAATTAAAAGTAAATAAAGATGCAGCTGTCGTAGTACCTATTAAATCAGTTCGATTCAATCGATAATAGGAAGCATATGGCTTTAAAACCCAATCAATTTGACTATCTCCGATATTTGCGCTTATGGATGCCCTTCTCAACAAAAAACTACTGTCACCCATCATTGCTTTACATATTTTACCAACAGGACAATTGACATTCGCCTGACATAAACTATCTGCTCCAGAGATTCCACCTAAAGCTCCTATTTGACCAACTGTCGTCGGAAAAATAATTTTATCATTATCAGAAACCTCAATTTGGATCATTCTTTCTTCAAGACGAAATGACGAATCATTAGAACTTGGTACTAATCTTACAGATACTGCTCGTGTGCCATTAATGATTGTATCATTCATAGCAGTGAGTGTTAGATTTTGGGAAAGGCTCCAATTTGATTTTGTGAATGTAAAAAATGTTTGGGAAGGTGTTACATAGGAACCATTGCTAACAATAACTTGAACATTTACATTTTCCTTAGGTTCACTACCTAAATACAATTGAACTGTAGAGGAAGTTCCAATGGAGACGTTACCACCTGCTTCGGTTAAGGCTAAAATTTGGCTTGTTACATTTAATCCAGGTTGGTTTACGATTGTAAAATCCGGATAACATGGGTGACGTTTTTCGCCAATAGAAGCAGCTAAGATAGAAGTTTCAAAATAAGATTTTGATTTTGTATCACATGCATTATTAAAGGTTTCATTTTCACAAGATAACAATGAAAGCAGTAAGAGTGTTGAGAAGAAGATTTGATTTTTTTTTTGAAAAATGAACAAATTCCATTTTGATTCAATCATAATAAGCAACCAGTATCAGGTCAACTTTTAGCTTCAGTATTTGATTGTAATTCAAAATCTGAATCTAAGTATTAATCATGTGATAGCCGACTAACTTCTAACATATGAAATTATTTATTTTTTCAATCATGTCAGTATAATAATTACATAATATAGATATTTTGTAGGTGAGAACACTATTGAAGTGATTCTAAAAATCTTTCCATTAAGTTTTTAATTGTAATTTCAGTTTGTTCATCCTGAATTTGTCCCTCTATTGATACTTTACCTTTTACTCCTGAAATGAGCAAATTTGTATCATCCATTAATTTGGCACCGATCGTTTTTAATACCAAAAGTAATGATTCATGCGCCTTTTGACCAACTGACGCAGCAGTAATGACAGCGACTGGTTTATCAGTAAACACAACAGAAGCTACTGCCCATTCTAATGCATTTTTCAGGACACCAGGTATACTAAAAACATATTCAGGCGAACAGATTAGAATTCCATCTGCACGTTTGACTTCACCCAAAAAATCTTTTATGATGTCAGGAGTGCCCTCTTCCGATATTCCAGAATCGAAAAATGGAAAATTGACAATTTTATCGTAAATGATCATATCACAAACTGGTTCATAAATAGCTTTTAGAGTATTTAGTATTTTTCTGTTATACGATGTTGCACTGATTCCACCTGATATCGCTAAAAGGATTGGTTTTTTGTTATTCATAATTTAAATACTGATCCCCAGAATTTTTTTTGATCCATCAGGTTCTTTGGAATAAGAAAATAACTTTAGAATAGAGAATTTTTCATACCCATTCTCTTCCGTTTGGTATTCCCAAAGCCAACCCCAAAGGCTTCCCCTTTTCACAAACCCTCTCTCCAATTCTGTTTTTTCCTGGTATACTACACCTAACAATATATATGTTGCATATTGTTTATCTGATTTTGTTTCATTATGATAATAGCCAATTCCAAGAAACCCTAATTCTGTCATTTCTTCATTTGATTTGGAAACATAATATAAAAAAGGACCATACATTTTTGATGTTTCCTCTTCCGAGTCTACTGTTCTGATGAGAGGGAAAAAATTAATTATCTTTTTTGAATCTGTTTGATCGTAGCCTAACCAAAGCAATGTAAGACGATCGATTTTCTTATTTCTTCTTTGGAAACTAAATAAATAATCCCAGAGACCCCGCAATCGGTAAACAGAAGTAATGTTTTCCGATTCCAATAGATACAAGAGATTATAATAATGTCCTTCCTTTTTGTGCTGATAATAATTGAGTAAGGTAAAGGTAGTAAATTCTCCATCACCCCAATGATTAAAAGACAATGGAATGATCGAAAAACTTGAATCCGAATAATAAAATGGAAAAAACAAAAGATGTGATAATTTTTCCTTTTTTTCAGAGGGATCCACTTCAATTTTATCTTTAGTTGGAATGGGAGAGTTATATTCATATTCCCAATCAATCAACCATAATAAATTTGTTCTAGTACTAGAAGTTTCCTGATTTCGATAGAAAAATGGTGTGATCCATAATGTCGTGTTAGATTCTTTATTTGTATATTGATAAGAATGATAGGAAATCCATACGGGCCATATCAAAAATTCCTTAGAATCATAGTTCTTATTACTAATTTTTTTATAATTTGAAAAGAGAGTATAAGTATTACTTTTGGAACTTACATCTGTCATTGTCTGGTTGTGCAAATAAAAAGGTAAAACACGATGCCCAGAATCAATATCAGAATTGTATATGTTTACAATTGGCCAAAAAAATGATTTTTCAATCCGATGATTTTGTTGGTATTCCTCTTGGATATAACCATTCAAAAGATAGGATTGGATTTCCGATGACTTATCCTTTTGTTTTCCATACAATGGAAATACAATTTTGTATTCTAAATCATCTGAAACATAACTTAGCCAAATTGGAAAAAATGGAGGGAGTAAAACGACTCTGTCTTCAGAAGCTTCATCCCAAGTAAACCAAGCAAAAGGTAATAAACGAATGTGTTTTCGCGTGTCTGCTACTTCATAAGAAAAGATACCAAATAAAAGTTGGTAACCAGTAAACTGATCACTATTCTCTCGGTTAAATTCCCTTTTTTTTCTTATCTCTGGATTTGAAGAAATGACCTCATTTCGTTTAAGAGAATTTCCTTTGATCATTCGAGTTCGTTTCGAAATTCCAATTAAATTATAGAATAATCCAAAATCATAATCCAAATATAAATTCCCTTCATTTGTTACCAAGTTAACACTTGTATCGTGAACCTTTGTATACCAGAATAAATTGATATGATAATCGTCTTCCTTGTCTTTTAGATTTAAGTAAATAGGAAAAATGAAATCGAACTCTTTTTTAGGCGAAACATAACTTCCCAAAAATGGGAACAAAACAAATAATCTTTCTTCTTTCGATTGATCTTTAGAATAATACAAAGGACCCAACCAATACTCATGATAACTCGCATGATAATTTTGATAATAGAGTAAGAGTGGGAAAAACAAATAATTCTCTTTTGAATAATAAACCAAAGGAGTAAATGAAACTTCACTTAATCCTCGTTTATTACTTGTTTCAAAATGAAACAAAGTGAAGAGCCTGTAATAATGCAAATCATCTTCACCTAACTCTTCCTTATTTTTGTAAAAAATGAATGGCAATACTGGAAAACCAAAAGTATTCTGATTTTCCATTCTTTTCTGATAAAAAAAAGGAATGGCGATTAAATGTGAGTTATTGGCATTATTTCCCCAAAAAACAAAAGGATAGATGGATTTGTGAAGAGAATCATTTTCTCTTGTTACATTATAGTTTAAGACACGTTTATATTCACGATTATCGATTTTGCTTTGGAGGTGATCATAAAATGGAAAAAATGTTTTTGATTTCGAAAGTGGATAATCGTAATAACGATAGATTCCCATTGCTTTTACCGAGTAATGATCCTTCCAATCCTCGATGTCATATATAATATTACTTGCCTTGTATTTTTTACTCCTTTCACTCCCATAAATTTGAACCTCTCTTTCACTTTCTAAATCTGGCCATGATTTCGCAGTGATTGGAAAAACCAGAAAGAAAATGAGACATGGAAGGAGATGGTTCAATTGTAATGTATATACATCAAGTTTTTGATTCATTTTTATTTAATTCTATTTCGGACGGGTAAAGAAATTGTTTTTTTCAATTTTTTGGGTAAGTATTCAATCATCGTAACAGAACTTGGATTCAAACTCATTTGCTTATAATTGTAATCTAATTGAGAAATTAAAATTGGTTTGGATGTAGGATACATTTGCCCTATTTGTTTTTTTCCTTCTCGGTCATACAATGGGATCACAGATTTTGATATAGACCTGTATGGTAAATAGGTTAAAATTGATTTGAGTCTATTGTTTTCATCATAAAGATAGTCATTGTATGCTAAAACGATTTCTTGGTTCGAAATGACAACTCCTTCCAAAATATCTTCTGTAAACTCATAAGTTCCTTTCCCTAAACCAACGATAAAGGCAGTCCCAGTGGAAGCCACATAGGCAATACCAAAAGCTGCCAATGAGGCAACACCTGCTGAAGCATACACTGGCATATATACCGGTGAATTGTCGGATGCTCTTCTGATATCATAGGTTGATCTATAATAAGGCCAAAAACGAAAATTTCTTGAGACACTACTTGCATAATAAATCGGATAATGGATGTATTCTTCAGGCTTCAAATTGATCGATCTGTCATCAATGAGAATAGCAATGGTTCGCAGGATCTTACCTGTTTCTTTCCCTTTTAAAATCGCATGGTATTGTTTTCCATCTTTTACTGGACGTTTGATTTCCGTAAATACTGGAATCAAATATTCATCAAGCTCTAACAAATCTGTATACACAGGCACATCTAAAGATTGGGCTAAATTTTCTTTAGGAATCGTTACTTCTTTCGTAAAACAACCATTCAGTGATAAGAATAATACGGGTATCAAAATCCAATTTTTCATAAGGCGAAACAAAATATACTCAGTTCCCTTGAACGAATACAATCAAAATTTGTTAGTTGCATAAAGTTTTCTCGAAAAGAACTAAAGGGTTTCATGCGTGATTAAACTTCTTTTACAAATCCCGACAGTTTTGACATTACTAACTAAAATTAACTTCCATTTTCTACGAAATTAAGAATGATTAGCCGTGCCCTAGTGAGAAAAGTGGCAGGATAGGAACTTTTTTCTTTTGCGTATTCTACTTGCTCCAATGGAAGGACTTCTTGATTTTCGTTTACGCGATAATTTAACACGCGTAGGTGGATATGACGAATGTGTCAGCGAATTCATCCGAGTAAATGATACACTCCTCCCTTCTCATCGGTTTTACCGCTATGTTCCAGAACTATACCAAAATTCACGTACAAAATCAGGTATCCCCGTTAAGGTCCAATTATTAGGATCAGATATCAATTGTATGGCAGAAAACGCCAGTAAGGTGGCATCACTTGGAGCTTATGGAATCGATATCAATTTTGGTTGCCCTGCTCCAACGGTAAATCGAAACCGAGGTGGAGCAGCTCTACTCAAAGAACCAAACTTAATGTATTCGATCGTAAAAGCAGTTAGAAATGTTGTACCAAAAGAAATTCCTGTCACTGCAAAAATGAGATTGGGTTATGACACCACCGAACATGCGCTTGTTTGCGCAAAAGCATTGGAAGAAGGTGGGGCAAAAGAAATAGTTGTGCATGCCAGGACAAAAGTTGACGGATACAAACCACCTGCGTATTGGGAATGGATTTCTAAAATAACTGAACATATAAAAATTCCAGTTGTTGCCAATGGAGAAATTTGGAGCGTAACAGACGCTATCAGATGCCAAAGAATTTCAGGATGTAAGGATATTATGATTGGAAGAGGTGCTGTTGCAAATCCTGCTCTTGCTTTGATGATTAAAGGAATCCAAAAGAATCGTTTTGAATGGTTCGAAATTAAAAATTTATTACTGAACTATTGGAATTCAATGGAAATGGGTATCGATGGAATTAGCAAAACTGGTAGAATCAAACAATGGTTAAAATACCTTTCCAGAGAGTATGAGGAAGCAAGTTTTGATTTCCAAAAAGTGAAACAACTTTCGAAACCCAACGAATTGGAATCTATTTACTTTTCTGACTTATTTTCAATCAGAAAATGATAGCAATATCCATCTCAATTTTGTATGAAGTTATCTATATGTTTGAATCTTTTTCCAATTCCGAAATCCTATCAGGTATGATCACACCAGCTGTCCTTGTGTCTGCTTGTGCGAGTTTGATTTTTTCTACAGCGAATCGGCTTGGTAGAATTTTTGATCGTGTGAATCTTTTGAAATCAGAAGTAGAACTTTTACTCGAGGGAAAACGAAGTTTTCATGAACAAAGAATGGTGTATATGAGACACCAACTGTCTGTACAAAAAAAACGCGCAGTTCTCATCCAACGATCGATGGCATTTTTATACTTAGCAACATCTTTATTTATCATTTCCAGTTTGGCTCTTGCGTTTACACTTGCTTTTGCAAAAGAGCTCAATTGGATTCCCACTGTGGTTGCTCTTTCTGGTGGGATCTGTTTGTTTTTTGCCAGTGCACTTCTTTTTTACGAAAGCCGATACAACCTAACCTTCATTAACAGGCAAATTGAATTTACTGAGTTTTTGGAAAGAGGAATCCAAGAAAAATTGAAATAACGAGTTTAAAAACAAAGCCCAAAAAGAGTTTTTGATTTTCCTTTTGGGCGCCTCGAAATCTTTCGAACATGTAGAATCAATCGATGAACGACCGCGTTATCCGCTCCAATCTTTCGCAAAAGCGAAAGGATTTCCGCTACTACCGCTGGCGCATGGATTGGATATTTAATTTAGATTCAAAAATTTGATACATCAATATGGGTTCAAAATTTTTGTTTGGAAATGTCCTCTAAAAATTGTTCTAAGCAGCGAGCAGTAGCTTTAATGGTAGCATACCCCACTCGCTGATTTCCACTAAACTTTTCGATTGTAGTCGCAGTTTCATCAGCTGAATAGGTATTTGAAAAAATTTCCTTTTTATCCTTCAGGAGAATAAAAGTCAAACTTAGCTTATGTTTAGCGTTGAAACCATTAAACTCTTGCACTTCTTCTTTTTCATTATTCAAAACACGAAGCTGAAGATCGCCATTAAAATTTACAATCGATTTGAATAAGTCTGATTCAATCAGTCCCTTTCTCAAGACGGCTCGCGTTGAAATTTGAGAACTACCCTTACTAAAACTATCGGTCGTGATCCCAGGCTCAATGACTTCCAATGTCATATTGAACCTTCCATTTTTTGAATTTTTATATTGTATTCGTGGAAGTTCTGCACAATAGACAAAATGCAATAGAAGCGAAATAGATATTAATTTTTTTTTCATTTGATGAATCCTTTTGATTTCCAATCATTCAATGCATTGTTTAGAATATTTTCAAGGGCCTTATTTTCTGGATCTTGAATAAAATATAGTGGTGAAATTGGTATTAGTAACCAACCTGCATACCCATTAGCATTGATTTTCTCTTGTTTCGATGTTAGGCGTACGTTTTTAGAATCGTATAGTGAAATTTTGATATCGTAATCTAAATTTACATTAAAAGGAATAATCATGAAAGTTAAAGCAGACAATACAAATAAAACTGAGGAGCTTTGATCGTTTATATCGGACTCATAATACATCACATAGTCATATGCTTCTTTTTCATCAGTTATGACTTTTTTAAACAAATTTGATTCGTTTAGTTTTTCAACTAAATCTTTTTGAAGCCAATTCAATTGTCTGTAATCTGTACTATATTTCCCATTTTTCAGTTGGTCACCATAATACTTAACAAGAATGATTTTTTTGTCTTTGAATTCGGGCTTAGGTGTTTTTTCAATTAGCGGATTTTCATATTTCACAAAGGCGATACAATTATGAAAGGTTCCAAAGCTAATAGCTGAAATCAGTATGACTAGTTTATACGATAGTTTTTCTTTCCAATTCATTGAACAATAGGGCAGTAAAACATAAGTTAGGTCAAATAATTTATTTGGTTAACAAAGATTATTCCTGATTCAAATCGTTTGAAATAGGCAAGATGGTAAGAATTTTGGATCTTTCCCTACCAAGAAGTCACTCGTTTCAAAACCTGCGTCATATCTCGTTCCGATCCTTTCGGCATCCAAGCACTCCCCCGCACCAGGGATCCGTAGGGCTTGGTCATCGGAAGGCAAGCTTTCCGAAGACGGGAGCGAATGCGGACCCCGAAGTGAGCCCGCACGGGTGCCCAACTGTCCCAACTATGAACTTTTGGAAATTAAAATTGGGGGTTTTTAGAATGAGCGTGTAAGGATTGGCAAGCCGTGGTAAAGAGGACACATTGGGTGGCGGGTCTAGTTCCCCACCCTCAAATCGGGCGGGGAAAGTGTACCCCGCGCCCAACTCCCCACCGCCCCCATTTTGTAACAAATCTGACAAAAAAAAACGATTTTCCTGTCACCTCTGCTTTCTAGAACGGTAAGTAAAAATTAGATTCGGAAATTCCTTCATGAGAGAAATCAAAACTGTCACGATTTTAGGTGCCAACGGAGCCATGGGTTCTGGAAGTGCAGGCGTTATTGCTGCCTTCGGTGGCGCTAAAGTCCATATGCTCGCTAGAGATGTAGAAAAAGCAAAACAGGGTATCGAAGCCGCTGTCGCATCCGTCAAAACGGATACCATTCGCGCACGAATGATCCCTGGTTCCTACGATGCGGATCTGGAAAAAGCAGTCGCAGAGTCAGATTGGGTATTCGAACTCGTGGCGGAAAGTTACGAAGTCAAAGAACCGATCAACACTCGTATCGCAAAAGCGCGCCGTCCGGGAACCATCGTTTCCACTGTGTCTTCTGGACTTTCCATTGGTCGTTTGGCAAAAGCTTACGATGAAGATGGTCAAAAACACTACTACGGAACGCATTTTTTTAACCCTCCTTATAAAATGATCCTTTGTGAACTCGTAACTCACTCTGGAAATGACAAAAAAGTTACACAAGCGTTAGGTGAATACTTAGAAAAAGTACTCGGCCGTGCTGTGGTTTATACAAACGACACACCTGCATTTGCTGGAAACCGAATTGGATTTCAGTTGATGAACGAAGTAGCTCACTTTGCAGAAAAGTATGCTGACAAAGGTGGAATCGCCCTTATGGACGAAATCATGTCTGGTTACACTGGACGTGCAATGGGCCCACTGGCAACTGCTGACTTCGTTGGACTTGATGTTCACAAAGCCATCGTTGACAACATCTACGACAATACAAAAGACGAAGCTCACGAAACATTTAAACTTCCTGGTTACTTCCAAAAGTTAATCGATGCTGGCAAACTCGGTATGAAATCTGGCGGTGGTCTCACTAAAGTTGTGAAACACGCTGACGGAAAACGTGAGAAGTTTGTTTACAATATCAAAACTGGTGAGTACGATCCGTACCCAAAATTTGATATTCCTTTTATCAAAGAAGCTCGCCAAAAAATCAAAGACTCCGATTACAAAGGTGCTATGGACATCGTGAAAAATGCATCTGGTTTCGAAGCAGAAATCGCACGTTACTTCATTTCACGTTACATCAGTTATTCGCTCTCTCTCGTAGGAGAAGTAGTGGATACAAAAGAAAACACTGATGGAGCAATGGGTTTTGGTTTTAACTGGGTTCCTGCGTCTGCATTTGTTGATTTCCTTGGTGGACCAAAAGAAACAATTAAGATGATGGAGCAGTCTAAAATACCAGTTCCAAAACTTTTAAAAGACGCAAAAGAAGGCAAAAAGTTCTACGAACTTGGCGAGAAACTAGACGCAAGGTCTCTTTTCAAAGGTTAATTAGGAGTATCATATGAGTGAAAAAGTATTTGTACTAGGCGGGGAACAAACCGACTTCCAAAGAAATTGGACAAAAGAAGGAAAAACCTTCATGTCCATGATGCGTGAAGTATTAGATGATGCTCTTGAAAAAGTTGGCATTAGTTATGATGAAATCAAACGATTGAACAAAGAAAACCGTGTGGCTGTTTTTGTTGGAAACTTTGATGCAGAACAGTATGCAAACCAAGGACATTTGGGTGCTTTCCTTACAGAAGTAAACCCTGCTCTTTATGGTGTTCCTGGTGCTCGTTACGAAGCAGCTTGTGCTTCTGGATCGGTTGCACTTGATGCAGCGATCACACATATCCGTGCTGAAGACTACGATCTAGCGATTGTTCTTGGTGTGGAAGTGATGAAAACTGTTTCTTCTTCTGTGGGTGGTGACTTCCTTGGAACTGCTGCTTATTACGAAAAAGAAGCGAAGGGAGTTCAATTTCCTTTCCCTAAACTTTTCGGAAAATTAGCTGACGTAATCCTTGAGCGTTACGAACTGAAAGAAGAACGTTTTATGGATGCTCTTGCTGAAATTTCTCGTATCAACTACGCAAACGCAAAACGTAACCCCAAAGCACAAACTCGCACATGGTTCATGAACAAGGAACATGCGATGGCTCGTGGTGGTGATAACAATATGGCTGTCGGTGGAAGACTTTGTATCACTGACTGTTCACAAGTAACAGATGGTGCTGCTGTAACCATCCTTGCTTCAAAAGATTACACGAAAGAATACGCTAAAAAAACTGGCCGTAAAATTGATGACATCCCTCGAGTCAAAGGATGGGGTCACCGAGTGGCACCAATTACATTTGAAGCAAAAAAACAGGAATCTGTTGGGGACAAATACATCCTTCCATGGACTCGCCAAACAGTAAAAGATGCTTACAAACGTGCTGACCTAGATGTAAAAAACATCGATGTGTTTGAAACACATGACTGTTTTACTTCTTCTGAGTATGCTGCGATTTCTGCTTTTGGAATCTCAGAACCAGGAAAAGAACACATCGCGATCGAAGAAGGAACCATTGACTTTGGTGGTAAAAAACCAATCAATCCATCTGGTGGACTGATCGGTGTGGGTCACCCAGTTGGCGCATCTGGTGTTCGTATGATGCTCGACCTCTACAAACAAGTCACAAACACAGCTGGTGACTACCAAGTAAAAGGGGCTAAGAATGGTCTGATGCTCAATATTGGTGGATCAGCAACAACGAACTTCGTGTTCATCTTAGGGAAGTAAACTTGTGAATTCGCTGAATACAGAAAAATGGAATCGGATTTTGGTCCGGTTCCTCCTTGCCTTTTCGTTTTGGGAAGCAGTGTCGATCCCCGTTCGTATGTTGTTTTTTGCAAAGTTTTACTTTGATCCAACATTAAAATCGATATTTATCCCTATCACGGATGTTTTCTGGCTTGGACCTGTTTTCAGCGATTTGTTATTCACACTATCCTTTGGATTCCTTTATGCACTGATGAAAGAATCTTTACCACAAGGACTTGTCGGTGGATTTTTAGTAGGAATCTTAGTAGCCATCATTGGATTTGTATCGCCAATGTTATGGACATTATCTCTTACAAACTTTGTGCCAACGCAACTCGTATGGGTTTGGGTGGCTTACTACTCAATCTTTACGATATCGACTGCTGTCATTTATTCAGTGGGTTGGAACACAGAAGACTAATGCATCGATGAACCCAAAGGAAACTTTGGGTTTTTTATTTTCTAAAATTTAAATCGAAAGGCAACCGAATCCAATCTGTCCGCCACTTTATCTAAATTGTAAATGGATTCTTCAATTGCTGCAACTGTCTGTTTCTGTTCATGAGCAGCTGCTGATAATTCTTCCACGATAGAAGATGTATGAGTCAATTGGTTTTGGATCTTCTCTATATTAAAAAGAACACTTGTGGATTTTTCTTGTGTCCCTTCTGTGGATCCATTGATTTTTTCGGAACTAAGTTTTGTGCCCTCAGAGTTGGATAGAATTTTTCCCATCTCAGCTTGCACTGTTTCAAATTCATTGGATCCTAATTCCACTTCACTTAAACCTTCTTCAATATCTGTTACAGTTTGCAAAATTTTAGAAGTGAGCTCACTGATAAATAATGAGATTTCTTTTGCCGATTTTTTTGATTGTTCCGCAAGAAGTCCTACTTCACCGGCAACCACTGCAAAACCTTTTCCTGCATCACCTGCTCTTGCAGATTCGATTGATGCATTTAAGGAAAGTAAGTTGGTTTTTTCTGAAATGGCAGCAATAGTTTCTGTGATCTTTCGGATGACTTTTGTTTTCTCACCAAGGTCTTTGATTGATTCAGAAGTTTTAAAAATCTGATGTTTTGCTTTTAAAAATTGGGACATAGCCTTGTCGGAACGATTTTTTCCTTCCATAGCAATGTGATGTGCATTGGTTGATTCAAATTTAACTGCCATTGCTTCCGATCGAATGCTTTGGATCAAATGGTTGAGAGCATCCATTTGGTGGAAGATACTTTCAGAACTCTCTTTTGTCACATTACTGGATTCAGATAATGATTGCATGGCAAAAGATAACTCTTGGAAAGCAACATGGATATGTTCTACTGCTTTTGTGAGTCCTTTGATTTGGGTTTTTACAATTTCAGCATTTCCAATGAGTTGCGAAATCATCCCACGGAATTCAAACTGTGTTTTTTTAATTAGATTCAATACTTCAGAGTAACTACCACCGTTATCTGTATAAACATCAAACTTCAAATTACCTTTGTACAAGTTTTTTAAATATTCGATTACTCTTAAAAAAGAATTTTTGTTTTTTTGTATTTTAAAATATCCTAATATAAAACTCAAAGAAAAAACAAGAACCCCAACTCCAAAACACCATGGGTTATGAATGGATGGAATGTTTATAAAATAGGAAGAACCAAAGAATAGTAATAAAACCAAACTAATGAAGGATTGAATGAAATAAACTAATTCACTAGAAATGGCAGACAATTTCCCAAACCGTAGTGACTCGTTCGTTTGTCCATGATTCAACTTTGCATACAAGACTTCAGCTTTTTGGATTTGTTCTTTCGTCGCTTTTGTACGAACCGACATATATCCGATGTGTTTTCCGTCTTCGTAAACAGGAGAAACATTGGCATCGACCCAGTAATAATCACCATTTTTACAGCGATTTTTAACGAGTCCTACCCATGAATTCTGGGATTTAACCGTCTCCCATAAATCACGAAAGGCTTCCCCAGGCATATCGGGATGTCGAATGAGATTATGAGGTTGGCCGATGAGTTCTTCTTGCGTATATCCACTAATCTTAAAGAAGTCTTCGTTCACATATGTGATGATTCCTTTTAAATCTGTCTTGGAAGTAATCTTTGTTCCTTCTTGGAATTCTACTTCATGTTGAGTGACTGGTAAATTTTTGCGCACGGATGATGGATCCAGTTTTAGGGAGATGGAGAAAGGATTTAGGTAAAGACCTTATTTAGCAAGCAAAATAGAATCAAACTAAGAATGATTCTTCTGCAATGACTTGACAATTCCCATTTTTTATTAAAATCTCCTACGATATTCTAAATCCTTCATGTTTAAAACTATATTTTTACCTCTTACTATCCGTTTAGAAGCGTTCACACATTTGGTCCCTGTTCCATTTGCGATCTATATGGCTTCCATCACACAAGAATATAGCATAAACGAATGGCTGTTATTTTTAGTTTTATGCATTACCAGTGGAACCTTAATGGTATTAGGAGGGTGCTTATGGAGATACCTCACACTTAAAAAATTATCCAACCAATTTGAATCTCTCCAATTCGAAAAAAACAAAGAAACTTATACAATTGGATCTAATTCAAAAGCAAAAGAACTTAAACTGTTTTTATACCGATATCCTTTTTATGAAGGATTTATCATCATCATTCGCTGGTTTGTTGGTGTAGGGCTTATTTTCTTTTCTACACCCTTTTTTGATTTATACCGACCTACTTTATGGACAACGTTTATCCTTTATATGGTGATGATTCCACCCATTTCCTTCGTTGCCTATTACTTCATCACAGAAAATGCTTTCCGAAATTTATTTAAACTTCCACTCATCCGTCCCATTGCGATCGAACCTAATGAAATCCCAAAATTTGATTATTTCAAAAGGATTCTAATTTCATTTTTTGCCCTTGCTGCGTTACCTGTTACAGTTCTTGGATACATGTTAATCTCAAGTGCAAACGGAAATTTAAATGTCCAAAACCCATCACTACAAGTTTTGATTATTGGTATCATATTTATATTTCCTTTAGTTTTTGTTGCCTATTTGGTAGCAAAAGCCGTCAGACAGGGATTAGGTGAAACTAGCCACATCCTAGATGAACTTTCCAAAGGAAATTTTTCAGTTGTTTCTATGCCTTCTTCTGGAGATGATTTTGGACAACAGTCATTCCACTTAAACCGTGTCATACAACAACTGAACACAATGTATACTGAAATTTTTACTTTAAATGTTGGATTAGAAAGTAAAGTCAAAGAAAGAACAATGGAATTAGAAAACTCTTTGGAGGAAGTGAAAAAACTGAAGTTCCAACAGGACGGAGATTATTTTTTGACACATTTGCTTCTAAAACCACTTGGGAAAAATCAAGTGAGTAGTGAACTTGTGAGCATTGATTTTCTCTTAAAACAAAAAAAGAAATTCGAATTCAAAGGTAAAGAATATGAGATTGGTGGTGATCTAAACATTGCCCATAATGTCATTCTACAAGGAAAAAAATTCTCTGTCTTTGTAAACTCTGATGCAATGGGAAAATCGATGCAAGGTGCAGGAGGTGCCCTTGTACTCGGAGCTGTTTTCCAATCAATCATTGAAAGAACCTATTTATCTTCCGCCACATTCAACCAATCACCAGAACGATGGTTAAAAAATGCCTTCATTGAAATGCACAAAATCTTTGAAGGATTTGATGGAAGTATGTTGGTATCTCTTGTAATTGGGCTGATTGAAGAAGAAACAGGATTTTTATATTTTATCAATGCAGAACACCCATGGCTCATCTTATACCGAGATGAAAAAGCAAGTTTTTTGGAAAATGAACTGAGTTACCGAAAATTAGGAACCAAAGGTCTCAATTCTGGAATTTTTATCAAAACCTTTCGGTTATTACCTGGAGATAAAATCATCAGTGGATCCGATGGAAGGGATGATTTATTACTCTTTAATGAACAAAACGAATCCAACCAAAGACAAATCAACCAAGACGAAAATTTAATTTTATCCTACGTTGAACAGGGTAAAGGTGAATTAGAACCAATTTTTAAAGTATTAACCAAAAATGGTGAGATCACTGACGATTTATCGCTCATTAGAGTTTATTATAAGGGAAATTTAGATACAGTTTCGAATACAGATGTATCAAAATCATATCAGACAGCAAAAAAACTAGTGGAAGTTGGGAATATTGATGCGGCTATTGATTCCCTTCAAAAACAGATTCTATCACAACCAATCACCAACAAACGATTTCACAAATTACTCGCAAAACTTCACTTCAAACGAAAAGATTATATTGAAGCCACCGAACATGCGCAGGTGTATTTAGAAAGTCACCCGTATGATCTTAGTTTTATGGAATTAAGTTCAATTTTACTTCGGAAAGCGGGAAGGTTAGACCAAGCAATCGAAATCGCCGAGCGGATCCGACTCAGAGAACCAAAAGCTGCCAAAAATACATTTCATCTGATTCGATTGTATTTGGAAAAAGAAAACCAAATTCGGGCGAAAGAAATCTTAACGGAATGGGAAACCCAGTTCCCAACCGAACAGGAACGAACAAAAAAATGGAAACAAATCTTACGATTAAAATTTCCGAATATCTTGATTTAATTTTTATGATATAGTATCGTCCTTGGTGACAGTTTCCACTAAAATGAATAGAAACAGGAAAACATTATTCTGGGATCTCACCATAAAACTGGAGGCATTCACACATACGGTTCCTGTACCATTTGCCGTTTATTATGCGATCATCACACAAAAGATGGAGCCAAACCATTGGAAAATCTTCATTGCGTTATGTCTCGTGTTTGCCACTGGGATTGGCCTCTTAGGAACTTTTGTTCGACACTTACTCTTAAAATACCTATTTGCCAAAATCGAAAAAATGAAACCAATTTCCGATTCTTCCATTCCACTCACTTTGGAGGAGAAGGAATATGCCAAATCGGTTAAAATCCTCCTTTTTCGTTACCCTCTGATTGAAGCTATCATCATCGTAATACGCTGGTTATCTGGTGTGATTCCAATCAGTTTATTGTTTTTTTATTTAGTAGAATATACACCATCGGTAGCTAGATCAGCGATCTTTACGTTTGTCATGATTGCTCCAATTTCCTTTGTTACTTATTATTTTATCAGTGAAAGTGCAATTCGAAACCTGTTCGACTTACCTCAGTTTAAAAATGTAGAACTCCAAGAGAGAGACATTCCTAAATTTAATTATTTCACAAGAATCCTTGTGGCATTTTTTAGTTTGGCCGCCCTTCCCTTTGTGATTTTTTCTTATATTTTATATTCCTTGGCAACTGGTGAAATTGCAGTCAAAGATCCAATGATTCCCATAGTGACTGTTTCCTTTATATTCATCATCCCTCTAATCGTTTGTTCCTATGTAGTCGCAAAATCAGTGAATGAGGGTTTGAATGAAACAAGTCGTTCGCTCGGGGAACTTGCCAAAGGAAATTTTGATGTCATTGTTACTCCAAAATCCAGTGATGATTTCGCAAAACAAGCGTTCTATTTAAATTCTGTCATTGGCACCCTTAAAAATATGTATGCTGAGATTCGAAATCTAAACGAAGGATTAGAAGAAAAAGTTACACTTCGTACTGATGAATTAAACCAATCCTTAATTGATATTAGCAAATTAAAGGTGCAACAAGATGGTGATTATTACTTAATTTACCAATTATTAAATCCATTTACCATCCAGGATACGAAAAGCAAACAGTTTTTGGTGAATCATTTCCTTCGCCAAAAAAAGTCTTTTGAATTTAAAAATCAGAAATATGAAATTGGTGGGGATATTAATATCTCTCACACAATTTATCTAAACGAACAAAAATACCTTTTGTTTGTAAATGCTGATGCAATGGGAAAATCCATGCAAGGTGCTGGCGGAGCACTGGTATTTGGATCTGTATTCCAATCCATCGTTCAACGAACAAAAACAGATCCTGGTTTTAAAAACCAAAGTCCTGAAGACTGGCTAAGGTCCAATTTACAAGAACTGCAATTGATTTTTGAGACCTTTGATGGAACGATGTTAGTTTCCTTAAGTATGGGTCTCATCGAAGAAAAAACAGGAAAATTGTTTTTTCTGAATGCAGAACACCCCATGATCGTACTACTGCGAAATGGTAAAGCCAACTTTTTATATCCCATTGTATCCTATCGCAAACTAGGCACACTAGGAGCCCTCCCCATAAAAGAGGTCAATGAATTCCAACTCCAACCCAATGACGTACTATTCATTGGATCAGATGGAAAAGATGACCTTCTCACCAAAAATGATGAAGGAGAGTGGGAAGTTCTCTCAGAAGATGAAATTTTTTTAGAAATTGTGGAAAACACAAAAGGAAAATTAGAATCCATTATTAGTGAAATTGATTCGATTGGCCAAGTCATTGATGACATTTCTATCATTCGAATCTCTTATGAAACAGAATGAACAAGTTTGAAAAAGATTAAAAAAGCATTCTCCTTTTGTTTCTAAAAGCCAATTTATTTCCCAAAAAACGTGGTTTCGACCGTCAAATACTTGGAAACATGAATGAACCATTCTAAACTAAAACTTCCCATTAAAATGGGATATGGGTTTGCAGAGACTGGCATAACAGCCGTTCAACTTTTTACTCAAATTTATCTTCTCAAATACTATACAGAGATTGTAGGACTCAATTCCAGTTTAGCAGGAATTGCATTGTCAATTTCAGTGATTTGGGATGCAATTAGTGACCCACTCATGGGCCGGATTTCTGACCATACCATCACTCGTTTTGGAAGACGAAGACCTTATATCTTCATTGGTGGAATTTTATTATCCATATCAGTTCTTTTACTTTTTTCGCCCCCATCCATTTCTTCCCAACTGGGTAAATTTTCATATTTACTCAGTGTTTATCTTTTAGTAAATACAGCGATGACAATTATCTCAGTTCCTCATATTGCACTTGGTGGAGAACTAAGTTTTGAACGAAACGAACGAACTTCTGTGTTTGGTTGGAGGTTATTCTTTAGTAACATTGGAATGTTAATTGGAATGATTGTACCAGCTGCCATCTTACAATCTCTAGGTGATGAAAGTGCCAAGGAAAACATCATCACCTCACGGACTGTAGCTGGGGAAATAGTTTCTCTCGTAATCCTTGTATCTTCAGTCATCACCTTTTTAGTGACAAAGGGAAAAGATACAATCCAATCTGACAAAACGAAACAACTCCCATTCTTTATGTCATTTGGTTCTGTCTTAAAAAACAAAATGTTTCTCATATTATTATTTGCTTTTGTGATAGCAACGATTGGAAGAACGTTTAACTCCGCAATTGCCTTGTACTATTATGAATACCGATTGGGCCTAAAGGAATCCCAGGTAGTCATCAATATCTTATTGCCTTTTTTTCTTGTACTCATGTTATCCATTGGTTTTTGGGTTTGGATCTCCAAAAGGATAGGGAAAAAAATCCCTGCATTTTTCGGTGTATTTGGACTAGGCCTTCTAACGGTAATTGTGTATCCCTTATTCCCTTATGGAGAACTAAGGCCCCCTCTCATCGCAGCTTTTTTTGGAGGGATCTTTGCTGGATCCATTCTCATTATGGATTCCATCCTAACAGATGTTGTCGACTATGATGAATACAAAACGGGTGAAAAACGGGAAGGCCTCTATTTTGGACTTTGGAAGATGGGTGTAAAATTTTCCCAAGCCTTTGGAATCGCACTCACGGGTTTTTTACTCGATTTCATTGGTTTTCAAAATGGACTTACCGAACAATCAAGTGAAGTAGGATTTCGCCTTGCTATGATTTTTGGTCCAGGAGTTGGTTTTTTCTTTATCTTGGGTTCGATTGTTTTTTTATTTTTTCCCCTTACAGATGCAAAACACATCCAAGTACAAAGAATCCTAACAAAAAGAACATTGAAAAAGATCCATCGGTAAGTTATATTAGAAACTCATGGAAACAAAACAGAGACTTCAATTCCTTGCCTTTCTTTTGATTTATTTTATAGTTCCTTTTTCAGCCTGTTTATTTACATTACTTTTTGCAAATTACACTAGTAATGTTTTTTTACCAGAAAGGTTTTTAGTCTTGTTTGAAGCGACACAAACAACACAAGACTTCACCTTACTTGCGTTAACATGGGCTCCATTTCCTATCATCACTGTCATTTTGTTTTTTTATAGCCTTCCCGTTTCAAACTACCTATTCAAACGAAATAAATGTAATTATTTATCGGAAGAAAGAGCACGCCATCGAATTGTACACTCTCCTCTCATCATCAGTTTGTTTGGATTTACTGGATGGGAATTGTCCACATTTTTATCGGTATATCGAATCGATACTTTGTTTCCATCCTCACCCCCTCAAAGTATCATTACTGTTACTATTTTGTTTGCATTTTGGGGACTCTTTGCATTTGCATTTTCTTATGCAACAACCAACTATTTAAATCGAAAATTAATCATCCCTTGTGTGTTTCCAGAAGGTGGTCTTGGAAAATATGCCAAAGGAAAACAGTTTTCGATTGTCACAAAACAAATTATCTTTTGGACCGCTTCTACTTTATTCCCAATCATTTTGTTGGTCTTTGGATTGTTACAACGAACAAACCATAATATATTCCAATTACATGAGTTAGTTCATACAGATGTTTTGTTTGAAGTGATCGCAATCATGTTATTTTTTTCTTTTGTTTTCTCTGTCACATTTGCCATCAGCCTACAACACCCACTCAACCAAATAGAAGAGGCAACGGAACTCATCAAAGAACAAAAATTTGATACAAGAGTTACGATTTTTAGTTCTGACGAACTTGGACTTTTAGGAGACGCTGTCAATGAAATGGCAGAAGGACTAGCGGAAAGAGAAAGGATCAAAGATACATTTGGTAGAATTGTTGACCCTCGTGTAAGGGATTATCTGCTTTCCAACGAACATAGTCTTGGTGGTAAAGTTGTTGATGCCACAATATTATTTTCCGATTTAAGAGACTTTACAAAACTTTCCGAAAAAAGAACTCCTGAAGAAGTATTATATATCTTAAATCGATATTTCCAAGAAATGAGTAATGCGATCGAAGTCCACGGGGGATTTATCAATAAATTCATAGGAGATGCGATCCTTGCCGTATTTGGAACACCTATGCCCATGGTAGACCACGCGGATCGTGCCTTTCAAACCGCATTGGAGATGCAAAGGAATTTGGATATACTCAACCAACAATTTTTGAAGGAAGGTTTAACAGAACTCAAAATGGGAATCGGTATTCATACTGGAAGTTTGCTTGTGGGAAACATAGGTTCTACCAATCGAATGGAATTTACAGTGATCGGAGATACAGTGAATACCGCATCTCGAGTGGAAGGACTTTGTAAAGGGTTACAAAAAAACCTTCTCATCACAGAGAATACTGCAAACCTCATTTCACCATCCATTCGTTCCCAACTGCAACTTGAGGGGGAATATGAACTCAAAGGAAGAGAATCAAAGGAAAAAATTTATTCTTATCCCATCACATAAGTTAGTGTAAAATCGGAATTTAGAGTTGAATCGTTTTGGAAATGAAGTCAGAATGGTGAATATGAAATTTGCGTTTGGGATCGTTTTGATGGGTTTTGTGTTCTCTTCCTGTAACGAGATCAAATTGGTAAATTCTCAAGATGTGCTTGATTTGCTAAAAGATGATGGAAGATCCAATGCCAATTCTGCATCGAACTCTTCTTCCTCCTCAACCAATTCTTCCCTTCCCAATGGAAACTCTCAAAACTTAAACTACTATGGTCTAACAGACTCACCCACGGGAACCAATACCTATGGTTCCACGGGTTCCACTGTAGGAAATCCTCTCGGTTACTAATCCCTATTTTTTATTTGATAAACTCAAAGAAGTCATCAAGCAGTGGTCGGAAACAGGACCGAATGGTTACCTTCGCCACCTTCTCATTTTTTGGACCATAATTGAGTATGATATCATTCGGATCGCGGATGAAGGAAAAGATTTTATTGATCTGCATCTCTGCATGACCGTCTTTTACCTTCACAATGTATTCAAATTCATGTTCATTGGCATCTACTTCCCCGATCCCATAAGGAACGTAACACTTGATGAGACCAATCCCACGAAGTTCCCCCAAGTCTTGGTTTTCAAACTCGATTTTGGAAAGTTCTGGGTCTAATTTGTATTCCAACCACTGTTTTGCTTTCAGAAAACTTCTCGTTTTTTGGTAGGACTTGTTGTCCCTTGCATCTTCAGTTGTACGCAATTTGGCAGAAACAATCCAAAGTTTCAAACACATAGAGTTTTGGAACAATAGGAAAAAAGAGAATAATAACAAGACTCGTTTTGGCATCATCTCTAAGCTTCTTTCCCCTCACTCGGTTCGCAAAACAAATCTTCACATAAATTGAAAATTTTCTCCTTATTCGGTTGGACCGGAAATGGAATTACGTTTCTCGGCAATGGGGATGTGTTCTGGTTTGTTTTTTTGATCTTATGTCTCTTCGACTCGATTCTATCTCTCACCTTATTATTTTCGGAATTGGCCTCCCTCATTCTAGAGTGCCCAAATAAAAATTGGATTGAATTTGTTAGGGCATCACTTTCAATCTTGAACATGCCCGATTTTGATCGTATTGATCTAATGAATTATGCCATGTATGGAAATGATTTTGATCCCCAATGGGATGAAATCCGCGCCTTTATTAAGTCCAATGCTTCTGCCCAAAAAGAATTGGAGGAAATCAAACGTACCGTGCCAAGCCCCCATCTTGGGAAAAGACGGATGCCAAATGCTCCTACCAGTGACCCAAGAGAGATGAGTGGCGAAAATCCAAATGCCGAGCCGAGAAAACCAAGCAGTGGGAATGCCTCAAAATCTTGGTGGCAAAAAATTTTAGGAGATTGAAATGGAAAATACCGTAGACCAAGTCAAAAAAAACGTCGAGAACATCAAAAAGTTTGTCACTCCGTTTTTTAATTTGGCTGTGAACACAACGGTTTACGGATACCATAATATTGTCCCAACAGGCAAACTCATCCTCACATGCAATCATAGAAGTGATATGGATCCGTTTGTGATTGGTTCTGTGTTCCCAAGGTTTATCTCTTGGATCGCGGCCGAGTATACCACAAGGATTCCTCTCTTCAAAGACTTCGTTGAAAAAACAGGAACCATTCCCATGGCCATTGATGGAAACATTTCCATGGCAAGTATCAAAAAGGTACAACAGGTCTTCAAAAATGGAGATGTGCTTGGGATTTTTCCAGAAGGTCATGATTACATGGTGCAGAATGATTTTTCTGCTCCCCTTGCCAAATTCCACTCTGGGTTTGCTGCGTTTAGTTTGCGGAACAAAGTGGACATCCTTCCTTCCGTCATCATCCCCGAAGAGGAGACCATTACTGATTACCCAATCCCACCACTTGTGCGTGCCTTTATGGGAATGCCCAAAGAAGTTTGTGACATCAAACGCAGGGTTGTGTATAAAAAGATCAATGTGGTGTTTGGTGAAGTGATCAAGTATGAAAACTATGCCCACCTCCCGCTTGACAAAGGTATGTTGGCCGTTTCTGAAGAAACGAAACGGCGTATGGGTGAATTACAAAAAGTAGACTATTTGAAGAAATAAAATCTAGTTCTTAGATTTCAACTTCTCCCGAAAATACTTCTTTGGCAGGACCTGTCATCATCACAGATCCGTTTTCTTTCCATTCCACATGGAGAGTTCCACCTCTTAGGTCAATGCGTACAGATCGTCCTGTCTTGCCATTGAGAATGGAAGCAACTGTCACAGCACACGCCCCTGTTCCGCAGGCCAGAGTTTCTCCCGTTCCCCTTTCCCAAGTCCTTTGGTAAAGATGGTCTTTTCCTCGGACTGATACAAATTCCACATTCACACGTCTTGGAAAGAGTGGATGGTTTTCAATGATGGGACCAATTTCTCTCACAGGGAAGGAATCCGCATCATCCACATAAATCACACAATGTGGGTTACCCATACTAACAGCAGTAAAACGATATTTTTTCCCTTGGACTTCGATCTCTTGGTTGATCACAGGTTCTTCCCCTGACCAGACAATTGGCACAAGAGAAGGTTTGAGAATGGGTTCGCCCATATCCACAGTCACCATTTCCACTTTTCCATTGGATCCGGTTTTTAAATCTAAAGTGAGAACCCCTTTTCCTGTTTCAATGGTAGGTTTTTGGTTTTTAGTAAGACCATGGTCATATACAAATTTACCAACACAACGGACTCCGTTCCCACACATTTCAGAAGAACTTCCATCGGAATTGTACATGTCCATTTGAAATTCGCCAGAGTTAGAATTGCGGATGAAAATCACTCCATCTCCACCGATCCCAAAATTGCGGTCGGATAGTTTTTGGATTTGTTCTGGTGTGAGTCGGATGTCGTTTTTCGTAGCATCAATGTATACGTAGTCGTTTCCGATCCCTTCCATTTTGGTGAAGTTGATTTTCATCTGTTCCTCTCTTATCACCCAATGATTTTTTGGTCAGTGTCCTTGGCAAGTTCTATCAAGGATTTTTAGTTTGACCCTTGTTCCAGAGGATTAGACTGACAGAATCGAACATGAAATCTTGTATCCTTTGCCAATCAACCGAGTCCAAAGCTGTTTTTAATGAAAATGGAACTCCCATTTTGGAATGCCAAAATTGTGGCCATGTCTATTCTTCTTATGAACAAGAAGAACACTACGAAGGGTATTGGGACGGCGCAGAACAAACGTATGATTTGGAATGGTGGGACAATGCCCACAGAGCCGTATATGCTGACTTTATCAAAACGTATCTAAAAGAATCCAAAGGAAATCTTTTGGATGTGGGTTGTGGGTTGGGATTTTTTGTGAGAGCAGTCCTGACAGAAAAACCAGGTTGGACTGCCGTTGGGTATGAGATTTCCAAACAAGCTGTCAAGTTTGCGAACGAACAAAATGGCATGAAGACTGTGTATGCAGGACTTGTACAAGATTCGAAACTTCCAAAAGAAAGTTTTGATATCATCACATTATGGGATGTGATAGAACACATTCCAAAACCACACTCACTTCTCACTTATTTACATGGACTCCTCAAACCAGGTGGAGTTTTATTTTTACAAACACCAAACTTCCCAATCCAATTAACAAAAGCCAATCTGAAGGTGAAGTTAAAAGGAATGAAAGAAGGTGTCCATTACTTAGAAGCAAAGGACCATGTGAACAATTATAAAATGTCGACGCTCGCTGAACTTGGCAAACAATGTGGATTCACAAAACCTGAATACAAAGTTCTTATGCCAATCCTTTCTGTATCAGGTAGTAAAAGTAAAATCGCTGTGTATGTAAAGTTAGCGTATTATTATTTCACCAAACTCGTGTTTACACTCAGTTTCAAAACCATCAACTGGAACAATACTTTATTTTTGACTTTGAAGAAGCCATGATCTAGCAAACGTTAACCCAGTTACGATATTGGATGCCCGCCAAATTGAAATTGGATGGGCATTCGTATCTAGATCTGCCTGATTTGTTTTGGGCTTGGCGTTCCGATCCTTCTGAATGGCAGAGATTTCGTCTACACTCAAACCATTCACCTCATCTCCCTCTCCCCACATCTCTGGAATATGGATGCCTGCGATTCCGTGAGAGTTTGCCCCCAAGATATCATCTTCCCAACTATCTCCCAAAATGATACAGTCCTTTGGATTATCGCCCGCTTTCCTGATTACATATTGAAAGAACTCTTTCGTGGGTTTTTCAAAACCCACCTCTTCGGACGTGATGAGTGTGAAACGAAACTCGTCTGGCAAAAACCCTTGGATCTTAAGTAACTGCGTACGAAGGGTTTCATTCGTTGTAAGAAAAACTGGAAACTCTTTCGAAAGAGAAACCAACAAGGGAAATAAGGATTTTAGATAGCTCTCTTTCTTTTTTTCTTCTGCATAGTAGGATAGAAAATGGTAATAATACCGTTCTTCCATCCAAAGCACATCCTGGATGTCTTGGGTTTGAAAACCATTCTTATGAGTAGATCGCTGTGTCTCCCATAACATCTTAAAACATAACAATCGCAAACGATTCGAACTATGGTGTTTGAGTTGAGACTTAACCTGATTCCTAGCAACTTCGTACAACTCCAAGAAATTGTCACCTAATCCTCGTTTTCCCCAGTCCTTTGCACAGTTTTCAATTGCATATGCATACGCTTCTTTGGATGGAAGGATTGTATTATCTAAATCTAAAAATAATGCCATATCTGAATGTTAAAACGAAAATATTCGATTCTGTCAACGGTTTGAGAAGGATTTATGGCTTGTCATGTTGTGAAAGATTGCAGAAGATCGTTGGATGATTTCGTTGTCTTCCATCCTCGCCACTTTGTTCCTTTTACTTGGTTCTATTTTATTTGGATATGGACTCATCACCAATGGTGATCCCATGTATACAAAATCCTTAGGTTGGAATCTCAATTTGATTTGGGGGACTGTTGTATTTTGTGTCGGGATCTTATTTGGATTGGGGAATTGGCTTTCCAACCAAATCCCCCAAAAAGAAAAAAACTAAACGGTTACTTTCTCTAACACTAAGGATAGAAATGGTACTAACGATTCTAAAATTTCAGGAAGTTCGTATTCCAGAATATCACCCGCATATACGATATCATTTTTTTCCATCGCAGAAGCAATGTTCGAAAGAGTAGTATTCAATTGGCCGACTAAATCAGAAAGTTTTTTATCCTCAAACGACAATTCTTGCCAATTTAACTCTGTATGACGAGTTTGGATGGAAACAAGTGCCGACATAAGACCCGTTAAACGACCAACCGCATCATTTAAGATTTCTGATGCTAAATGATCTTTTCCCGATTGAAAGTTTTCATTCACTAACATAAAGTCTTTGATCACTTTGTCTTTTTGGTCTACAAATTTAGAAATGATTTCGATCAGTTCGGATTCATCCAATCGCATCACGGCAAGTCTTGTGCTTAAGTCCATCAAAAACAATTTTACATCACGAAGGTCTTCTAAAAATGATTCGATCGCCTTTGTGGAATCTAGAGCAAGTGAACCGCTGTGTAAGGATTCAAGGATTTCTTCTACGTTTTTTCCTTTTCCCATCGGTTGGATGAGGTTTAGATTGAGGTTGAGCAGTTTTGTTGTTGTGCGAATCATAGAAATGATCCATGGGATACCTTCTTTCAAATCCTCAGCTTCTTTTTCAGTTAAGGAATCACGACCCACAAGAGTAGAACCCACTTTGTCTACGTAATTATCTACTTCGACTAAGCTATCCTCAATAACATCCAATTCTTCACCAACATATAAATCCAATCGTTCTGTATCTTCAATACCAACAGAGTCAAGGTCTGACCTATTTAATTCTTTTCCATTCACTGTAAAATGGCGTAAGTATTTACCATTTGATTCGATCCATTTTTGAATTTGATCGAACACTTGGCCGAGGTTGGTTTCTCCATCCAATTTAGTATCTAATTGTTGTTCATTGATATAAATATTCATCATTCTCCACCGTTCCCTCTAAACATATTATTCTGTAAATAGTTCCCAACTGATTTGTTTTTTCCTACACCTTGTTCCATGTAGAGAAATCTTTGTTTTAATTTGGCTTCAAAACTGATTAGATGGGATTCATGTTCTTTGATTTTTTTATTATTTCCAGCAACACTTTCTTCTAAGAGTTTTACCTTACTTGTCACAATACCAGAAGCATATTGGTTATAAGGTTTTAGAATTTCGAGTAGTCGAATCCCAACTCCCTCTTCCATCTTCGCATCATTATTCGGATCAGATGCAAACAAATCTCTAACTCCATCTGGATTTTCAGATAATACAGCTATGAGTTTTTCTTGGTCAATTTGTAACAAACCATCTTGGATTTTTTCCCAGTTGGATCCAACAGCACCTGTCGAAATCCCAATGTCAGTCAATACACGAAATCCATTTTCTTTCGTAGCAGGATAATACGAGTTAGCTGTTGTTTTCAAAGAAGCAATTAATCGTAAAATTGAGTTTTCACCAGCAAGAAGCCCAGATTTGGATTTATTATCCCAAAAATCCCTGGAAATATCAGCTGCTTTAGAATCATCACTTTCTTTTTTATCAGAAATTTTTCCATTTTTTTCAACCGAAGTCACTTCTTTGGAGAACTTCATGAGATCATTATAAGCATCTACCCATTCTTTGATCAGAGCAGAACCTTTGGCATGATCTACATGGATTTTTAAAGTCACAGGTTCTTCTGTCACCTTATGCACATTAAACGAGATCCCTTCTAATACATCTGCGATTCCATCGTTGGTTTCACGAGTGATCTCAACACCATCAATTTTGATTTTGAGATCTTTTGCTTCTTGTAATACTTTTAAAGGTTCGGCAGTTCCAGGCGCTTGCGGAGTCACAAGTGTAACCGATTTGATTTGGATCGGAGTTGTCGCCGCATTCGAAACAATGATCCCTGTGAGGTTTTTATCACTCGCAAAATCACCTGCTTGGAAAATATACTTGAATTCAGTTTTGTTAATCGGAAGGAATTTGTTACGCACACTTCCTTCTTTCTCAAAACTCATCCCCATCTCCATCACAGCAGGCGCTTCTCCGATCACTTCCACTTCCAAGTAAGCACGTTCCTTGATTTCGGTAACCGCAATGGGAATTGTATAGGCAGTGTCTGGTTTTAGAAAAATTCCTTCTTCTGTTTGTGCGATTTTTTCAGTTTCTAATTCTGATTTTTTAAATTTTGATAGGTCCCAAACCTTGGCCTTCGTTCCATCCAGAGAAAGCAATTGTTTTGTATCTTCGGAAGCAGCTTTGTTTTCGCCAACAAGTCCAGCGAGTTTCAATATTCCATTGGGATCAGAAAACTGAAGTTCGTTTTTTTTGCCTGTTTTAACGGATGTTAAAGTAATAATAGATGAGTCTTTATCAATTTTGATAACGGATGTTTCGACAAGGCTACCAGCCATATTCTTAATGGCACTCGTTAGATCAGATAGACCTCCACCCGGGAATGTCACTGTCTCTTTCGATTTACCAGAATACACGGTAAAACTTCCTTCGGGAAGTCGAATGTCTGTATCAATTTCAACACCAGATAACTGGTGTTTACTTGCCATTTCAATGATTTCAAGTGCGCGATTTCCCGACTTGGCAGCACGGGATGCTTCCCCTGTGATCACTCCTTCCACAGAAGAGGACACGGATTTGGTAGCAAATGGAGCTGTAAACGAAACAAGGGCTCTGGTTTTGGTTTGTAAGTTGGTCGTTAGATTTTTGACCTCTCCCCAAATCTGAATCTGCATTTTGGCATATTCATTTTCGGTCTCCCATCGTTTGATGGGCCGGCGTTCCAATTCGACCAATTTTTTAACGATATCGTTTGTGTTTTGCCCGGTCATCAGACCCGGCATGGTGTATGCTGGCATATCGTCCCAAATCCCTCTGAATCTAGTGTCGTCGAATTCTACAAAAGGATTAGGAATTTACAGAATTTTTTCCTTCCCAAATCCTAGAATTATGACTGCTAACCCTACAGAAAAAATAGAAATGGGGAACCAAAATATCTTTTTCGACCGCGAACTTTCCTGGATCGACTTCAATTACCGTGTACTCGAAGAATCCTTTGATAAAGAAAATCCACTCCTCGAACGCCTTAAATTTTTATGCATCACTGAATCCAATTTGGATGAGTTTTTTATGGTGCGTGTGGCGGGCCTTCTCAATTTGAAAAATGCGGGAATCGAAGAAAAAAGCCTCAATGGAAAAAGAACTTCAGAAACCATCGCAGAACTTTATTCGAAAGTTGGTCAATTCGTTAAAAAACAATACGAATCTCTTGATGACATCTTAGTAGAATTAAAACAAAACAAAATTGTGGTCGTACAAGATCCAAGTGAACTTGCAGGTGATGACATTCAGTTTGTGAAAAATTATTACAAACGCGAAGTATCATCCATTCTCACTCCACTTGCGATTGATCCTTCTCACCCTTTTCCCCATATTCTCAATCGAACTTTGAATCTTGGGATCACATTGTATTCAGACGATGACAAAAACAAAATAAAGGAATTGTTTGCAATTGTTCAGGTGCCAAGTGTTTTACCTCGCTTTTTGCAATTGCCTCCAAATAATGAGTCCGATACCAGAAGGTATTTCCCTCTCGAAGAGATCATTAAACTCCATTTAGGTGACTTGTTTTATGGGATGAATGTAAAACAAATTCATACCTTTAAAATTGTAAGAGATGCAGATATCTCAATCAATGAAGAACAAAACATTGGTGACCTTCTCACCACTATGAAAAACGAATTAAAAAACAGAATGTGGGGTGATGCTGTTCGTTTGGATGTCCACTCTGGTGCAGGTCATATCAAAGAGTTACTCCGTGGTTTGTTGGAACTCGAAGAGTACCAAGTAATGGAGATCCCCACCTTACTCAGTTTAAACGATATGATGTTTTTCCAAAGTTTGGAAAAAACAAGCCATTTAAAGTATTCCTATCCAGTTCCAAAATCCGGTTTTGCAGCCAAAAAAAGTGAATCGATTTTTTCAGAAATTCGAAAAAACGATCACTTACTCCATCACCCGTATGAAAGTTTTAAATCGATAGAAGACATGTTAAAGATTGCAAGCCAAGACCCAAAAGTTCTTGCGATCAAAATGACATTGTACCGAACTTCAGGAGATTCTCCCATTATACAATACTTAGGTGAAGCAGCCGAGAATGGAAAACAGGTAACCGTACTTGTGGAACTAAAAGCTCGATTTGATGAAGAAAGGAACATCCGTTGGGCAAAAAAATTAGAAGACAGTGGTGTTCATGTTGTTTATGGAGTCGTGGGTCTTAAAATCCATTGTAAGATGTTACTCATTGTTCGTAGAGAAGAAGACAAACTAAACCGTTATGTCCATCTGGGAACAGGGAATTATAACTCAACAACTGCAAGGTATTATACTGATATTAGTTTGTTCACAGCAAATCCTGAGATCACAGAAGATGTGGCCATTCTCTTTAACACAATCACAAGTTCAGGCAAAATGCCTAGGCTCTCTAAAATTTATGCGGCACCGACATTTCTCAAGGAAGAGTTTTTACGACTCATCCAAAGAGAAACTGACAACGCAAAATCAGGAAAACAAGCTCGTGTCATTTTCAAAATGAACTCACTTGTTGACCCAGATGTGATTTTGAAACTTTATGAAGCATCCCAAGCAGGTGTCAAAATCGATTTGATTATCAGAGGAATTTGTTGTTTACGACCAGGAATTCCAGGTGTTTCCGATCGTATAAATGTTCGTTCGATTGTTGGTAGGTATTTGGAACATTCCAGAATTTATAGTTTTGAAAATGGTGGGAAACCAGAAGTGTACTTAGCTTCTGCAGATTGTATGCCAAGAAACTTCCTTCGCCGGATTGAAGTGATGTTTCCAATCTTACAAGATAAACATAAAAAACGAATCGCAAAAATACTAGAATTACTCCTCAGGGACAATACACAAGCGCGAGTATTGGAATCAGACGGAAGTTATACGAGACTCACACCAGGAGATGATGATCCTGCTGTGAATTCACAAATTGATATGGTAGATATCTAAAGGAACCAAAATGGATTTTACAAAAACAAAAACAGAACTAGGAAAACTCATTGGAGAAAAAAAAGTCATCCAAAAAAACGATGGAACCATGGATGATGCTTTATTCGATTCTTATGGAACCGATCGCACAAAAGTATACCCTCCAAATTACCAAGTTTTAGTCTTTCCTGAATCTACAGAAGATGTGGCATCTATTGTTTCGTATGCTTACCAAAATGGAATCTCCATTGTCCCATCTGGTGGAAGGACTGGTTATGCTGGTGGTGCAGTTGCAAAAGACGGAGAAATTGTCATATCAATGTCCAAAATGAACCAGGTGATGGACTTTGATCCATTTCTTGGCACCTTACACATCCAAGCTGGGATGATCACAAAAAATCTTCACAAAGAAGCTGAAGAAAGAGGCTTTTATTTCCCAGTTGATTTTGCAGCGACTGGATCAAGCCATATCGGCGGAAACATTGCAACAAACGCTGGTGGTGTTCGAGTTGTACGGTATGGACTCATCCGAGATTGGATCTTAGGACTAACTGTTGTTACTGGCAAAGGGGAAGTATTTCGTTTTAACGGAGAAATATTAAAAAACAATACTGGATATGATCTAAAACATTTATTCATTGGTTCGGAAGGAACTCTTGGTATCATCACAGAAGCAGTTGTCAAACTCACCAAACCTCCTAAAGACATTCGTGTGATTTTTTTGGCAGTCCCAGAATACAAAAACATCTTAGAGATTTTCAAAGAAACTCATAACTTCGATTTACCTTTGTTAGCGTTTGAATTTTTAACTGATTACTGTTTGGATAAAGTAAAAGAACACTTAGGTGTTCCAGACCCATTCCAGGCACCTAGCAAGTATTATGTGCTAATGGAATTCGAAGTCAATAATGAAACCGATGAAGAAAAACTCTATTCCATTTTAGAATCCATCACGGAAAAAGAACTCATCACTGATGGTTCCATTGCCCAAAACTCAAGGCAAAACGAAACCTTTTGGAAGTATAGAGAAGGGATTTCGGAATCACTTTCTCTTGCGTATACGGTTCACAAAAATGATATCTCCCTCCCACTCCGAAATATGGAGGCATTTTTAGGAGAAATGACTGCCCTTCTTTCCCAAAAATACCAGGGATTTTCCATTGCCCTTTTTGGTCATATTGGAGATGGGAACCTTCACCTAAACATAGTGAAACCAAAAGACCTCTCGGATGAAGAATTCTTCAAACAATGCAAACAAGTGGACCCTGAGATGTTCCAACTCATCCAAAAATTCAAAGGATCCATCTCTGCTGAACATGGTATTGGTCTCCTCAAAAAAGATTATTTGGGATTTTCACGTTCCCAAGGGGAATTGGACACCATGAAGGCAATCAAATTGGCTTTTGACCCCAAAGGGATTTTGAACCCTGGGAAAGTGCTCTAAACAGAGACAAACCACTTCGAATGGATATTTTTTTTGGTCGTTCTGCTTATTTGGTAAGCAATGGCCAAAAAAATGCTAGATTTTAATCAGAGATGGTCTAAACTGTAACTATGTTCAGAAAGATTACAAAAATCGTGGGAGTCACTCTCCTAACAATCTCTCTGGGCAGTGCATTCCTTTCGGAAGAAAATGTTTTGGTACGCACTCGCGGGGCAAAATCCAGCCGAGTGACAGGGAAATCCCAACTTTCGGGATCTCACTTCCTTGTGAGCCAAAATACAACTTCAGAAGAAGGGACTGGCACAAAAGATTTAGAAGACATCCTCACTTGGAATGGAAAGGGAATCACTGGATTTTGGGCCTTCGCAGTCACCCAAGATGCATCTGAATCCACTCAATGGAATTCAAAGCTCCTTTCCTACCAATATCTAAATTTACCTCCACCCGTATAACTCCTCTCTACCGCTTTAACCTGTGTCCCGTTAGGGGCACAGGATGTTTTTATTATTCCATTAGAATTGTTTCTCATTTGCCAAAACTCAACCGACTGTACCAGAGTGGTTTCGCGCTCTGGGCAGTCTTTTTTTTGCATTCTTTTTCGTCCCATCCACTAACGATTGCGCAGAATGTGAAATCCATTGCACATTCATTAGAATCACCTCCCATTTTAAGATTGAGTACAGAGTTCGATAGGAATACGTGGACATTATGACGGGGAACTGGTCAAACAAACTGATTGCATTGCTACTTGTGGCAACCGTAGGTTTCCCATTTGATAGCACATCAGACGCTGTTTCCCAATATTTTGAAGCAAACCTCCAACACATCAAAAAATCCTATGCCAATGCCTTGGAAACGCCTGAGGACACAGCGATTGACTTACCTCAGATCACTTCGATTGATGATAATGCAACACTCAGTCGCACAAGAGCTGACTTTTTAGATTTTATCAATGATTATAAGAATTATGATCTCTCAGATGATTTAATCATTTCTTACTTTGACTTACTTTCTATCGGGAAATTGATTCCCAACTTACTTTCTTCTCTACTTCTCAACATTCCTCCCCCTATTTCTCTCGCTTAAACCTTATTCGGCACTTACGAATCCGGAAGTAGACCACCTAACAAGTAAGGTATACCTGTATTCGTTGCACTCAAGAATTTTAAAAATTTGGTAACTTATGAACGTTTATTACAAAATCGGCATCTACCTTTCGCTTCTCTTTGTGACATCCATTCTTTCAGAAGAAATGAAAGTCGCACAAGCAAGTGAGGCTCTCAGGAGACAACTAACGGATGAAAACCCAAGGACTTCCCTTGGATCTAGTTTGTACCCAGATGACCAAAAATATACCAGAGACATTGATTTAGAAACCGCTGAATCCTTGTTATGGAAAAACAACTTACTCCTCATCGCATCACGTTTCCAAATCGATGTTAAAAAAGCTGGAATTTTACAAGCAGGGTTATATGCAAACCCTAACATTGCTATTGACCAAAGTATTTATGCGGAACCTACTCAAAGGTATTTTGATACAACTCGTTCGGGTCAATCTGTTGTCCAAGTACAACAAGTATTTTTGCTAGGTGGAAAAATTGATAAACGAGTAAAAGTCGCAGAACTCAATGCGAAAATTTCTGAACAAGAATTTTATGACTTAACAAGAGCACTCATTACAAAACTCAGAAGGACTTTTTATACAATTTATTTCTATAAGAAGGCTGTGGTTTTTTATGACCAAAGTATTGCTTCCATCGAAAAAACAGTAGAGTCTTCCGAACTTGCTTACAAACGAAGGGCTCTGTTACAAGCAGAACACTTACGCCTTAAAGCATTATTATTCTTTCTGAAAAAAGAGAGAGAAGACTTAGCAATTAAAGTCTACGAAAGAGAAGCTGAATTAAAAGTACTACTCAATGATGATATGTATCGAGATGCTAGGGTTGAATTTTCTCCTAAAATCAATGAAAAACAATTAGATTCCATTGTACCAAATAATGTAAAACTCGAAGATTTAGTTGAGATTGCTCGTGAGAATCGACCTGACCTTAAAAAAGCATTACAAACATTACGTTATGAAGAAGCAAATCTAGAACTCCAATACGCAAATGCAATTCCTGATTTATCCTTTGGTCCTGTATATAACAGAGGTGGAACAGCATTTCAAAATTATTGGGGGGTAACTGCACAGTTAACAGTTCCATTATTTGATCGTAACCAAGGGAATATCCAAGCAGCAGAAAAAGCAATTTTAGTCCGTAAACAAGAACTAAAGAACAATATCTTAGAAGTGGAAAACGAAGTAGCGGTTGCTTACCAATCGGCTCGTATCAAAGACGCTTTATACAAACGATTCATCGATGCTTATATCAAGGATTACGGGAGTTTATCTTTGGATATGATTATGAGTTATGAAAAGAAATACATCACGATCCTAGAGTTCGCAGACTTCTTTGAAACATACCGATCAAGTGTTGTTGAGATGTTAAAACTCCAAACTGATCGTATGGAAGCCATTGAAAATGTAAATTATGCAGTGGGAAAAGGAATCTTCATCCCCAAGTCCGAAAACCAAACTTATCCAAAATCTGAGGAATAAAATGTTAGTTACCTTAAAATCGTTAAATCAAAAAGCAAAAATCCTCCTGATTTCTGGAGTTGTATTAATTGTTATCGCTGTTTTGTTTTTGGTGTTTTCCAAAAGTGCAAAACCTGCTCACAAACATCCTGAAAAAGCTGAAGTATTTGATGATGGATTGCGAATTGAATTTAAACCCAATAGCCCAGGCCTTGAGATCGTTAGATCAACAGTCATTGGTGGTGGTGGAGAGTTTGTAAGTTTAGAAGCACCTGCAAGGCTAATTGCTTCCACTTCTCCTTCAGTGAGTAATGGAGCAAGAATCATTCTCTTCGAATCAGCAGAGTTAAACGATTTGTATGTTGGTTATGTCCATGCAAAAAACAAACTCCACAGGTCCAATAAAAACCTAAATCGTATTAAGGATATGTTTGTTCACCGAGTTGCTACAGAAAAAGACTTGGTAGAATCTGAAACTGATGCTGGAAACGATGCAGCGGAACTTGCAGAATTCGAAGGAAAACTTCGTGCGCAAGGATTAAATCCAAGTGAGTTAAGTACTGCAGGAAGTTTAAAGGCATGGATCATTACGGATGTTCCTGAATCTCAAATTTCTACCTTAAAAAAAGGAAGAAAGGTAAAAGTGGTTTTTGCCTCCTTCCCTGACGAAGAGTTTATTGGAACAGCAGAAGCCATTGGGGATAACGTAGACCCATTAACTAGAACTGCAAAAATGCGTATCATCGTAGTGAACGAAAAATACAGATTAAAACCAGGTATGTTTGGTGTTGTAAAATTCCCTGAACAAACTGGTGGAGATAGTGTTGTATTACCTTATACAGCAATCGTAACTGTTGAAGGTAAAAACTACGTGTTTGTCGAAGAAAAACCATTAACATTCAAAAGACGTGAAGTTGTTTTGGGAATCTCAACAAAAGAACGAGTGAATATTATCGAAGGACTTTCTCCTGGTGAAAAAGTAGCGATTCAAGGTTCCATATTGTTAAAAGGTCTCAGTTTTGGTTTCTAAGATGAAGCATATAATCCTCAGTCTTTTATTTCTTTCTGTACTAGGAACTAATTTATATTCTCAATCTTCTCCTTATCCAAAAGATAAAAATGGGAATGAAATCAAACCGGAATGGACTCCTTCTAAACCCAATGAATCTGCATTTGGTGACGATGAAAAATTGGATCAAAATAGTTTAGATGAAAAACGATTACCTAAATCGACTAATTTTTGGGTTTATGGTGCCTCGATTGGTTCTCCTGCGAGTATAAATTTTAATTTAGGTTATTACTGGAAAGACATCGTATTACGAGGGTCTGGTGGTGTATGGGGACCACAATGGAAAGGTGGCCAAATCGATTTAGGTTATACCTTCTGGAAAACACCTGTAATCACTCACAGTATCTCAATTGTAGGTGGTTATTTTGAAGTAAATCCATTTGCTCCCGAAGTGGGCCGTGGTGGTCAATCCTCATACCCAACAGGAGTCAATATTCCTGGATACAATAGAAGAGATCCAACACAGGAAGATTTGCTCATTCGTTCCTATATTAACTCCATCGATTCCAATGTGGCTACGTATCTCGAATACGAAAGTAGAGAGAGACAAAGAGTTCATTTAACTCAAAGATATATTGGAGTTACCTACGACTTTTTACTTGGAAACTTCTTCCTACAGTTAGGTGGAGGAGTTGGACAAGGCGATTATAGAAACCCTCAGCTTTTGCTACAAATGGGTTACCTCTTCAATACGAGGGAGTATCATGATTAAAGATTTTATTGAAACAGCACTTAAAAATCGAATTACCACAATTATTGCAGCAATTGTTGCTGTATTATTTGGAATTTGGGCATGGATAGACATTCGTAAAGAAGCATATTCCGACATCGCTGACACACAAGTTCGATTGATTGCTAAATTTCCTGGGAAAGCAGCAGTAGAAGTTGAAGAAAGGGTAACTCTTCCCATAGAACGCGTATTAAACGCTATCCCGAAGGTTGCGGTGCGACGTTCAAGAACGATCAATGGTCTCGTTGTATTCCAATTTGTTTTTGAAGATGGAACTGATGATTATTTTGCACGTATGAGACTTATGGAACGTGTCGCGGATGCTGACATTCCAGAAGATGTACACCCTGCATTAGGACCCATGAGTTCACCTGTGGGTGAAATTTATCGATATGTTTTAGAATCTTCCGAGAATCACACCCCAATGGAATTACGAACCATCCAAGATTGGATTGTGATGCCAAAAATGTTACAAATTCCTGGGATTGCGGATGTTGTTACGTTCGGTGGATTACCCAAACAATATCATGTTGTAACGTCACCTGACAAACTGATTCGTTTTAAATTAACAATCGGTGATGTGATCAAAGCTATTCAAGAGAATAACTTAAATACTGGAGGGAATTTACTCCTCCAAGGGGAACAAGGTTTTCCTATCCGTTCTCTTGGAGCCATTCGGGATCCTAAACACATTGAAAACATCGTAGTAAAAACTGTGAATGGAGTTCCTGTTTTTATCCGTGATTTGGGTTCGGTCGAAATTTCTCATCCGATTCCAAGTGGGGTTTTGGGTTATACAGTCCAAAACGAAGAAGAAGGTTTAATTGATGTTGACTCATCTGTCCAAGGTTTGGTGGCGATGAGACGATGGGGTGATCCCAATGAGATGGGTGAACGTATCCGTGAAAAAGTCAAAGAAATCAATGAAAACTACCTTCCGAAAGGAGTTCAACTTCGTAACACTTATGACAGAACAGATCTAGTAAATTATACTCTTCGAACAATTGGAAAAACATTGGTTGAAGGTGTTGTTGTCGTAAGTTTAGTTTTAATTTTCTTTATCGGAAGTGTTAGGGCAAGTCTTGTCGTTGTTGCAACAATTCCATTTGCGATGTTGTTTGCATTTTTACTCATGAACATGTCTGGAATTCCGGCAAGTTTACTTTCGTTAGGTGCAATTGACTTTGGTATTATCGTTGATGGTGCCGTCATCATGGTGGAAAATATCATGCGACGTTATCGTGATGCCACACCTGAAGAAAAATCACATGGAATCCTCGCATTTACAAGAGATGCTGCATCTGAAGTTGGAACAGAAATTCTATTTTCTATCTTAATCATCATCTTAGCATATCTTCCAATATTCTCGTTTGAACGAATCGAAGGTCGATTATTCAAACCAATGGCGTTTACGATTTCCTTTGCGATATTAGGAGCACTCATCTTCGCAATGGCAGTGATCCCTGTGATCATGTCGATCATCTATAAACATTATTTTGAATCGGCAAATCCAGGACCAATCGAATGGCACAATCCATTTTATGATTGGATCGAAGGAAAATACAAAAACCTCATTGAATTCATTGTCAATCGTTCGAAAAAAGCAGTTCGTTATACTTTCAGTGTTGTGACCATCTTCTTAGCCATTGGTATGTTTACCTTGGGAACGGAATTTTTACCAGAAATGGACGAAGGTGGATTTAACATTCGTATCTTTTTTCCAGTAGGGATTTCACTTCCAGAAGCTCGCAAGTTTATGCCAAAGATCAGACAAACGATCTATAAAAATGAACAAGTCAGCGTAGTCATTTCCCAGTTAGGTAGGAATGATGATGGAACAGATCCACTTCCACCAAACCGACTGGAAGTATTGATTGGTTTAAAAGACTATAATAAGTGGAAAGAAAAGATCACCAAACAAGAATTATTACTCAGAATGAAAAATGATCTGGAAGCCACTTTACCAGGTGCAAGGATCAGTTTTTCGCAACCGATTATGGACAACTTGTCCGAAGCAATCATGGGTACAATTGCCGACCTTGCAGTGTTTGTTTCAGGAAATGATTTAAAAATCATGCGTGGGATCGGTAATGAAGTTTTAAAAGAAATCAAAGAAATGAAAGGTGCCAGTGAATATGGTATCGAACAAGAAGCGGAAAGTCCTCAGTTAACAATCAATATCAATCGCGAAGCTGCTGCACGTTTTGGTATCAATGTAATCGATATCCAACAAATGATTGAAGCTGCGATTGGGATGCAAAGAATCAGCACTTTGTATGAAGGTCCTTCCGACATTCCGCCAAAAACTCCTGCACGTTTTGGTATTGTTGTTCGATTTTCAAAAGATTACCGTGCATCAAAACAAGCGATTGAGAATATGCCAATCATCTCTCCCAAAGGAGAAAGGATCCCATTATCACAGTTAGCAGATATTGAAGTGATTGATGGACCAACAATGATCTTCAGACAAGAAGGCCGCCGGGTTGTTACGGTTAGAACAAACATTCGAGGTCGAGACCAAGGTGGATTTGTTTCTGAACTCCAAAAACGTGTTAAGAAAAAAATCAAACTACCAGACGGTTACGAAATCCGATTTGGGGGACAATACGAAAACCTTTCAAGGGTAGGGAAAAAATTAGCAATTGTCATCCCCATTACAATCCTCATCATATTCGGAGTATTGTATTTGTTGTATCGTAACTTAAAGTATGTTTATGTTGCACTTGCATGTATTCCTCTTTCCTTACTTGGAGGAATTTATGCATTATTACTTCGAGGGTATTACTTCAACGTATCAGGTGGAGTTGGTTTTATTTCACTCTTTGGAATTGCAACCATGGCAGGGGTATTATTCGTTTCAAGAACCAACCATCTACTCATAGAAGAACCAGATATCTCAACGAAGGCAGCAGTTAAAAAAGCTGCAGTCATTCAGTTACGTCCAATGCTTATGACCATGTTACTTGCGTTACTCGGATTAATTCCTGCAACTTTGGGAACAGGAGTAGGATCAGACGTACAAAGACCATTGGCAACGGTGATTGTAGGTGGATTATTTTCCGCTATGTGCCTCGTTTTAACCATCCTACCTTCGCTTTACTTAGTTGTAGTTGGGGAAAGAAAACCAGATGCAAAAGAATTAGAAGAAATGAGTCACAAAAAACACATTCCATTTCTAGATTTTGTGAACGAACTGAGTGAAGAACCTTTAGAAGAAGATGATGACGATAATGATTCTCCTTCCAAGAAGAAGAAAAAACCCTCTAAAAAACGGAAAAAGACTTAAATAGAACTTATCATAAAAAAGTAAGTAGAGTGTAGAACTAACCTCTGGAAACAATTTCCAGAGGTTTTTTTTTATATCCTAACTGTTGCCGCGACCACAAACAATCGCTCTACTCTAGTCCTTTTGTTATTATCTGTTTCAAAAACAGGATCCATCGATTCTCTTTGGATGGCTTCGAAACGTAAAAGTCCAGGTAACCAATTTAATAAATCAAAAGTGATCGTATATCCATTAGTTAAAAAACCATTTCTGGTATATGTTGGTGCTAACACTTGTTTTGGATCATAAAATCGTTCTAAACGTAAACTAAGCCTAAAAATATCTTCATACCGAAAACTTGTCCAAAAAGTGCCGTGATACCATTGGTTATAAACTCTAGACTCCCTGCTGATATACATTGGCAAAACAGGATTGATTTCTTTCCACCATGGTTCATAGGATAAAGATTCTTTTGTCTTTTGTGCTCCAATGTCCCCAGACATAGCAAATGACAACCAATCTAAAACTTTCCATTCTACAATTGTATTATTGTATAACCTGGTTTGTTTTCGTTCATAGTCTGGTGCTTCATTTCCTACAAATTGATTCGCTGTTAGAATCAAATTGGGAGTAAATTGGTATTTAAATTGAGTTCCTACAGATTTATCTTTGTTTTGATCGGTAATGTTTTGCCATCCATTCATCACATGAAATTGGAATTGGAATTTTTCACTAAACTTAGTTGTTACTCTGACTCCTGAAGAGTAATAAGGAACATAGTCGAGTGCCATTGCTCTCGTATAATTCCAGTTATCTGAAGAAATCCAAGATTCATGCCCTATGTGACCGAAGTAAATTCCAGCATCTAACCAAGTGTTTTTAGTTAACTTAAAACCAACGTATGCTTCTTGGATGTGTTTAACTGCATTTTGATTCGAACTTAATTCTCGGTTACTTTCTGCAGCGTAATTTGTATTCACTGAGGTCCCAAATTGTAATGCAATTCTACCTCGGATTTTTTCTTCCTGCCACTTTGCATCGACAAAACCTAAATTGATATTAAACTCATCATTCCTTACCGCTTGTGTTGTATAAGCTCGTTCTTTAGACCGAGGATGATTCGCGTTATGCGAATAATAAGTATCAACAAAGGCACCAAATTTTAAACTTTTGGGTAATACAATATGATTGTCTTGATTTTGATTGGCTGAATCGTTTTGATTCTTTTGAACAATTTGATTTGTATCTTTGTTTGGATTTGTTTCATTCGTGTCCTCAGCAAATAAATTTCCTGAAAAGAGGAAAATAAAGGCAAGAATGGAAAGTAATGAAAGAAATTGATTCCGTGTTGGCATGTAAATCCGCCCATCACGAGCGGAGTTTAAAACTTATTTCTTAAGAAGTTCTTTGATCTCTTTTGGAAATGGTAGTAACTCTTCAGGAACTTGGATTAACTTTTTACGATAATTCTTTTTGTACTCTTTCTTAAACTTTGTATGGCAAGATTTACAAGTTTCATCTGGTTTTCCAACAGCAAGTTTAGAATCGATGATTTCTTTCCATTCTGCTTTTTGGTCTTCTGGAGCCATGTCTGGAACTTTTGCGAGAATTTTGTTGAGATAATCAGCATTATCCTTTTTGTCATACAACTTCGTCGCTGGTTTTGTATACTCTTCCATAAAATCATGGAGATTCATCTCTGTGACTGACTTTGCTTTTTTTTCAGCATTTAGTACAAACCCGAAAGAAACAAAACCCATCAAGATACTCAAAAGTAATTTTAATTTCATATCTACCTTCTTGCGAAATTCTAAAGTCGATTGGAAAGAGAATCAAGTCTGTTTTTACGCATCAGTTCTGATCCAAGACCAAATTTTTTGACTGATTCGAAATTGACCCGGCCAGTGTATTCATCCTCATAATGGGACAAATGGTTCACAAAATTTTGGTCCAAACCTGCCAGGTATCGTGTTTCTGGAAAAAACAAATATCCTTTTGCTCGTCTTGGAGTGAATGGAAATTGAATGAGAGTCAGGTAATGTTCCCAAGAGTTTTTTTCGGGAGGAATTGATTTTTCAAAAGCACGCACTCCTCTTTTGACGTGTTTCACTTCATCTTCGAAAATGATGAGCATAATTTCGGCAGTTTTTACATCTCCAAAATAGGAGAATACTTTTGCATATATTTGCGAATAATCTAAGTTAGCTCCTTCAAAAGACAAAGACATAACTGCTGAAAATGACTCTATTGTTTGAAACTGTTCCAACTGTTTCCAAAAAATATAATTTAAAGGGATATCTCCAAATTGAACACCAAAATCATTCATCCTGTTGATGTACAATTTTAAATGCGTTTGTTCCTCTTCGATTGTTTTGACCCAACCATTTCGGATCGATTTGGGAGCATTTGGAAATGCTAAGATTGCCCAAGCAAACAGTTCAATTGCCATAAGTTCATGGTTTGCGAAATGATGGAGAGTAAGTCCTTTATTGGATTCTAAATTCAAATGTTCAAGTCTTGGAATTTTCACTTTTTTATCAGAAAACTGAATCAGCTGATTCCTTCCAGGTTTTTGAATGCGAAGAGGTATTTCTTCAAACTCCTCTTCCCAATGTTTTGAAGGAGGAAGTAATTTATCTTCCAAATTTGGAGCAAGTAACAGATGTTTTGCGTATTCGGAAAGTTTCATACATTGATACCAAGAAAATGGATTTACAAAAATCCAAATTCAATGATAGATAAATCCAAATTCAATGACCACTTCCAATTCGAAAAGTCCTAATTTTTACGAATCCGTTTACAATATCGTAAAAAAAATCCCAAAAGGAAAAGTGACTACGTATGGACACATCGCGTTATTACTAGGTAACCCAAGAGCCGCCAGAGCCGTTGGCTACGCATTAAATTCACTCAAAAAAGATAGGGAGTCCAAAATCCCATGGCAAAGAGTGATCAATCGCCAAGGGAGGATTTCGTTTAAAGGAGATAGTTTTCGAGCCGATTTACAAAAAAAAATCTTACAAACAGAAGGTGTTTTCTTTGATTTAGGTGGTGATCAATTGGATTTTGGCAAGTACGGATGGTTTCCATAAAATGAAAAAAGATTTCCCAATCACACTCACAATTGCTGGTTCGGATTCGGGTGGTGGCGCAGGAGTCCAAGCCGATCTCAAAACCTTTTCATCCTTAGCGACATTTGGAACCACCGTATTTACTTGTTTAACAGCTCAAAATCCTGATGGTGTTACAGGGATTTATGAAATCTCTCCTGATTTTGTTTCTTCACAACTACAAGCTGTTTCCAATTATTTCCCAATCAAATCAGCCAAAACAGGAATGTTATATTCTAAAGACATCATTAAAGTCGTTGCGACATTCTTTTATGAGAATCCAGACATACAATTGGTTTTGGATCCTGTCATGGTGGCAACGAGTGGTGCCAAACTATTAAAGGATGATGCAATCCAATCTCTCATCGAGGATTTAATTCCATTATCGAAGGTAATCACACCCAACCTCGACGAAGCTTCTCTTTTGTTAGGTGAGACAATCAACCAATATGATCAATTAGTGCCAATGGCTAAAAAATTATACCAAAAATTCAATGTGCCTATTTTGTTAAAAGGTGGTCATTTGCCAAAGGCTAGTGAAGCAACTGATGTTTTATTTGATGGAAACTCTGTTTACGAATTTTCAAAAACTTATCTTAAAGACAAACATACTCATGGAACTGGTTGCACTTATTCGGCAGCGATCACTGCCTTCCTGGCTCATGGTAAAAATTTAGCAGAGGCTGTTGGTTCTGCGAAAGAATACTTACACTTAACACTGGAAGATGATATTGTGACAGGTCCCATCCATCATTTAAATCATTTCCCAGAACCAACAAATTAATCGACTCAATATCATTTTAATACTCGATATTGAGTTCTTTAATTTTTTTATCCAATGTGTTACGATTAATGCCTAAAAATTTTGCTACTCTCGTTTTGGTGTAACGAAACTTTTTCATTGCATATTGGATCAAACGAGATTCAACTTCACTCACTACAATTTCCATTGCTCGTCCATCCAATCCATCAAGTTGTCCTGAAGTCAATCGACCAGATCCTAAATCCAGTGGTTCCATTCCAGAAACTGATTCAACGTGATTTGTATTGGATACTTCTACTGTACTTTCAGGCAACTCTTCCATATTCGATAGAATGTCAGAAAAATCTTCTTCATTCAATATCTCGTCTTGCGCAAGTACGACAGCACGTTCGATTACGTTTTCTAATTCTCTCACATTACCAGGCCATCTGTATTTAAGTAATAATCTGGATGCTTCTCTTGAGATTCCTTTGATCGCTTTATTATTATCTTTTGTGTATTTTTCTAAAAAGTGATTCATTAGAAGTGGAATGTCTTCTACTCGATCACGAAGTGGTGGAGTATTAATTTTAACAACATTCAATCGGTAAAACAAATCCGCTCTGAATTTTTTTTCAGCAACTAACTGTTCTAATTCGGCATTTGTTGCCGCAATGATCCTTACATCTACTTTTTTTGCTTTTGTAGACCCAATCGCTTCAATCTCACGTTCCTGTAAAACACGCAGTAACTTCGATTGTAAATTTAAATCCATTTCACCTATTTCGTCTAAGAAAATTGTACCTGTATCGGCGAGTTCAAACTTTCCTTTTTTATCAGTCACAGCTCCTGTAAAGGATCCCTTTTTGTGACCAAACAATTCACTTTCTAGTAGATTTTCAGGTATTGCTGCACAATTGATTTTGATAAATGGATTTTCTGAACGAGAACTATTGTAATGAATCGCATTTGCTATCATTTCTTTTCCAGTTCCAGATTCTCCAGTAATGAGAACAGAAGCCCTTGAATCAGCAACTAGTTGGATTTTTTCAAACATCTTTTCCATACTCGCAGCTTTTCCAATGAGTGATCCAAATTTATATTTATTTTTGAGTTCTCTCTTTAATTGGATATTCTCTCGAGAGATTTCCTTTTTAGCTTCTTCCACAAGATTTTGAATTTTAATCGATTGCGAAATGATTGATGCAACAACTTGTAAAAAATCTAAAAAAGATTTTAAATCAGTATGTTTATTTTGTACAATAAAAGCATTCACTACCCCAAGCGTGGTTTGTTCACTTAATATAGGTGCGCACAATAAACTTACGTTATGTGGATCATGTTTAAAATGAGACAAATAACCAACTCGATTTAAAAAATCAGGATGTGATGCAACCGATTCAATGATGATTGGTTCTCCTGACTCATATACTTTTCCCGTGATTCCTTCACCAGGTTGGTAGGTGCCTTTTTCAATTTCTTCGGGAGATAATCCAGATGCAGCAACAATGCGTAGTAATGCTTCTTCTTTATTGAATAGGACAATACTACCCTTCTCCAAACGAAGTGATTTTTCCATAGTCACCATAATGGAATCAAACACTTCATTTTGGTCGAGTGTGGAACTGACAACTTTAGAAATTTCGATGAGGGTTGCTTGGATTTTGGTTCGTTGTTCTAAGGAACGAATGGTTTGTAAGTTTTTAAAGATCTGACCCGCTTGGTTTGCAAGGACACTCACAATCTCCAACATATCTGGTGTAAACGCATTCAATCGATTGGAATCGAGTGAGATCACTCCAATGATATCGTCTTCAACAATCATAGGAGCCACAAGTTCTGATTTAATTTCCTCTTTGACCTGAATGTAATCTGGATCTTTGGAAACATCGTTTACCAATTTTGCCTTTCCAGTGGAAGCAGCCATCCCCGTAATCCCTTGGCCAATCTTCAATTTGGTCTCCCTGAGTAATTGTTGGTTCATACCACGAGAGGTAACAGCATCAAGGACACTCTGCTTTTCATCGATGAGCATCAGTGACCCCGATTCTACCCCACAAATTTGAATGCAACGGTCCAAAATGAGTTCCAGTAGACCGTCAGGGTCCTGGGTGGAATTCATTGCCGTGGCTACTTCGTGGATGGATTGGATCGGATTGAATTTTTTCGCGCTCATAGGTTTTGCTCTTTGTTATTACGGATTGCTGGAAAGGAACACAGATTCAATTTGCTTATTTTCTCATCACAATGTACGGTAAGCAAACAATTAATCGATTTTTTCAACATTTCACTTGCCTTCCTTTCGATTTCAGCAGAAAAAACAACATTTGCTTATAGATTAAGCACAAATCGTACCAGGTTTCTTGGAACGACACGAAATTCTTGTAGCAGACGAAAAAAGAAATCGGATACCCTGGCACTGTGATGAACGAGGAATCGGATTTTGAAAGGATCTGTCTGTTATGCGCCGAACCTCGTGTTCCCAGTGGACTCACCCAAAAAGGCCGTTTTTTTTGCCAAACATGCCAAAGGGAATGGATCTTAGAGAAAAGGAAAATCCCTCGTGTTGGTAAAAATGTTCTCAATTCAGAAGAAAAAACAGAATTCCTTTTAGAAAACCTATCCCTCTTTAATTCTTCACTGGGTTTAGAAGACCTAATGTTTCGATTCAGTGAGCTGATTGCAGATCGTTTAAAAAAAGATAAAATTGCAATATTTATCACAAACCTAGAGTTAGGTGAGATTAAATTAGCTCATTATTACTCTAAACAAAAATACTTACAAAGAGCAATTAAACGTTTTACCCTTGATTATGATTTAAGTTACGGAATCCTTGTGGAAGCTATGGCGAATCGTGAGCCATGTTTTTATAAGTTTAGTGACCAGACTCATCCTTTTTATTCCTTTTATTCAAAACTTACAGGAACAAAGTCCCAATTAGTATTACCAATCTTATATGCAAATATTGCTGTGGGGATGATTACAATTGATTACGAAGAAGAGGACCCTACCGAATACATCGAAGACGAAGAAATCCTTAAAATTGTAGTCGGACAATTTGCGGTATCTCTAAGAAATTCTCTTTTATTCTCCAAATCAAAAAATCAGTCAAATCATTTCAGAAGTTTGCACACAGCGGCTCTTACACTTAGCCAACTCTATTTAAACAATCATAATGAAATGATACGAATGATCCTACTCACTTTGTCTGGGATTGTAGACTCCTCTATTTCCTGTTTAATTGAATACCCAATTGATAGCGCTAAAGCTAAGGTATTTAAAGTGTATCGAGATTTGGATAATTATGAATTAAAAACTCATACAGAATCTATTGAATCAAAAGAATTAACTTCAATTTTACAAACAAAAGAGATTATGACAACTGATCCCTCTAAAATTCCAATCTTAAAAACATTAGGAATCATTGGGAAAGAATCAATGATTGTTCCAGTCAAATTAGAAAATGGAACCATCTGTATTTTCATATTAGCAAAACAAGATAGTAGATTTCCAAATGAAGAGATCGAAGCTTTAAATGCATTTGTTTCCCTTGCTCGAATCACAATGGAAAATTCCAACTTGTACCAAAACCTTTCAAACAAAGAAAGATTGGAAAAAGAAATTGAAATTGCAAAAGAAATCCAAAGTAATCTTTTACCCAGAAATACTCCTGAAGCGGAAGGTTTTTCCTTTGGTGGATTCATGGTTCCTGCTCGTGGAATTGGTGGTGATTATTACGATTTTATCCTTTCACCGAATCGAAATGAATTATTTGTCTGTATCGGAGATGTGAGTGGTAAAGGTGTAGCTGCCGGACTTGTGATGGCTACTGTCAGAACCATATTACATTCGCTTGTGAGAGTCAAAGATTCACCTTGGGAAATTCTAAACGACATTAACAATTATCTGTATTCTAGTTATAAGGAAGCCATTACACCTCGATTTATGAGTATGATTTTGATTCGTTGGAATTTAGTGACCGATGAAGTTGATGTGTCTGGTGCAGGTCATGGAAATTTTTACCATTACCAAGTGAACCAAAAGTCTTTACAATCTATTGAAACAGGTGGAGTCATTTTGGGAATTAGTCCCGATATATCAAAATTCAAAAATGAATCTAAATTACAATTCCATGCAGGAGATACAATTTTACTTTTTACAGATGGGGTAACGGAAGCTCTCAATGCCTCGGAAAAACAATACGGTGAACCAAGTCTAGAAAAAAGTTTCCTTTCGAATATAGAATTAGAACCAAAAAAGATTCTAGAGAATATCTATTTGGATCTAAAAGAATTTGTCAAAGAACAGGAACAACACGATGATATCACTATGGTGGCTGTGAGAAAAATATGAACTTTGCAATTCCAGTCTCCATCTCTGCCCATTTTGAATCAATGCTCAAACGAATGGGCAACAATCTACCAAATCATTGGGTTTCAAACAAAACTAAATTTTTACTTTCCTATTCCGGAGGAAAAGACTCCAGTATCCTTCTTTTATTTCTTAAATACCTAAAAGACAAATACAAAATCGAAACTCCACATTTGTTTTATCTCTCACATGGAATCAGAGAAATCGAAAAAGAAGAGTCTGAAATGCAAATTTATCTAGAAAACTTTGGTTTCCCCGTTTCGTTTGTAAAAAAAAAATTCCAAAACTCGCTTTAAAACTAAAAAAAGGGCTCGAAGAAACTGGTAGATTAGTCCGTTACCATGAACTGAAAAAAATTACGAGAACAAATCCATCTGTGATTCTAACAGGTCACCACTGCAAAGATTATACGGAATCTATATTCTTACACCTAACAAGAGGAGGTGGAAAAAAATCGTTTTATACACTTCCTCCCTTTGATGGCGAACGTTTTTTACCTTTAGTATTCTTAGAAGACCATGAATTAAAGGATCTATATGAATATATAAAAACTCAATTGCGAATTTTTGAAGATGAATCAAATTCAGATCCCGTTTACAAACGAAATCGAATCCGAATGGAATTATTACCCATTTTAGAACGAGAGAAATGGAATTTTTATAAAACATATTGGAATTTCCATGATCGAACCCAACTCAATATCCAATTTGATGGTTTCACGAGTCCAAACCAAACGATATCACCCAAAATGTTTCGGATTCCTCATGAAACATGGATGAGTTTAAATTTATCAGCTAAAAAAGAATTAATCGACTTTCATTTAAAACTGATGGGAATGTACCCACTTTATAAATCTGGATTTGAGAATTTCCACCTTCAATCTGAAGGAGAAAGAGCATTTTTAGAAAACAAAAATTGTTATTTATACAAATCAAAGTTTGGTGATCTTTTTATCATTGATAAAAAGTCTTCCGCATTTAAAAAAGCAATCTCTTATCGTGAAGGGAACCAACTTACAATTGAATGGAATCAAAACCAATTTAGAATCAAAGACCCTGAAGAAAGGTATTCACTTGGATCATGGCATCATGGTCAAAAAATTCAAATTCGTTCAGGAAACAAGGAAATTTCAGAATGTATGCGGGAGAATGGTATTCCATTTTTCCTTAGAACTTTTATTCCCATCCTTTATTTTGAGAATGAACCGATTCAAATTTTATTTTCGCTCTTCTCCAAAAACGAAAAGAATTATCCCAAACGAATCTATTTGGAAAGGTGATCTAGATGCACAAATATTCCAAAGAAATTCCTTTTCCTGAAACCAAATTTTTCACTTCAATTGCCAAATTGGAAGAAAAGGAAGATTTAGATTCGGTTCAATCCATTGCGTTTATGGGAAGATCCAACTCTGGGAAATCTAGTTTGCTCAATGCATTATCGAATCATAGAGGTCTTGCAAAAGTATCAAAAACTCCTGGAAAAACAAAACTAATCAACATTTTCAGAACCAAAGTTGGCTTTAATTTAATCGACTTACCAGGATTTGGTTATTCAAAAGCATCTCACAAAGAACATAAAGATATGATGAATCTTTTAGAAGGATTTCTCAATTCATGGAAACTACTTAAAGTTTTATTTATACTATGTGATTCTCAAAGGGAGTTTCCAGAAGAAGAGTTGTCTACAATCGAAGTAGCAATGGAAAAAAAAATTAAACCCGTTGTGATCAGAACTAAGATTGATAAATTAAACCAAAGTGGACAACACAAAGTACGTACAGAAATGGAAGATGCAATGAATGAGATAGGAGTTCCGTTTCGCGTATTTTATATTTCTGCAACTACGGGAAGAGGAATAGGAGAATTACGAGAATTTATATTAGAAACTCTTGGAATTCAAACAAAGGTATCCAAAGTGGAACCGTAATTTGAATCCATTTTATAATTAAGCATTCCAAATACATTGGAGGCCATCATCTTACGAAAATCAGTAAGTAATGCAAAGGTTTCTTTTAATTGTTCTTTGATTCGAAGCAAGCGGACCTCTTCTTCCAATCGTTTTTTTTCAGATTCCAATTCTTTTTGACGTTCTGTCGAAGTGATATCAGAAGTTTTTTTACTCTTTTCAGATTCTAATCGAGTTTCCAAATCTTTGATTTTTGATTCTAAGTTTTTTTCATAACTTCGTTTTTGGATTTCTTTAGGATTATTTCGATCAACTTGTTCAGAAGATTTTTCTTTTGCCTTTTTCTCTTCTTCAGCTTTTTGTTGGAACAAATCTTGTATCGATTTCCCATCTGAATAGGGTTGTAAACTTGGATCGTCTTCTTGTTTGGAATTTGGTTTTGTCACTGCATGTGTTTCACCACTGACTGCAACCATTCGACCATCTCGAAGTTCATAATTGATTTTGACTTGAACGGATTGAATTTCTCTTCCTTCTCGGAAGGCTTCATTCTTAAATTCTTGGGCGTGGCCTAATTCATGCGAAATGACATGTAAGGCAGACATTGTTTCAGGGGCACTTTCTAATTGTCCATGACCGACATAGTTCACCCTTCGATCTCTTTGGAGATCTACATTCATACGGCTGAATGTGGATTCTTCTATTCTCATGAAAACCTAACCACCTAATGGGTACTTCGGTCTGAATGGATAAAAGTTTAGTATGAAATTGATTTTTTGAAAAGTAAAAACTCTCCTAAAATTAGGAGAGTTTTTGATTGGTTTGAGAAATTAAGGACCTTGTCTCACACAACGGACATAATTCCTTTGTGTTTTTACGACAGACCGTTGGACTCCATAGGATTGACGGTCAAACGAAATTGCAAACGCCGTTTCACCTGGTAAATCGTCTTGGTTAGACCAAGCAGTCCAATAATCTTCCTCTTGGGTAGATGGAAAAAACTGCAATGTTGCCGCACGTCCAGGAATCACCAATCTTTGGTATTCAATGGGTGTTGGAACTCGCCAAGTTTGCCCTAAAAAGTGATTATTTTGGCATGCAGCATACAACTCACTTGTTCCCTGGATACTGATGGATGAAAATCCTTGGATGACTTGTGGGAAGTTGATGGAATTACAAGCATGAGTTTTGGAATCACAAAACGCAACTTGGATTGCACCAGCACGACTGGAATCATAAGGATTGTAAATGGATCCTTGAGGAGCCCCCAAACAATCGTTAAATCCCGATCGGTAAACTTGTCCGTGTGAACATTTTTGCCAAACTAAATTGGAAATTGCATCGGTCACGGTTCCATTACCATTATCACGCAAACTCTGATTTGCCAAGAGGCCTGCGAAAAGTTGGTTGGTTTCTTCTGGACTTAATCCAAAGACATCGTCTACAGGTTTCATTTCGCAGTTGATGAATAAAGAAATTGCCAAAAGAGCAAAACAGTAATGAAGTTTTTTCATAATCTTAATGTGCTCCCTAAAATATGTGATTAAAGTTAATAAAGGTCTGTCTATCTTCATTTGAAATCGCATGATCAAAGTAGATAACTGTTGCTTGGTTCCAAGGAATTCTTAAACCAATACCTCTTGAGTGTTTGTAGTTCTTTAAGTTGGCATCTTGAGTTCGATCCCAAACTCGCCCTACGTCATAAAACGGAACCAACTGGAAATCAAAGTGTTGCCCACCAAATTCAGCTTCAGCAAATTTCCATCTGATCTCAAAGTTTGCATATGCCATTGTTTGGCCAACAAAACGATCTTGTTTGTAACCACGGATAGTTGTTCTACCACCAAGACCTGATTGGTTGACTTCCGTTCCCCACATGTTACGGTATTCGTAAAATGGTGCGTCTCCGTTTGTTTGGATCATTGCACCACGTGCAGCTAATACAAATTTCTCTAGAAGTTCAGGAGGTTTATTCGTAAACCAAGTAACTGGGCTTAAGAAAACACGACCGGAAACTAAGTTTTTGTTAAACTCGTAATTCGAGCCAATTGCTTTTGTGGAACGTTCGTGAGTGTATTCTAAAAACAAACCTCTGTTTGGATCTGGTTCAAAATCTCGTGTGTCATAAACAATACCGGCACGAATGGTATTAGTATAACCACCGTTTATACCCAATACTTTTCCATCTTTAGCATCGCGTGTTAGTTTTGTTTCCCCTTGCGGAGTTGTGATGGTACGATCGATGTCTAATAGTCCGAGGATTCCATCAGCAGGTCCGAGGTATGCATTGTTATTTGTACCATCAAATCTTCGGATGATTTGTTTTGATAAACGAACGCCTGTTACTGTTCTAAGTGTTCCACCAAAGAACGAGTATTCTCCTGATGTACTAAAGTTAGGATTCTCAATGTCATATCGGTTGTATTTATTATCGCTGACAATTGGAGATTCACCAACTCCAGCATCCCCTGGTCTTCTATAACTTAGATTATCCTCGTAATCAGCAAAAGGCGCATTCCTACGGATCCTTCCATTTGGATCGTTTCTTTCTAAGTACGAAAGAGGTTGGAGTGTACCTTCCCCAATGCCAAAATATAAGGAGTTTGGATTTCTTTCATATACTGCATCCGCACGTAACCGCCATTTGGTGTCAAATATATAGGGTGCATCTAAACTTAACTGGTGGTAAGGAGCACTTTTTGTCGTATTAAAATACTGAGCAAAAATCCTCACACGGTAAGGTGTGTATTCAAACATGGGAGAAGTTCGATTCCCATTGTAAAAATACAAAACACGAGCACCGTACCCAATCCCTACGTTCGGATCGGAGTTGATGAGAGGGAGTCCAGTGAAGTAACCCCCTTCTTTTTTATTCTTAAAATCACGCTCACTCAATCTCTTCTTTTCAGAGATTTCGAACGGAAGGTCGGTTCGCGGTGCTCTCTCCTGTGCAAAAACACTCGATACCATGGAAAAAAATAACAGAAGTATAAAACTTCTCAAAATAGAATTGTACATTCTCTACCTATTCGCCAAAGAAACTGCCTTATGGTGGGAAATTTGCAAAATATGTCAAATAGATTCGGAAATTTATGTTTTTTCCACTTCGATTCTGTGTAAAATTAGTAGTACCTCATCTTGTTGGACAAGTTCCCCTTGTTGTTTCCGGATTTCTTCCACTCGACAAGGGTAAGGAGCTTTGATGGCATTTTCCATTTTCATGGCTTCCAAAATTAACAGCGTTTCCCCTAAACCGTGTTCGCTTCCCACTGCAGTAGAGATTTGCACTACTTTTCCTGGCATCGGGCTTTTGATCTCAGGGGAAGTTTGGCCAGAAACTTCATAAGAACGTTCTGCTAATTTTGCATTCCAAGATTCCCCTTTCCAATGGAAAAAAATTTCATTTCGAATCTTGAGAAATTTAAGTAAGGAACCGTCTTTCATCTGTACAGTGACTAAATTTTGGTCCTGGGGTTTGATACCTTCTATCAGAGAATCGGATTCAATGGTATAGGTTTGGTTTTCCAAACGTACACGAATGCGATTGCCACTCACATGTACCGATGTTGGTTTCGATTTAGTTTCAAATAAAAAATCCATTCTGCTACCTTATGCGTTCCAAGGATCTACGTTCTGTTTTGATGAGAAAAAAAGACCCGCTAACGCAAATTTGAGTTCTTCTTTTGTATTCTCTTTTAAGAGTTCCACTTCATGGTCTGCGATGTAATGAGTGGAAACCTTTCCTTGGAAAAATTCTTTTGTTGATACTAATTTTTGCAAAAACTGCAAATTCGTTTTGGGGCCAAATACAATCGTCTCAGATAAACATTCAATTAATCGCTGAATGGCTGTTTCACGATCTTCTCCCCAGACAATTAGTTTTGCGATCATGGGGTCATAATACATTGTGATTTCTGATCCCGTTACCACTCCTGAATCGATCCTTAAGTCTTCTCTTGTAGGAAAGGACAAATGATGGATTTTTCCGATTGAAGGTAAAAAACCTTCTTTGGGGTCTTCTGCGTAAATTCGCACTTCGACCGCATGTCCTTTTTGGGGAGGTGTTTGGAGAATCGGAAGTGGTTCTCCTTGGCATACTCGAATTTGCCATTCTACTAAATCAAGTCCCGTTGTCATTTCTGTGACAGGGTGTTCCACTTGTAAACGAGTGTTCATTTCTAAAAAATAAAACTCACCACTCTCACCTAATATGAATTCTACGGTGCCTGCACCTTCATATTGAACAGCTTTGCCTGCCATGACAGCTGCCTCTGCCATTTTAGATTTTAAAGAGGATGGAAAATTGGGAGCTGGTGTTTCTTCGACAACCTTTTGGTGCCTTCTTTGTAAGGAACAATCCCTTTCGTGAAGGTGGATGATGTTGCCTTGGGTATCACCAAAAATTTGGAACTCAACATGCCTTGGATTCACAATGTATTTTTCTAATAAGATACGATCATCACCAAAAGCTGACATCGCTTCTCGTTTCGCAGATAAAATGCCTGATTCTAACTCTTCTGGTGAATTGATACGTCGCATACCCTTTCCACCACCACCAGCACTCGCCTTTGCCATGACAGGGTATCCAATTTTATCAGCTTCCTTTTTGAAAACAGACATCTCTTGGGATTGACCTTCATAACCTGGCACAACTGGAACTCCACTTTTAGCAACTAATATGCGTGAGCCGATCTTGTCACCCATGGCTTCAATCGAGTGGGGTTTAGGTCCGATGAATCGAATTCCGTGTTGTTCTAATTTTTTAGCAAAGTCTGTATTTTCGGATAAAAATCCATAACCAGGATGGACTGCATCGGCACCAGTTGCCAAACAAGCTTCGATCACTTTGTCCACATTTAAGTAAGAAGAACGCGCATCTGTTCCGCCTAAAGGGTAGGCTTCGTCGGCGCTTAAAACGAACAAACTTTGAGAATCGGGATCAGAATAAACAGCAACTGTTTTGATCCCAATTTTTTTTGCAGTGCGTATGACTCGTACAGCAATTTCACCACGATTGGCGATGAGTATTTTTTGGATCGGCTTCATGTGAGTAGGATCAAAACTAAAGAATAGCGAAAATAAATCAACAGAAAGATCGTAAGTGAATTGACCATCCCAATCATTCACAAATTCTTTTTTTATGCTGAAGTTGTTTTTGAAACCTAGATTTTCAGACCGTATTTTTTTAACATATGTAGGCTTTGGATTTTTAACTCTTTTCTTTCATCGAATTCTATTTTTTTATGTATATTCCTACCGTTTAGAAAAATTCGATTATCTCTTAATTTTCAAAGCATTTCTCATCGGGTTTCGATTCGATCTTGTGACAGTCTCTATCTTGTTAGTTGGATTTTACATTTTATCGATTTGGGATTTTGCATCAAAATTTAAATTTTACAAAAATCTGTGGCTCGTAACACCACTCATCCTTTACCCATTTGGAGTATTACATCTTTTTGCTGATTTATTATATTTTGAAAATGCAAACAAACACATTGGTTATGAAGCCATCGTATTTTTGGGAGATTTAGATGTATTAGTTTCCTCTGCCTTTTCAGAGGCTCCTTTCAAAATTTTCTCATTTTTATTTTTCATAGGTGCTTATGTATATGGAATACGTTTTTGGTTTCTAAAAAAGAAGATAGGTACCCTAGGAAATGAATCTGAACCTAAGGGTTACTCAATTGCAAAGGTAGTTTTCTGGCTTTTATTCTTCTTTCTTGGTTTACGTGGTGGACCACAAGAATCACCTCTCCGGGCAAGTGAAGCAATCATTTCTGACGATGCCCTCATCAATCAGATTGCATTAAATGGAATTTATACCACCATCAATGATTTTAAAAGCCAATCCATTCCTAAACATCTCAAAATGAGTGATGCAGAAATGCTTTCGATCGTAAAAGAGGAAGTTCAGTTTGAAGGTTCTGAGTTTGTGAATGATCCAAACTTTCCCTTATTAAGAAAACTAAATGAAATTCCTGGGAAAAAACCAACCAATGTAGTGCTTGTGATCCAAGAATCATGGACAGGAAAATTTGTTTGGCCAATGTCGGATGGTATTTTTTTAGGAAAGGAAGTCACACCGTATTACAATCAATTGGCGAAAAAAGGTCACAGTTTTAAACGTTTTTATGCCAATGGGGGAAGGACAAGTAATGCATTATTATCTGTATTAACAAGTATCCCAGACAGACCAGGACTGACAGCAATTCGAACACCACAAATCCTAAGTAACTTTTCTGCCTTAGGGAATATTTTCTCAGAGTTAGGATACGAAACTAGTTTTATCACAGGTGATGATTTGAAGTTTGATAGTTTGGTAACCATTTTACCCCATTTTGGTTTTAAAACTTTAATCGGCAAAGAAGACTTTCGTAAAGAAGGATATAAAATTGGTGCATGGGGGTATGATGATGAACATCTTTATACCAAAGCACTGGAAACAATGGATGAATATGAAAAAAGGAATCAACCTTTTGTGATGACGATCCTTACCATGACAACCCATTATCCTTATAAAGTACCAGACAAAAAATATGAAATTTTTGATACGAATGTTACAGACTATGATTATCTAAATACCTATCATTATTCTGATGCTGCCTTAGCAATTTTTATGAAGGAAATGCAGAAACGAAAATACTTTGAGGATACCTTATTCGTATTTGTTGGCGACCATACCCACCATCGGTATTTATCTTATTTTGAGGATCGGATGGTTCCATTTTTAATATATGCACCAAAATACATTAAACCAAAGTTAGATGAAAGGATTTCTTCCCAATTAGATGTATTACCTACAATTTTAGGTGCCATTGGTAAAAAAACGTATTTTGCAGGATTTGGTAAAAATTTACTCGCACCTAATGTAAAATCAGGTAGTACATACTTTGCTTATGGAAGCGCTTGTGGTTGGATCGATGAAGAAAAGATCCTTTACCAAAGTGTTGATGGAGACACACAATTTATATTTCAAATGGTGCCTCCATATGCAGAGGATCCAATCTGTAACCCAAACCGAACAAATTGTACGGCACAAACATTAAAAGCAAAAGCCTTCTTTAATTTGTCATTGGAGTTAATGAATCGGAATTCAATTTATCCATTGGAAGGCAGTCTACGGTACTCCAGGAAATGAATCCACATACTTCACTTTAAAGTCAGGAAAACTTGTTACAATTTGGACTTTAAAATCAGGAAAGGATGTAACTTCTTGCCACTGCCCGCAGTCTGAAGGAAAACTAGTTACTTTTTTTACTTTGAGGTCAGGGAAGGAATCAACCACTTGCACCTTAAAGTCTGGGAAACTTGTCACAAACTGCACTTTGCCCGCTAATTTTTTTCCTTTGAATGTACAATCGGATCCAACTTCACCTGCAGTCATTCCAAAAGTCATGACAACACCTAGTAAAAATACCAAAACAAGTTTCATAGTCCCTCCAAAATTTGAGAAATAAATTCTCGATTTATTTTTAAAGATGTCAATTCTTTTGTTCATGAATTCAGAATCGGCAATATTATTTACCCAATGTTTACAAAATGATTTTACTTCTCTTTTGGATAAATATGATCCACTTCCCAATTCATTACACGTTGGGTATGCTGAAGCCAATCGTTTATTAGGTGAAATGGTGGAAGACGGTCCTGTTTTTTCCCTTATGGACTGGGCATATGAATCAAATCCAAAACAACTAAAGATAATCCATATACGTGATTGGCATGATCCAAATGCAAAATCACAAGAAGACCATTTAGTCCAGTTTGGTTACCATTGTCTAAAGGATACAAAAGGAGCCGAATTTGTATTTCAAAATTGGATCGAATCTGATCCCAATCGTGCAGAAATTATCAATGCTTCTGGCTTAAATGACTTTGTAGATACGAATTTAGAATCTGTTTTACAACCATACAAAGGGAAACCTTTAAAAGTGGGTATCACAGGTGTTTGGACAGAAGCAAAAGTAACCTTTTTATGTTATGACTTAAAAACAAGATACCCAGAATTTGATATTGCTGTTTGTTCTGCACTTACTGCTAGTTCCTCTTTATCAATGCATTTTATCGCGTTAGACCAACTCAAACAAATCTTAGGTGTGAAAGTGTATTCTTCCATTGGTGCGTTTACTGAATTTTTAACAGGAGAACAACCAAATTTACAAAAACGTATTTCAACCAATGCAAGAATCTCAAGTGATAAACTAAAATTGGATCCTAAATATCCAATTTCGGATTTAGACAAACAAATCCTTCTCTACCTATTCCGTGATTGTAAAGATGTTGAATTCAAAACTTTGGATGGAGGATTTTCAGGCAATGTAGTTTTAAAATCCAAATCCATAGACCACTTAGGACATGCTCAAGTACCTTGTGTAGTCAAAATTGGAAACCGTGATTTGATTGCAAAAGAAAGAACTTCCTTTGAAAGGATCCAAGAAGTTTTAGGAAACAATGCTCCTTCAATAGTTGATTTTTGTGAATTAAATGATCGTGGAGCAATCAAATACCGATATGCTGCCATGTTAGATGGGAATGTAAGGACATTCCAAAAACTTTATGGATTAATGCCTGATGGCACTGGTCTGGATCGAATCATTGATATTGTCTTTGGTGAACAACTTGGCCGATTGTTTGAAGCAACTTCCGCAGAAAAACTAAATTTGCTCGAATATTATGATTTCCAATCTAAGTATGCAAAATCTGTACGAACTAGAGTTGAATCTTTATTAGGTGGTCCACAGACAGCAGATACAATATCCATATTCCCAGGGTATGAGGTTTTAAATCCTTGTTCCTTTTATGAAAAAGACCTTTCTTCTCTTAAAGAATACAATGCGATCACACACAATACTTCCTATGTCCATGGTGACCTAAATGGAGCAAACATCATCATCGATGCCCAAGACAATGTTTGGATGATTGATTTTTTTCACACCCACAGAGGGCATATTCTCAGAGATTTGCTAAAATTAGAAAACGATGTATTGTATATTTTTTGTAAAATCGAATCTGAATCTGAATGGAAGGAAGCGATTGTTCTCACAAATATTTTACATAACCAAGAAGATTTAGGAATCCCACTTTCCTTTGATCCTCCCAAAGAACTTTCCAATGAAAAACTTCGAAAAGCTTATCGAGTGATCGCCAAACTCAGATCTTATTATCCAAAACTTGTCAAACTAGACAGAGATCCATACCAAATGCATGTAGGTGCATTACGATATGCGATGCACACTCTCTCCTTCGATGAATGTAATGATTGGCAAAAAAAATGGGCTTTGTATGTGGGCGGACAACTCATTCATAAAATAAAATCGTACATCCAAAAATCAAAGGTATTACGCATTGATTATTTATCACCAATCAAGAATCAAAATGAAACCATTACTAAAATTGGTCTTACCATTTTACCAGGAAGAAAAGACCGCGGAAGAGTGTTGTTAGATGATTTACAAACCATAAAAGAAGAAGGTATCACACAAGTTCTCAGTCTCATTACAGAACAAGAATACAATCAATACGGAGTGAATGAACTAAAAACTGAAATTCCCAAATTCGGAATCGAACAAAAACAAATTTCAATCTTAGACCAAAAGGTTCCTAGTATGGAACAGATGAAAGATATTGTGAATTGGATGGATAGGATCCTTTCCCAAGATCAAAAAGTGTTAATCCATTGTGTTGGTGGTCTTGGGCGTTCTGGAACCGTTGCAAGTGCTTATTTAATCTGGAAATATAAAATGGATTCTGAATCTGCGATTCAAAAGGTGAGAGAATCGAGAAGTGAACGTGCAGTAGAATCACACGAACAAATCCGATTCCTAAAAGAGTGGGAAAAATTTTACAAGGATTAAGTAGATCGGAGTTTGTTTCGTTCTGCTTCTAACATTCCATCTAACTCAAGTTTTTTGGAATGCATCAATTGATAAAGGTGATCTTGGAATGATTCCCAACTAGAAAAATCACTTGGATGATGGATGCCAAGTCCCAAATAACCGACAACATTTCCTTTTTGGTATTCTTGGTATGTGGTAACACCCGATTTGATTGCCACAAAGACTGGAATTTTTTGGTCAAAAGCAATTTTCACCATCCCCTTTTTTAAGGGTTGGATTTCTTCACTATATGTGTTTTTCCCTTCTGGATAAACGATATAAGAAGTTGTTTTTAATCCTTCGATTAGATTTTTCACAGAAACGGCTATGGACATTGCCTTTGAGTTATCAAATACTTGGGAACCCATGGCAGTCATCCACCAATAAGCAAACCATGCTTTTTTAATCACTTGGTTAGCTAAAAATGGTTTTCTGATCACATAACAATCGTAAGGAAAATCCATCTCGTTTACGTGATTCAAAAAAATCATATGTCCTTTTTCAGGAACTGTAAATTGATTGAAGACTATTACATTTGTTTTTGTAATTTTTTTGACATCTTCGGCCCAAATTTTAGTGCCTTCTAAAAATTCCTTTATTCTCTTTTCTTTGTTCCCTGAAATTGCATGATACAAACCACGAATTAAGTATGGACTCGCTTTTCCGAATACTAACAGAGTGATCCGTAAGTATACCTTCATCACCAAACGCCCGTAGTGAACGCTTAGTCCGTGTAAGTTTTTTTCAATTAAGTTATCTACAACTGGAATTTTCGCCATAGCAACAATTAGACAAAAGAGTGGTTTCTATGGATATAAAAAAGCCCAAGAAATTTCTTGGGCTCATGCATTCGGAAACAGTGTTAGATATTGTTTCTTATTGTTGCGGAGAGGTAGTGCTTCCTTGGGCTGGTTTCGCAGGCACATTCAGAGCTTTTTTACGTTCTTGGTCGTATTTCATGAACACCATATTATTGGAATCCAACTCATAGACACGACCTCTTACATCTGCATGGTCCACACGGTATTCTTCCGGCACTCTTACATCAAACATCGCTTGGAGTCGATTGTCATATTTGATATAAGGGTTTTTTGTGAAATCATAAGTTACTCCATCAATTTTAACTGGTTGGCCTTCTACAGTTGCACCCGTTTCATCTTTGGATGCTTCTGTTTTTGCTTGTGAGTTATTGAGGTAATAGTTATCATAAGGGTATTTTAATTTATAGATATTGATCGCATTGGCTTTCGAATCACGAGCCAAGTTGATCGCACCAAAATACATATCAATTCGATACTTTCTATGTGTTGGTTGCAGTTTTTGGTGTTTCTCAAGATTTTTTTCCACCTTTAACGCATTGGCTCTTGCTTCTTTTGCAAGTCCTAAGTGTTTGTAACCAAGTTCCATATTTTTTTCAATATCGTATTTATTGTAACTATAATGTGCTTCTTTTGGATCGTACATCCTTCTTTGGTAAGGTGCTTCACGTGGAAGATCCATCACATCTTGGCGGAAGTAAGATCCTTTTCCATACTCAATGGAAATATCAAGCAGTGCTTTGTCCATTGGGTTGTTTGGATTTTTGCGTTCCATTGCCGTTTTCATCATTTCTTCAGCACGGAGGATGTACAACTGGGAAAGTTCTTCTGTCATTTTTTCAATTCCCAATTGGCATTCTAGGAACCTTTGGTAGGCAGAGGAAAAATTACCTTCAAAATGGTATTGTAACCCTTCTTGGTAAATGCGTTTGGCTTCTAAGTATTTTTTCATACGGAAGCCTTCTTTTCCTTCTGGAGCATTGAGCTCTGTTGGTTTTCCTTCCGCATCTTCACCACGAAAGTTTTTGACGATTGGCTCAAGCTCACGGAGGTAAGTCAAAAGCTCGATACGTTTTTGATAGGATTTACTAGAGACTGATTCTGCAAACATAGGTGCTTGCATCACGAGGCTCATCATGAGAATAAGAAGGGATTGTTTCATTGCTCTGCCATTCATTCCGTTTCCGTACTTTCCTTCGTTAGAAGAATCTTACAAGTAATTTCAGGGTGTCCCCTGTGAGTATTATCGGAGATTTATGATATTGGATTGACAGATTGTATTTTAAAATTGAGCCTTTTCCTAGATTTTTCCTATGTCCCAAGCCGCCGCCCAGTCAAAAAAAGTATCTTTTCGTGCCAAAGAGTCTACAGCTTGTCCGATTTGTGATGAAAATCACCAAAAGGAGCAGATGTTCCAGGGGGGAGGAAGGCTCATCGCTGGGAAATTAGCCCAAGATTTACGCCGTTTGTATGAAAAAAATAAAAAATTTGGTCGTGTGAGTCCTCTGGATTATGTCATGACTGTCTGTCCTCGTTGCCTCTATTCTTCCTTTCCCAAAGATTGGAACGCACTAAACCCAGCAGACAACGAAGCCATTCGAATGGCAACTGACGCTCGCCGTAGTTTTATCGAAAAAATCCTTGGATCTCTTGATTTCACACAGGACCGCCAAATTGTGTTAGGTGCCGCATCCTATTTACTTGGTATGGATTGTTACCAATTACGAGGTGTGAGTGTTGCCCCTACTCCTAAAAAAGCAGTTTGTGCGATACGGGCCGCTTGGTATTTTTCTGACTTACATGATGAATTTCCAAATTTAGGGTATGACAAAATCAGAGACTTACTCTACCAAAAAGCTGCTGTGATTTATGGTTACACATTAGAACTCATGCAGAATGGAAATGAACCTGTTGACCAAGCGGCAGGTATGCTTGGACCTGATACAGATAACAACTGGGGATTTGACGGTGTTATTTATCTAAATGCTTTCCTTACAAAAAAATTCAAGGACCAAATGGCTCCCAAACCAGAAGACCAGGTTTTACTTCTATCCCGTGCTAAAAGAACACTTGCTAGGTTGTACGGTTCAGGAAAAGCAAGTAAAGGAAAACCAGGCCCAATTGTCGAAATGACACGCGAATTGTACGACGAATACAATGCGATTCTAGAAGAAATGGGAGGCGAGAAGTAAGGGTTTGCCCAATTACGCACTTCTTGTCGAATATGATGGCACCTATTTTTATGGGTGGCAAAAACAAAAAGACCTACCTACCGTCCAGTTTTCGATCGAATCTGCACTTGAGATCATCTTAAGAAGGAATCCCGCTTCACGTCTGTCAGTTGCTGGAAGAACAGATACTGGTGTACACGCGCTTGGTATGGTTTGTAATTTTAAAACAGAATTTCCAATTCCCAATTTTCACAAATTATTAGTTTCACTCAATGCTTTAACTCCAAAAGCTGTTTCGATTAAAAATGTTGTCGAAGTACCACCCGAATTCCATGCAAGGTTCAGTTGTACGGGCCGAGAGTATATATATAAATTATACTATAGTAAATATGAAAGTAGTTTCATAGAAGGCCGTGCGTATTGGGTGAAACACCATATTGATTGGGATTTGGTCCAAAAACAATTAGATGTCTTAGTAGGCGAAAAAGATTTCCGATCCCTGGCAAAAGCAAAATCGATGTCCGGGAAACGATCCATCCGGGAGATTTTGGCCATCAATTTGGAACAATTGACTCCCGATTGGTACCAAATCCGGATCCGGGCCAACGGATTTATGCACAATATGGTGCGAATTACGGTTGGAACTTTACTGGACATCGGAAAGGGACGTTGGGAATCTAGATCCATAGACTCCATATTGGAAGAAAAGAACCGTTCGCGAGCAGGGATGACTCTCCCGCCGGATGGACTCTATTTTGTCCGTGCGTATTACGAAGATCATCCGGAAATTCATGAATTGTACAAAATCTCTCTTCCTTAGTATCCTTTTATCACTCACTCTTTTTTCTGGACTGCTCTCCGCTCAAACCCTAGAAGAGTACAACAAACGCCGGTATGAGATCGGTGGTTGGGTGGGAGCGGCAAACCCAATGCCTGGAACACCAACTGTCCGTGTCCTTGAAACGACACTTGGTGGTGGATTTTATGCAAGAATGCCATGGCCATGGATCTTTTACACCGAAGTGGGTGGTTCTTATGCGGTATTTTTATCCCGCTCGGAAAGAGCACTTACAGCAATGCCTTTATATGCTGCCCTTGCCTATAAAATCCCACTTGAACTTCCCATTCAATTTTTTCTAAAAGGTGGTGGTGGTTCGTCTTACGTTGTGGCACGTCCTGCCGATACGGCTCGTTGGAACCCAACCGCCTTTGCTGGGTTAGAAGCTAGTTTTATTGCTGGTCGTAGAATTCGAATTGGGGTACGATTGGATTATTATAAGATTTTTGAAACCCAAATGGACATTCCCAACCAATACCGTTATCCTTTAGCAAGCCCATATGATGATCCACGTTTACAAAATCCTTCGAATTATACCCTACAAAACGTTGATTTTTTCTATTTTGGTCTAACAGTAGGAGTATTGTTCTAATGAAATCTAAATTCCTACATGCTTGTTTTTTGATTCTTGCAGTATCCATACTAATTGACTGCAAAACCAAACTTGATTTAGGTGATGAGACCAAACTTCCTGTTATTTCAACACTCTTCAATAATAGAATGTTACTCCTCCTAAAAGGTACGTATGCCACAGACAATCCACTCGATTGGACTGAGTTGAATAACGGAACTGGAGATTTGTATGTTGATTCCCAAGGAGAAGGTCTCGATCCAACGATGACTTTAACCAGTGTTCCCAAAGCTGGTAATTTACCCATCTTCTTGGACATAGGGGAAGTTAGAATTTCCAGTAAGTACTTAAAAGGTTTAAATGAATTAACACAAATTAGAGATACGGTAGACTCAAATAAATTTTGGGATTACATTGCCCCCAACCGACAAGTATTTTGTACCATCACTTACTCATTTGATAACAACACTTGTACAGAAAGTAACGGTATTCTGAAGGCAAATGATTTTTTCAATGGGATTGGTGCCCAATTTCCTTCAAATGATCCTTCATCCGAAACTCTGAGTTGGGAACAAGCATATTCATCTGGCCAACCTTGGTTAGGAAGAGAATACTATTATGCTGCTATCTATTTTAGATCACTTGTGACTGGTTTTGCATTAGATGCGGGAATTCCAGTGAGAGGAAGATTCGATAATAGAACAATTGTGAATGGATTAAATATTGTTCCAAGAAATAATTACGTAGCTGGTACAACCACTGCCGAAAAAAGTAATATCGTTCCAAAATTATTCCCTGCATTGTTCACTCAATTGCCAACACAATCGGTTCAGTCAGATATGAGGATTCGTGATGGATTTGATCCATATATTTTAGAAGTCAGAGTTAACTTAAAAGAAAACTTGATGTTACATTCTTACACATCAAGTAGATCAACGACTGTTACATATGTTGGAGTGAGTGATATTTTTTCCGATCACAAAGGTGAAGGTGATGCTGGTGGAAATATATTAACTAGAGCAAGAGTCATTTACCCAGAAGTTGCTTCTAGTTTAACGATCAGTGGTGGAGGGAATTCTCTTTTACATTATTATGGGATTTTCCGTTTCCAAGAAACAGAATACCTCAATGTATTACCTCTTGCTGCAACTCCCGCAAAACAAAATGCAAAGATCAAATACTTAAATCCAGGAACCTATAAGGTTGTCTGTTTGGGAGATTTGTCAAAAAGAGACGGATATCCTGATACGGTTGTAAGAGAAACCGCTTTTACGATTCCTGATTATCCATTCCGACAGACATATGATGTTGCTTTGTCCTGCCCTTAGGAAAAAAATAGTTTCTTACTTCAATTTTACTTTTTCTCCCTAGAGTTTTCGAATGAATTGGTAAAAGTACCAATGTCATGAAAACGATTTTGATCAAACTAAGAGACTTTTTCGGGAATGAATCAAATACACCTGGCGAATTCCAATTCCCGATTCGTTACAAACTGCTGTTAATCACTTCGATTGTACTTTTGATTTCGATGTCTGGAGTGATTTTTCTTGCTTCTTATTTTTTTCGCAAAGATAGTGAAGTAAGAGTAAAAGAAAACAATATCAAAATCAATGAAATCCTTTCCTTAAAAGTAAAATCTGACTTACACTCTATCAAACAAGATGTACACATTACAGCTTCAGCTGTATTAAGAAGTACACAATCAGCAAATAGCATTGCAAAAGAACTTTTTGAAGAAGATCAAAACTTTGTATTTATTGGTGCATTTGATTCTAGTTTTAATCCAAAATTTGAAGTCGTAAATGATCAATTTTTAGAAAAGTATGATTATCAAAAGACGGAAGTCAAAAGTATCATCAAAAACATCCAACCTAAACTGAGAAAATCATTTAGCGGAACAACTCTTATATGGAACATCAGTCCATTTTTTCGCAATCCCATCTTATGTATTAGTTTTCCTTTATCAGAAACCAAAGACACACATACCATTCTCGTTACATTAGTGAAGTTGGATAGTTTATTGGATGCATTTCAAACTTCTGGTCCTGTTGAAACTTTTTTAGTCAGTGAAGATGGAAGTGTTCTTGCTCACCCTGATGCAAAAGTAGTTCTTTCTGGTATCAATCTAAATGATTTGCCGATTGTAGATCGAATGAAAAAGTCAACGGTAGATAATGGACAATTTCGTTATGAAAACAAAGATGGAGAGTCTTACCTTGCAGCCTTTAAAAAATTAGGATTTGGTGGGGTTGGTGTAATCTCACAAGTTCGTGAATCAAAAATATTCGAAGAAGTAAATAATATCCAAAAACGTAACGTATACTTACTCATTGTTTCATTATCTCTCTCTTTTATTGTTGTTTATATCTTTGCAAAATCACTCTCCACTCCCATTCTAAAATTGGTAGATGCCTCCGAAGAAATTAGAAATGGCAATTACCATATCACTCTACATGCGACAACTCATGACGAAATTGGAACTCTCACAAAATCATTCGTTAGCATGGGTCGTGGATTAGAAGAAAGAGAAAAATTAAAAGATTCATTCGGGCGATTCGTTAACCAAGATATTGCCGAACTTGCCGCCAAAGGGAAGTTATCGATTGGTGGTAAAAAAAAGTATTGCACCATCTTTTTTTCCGATATCCGCAGTTTTACTGCTATCTCCGAAAAACTACAACCAGAAGAAGTGGTTGAGTTCTTAAACCAATACATGACAGAAATGGTTAAATGTGTTCAGGAAACGGGTGGCACAGTAGATAAATTTATTGGTGATGCAATCATGGCAACTTGGGGAGCCCTTCGTGATCACAAGGATCATGCAATTGCTTCTGTCGAAGCAGCTTTACGAATGCGTGACAAATTAATTGAGTTTAATCAAAATAGAGGTTCCGCGAAAAAACCGATCATTAAAATTGGATGTGGCATTAACACAGGATATGTGATCGCTGGTCAAATCGGAAGTTCCGACAAAATGGAATACACTGTCATTGGAGATTCAGTGAACCTTGCTTCCAGAGTTGAGTCATTTAACAAAGAAACTCATACCGATATTCTAATTACAGAATCCACCTACCATGAAGTAAAATCAGAGTTTAATGTGGTCAGTATGGGAGAAATTGAATTTAAAGGGAAATCCAAAGCCCAAAAAGTGTATGCAGTTTTGGGTAAAAAATCAGATGTGAATGCTCCTAAAAATTTGGTTGAGTTACAAAAATTAGTAGGAATTGAAGTCACTTCCAAAAAGGGAAAAAAATGAATTTAGACAAACGAGATTCATTTGTTCTACTGAGCCTAACAAGTATCGCATTATTTTTTAGCGTATTATTTTACTTAGATCTGAATCGGAAAATTGATATTGGTGATCGTGAAGTTGTAGGTACTATTTTTTTTAAAAACAATATAGTCCAACGTAAATTTGAAGATGAAGTCATTTGGGAAAAACTGGAAAACAATAGTCCACTCATCAATAAAGATACCATCCGTTCGGAAGCATTTTCTGATGCCATCATACGTTTAAAAGATGGAACGGAGATCAACATTGATGAAAATTCAATGTTTAACTTAGATTTAACGGGTGAAGACCCAAACTTAGAATTTTCAGAAGGCTCTTTACAAGTAAAAAAGAATGATTCCAACGCGAATCAAATTAAAATCACTAGTTCAGGTAACGAAATCAATGTCGATTCTGGAAATGTCAAAATTGAAAGAGCAAAAGACCAAGAGTTAAGCCTTTTTGTGGAAAAAGGCAAAACGACTGTCAAACAAAACGGTAAAGCCTTAGAAGTAGAACAAGGCAAAAAAGCAGAATTTAAAAAAAGTGGAATTGAGATCAAAAAAATTCCAGTCGTACTCATCTCACCTCCTTCCCAAAAATTATTTTACGCAGAACCTGATGAAGTGAATGTATCTTTCACTTGGAAAATGGAATCAGGTTATGATTCGCCGATTTTAGAAATCTCAAGATCTCCCAATTTTAAACTTAGGTTTTTTTCGGAACCAGTTCCTGACGACAAATCTGTTGTTAGCTTAAAGGAAGGAACATTTTATTGGCGAATCAAAGTCAAAAATCAAAAATCAAACAGTATAGAAGCAAGTGAAACAAATAAACTTTTTGTTTCAAAATTAGAATCGTTTGTGGGAGAATCACCGAATCATGGAATGGTAATTCCCTTTGTACAATTATATCCTTTGGTAACTGTCTCTTGGACAAAATTGACAACCGCAAATTCTTATCTCTTTTTTCTATCTGATAACAATAGTTTTCAAAATCCAATCAAACGTATGGAAACTTCTGCGAATCAAATTTCATTCGATGATTTAAAGGAAGGAACATATTATTGGAAGGTAATTGCAAAATCTTCGTTTCCTGATACCAAAGACCGAGAAACAAAAGTTTATTCCTTCTCCATTAAAAAACAAAACACAATCCCAGCACCCAAATGGCAAAGACCAAATCCAGGTGCTGAAATTAGTTTAGAAGAAATTAAATTAAACCAAGCCATCTTAATTTGGGAAGGGAATGCAGAAATTCAATCTTATCATGTTAAAATTGCAAAGGATTCCAAACTTTCGAATGTAGTGATTGATACCGAAACAAAATCGAATTTTTTAGTTCCCAATTGGAATCAACTTGGGTTGGGGCAATTATTTGTTACCATCACTGGTAAAACAAAGGAAGGAAAGGAAACAGAACCATCCGCTATCCTTAGTTTTACGATCATAGACAAAAAGAAAAAACAAGAAGTGATTGTAAATAGTGAAGAAAATAAAAATCAATCTTCGCAAGAAACAAAATTAGAAATTCTTTCACCAAATGGATCTGTTGTCCAAATGAAAGGAAAATCGAGTTTAGATTTCCATTGGAAGTTGAGTGGTATCACTGCTGACAAATTTGATTTGGTATTGTACCAACATTTCCCTGATAAAAAAATTGCAATTTATAAAACTAGCACAAAAGAACCCCATTACCAACTAAAAGATTTAAGCGTATTGGATGAAGGGAGTTTTTCATGGGATTTAAGTGTTTATAAAAATGGAAACTTTGTTTTGTCTCGCAAAGGAAATTTCATTTTGGCATTGGACCAATTAAAATCACTAAAGCCAACTGATATTGAATTTATCTCTCCGAAAAGACTCTATAAAGAAAAAAAATGATTCGATATAACTTCAAAATATTTGTTATACTTTTTTTGTTTGTTTCCTCTTTGTTATCACAAGAAGGAACGAAACTCATTGCTTGGAAACCCATCGCCGATGCAAATGGATACCAAATTCAAATTAAAGACAAATCAGGAAAGTTGATCCTGGATAAAAAAATCGATACCGCTTATCATTCGATAGAAGAGTTACCTTCTGGAATTTACATGGTACGCACTGCTCCTCTCAATTTGTTCAAAAAACCTGCTGTTTGGTCAGTATGGAAAGATCTTGAGATCATCATTTCGGAACCTCCTCAAATTGTGAAAGAAGTTGAAAAACCAATCATACTTCCAAAAACCGAATCCAAAAAAGAAAAAACAATCTCTCCGATTACAATTGAAGGAGAACATTTCTTAGAAGCCACAAAGGTGGATTTAAGTAAAAAAGACGACCAACTACCAATAGTTAGTAAAGAAGTTAAGTCATCCGAACGAATTGAATTAAAAGTTGATACAACAGAAGCAAAAACTGGTCCTTATGATTTAACTGTCACTAATCCTTACCAAAAACCCAAAGTAGTGAAAAATTTTGTGCAAGTGGAAGTTCCTAAATCGGAAACAAAACAAGAAAACCTTGAAGAAATCAAAAAGAACGAAAGAGTGAAAACTGTTCCAGAATCTACAATTCAAGTTTCAAATATCCAAACAAACAATGGTAACAATTCAAACACTCAGAAACAAAAAGTAATTCTTCCAAAGGGAAAACCATTTCGAGATTTTTCGTATGAAGAAATGATGTTGTTTTTAGAATCAGATGTTGCAGTGAATTGTAAAAACACAAAAATACCAGCATTCACTTTAAGCGAATGTCACAAAACATACGTTATATTAAATTTTTCAAGTGAAGACAATCAATCTGTTTTTGAATTTTACAAATTAGTTAGCGAAAACGAAACCAATCGAATCAGCGCCTACCGATACTTTTCAAGTCATTGTAATCCAAAATTCAGACCTGCCATCGAAAGGATGGAACTCCAATGGAAAAATAGAACCAATTTGGATCCAGAAGAACGCCAATCACTGGCGGAAGAATTGCCAAAATTTCGTTCTTGTTCGAGATAAAATAGATATCTTTTGCTTGTAATGAATTTATTTTTTAGTCCAATGAAGGTAATGAGATATTCGTTTTATCTACTCCTCGGAATTTGTTTTTTAAGTTTGCAAACTTTACATTCCGAACCTTCAGTCCTAAGCCAAAATGTGAAGGAAATAACCACTCGCATCCAAGACCTAGCACTCTACCCCACCCTTTCGAAAAAAAGGCTTTATGGTGCGGTTGCAAAAGGTGGCGCAATTCGATTTGATCTGAAAGCCGGAGAATCTTCCCCTCAATCCATTGGAATCGGTGTAGCAACTGATGGTAAATTGAAAGAATGGGTATTAACAGTTTATTCTGGAAATGGACAAAATGAAAATTCGACAATCTTACGTAAGGAGAGAATCGAAGGAGAGTCCCAGTGGGTATTTGAATTACTCGCTCCACCGGATGAAATCACCATCGAAATCCAAAATGCCAATTCAGAAACACCAGTGGCAGTCGTAGAGATCATTCATGGTTATTATTATGGTTATTCTGTTGATAAGGAAAATCACAACAAACCACAATCCCAAAATCCTACAAAACCCAACCCAACAGAACCGGAAAAACTCTCTCCGAATGACATTCAGAATCGTACTGAATTTTACCGAGCTCCCATCACCAAAGATTGATTTAGGTTTCTAAAAATATAGTCAGTGTAATCATTATAACACGATGGTGACATGTGACCTGCATCGCTAAACTCGTTGCAGGTGTATGTAGGATCATCATTCATATTCCAAAATGGTATACCATTTTGTTTGTGATACTCCACGATACGCGGATACCAATCTTCATAAACAGTTCCCACTTTATTTTCTGCTACTGATACTTTTAAATGCCTTATATGATCCATATAGGGCAAAGATAACCTAACCCAAATGACTGCAGATGGAACATTCAATTGTTTTGCTAATTGTAAGGATTGGTCTGTGAAACTAAGTATATTCTCAGAAAATCGAAATGGAACTAGATAAGAATGAAAATCACCAATTGCTGATTTTTTTAATAATTCTGGTGGAAGGACTGCCTGGTGTGTCCCTGGAGTCATTGCGGATCCCTTCCCCTTTTTCAAATTTGCCATAAGGTTATTACGCAAACTTCTATAAGGATATAATAAGGTGTCTTTATTTTTGGCTCTTGTGATGATAACTTCCAATTTAGGACGGTATTGATATGCACGGAACATACGTTTTGCGATTAGAGTTGATATATCATCTGTTGAAAATCTGGAAAAATGTTTTAATACAAATGAAACATTTAGGCCATTGGTTAAGGTTTCATCTACCTTTAAAGTGGCAGTAGAGTTAAACATTTCTACAGAATGATCGAATAAAAAGAAGTCCGGTTTTACTTCATCTTTTGCAAACTGCTCCATCCATTGTAAAACATAATCTGGTTTCCCACCAGGAACAGAAAAATTAAACATTACCCAACCAGGGTACTTTTTATGAATGTATTCGTTATCAAAAAGTAGAGCTCTTGAATTTCCAAAATAAACAATTACTTTGTCTCTATCTTTAAGTTTAAGGTATTCTTTTAAGTCTTCGTATAATTCGTTTTTTTGGATGTAATTGATATCTGATAAAGATTTTGAAAAATAAGTATGAACATTTTCTAAAACCAGTAATTTATCTAAACAAAACGTTAAAAAAACAACTAAAAATGGGACTAACAAATATCGATTTCGTATTAAATCCACAGTTTCCCCCTAAAAGCGATAATAGATAAACTCGCCACCATCTTGTGATAATGTGGCTAACAAAAAGATTGTAATGATACCAAGTGTTGGAACCAACCAAACATCATGTTTACGAATTTTTTCCCAAAATTCAGGAAAGTATTGTAGATGATGAAAAAACAATACAGCAAACGAAGTATAGAATATACGTTCCAAGTTTTCAATATGTAAGTATTTAAAAGAAGAACCTTCACCTAATAAAGAAGTAGCAGAAACTAACCAATGATTGGAACTGCCATCTAACAATCGCTCTAGACTATGAGAAAAATGTGTGAAAATTCCATAAAAATGATCCAGCATATTTGTTGCATTGTTGGAACGAAACATAAGCCCTGAAATGGAAAATAAAACAAAAACAATCATTGCTTTCAGAACGATTAAAACTTTGTTTTTTTCAGGAGTTAATTTGAGACCTAATTTCCCTTCTAAAAATCGTTCACCGGCTAAAATTACACCCCAATAGAATCCCCAACAGATAAAGGTATAATCAGCACCATGCCAAAACCCACCCAATGTCATAATGATAATTAAATTGAGATATGTTCTGAGTTCACCTTTCTTTGATCCACCTAACGGGAAATAAATATAATCACGTAACCAAAAAGAAAGTGTGATATGCCATCTTTTCCATAACTCCCGCCCTGATGTTGAGAAAAAAGGTGCTTTAAAGTTTTCAGGAGTTTCGAATCCTAAGTACAATGCAACTGACCTCGCCATATCGGTAAGACCTGAAAAGTCACTGAATACCTGGATGGAATAACAAATTCCTGCAATGAACAATGAAAAAGAATCATAATCTGACGGAGAATTAAATACAGGTGAAATTGTAAGAGACATTGGATCAGCAACTAACACTTTTTTAACGAGACCGGACATCATCAAATACGATGCTCGATACATCTTTTCTTTGCTAGGTGTGAGTTTGTCTAAATTTGGAAAAAAATCTGACATACGCATGATTGGTCCTGCAATTAACACAGGAAAAAATGCGACAAACAAGAAGTAGTCTTCCACTTTCACAGTGGGAAGATTGGGATTTCGATATGTGTCAACTGCTGCTGCAATGACTTGGAAGGTATAAAAACTGATCGCAAGTGGAAGAGCAATGTGGATTAGGTTTGGAACTTGTTGGAAAAAAGGATAACTTGTTAGGTCAGCTAGAACCTTACTAAAGAAGTAAACGTATTTAAAAAAACCTAAATTGATCAAGTTGAGAGAAACTGTGAGACCCACCCAAAACCGAGTCGGAGTCGATTGGATCTTACGATACAGAAGGTAATTGATCGTTATGACAACGAGGAAGTGAACCGTGAGTGCCAAAGAAAAATATGCATAAAAGCAAATCCCGGCAAAAAGAAGAAAACCCTTACGATATTCTTTGGGGATGGCCCAATAAAAAAGGTAAACGAAAGAAAAGAAGATTAAAAATGGTATTGAATTGAACAACATATCAAGGAAGGAATTGTCTCTCCCAGTAATCGCTTTCCGAACTAGGTGTCAATCCTTCTTTCAGGTGGTTAAATTCAGTTTCATCCACCTCTGTTTCCCGTTTGACCCATTCCGCATAAAACTCTTCAGAAGTTTTACGTTTTGCCCGTAACCTTCTTGCATAACTCAAAATCTCTTTGTCTGATGTTACCACCAAACATTGAGAAGGTACTTGACAATAGTTTAAATACCCAATGATGAGTTCGTCCGCTTTTTTTTCATGACTATAATGAATGGAAAAACCTTCCCACTCCTCAGAATAACATTCTGAAAGTAACTCCTTCTTTCCGTCAAAGAAGACAAGAACTTTGCGTAGGCCCAGGTCTGGAAAATGGCGTTTTAAATGAACGAGTAAACCAATCCTTGCATCTTGGAGGCGGTATTCCCCCAAACAAAATGCCAGGTCGGGAAATTTATACATCAAATTCATCCCGTCGATCAGGATTCTCTCATTTACGGGCACAACCCTATTGAAACCACTTGCCAGATTCGATTAAACCAAAAAAACGTAAACATGGGGAAAAAAATAATCGTCGTCGGTGCCTCGAGTGGGATCGGAAAAGCCATTGCTGAACAAGAATTGAACGCTGGGTCCTCCGTGGTCCTTTTAGCGAGAAGGGAAAAATCCCTAGAGTCCATTGCCAAAAAAGCCAATTCTTCCAAAGAGAAACGAGCCTTCCCTTTGGTCTTTGATGTGACTAAATTTCAAACTGCAGAAAAAACCTTCCAAAAAGCAGTCTCGCTCCTTGGTGGTGTGGACGAAGTGTATTTTGCCTCTGGTGTGATGCCGGAGATTGGTAAGGAAGAATACAACGTGGCAAAAGACTTGGAAATGTTAAATGTGAACCTTCTAGGAGCTGTTGCCTTTTTAAATCCTGTTGCTACTTTTTTTACCAAACAAAAATCGGGAAAGATTATTGGAATCTCTTCCATTGCAGGGGAAAGAGGAAGAAAGGGAAATCCTGTTTATAACACTTCCAAAGCAGGCCTCAATACTTATTTAGAAGCACTTCGAAATCGTCTATCAGAAGTAAATGTCCAAGTAACAACGATTAAACCAGGGTTTGTCAAAACAGAAATGACAGATGGTTTAGTTTTACCTGAAAAAGGTTTACTCAAGGCAATTACTGCGGATGAAGCAGCAGAAAAAATTCGTGCCATCGTTGCGAGTGGCAAAGACGAAGCTTTTGTTCCTGGTATTTGGGCTCTTGTTGCTCTTATCATTCGAAACATTCCCAACTTTATTTTCAAAAAACTGAGTATCTAATATGGTTACAAAAAAAACAAAATCCATCCCTAATATAAAAGTCCCAATGAAAGAAAAGGTGGAAGCATGGGGAATGAGTTCATTTTCCATGTCACCTGTCTTTCGACCAGAAACCGAAGAAGAGATCAAAGAACTTTTTATTTGGGCAAATCAAACAGGCACCAAAGTAGCGTTACGTGGTGGTGGATGTAGTTACGGTGATGCTTCAACCAATACGGATGGAATTGTTTTAGATTTAACTCGTTTTAATAAAGTATTAGATTTTAACTTAAAATCGGGTGTCATGACCGTTCAATCTGGAGCTCGTATCAAAGACCTTTGGGAAACAGGGATCGAAAATGGATTTTGGCCACCTGTTGTTTCTGGAACAATGATGCCAACACTCGGTGGTGCCCTTTCCATGAACATTCATGGAAAAAATAATTTTAAAGTGGGAACCATTGGCGAACACATCAAAGAATTTACCTTTTTAACAGCAAAAGGTGATATCCTAGAATGTTCTCCTAAAAAAAATTCGGATCTATTTTATTCTGCAATTTCCGGCTTTGGAATGTTAGGTTGTTTTTTGACAGTTCAAATCAAAATGAAACCGATTTATTCAGGTAAGATGAAAATTGATCCAGTGTATGTGCGAAACTTCGATGAACTATTTGCCTATTTTGAAGAACACTACAAAACCGCAGATTATTTGGTAGGTTGGATTGATGCATTTGCTTCTGGAAAATCTTTAGGCCGTGGCCAAATCCATAAAGCAACCAATTTAAAAGCGGGAGAAGACCCAGATTTTCCTGGGAATTGTTTGTTAGAAAGACAACACCTTCCTTCCCGTTTGTTCTATGTGATTCCTAAAAAATGGATGTGGATCCTTATGCGCCCATTCAGTTTTAATTTTGGAATGCGCATGATTAATTTAGCAAAATGTATCGCAAGTATTTTGGTAAACAACAAAGCGTATTACCAAGGTCATGCGGAGTACGCTTTTTTACTAGACTATGTTCCGAATTGGAAATTTGTCTATAAACCTGGATCGATGATCCAATACCAAGTGTTCATTCCCAAAGAAAACGCAAAACAAGCGTTCAGTGAAATATTCACAAAATGCCAAGAACGTGGTATTGTGAATTACCTATCCGTTTTCAAAAAACACAAACCAGATCCATTCCTTCTCACACATGCTGTAGATGGATTTTCAATGGCGATGGATTTCCCTGTCACAAAAGGGAATCGTGAAAAACTTTGGTCTCTCTGTTATGAACTCGATGAGATTGTCTTAAAACACAAAGGGAGATTCTATTTTGCAAAAGATTCAACTCTCCGCAAACGTGTGATGGAGTCATATTTTCCAAAAGACAATTTAAAAAAGTTTTATTCTTTAAAGAAAAAGTATGACCCAAAAGGAATTTTACAAACTGATTTGTACAAACGAGTGTTTTTAAGTTAAACTACGAATGGAAGTAGTGTTTGTTTCCAAACTCACACTACTTCTAATTTAAATGTTCATCCTTCGGTAAAGAAAATAAGCTGCGTAAGTGAAAATAACAGGTGTGATCCACATCCCAATCCAAATCGGCAATGCCCCATTTTCTGCTAACGTTTTAGCAGTTGAATTTAGAATATAATATAACAACACTACTGCAATTGTAAGTCCAAGGCTTGCAACACCTGCCGAACGTTTGGTGATCGCACCAGCAAGTGCACCAAGTGTTACAACCACAAAGGACATAAGCGGCATCGCAAATGCCATATGTTGTTGTACAATCACATTCCGAAAAGGAATCCCTTTTGTAATTCGAGATTCAATTTCGTCTGCAAGTTCAAAAAAATTCATTTCCTCTGGATTTCGAACTGGTTTAGAAAAGTAAGCTAAGTCTTCTGGAAAATCATATGTTTTTTCTGCATATTTGGTTCTTGATACCAATTCTAAATTTTCATTGAATCTAACTTCTTCTGCGTCATACAAAACCCAACTATGTGGATTTGGAATGAATTTTGCTTTTTGGGATGAGACTGTATAGGTTGGAAATCCATCAGGAGTGATTTCAATATAATTAAATCCTCCCTTCACTGTACTTTCCTTTTCATCAATCCAATATACGTAATAAAATCCTTTTTTACCTTTGATATGCAATTGGTAGACAAAATCGATCAATCGATTGGAACCTTTTGCCATAATGCTAAATTCAATTTGAGCTTTTTTATTTGCGGGAATCACAACCGTTTGCCCAAACAATGTCATAATAAGCCACATGGCGATTCCAAAAAATAAAATTGGTGTGATGATTCGAATGAAGGATACACCTGCTACCATCATTGCCACAAGTTCTTTGTTTACGCTAAATTGGCCTATGACAAAACAAACGGAAAACATGAGTGCAGGTGCAACTACTTGATCCACCATTGATGGTAAAGAATACAAAACATGTAAGTATACATGGGACTGATTCACTTTTGAAGAAACTAAATACTTCATCACATCTGTGAATTTATAAATGACAATCATCGACGTTAACATGATCAGTGTGCCAATGAAAGTTTTGAAAAAATCAAAAAATAAATATCTGTCGAGAGTTCGAAAAGGAATAAACTCTCGTTTGAACCAGAGAAACGGTGTTAAAATAAGGTTCATTGTATTTCCAATAATAACATACTCATATCATCCGAAATTCGTTTTGCAGAAAATGACATTGAGTCTTCATAAATAGCATTTAAAAATTCATCACCTTTTTTGTCAGAATGATTTTTGATGGAATCAAACAAATGTTCTTCACCATAAATCTCACCTGATTCGTCAAATACCTCCAAAATTCCATCGGAATACAACAAAATCCTGTCTCCGGATCCAAGTGTGATTTGGTAGTTTTTTAAGCTTGGTTTGAGAAAGGAAACAATCAGTGTTCCTAGTCCTTCTAAAAACTTTGGTCCATTTTCTTTTTGGATATGAATGATCGGTGGATGACCTGCAATCGAATATTTGATTTCTTTTGTTTCTAAATCGACAAACAGTACACAGGCACTAATATGATTGTTTGGTACTAAACTTTGTAGATCATCATGAATGGCTTTCAAACATTCTGATGGTTGGATTTGGTTCCCATGAATTTTAAATGCCAAAACAGCCATCGCTGACACCATCGCAGATGCAATTCCATGCCCCGATACATCAGCAAAAAATAATGCCATTTTACCATCTTCTCTTTCAAAGTAACTGATCGCATCACCACCCACTTGGTCAAAGGAACGAAAAAAAGAATAAAATTTAATCCCCTTTTTTTTGGGCCACTCGGTTGTAACTAAGTTTGATTGGGTTTCATTTGCTAATTCCAATTCACTTAACATTCTGTCCTGGAATTTTTTAAGTTGGGATTCTGAGCTTCTTAATTTTTCAACTGAACTAAGTCGTATATTGAGTGTTAGGTATGAAACTAAGGCAGGTGTTATGATTGCAGATAAATATAAAGATAGGTCTACTTGGTGATCCTTTGTATAAATTCCAACCAATATCCCAAAGGAAGTAACAGTCCCCAAATAGGATACAAGGGAACGTCTATCCACAAAACTCACACCAATACAAGAGAGAACCAAAATCATTCCGATCAAATAACCGATGTATAAAGAATTCCAATACAATAAGATTAAGGAATGAGCACTCATTGTATAAAAAAATACTAACATAATGGATTGGATATTTTTTCGTACCCAACTTACAAAATAGGTAGCAACAAAAAATGATATCGTAATGGAGGCATGGATCACACGAATCCACTTAGGGTCATATAATCCTAATTCCTCTACGGGAGCAAAGATACCAAAACCGATAAAACTAGAAAATACAATTAGACAGATCCTAGAGATTTTTAGAACCTCATCATCTAATTTGAATCGATCTTGTATTGATTGTAACATCATACCAAATTAGAATTTCCAAATTTTGTTTTGAAATGTTCCGGTAATGCGGAAGGTTTTTGTATTGTGAAATCAAACCATACAAAGGATGCGTTCCCAGTTAAAACACATTCATTTTCTTCATTCCACATGGAACAAATCACTGAGAATGCTCGGGATGAAATAGCACTTACTTCAAGAGTGATTTCCAAAGTGGCAGGGAATACAACTTGTTTTCGATAATCCATATCCAAATGGGTGAGTACTGGACCTGCTTTTACAGGTTTTAATGGAGAATCCCATAATCCTTCTTTTGTAAAGTAGTCAGCCCTAGCAGACTCAAAGTAACGAACGTAGGTGACATTGTTGACATGGCCAAAAGCATCCATCTCTCCCCAGACCACTTGTTGCGTGAATTTATGTTTGTACTTAGATGGTTTTGACATGAATGTTACCGAACTTCAAATAAAGATAAGGATACAACCTTTTGATCTTTGTCTTTGATTTCCAATCGATACTCTCCTTTTTTTGGCTCCCAGAGATATGGTTCTTTTGCATACGCAAGAAAGACATCGTTTAAATGATAAGAATACGAAACATCGTAGGAACTGATTGTAAAGAGGATTTTTTGCCGACCATTCGGAATATCAGGATCCAATGCAAAAATACTCCCACTCACAGGTGTCAAAATTCGAAATGATTTTGTTTTCTCAATTTGATGTTCATTAGACGAAAAAATTTCAAGATTCAGCTCCATCTCTGACGCATTGGTTTCTTCGATAGGATGTAATTTTGAACTGAGTGATTCATGTAGTAAATCCATCGTTTCTCGCCAAACAGGTGCTGCACCAGTGATACCAGAAACATCTAACATTGGACTTCCAGTGGGATTTCCAACCCATACTCCTACAGTATAATGTTCTGAATATCCAATACACCAATTATCTCGCATATCTTGGCTTGTACCGGTTTTTACCGCCGTAAAATAAGAGGTGGATAAAAAATTATCCCACCCAAATCCGAGAGACCTTGCCTCTCTGTCTGATAAAATTTCAGAAATCATATAACTTACCCTTTCAGAAAAAATTCTTTTTTGGATTCGGTTAGTTGCATCTTTTTTCCATTGGATTTGAGAATAAATACCTGCATTTGCAAACATTCGATATGCATTGGTAAGTTCTAATAAACTAATGTCTGCTGCACCCAATGCAAGAGATGGACCATAAAACTCAGGGTATTGTAATCCTTGGATTCCAAGATTTTCTAAAAGGGATACAAATTCATTTACATCTAAAAAAGACAAAGCTCGAATCGCAGGAATATTTAATGATGATGCCAAACTTTCCCTGACGGTCACGTTTCCTTTATATGATTTGTCATAATTCAGAGGTCTATAAATACCTTGGTAAACAGGAATTCCTATGGGAGAATCAGATAAAATAGAATTGGGGGTGAGTTTTTTTTGTTCGAAATTAAGTGCATACACAAACGGCTTTAAGGTGGATCCTACTTGCCGTTTAGTACGTATTAAATCCAATTGAGAAACGGAACTTTCTTTCCCAATGTTTGGCACATAAACAATTACATTTCCCGTTTTGTTTTCTAAAACAATTACAGCACCATCTTTTACATTTCTATTTTCTAATGTTTTAATATTCCTTCTCAGGATTTCTTCAATTTTCTTTTGGTAAACAAAGGATAAAGAGGTTTCAATTTTTTGAATTTGCAATTGATTGTATTCACCTAGTTCGAACACAGATTTTGCATAAAGAGGGACATGGGAAGGTTGTTGTGGGTAATCTAAATTACGAAACAAACTCTCCCTAACAAAACGGGAAAGTTCCTCACAATCAGAAGTTTTCCCATCTCGTTCCCACTTAAGAGCACAAACTCGCTTAGATACTTTTTCAATGGGACTTTGTGGAGAACGAATTAATGCTGCAAGTAAATAGGCTTCATTCGGAGTGATCGATGAAACCGATTTTCGAAACAATCCTTTAGAAGCGGAAGCAATTCCTTTTAGTTCCCCACGAAAATAAATCAAATTTAGGTAAGCAGTTACGATTTCTTTTTTGTTCCAAATTGATTCTAATTCTATCACACGATTGATTTGTTTGAGTTTTTGGAAAATTGATTTCCTTTGGTTTTTCCTTGGTTGTAACTCTGGATCAAGAAGAGTAACAAGTTGCATTGATATGGTGGATGCCCCACGTATGGTAGAACCTCTTAACCCAGCAAAAAGGGAAGATAGGATTGCATTTCCGTCAACTCCACCATGTTCAAAAAATCGTTTATCTTCCGCATGGATGACCGAATCGATTAAAAATTTCGGGAATTCTTCATACTCTACCCACTCTTCTGATCGAAAATCTTTTCTAATGCGAAGGCGTTGGATGAGTTCATTTTTTCGATCATACAAACTGATGTCAGATGGTACGTAACTAGCTTTTACTTCCTGATACGTTGGAAGTGCCGATACAATCGTAGGGAATAAGAAAAATAGGATAACAAAGTATAGTCGTATCTGATTCTTTTGTTGGGAAAAAAAACTGAAAAATAACTTTATACGTAAGAATAGACCAACACAATCAAAATTTGCCGAGGCCACTTGGTGAAAATATGAGATCAATGTTTCCAATTCCACCCAACCATTTTCAACAAAAGATTACTCTTCCAAATTTTCCATGGATTCATAACCTGTTTCGATGATGAAATGACTTCCATACTCTCTGATTTTGTAAGGAACATTGACCCAAATGTTTTTTGTGGATTGGTGTTCAGGAATTTGACAAAGAATCAAAAATGGTTTATTTGTCGAAAGACAAAATTGGTATAAGTCTTCCAACATTTCTTTCATTCGCTTTGGTGTTTCCGACCAATAGGTGTAAGGTGGATCTAAGTAAAAAATATATGCTGATTCTTCTCCCAATTCCCACTTTAATGCATGTTTAGTGGCGTCCTTTCGAAACAATTGGACATTCGCTAGTCCACGAAATAAAGTATGTAAATTTCGAAATCTTGTTTGGTCTAATTCATATGTAAGAAGTCGTTTGACAGAAAGGCTATATGCCTCCGCCGAGATTTGCCCACTACCAGCAAAATAATCACAAAATAAAACTGATTCAAAACTAAGTCCCCAGGATAATAACCGTGAATCCATAAGGGAAAAAATTGCTTTTTTAACGAGGCTATTGGTAAAGTTAAGATGACCTGATACATCAGGTGGTGATGGTATTTCTTTTCCTTTCCACTTACCTTGTGAAACACGTAGACCTTTCATTTATTTTCCAACTGTTTTGATCTCTTCCAATTGGAGCAAAATATGTTTGGAAGGAGAGTTTGATTCAATTTCTGAAAAGACCTTCTTGGCTTCGGATTCGTTTTTTAAATCCATCAAACCAAGTCCATATAACAAAAGTGCATCATTGTATTTGGGACTTTGTTTTCCATTTTTTTGAAAATCCTTTCCCCATTCTATGAGTAAATCAGACTCTCCAAATACCAATGCTCTTTCCATAAACAAATAAACTGCATTCCAGTAATGTGGCGACAATCTAAAGTTAGGTGAATTTTCCTTACTTAAATTGGATTTGAGTTTTGACCAGTTTTCTTCTGTCGAAACATAGAGAAAAAAGATCCGCGGATCTTTTTCCGATTCTCGTCCATTTAAGTACTGGAGCGATTGTTTAGATACGAGAGAATAATTTCCTTTTTTGAATTCTGAATACAGAGTCGAAAATGAAGAAGAGTCGCTCCACAAAATGGACGGAACGACCAAAATACAAAAAAGAGAATGCGTAAAAGTCAATTTAAAGTTCGGTGATATTGGCTGATCCACACATTGGGCAGATCAATTCCCATGAATCGAGGTATTCATCCTCACCTTCGGCTTCCCAACGATGGTCACAGTCCTCACAAGCATACGTTACAACGTCTTCGTTTAGGCTTTCTGCATCGAATTCGTCATCATCTAAAAAATCATCTTCCATACCCTTCTCACTAAATCACAAAGAAAAAGCCGTGTCAAGTGGGGAGGGCAAAAAAAAATGGGAACAAACGATGGCGATTTACTCCCGGTACGAACCACATAGAAAGAAGAAATCAAAGGCACCGCTATTTTTATTGGTTTTAGCGCTTGGCCTCTCCGCTTTAGGGTTTGCCTATAGAAAAGAAATTTATTTTCTTTTTGCCAAAGACCAAAGTGTCAGAGCAGAAAAAACCAAAGAAAAAACAATCGAACTCTGGAAATCAGGGAATCTCAAAGAAAAAGAGATAGAAGACTTCCAGACCATTGCGACCAACTACTCTGAAAAAGACCCAACCGATCCTGTTGCATTTCATTTGATCGCAAGGAGTTTGTTTTGGAATTTAAATCGATTGGGAATCCAATTTGACCACGACAGTTTGATCTTACATTTAGGATCTCCATTTCGTGAATTCATAGGAAGTTCCGTTCTCGCCGAATCCACATTAGACTCTATCTTTTGGAACGCAAGGACTGCAGAATCTTATTCCTCCTCTCCCTTTACTGATTGGGAAAATAACCGCGTATTATTGTTCCTCGGAGAAACTCATCGTGGTGTAAAACGACCTCAAGTTTTAGTAGGAGAATATGGAAACATCGATCGTTCTAAATTATCTCCCGAACTACAAACTGTTTACATTTGGTTACTAACCTTTAATACGATGTTGGCTGGCGATGCAAATGGTCTCGATCATCTAATCACCATCACAAAAGATCCGAATTTTAAATTAGGAATTCAATTTTCTCCTAGAGAAGAAAACTTCTTACGAGGTCTTGGAAAGTATTATAAAAAGGATTATGTGGGAGCTTTATCTTTACTCAGACAGGCAAAAACCAATAATCCAGATACGATCACCGAAACTTCCATCATCACAGAAGCAACCATCTTCCACTTGCAAAATTTATCGCAGAAAGGAATTGATTTGTTGGAAGAGTTTTACCTTGCCACGGGCAAAAAAAATACAGAAATCCCAATCTTAATTTCCCAATTCATCAAAGAAAAACCAGGCCTGAAAACAAAACTTGATCTAAGTTTGGATAAAAAAGAATGAGATACAATGCATCCAGCTTACACTTGCTTGTTGTGATTTTAAGTTTCATCACAAGTATTGGTTGTGGACTTTTTTACAAAGGAGTCCCAAAACCTGGTGAATTTTGTTATGTACTTTCAAAACCACCTGAATGTTTGTTTGTCAATTTTGAAGAGAAAAAACTCATCTGGGAAAATGTTGAATATTCTTTGGAAGAAAAACTTCGAATGGATTATTTCTTTCATAAAAACGAAGATTTATTTGAACTAACTGTTGCTACAGTCAATAGAGTCGAAATTAAAAATTTATCTCGTTCTGGTTTTAATCAGTTCTACATGAGAAAAAAAGAAAAATTCACTGATATCCCAAAAGGAAGTTCTAATGATGAAACAAAACATTGAAGAAATCCAAAAAGAAATCATCTCTGAGTTTTCGGAACTGACTGATTGGGAAGAAAAATTCCAATACCTAATCGAGTTAGGTGAGGAATTACCAAAGTTTCCTGATGAAAAAAGAACAGAAGAATATTTAGTACCGGGATGCCAATCTCGGGTTTGGGTCGCACCAAGACTTACTGACGGGAAATTGGAGTTTGATGCAGATAGTGATACAGCACTTACGAAAGGACTCATTGCCATTCTCATACGAGTATTTTCAGGACAAAGTCCAGAAGATATAGCGAAAGCGTCACTTGGATTTATAGAAGAAGTTGGTCTTGCAAAGTTTTTATCGATCTCAAGACGGAATGGCCTTTTTTCTATGGTACAAAAACTAAAGGGGTATGCAGAAAAAGCATAACACTTCACTTTTTTCCTTTGCAAACTAGTTTTATCTGCTTAGAATTCTCTTTCGAATGAACGTTAGGACTTCTATGAAACAAATTCTGATTCTATTCTTTGTTCTTTTTACAATCCAATGTAGTAAAGACCTTTCTCCCTTCGGTGGAGAAGTAAATGTATCTCCACTCCCCAAACGTATCAAACCTGAATGGCCAAATCCAAACTGGAAAATTGTCACTCCAGAATCAGTCGGTGTTTCTTCCGCAAAACTCAAATTAGTTGAAGAGTATGCATTTGCACGAACTGGTGATGAAAAAGATAGAAAAGGTAGAAGAACTGATGCAGTTGTCATTCTTCGTAATGGAAAACTCATTTATGAAAAATATGCACGTAATTTTAAGGAAGACAAACTTCACCTAACTTGGTCAGTTTCTAAAAGTATTTTACAAACAATGTATGGAATTGCAGTCAAAGATGGACTGATCAAATTAGATGACCCTGGTTATTATCATTATGAACCACTGAGTAGAGATGAAGCACACAAAAAGATCACCATTCGTCATCTATTGAATATGTCCTCAGGTCTCGCTGCTGAAGAAGGTTATGAAAGTGGTCCACTCAAATCTTCTGTGATTGCTATGTTGTATACAAGGGGCCGACAAGATATGGGGAATTTTTGTGCCAACCTGCCTCTTCGCGCAGAACCGGGAACACAAGTATATTACTCAAGTTGTGATACCAATATCCTTTCTGCGATTTTAAAGAAAGTCTATGGCAAAGAAGAATATGATAAACTTCCTTTTGAAAAAATATTCAAACCACTTGGTATTTCAAATGTAACGTTTGAGAGAGATGCTTCCGGAACATATGTAGGTTCTTCGTATCTTTATATGACAGCACGGGATCTCGCGAAAATTGGATATCTGTATTTAAACGATGGTGTTTGGAATGGAGAAAGATTTTTACCCGAAGGTTGGTTAACATTCACTAGGACACCGTCACCAGGTTATAAAACAACTCCCTATTCTGATGATTTATCGCAGGATAATTACACAGCACATTGGTATGCAAATACAGGAGTTCCTGATCGAGGTATCCATGAACCATGGCCAGATGCTCCTAAAGATACCTTCGCCGCTCTTGGTCATTGGGGACAAATGATGTATGTGATTCCGAGTTTAGACCTCGTTGTTGTTCGGTTTGGTGATGACCGCGAAAAAGCGTTTATCAAAAATGAATTTTTAAAATTGATCAAGGAATCAGTGATTCGGTAATCTTATGAAACGTAAAATTTCAATTTTCTTAGCTTTATTCTTTTTAATCGTTTTGTTTTGGTCACAATGGAATTGGAAACATCTATCGAGTTTTCCTTCTATCATTTCCAGTTTTTACTCAAAAGAATACTGTAGTTGTTACTTTGTGATGGAGTTATCAGAAGAACAGTGCCATGATTTCGCAAGGCAGTGGGTTCCCATCAGTGAATTCAAATTAGATAAAGAAAATCAATCTGTAACTGTAAAAGGTCTGGGTAGAACCAATACGGCAAAATTCCAATCCAAAGAATATGGTTGTACCTTACTGAATGAATAACCCTTATCGGTAATAACGCATTCCAGGGAAAATAAAATTGATGCCAAAGATTAAACCTTTGGCCTTCACTTCTTCTGGGACAGGGCCAAAGTTTTGACCTCGTATCGAATCCATACAGGCTTGGTCGACAACAACTTGTCCTTGAGAAGAAACCAGACGAACATCCAAAACTTGTCCTTGTTCACTTAACATAAACAATACTTTGGTTTCTCCTTCCTTAATTCCTTCTCTGGCAACAATTCCCGCCATATCGCGATATGCAAAATTCCCACCACCGGGAGGGGCAAAGGATTCTTCTATCCGCTTTAACATATTTTTGAAATAATAATAACCTGCTAATTGTTTGGTGGGAATTGTAAGAGCTTTTGCTCCATCCCAACGAAACAAGAAGTCTTGTTGGAAACGATAATTAAATGGAATTTTTGTCATTTGACCAGCGTTTGCAACTTGGTTTGGTCGTTCCTCTGAATTGGAATTGGTTTTTGGGTCTGCTTTAAAAATACCAAATTCAAACAGTTCATCTTCTTTGGATTCTTCTGATTTGGGTTGGGTTTTACTTGGAGTGGAAGTGGCACTTCCCATAATGAATTCTCGGAATTGTGTTAATGTATGGAACCCTTGTTTCTCAGTGATCCCTCCACCACCCGCCGAATCCTTGTTAGACAATGCTTTGTATTCATCTTTTTTATCTGGATTGATGAACTGTTGCTCCACTAATACTTCGTATATTTTTTCTTGTTCTTTTGGGCTTAGGTTTTCGGCAGTTTGTTCTTCTGCCCACATTTTCCACAACATATTCCTTGTGATGAGGTGAGCCAAAAAAAAGGAAGCAAGTAAGATCACAAACGTGAATGCAAAAAAGAGACGTTTTTCCCCTTCTTCTTTTTCGGGTAATCGGAAATCAAAAGAGAGTGGGGCCATTTTCACGATTTTCTCCCGTATTTCCAATATAAGGAAGTCCTAAATGTTCGTAAGCTTTTTTCGTAGCCACTCGACCTTGCGGAGTGCGGTCGATGAGACCCACTCGCACGAGAAAGGGTTCATAAGTATCTTCGATGGTTCTTTCTTCTTCCCCTAAGACAACAGCAATTGGTTTGATTCCGACAGGTCCACCTCCATAACGAGAAATGAGAATGTCGAGGATTTGCCTGTCCACGGCATCAAGTCCCAAATGGTCCACACCCATACGATCAAATGCATAACGACAAGTCTTCAAGCTAACGGATGTTTCATTGTTGACTTCTGCAAAATCTCGCACTCGTTTTAAGAGATGGTTCGCAATCCTTGGAGTTTTTCGACTGCGTTTTCCCACTTCCATCGCCACACCTTCTCCGAGGTTCACTCCGAGTAATTTTGCAGAACGATCGACGATGATTTGCATTTCTTCATCGGTATAAAAATCAAGTTTGAGGTGGATACCAAACCTTGATTTTAAAGGATCACTGACAAGCCCAGACCTTGTTGTGGCACCCACTAAGGTAAATGGTTGGAGTTGGATTTGTAAGGCATTGGCAGTGACACCTTCGCCCACAACCAAATCCACAAAAAAGTTCTCCATGGCAGGGTATAAAAGTTCTTCCTGTTTTTTGATAAAACCATGGATTTCATCGATGAAAAGGACTTCGTTTGTTTTGAGTAAGGTAAGAAACCGAACCAAATCAGCACCCTTTGAAATGGCAGGAGCCGAGGTGGGTGTGAAGGCAACAGCCAGTTCATTTGCGATGATATTGGCGAGGGTTGTTTTCCCAAGGCCCGGAGGACCCGAAATGAGAACATGGTCGAGTGGGCTCTTTCGTTTGCGAGCTGCCTCAACATAAACCGATAGATTGGCCAGAACCTCTTTTTGTCCAATGAACTCAGACAGTTTTGTGGGGCGAAGGTTTGGTTCCTCTTCGCCCGCTTGCATCCAATCTTCTCGTAAACTCACCTCAATTGGGTTTCTTCTCTGGAGTGATGGAAGTCAAGATTTCATTTTTATTTCGAATGATTTTTAATTCAATTCGTTTGCCGATCGGCGACGCCAAAACGAAACTCACCAACTCTTCTGGGGAGCGGACTGGTTTTCCATCAAAACTGATGATGACATCATGTAATGTGAGTCCTGCTTTATCCGCTGGGGATCCCTTTACAATTTGGCGGATGATGGCACCTTTATTGTCTTTTAATTGGAATTGGCGGATGTCTTCATCTCCAATATTGTCAACACCTGCTCCAATCCAAGCTCTGGTGACCTTTCCATTGGTTTTGATTTCCTCTGCCACACGTCGCGCTTCATTGATGGGAATCGCAAATCCAATTCCTTCTGATCCGCCAGATTGGCTCACAATCATACGATTGATCCCCACAACTTCTCCACGGATATTGAGGAGTGGACCTCCACTATTCCCTTGGTTGATCGCAGCATCCGTTTGGATGTAGGAAAGTCCAGAAGTATCAAGTCCTCCGCGTTGGATGGCAGATACCACACCCACAGTAAAGGATTGTTCGAGTCCAAGTGGCGCACCTATGGCTATCGCCCAGTTCCCCACTTTCACTTTGCTGGAATCGCCAATTAGACTGGGAGTGAGACTTCCTTTTGGTGCACTGATTTTTAAAATCGCAATGTCAGCTGTAGAATCGGAACCAATCAATTTTGCTTCGAATTCTTTTTTGTTTTTTAACCTAACAGTGAATTTATCCATGTTTTGGATCACATGGTGGTTTGTCATAATGTATCCGTCTTCGTTTAACACAATGCCAGAACCAAGGCCTGAAAGTTTTTGTTGGCGTGAACTCCTTCTTGGATCTTGTCTGCCAAAAAAATATTCAAACGGATGGAGTGGAACATTCACAGTTCCTTCCGTTGCAATGGAAACAACACTCGGAGAAACTCGATCAAACACTTCTTGGAATGCATCTTCTAATGCAACTGCTTGGGTTTGAGCTGGTGATAATTTTTCTCCACCATCTGCTTTGAGTTGTAACGGGTTCTCGTTTGAATTGCCACACGTTAAGATGGGAGACAAAAATGTCCCCAGTAATAAAAAGCTAAACGCGATGGCGATATATCGTAAAGGATTCGTTTTTTTCTCAGTCATAGACAATGAACACTCTCTCCTATTCTATCAGACCCCAGAAATGGGGGGAAAGTTCCCATTTCTTGGAATCGTTTTTTCATAAAAAAACTTGAACATTTTGTAACAAGCCAAACTAGTCATTGTATGGCAACTCAGGTTTTAATTCCTCTCTGTTCTGGTTTTGAAGAAATGGAAGCAATCATTTTGATTGATGTCCTACGTCGAGGAAATGTAAACGTTGTCTCCATTAGTAAATCAAAAGAGCCAGTGGTTGCATCACGACATACGATTCACTTGGCAGACAAAACATTTTCAGAAATCAATCCAAAAGATTTTGATGCCATCGTTCTACCGGGAGGTCTTAACGGCACAAAGAACCTTATGGCCGAACCTGAAATCGAATCTCTATTACAATCCTTCCACCAATCGAAAAAAACAATTGGTGCCATCTGTGCAGCACCTGCCGTTTTAAGAAAATTTCAAATTCTGTCGGGAGAAAATCCATACACATCTTTTCCCTCAACTGAGGATTTGGTGGTGGGAGCAGGTGGAAAGTATACGGGCAAACGAATTGAATCCTATCACCACATCCATACGAGTGTAGGGCCAGGTTCTGCTTTTGAATTTGCTTTGTATCTTTTAGAATTATTCGAAGGGAAAGAGGTGATGGAAAAGGTAAAACAAGGTTTGTTATTACCCTAGTCCGTATGCGTGTTACGTTCCTTGATCATGGAAGTGACTGCCATTTCTTCTGTTTCAAATACTTCCAAGTGACTTTCCATTCCAGTCATCTTAAAAACTTTTGCAACGGATCCATGAACACTACAAACTTTTAAATTGCCATGGTATTTTTTTAATTTGTACATAGCGGTTACGAGTGTTCCAATTCCAGAACTATCCATAAAGGGGACCTTTTCCAAATTCACAACAATCTCGTATTGGTGTTTGCGCATTTTGTCATCTAGAATGTCTTTTAATTCTTTTGCATTGTACAAATCGACTTCACCTTCAATGGTGATGACAACTACCTGATTGGAAGACGTTTCGTGAATGACCATTTGATGTACGTTGGCTCCTTAAAAAGAAATGAAAAGGAAAAAAATTACATTCTAAAGACACCGAATGGTTTTCTTTCTTCTTTTCTTCTACTGAGGACGGACAATGCCCTTCCCAAAATTTTGCGAGTGTCTGCAGGGTCGATGATTCCATCATCCCATAACCTTGCTGAACTGTATACCGCAGAGGATTTTTTTTCATAATCATCTAAAATTGGTTTTTTGAAGGTGGATTCTTCTTCTGGAAGGATGGTTTCACCCGCTGCTTCTTTTTGGTCTTTTTTAACAGTCCATAAAACGTTGGCCGCTTGTTCACCACCCATCACAGAAATACGTGCATTGGGCCACATCCATAAAAATTCAGGAGCAAAGGCACGACCACACATTCCGTAATTCCCTGCACCATACGAACCACCTGTAACAATCGTTAACTTGGGAACTGTTGTTGTTGAAACAGCATTGACCATCTTTGCACCATCACGCGCAATCCCATTGTTTTCATATTTTTTTCCTACCATAAAACCAGTAATGTTTTGGAGGAATAATAATGGGATCCTTCGTTGGTCACAAAGTTCAATGAAATGAGATGCTTTCAGTGCAGATTCAGAAAATAATACTCCATGATTGGCAATGATTCCAACTGGGTATCCATAAATTTCAGCAAACCCTGTTACGATAGTGGTTGCATATAGTTTTTTAAATTCATGAAACCGTGAACCATCCACCAAACGAGCAATGATTTCTCTTGGATCATATGATTTCCTAGAATCACGTTCTATGATCCCATAAATTTCTTCAGAAGGGTATAGTGGCTCTTCTGTTTCTTTCGATTCGGTTAGAGTTTTTGCATTTAAATTTTTAATGATGGATCGAGTAATTTCTAATGCATGATAATCATCCTCTGCATAATGATCGGTCACACCCGATATACGGCAATGAACATCAGCACCACCTAATTCTTCTCCCGTCACTACTTCACCAGTTGCTGCTTTCACAAGTGGAGGACCACCCAAAAAAATAGTCCCATTCCCTTTTACAATGACAGACTCGTCTGACATTGCAGGAATATAAGCACCACCAGCCGTACATGAACCCATAACAACTGCTATCTGGGATATACCTTTCGCACTCATTCTCGCTTGGTTAAAAAATATTTTTCCAAAATGATCTTTGTCGGGGAACACTTCATCCTGCATTGGCAAAAATGCACCACCAGAATCTACTAAGTAAATACATGGCAAGGAATTGTTTTCTGCGATCTCTTGTGCTCTTACATGTTTTTTGACTGTTAAGGGATAATATGTTCCCCCTTTGACGGTTGCATCATTGGCAACAATCATACAATCTACACCTTCTACTTTTCCAATTCCTGTGATAATTCCAGCAGATGGAACTGGATCGGGGTAAACACCTTCTGCGGCAAGGCCACAAATTTCCATAAACTCAGTATCTGCATCGATCAATTCATTAATTCGTTCACGAGCAGTGAGTTTACCTCTTGATTTATGTTTCTCAAGGGCTTTTTTACCACCACCTAACTTCACTTGTTCGATAATTTTTCGTATTGGTACGAGGGATTCTAAATAAGTAGTTCGATTTGATATAAAATCAGACGAAAGGGGATTAATTTTTGAGATCAGTCTTTCCATATTAGTCCTTATTGTTTTTGTTAAAATGGAATGTTTTGGTTTTTTTATGAGAAAAACTATCTACAAAGTAATGAAGTTTTTCAAAAACTACTGTCGGGCATTCTTCCATAGCTAGATGTTTACAAGGCAAAAACACTAAACTACTGGTTCTTAGAGTTTCTTTCATGTATTCTGTTTGGTTTGGAGAAATACGAAAATCTTCTTCCCCAATGTAAATTTGCCGTAATCCAACAAATTGTTTAGCACCTTCTTCAATCTCACGAAGAGCGTGAGTGGACCTGTCTACATTCCGAATGAATTCTAGTGTGTTTTTGCGGTTTTTTCCTTCGAATAACAAGTGATACATGGTTTTCTCCCATTCACTTGTGAAATGATGGCTTTTTTTTACGAGAAACCATTTATAAAAAAATCGAAGTAGAGGTGGGCGAAACAAAAAAGAAAAAATTTCACCAATGATTGGTAATCGTAGAAAATGTAAGGGAAAATAAAATTTAAATTTAGGTAAGTTCATAAACCCACCCAAAATGGATAATGACTTATACTGGTTTGTCTGATCTTTAAATGCAAAACACATAATTGGCAATGCATAATCAAAAGCAACAACATGGACCTTTTTATCACCCACAACTTTTTCTAAAAAAGGAGATAAATAATGAGCTTGTAATCGATGTGACAATGGACCATCAGGGCGACTACTAAATCCAGTTCCTAAAAAATCCAAAGCTAAAACTCGGTAATGAGTTGATAACAATTCGATCAGTTTACGATAGTTATAGGAAGTGGTCAAAAAACCAGGCAATAGAAGAATGATTTCATCCCCTTTTCCTTCATCTAAATAAAAAAAACTTAAACCATCAATCTCAACAGATTTTCCGGAATTGATATGTGACTGTAAACTAGGTGTCATGTTTCACTCCGTACATTTTCCATATAGTTTTCTCAGATAAAAATCTTCGAAATCAAATAAATTGATACTTCTTCGAGCCATTATTTTTTTTGTATCGAATAAAAACTCTTCAAGACGATAACGACCACCTGGTTTGATCCAAGTAAACGGAGGAACATACCCCTGGATCCTTGATTCAACGATATTACTAGCAACATCGAAAACTGTTCCTGTGTTAGACATCACCCCAATCGCTAACTTCGTAAATGGACCAATGATAGAACCAAATTTGATAGTTCCAGTGTTAACAACCGAATCACCTATCTTTAGTTTTACGATCCCATAATTATTCTTTAAGTCACTTGTTGTTGATAAGGCTCCTAAGTTGACCCAGTTCGAAACAAAACTATGACCCAAAAAACCTTCATGGTGTTTGTTGGTATAATCCAAAATAATAGAATTTTCCACTTCCCCACCAATACGACATTGGTTCCCGACGAGAGTTCCTCCAGTGATTCGTGCATTGTCAATCTGGCTATTTTTGCCAACATACAATGGTCCTTCTAAAAAACTAAAAGAGGAAATTTTGACTCCATCTTCGATGAGAATTGGCCCATGCGTTGTATCAAAAACAACTCCAGGATAAACGGTGGCACCTGCATGGATGTATAAATGTTTGTCTTTTCCTACAATATGAAATCCAGATTGTTTTGCTTTGTATTTTTGCCTGAATCGTTTCCATTCCTTTTCGATTGTAAGTGTATCTTCGATGATAGATGTGACTGTTCCAAGTAGTTCCCAAGGCAAAAAAGAATCTGCGCTGTAAATAGAATCATACGAATCTAAGTTAGCTGGTATAACATGAGGATAACGATTAAAAATTAAAGTTTCAAAATCTTCGTTGGGCCCTTTATAATAAATTTTGGCACCAGGGTATTTTCTTTCTAACTTTTCAAGAAGTGTCATACCTCCCAAATTCCATTCAAAAAAGGAATGGAACCTGGAAAGTGGTTCTAGTGAAGGATTGCGTTTGGAATCATCTAACAGGAGATTCACAGTTTACTCCACAGTTACAGATTTTGCTAAATTCCTAGGTTGGTCCACATTACATCCCCTAAGGATTGCTATGTGGTAAGATAATAGTTGTAATGGAATTACTGCAAGCAATGGAACTAATGCATCCGCAGTTTTCGGAATTTCGAAAGTAAAATCTGCCATTCCTTTGATTTCTGTATCACCTTCCGTAACAACTGCAATGACTTTTCCTTTTCTTGCTTTTACTTCTTGGATATTGGAGATCACTTTTTCATAAGAGCTATCTTTAGTGGCAATGAAAACGACAGGCATATCCTCATCAATCAGTGCAATTGGGCCATGTTTCATTTCTGCTGCAGGATACCCTTCCGCATGGATATAAGAAATTTCTTTCAACTTTAAAGCACCTTCCAAAGCAACTGGGAAGTTAAATCCACGTCCCAAATAAAGAAAGTTAGATGCTCTGTAAAAATGTTCAGAAATACTTCGTATCTCTTCGTCTTTGGTTAAAATTTTGGCTACTTTATCAGGGATGGAATCAAGCTCTAATAAAAGGGTTTGGTAATCAGACAAAGAAATTGAACCTTTTTTTAATCCTAAATACAAAGCCATCATTGTTAGGATCGAAACTTGAGATGTAAATGCTTTGGTGGAAGCAACACCGATTTCAGGACCTGCATGTAAATAAGCACCTGCGTGTGATGCCCTTGCAATCGATGAACCAACAACATTACAAACACCGAAGATCAGAGCACCTCTTGATTTGGCTAGTTCAATCGCTGCAAGTGTATCTGCTGTTTCTCCAGACTGAGATACAGCAATCACTACATCTCTTTCTGTTACAATTGGATTTCTATAACGAAACTCTGATGCATATTCTACTTCTGTTGGAATCCGTGCTAGGTCTTCAAATAGATATTCTCCAATGAGCCCTGCATGCCAAGATGTTCCACAACCAACCAATATCAATCGATCCGCATTTAAAAATCGATTTAAGTATTGGTCAATTCCACTTAAGAACAAATGGTGTTCGCGAGAAACCAATCGCCCGCGCATTGCATCTTTGATTGATTTTGGTTGTTCAAAAATTTCTTTGAGCATGAAGTGAGGGTATCCACCCTTTTCAATGTCTTCTAAATCTAATTCTAATTTTTGAATGAAAGGAGTTTTAGTTACGTTTTCTAAGTTTTTAACAACTAAACTTCCATCTTTAATGATGGCCATTTCTTGGTCGTTGAGATAAGTAACATTGTTTGTGTATTCAATGATGGGAGTTGCATCGGAAGCTACAAAGTATTCATCTTCTCCGATACCAATGACCAAGGGTGATCCTTTTCTTGCCGCAATCATACTCCTTTCATTGTCTTTGGAAAGTACAACAATTGCATAGGCACCAACAACTTCATTTAAAGCCAGACGAACTGCTTCCTCGATGCTACATTGGTTTTGTTTTTTGATTTCTTCGATTAGATGGATGAGGACTTCAGAATCAGTATCGGATTTAAAAATGTGACCGTTACTTTCGAGTTCCTTTTTGATTGATCCATAATTTTCAATTATCCCATTATGAATGATGGCCAACTTACCATCTGAACTCGTATGTGGATGCGCATTACGATCATTAGGTTCCCCATGTGTCGCCCAACGAGTGTGTCCAATTCCGAGGCTTGCTTCTAATTTTCGATTCCCGATTTCAGTTTCTAAGTCGGCAACCTTTCCTTTTTTTTTGACGATTTCTAATCCGCCATTTAAAAGAGCAACTCCGGCACTATCATAACCTCTGTACTCTAATCGTTTAAGACCTTTGATGATGACAGGTAATGCCTGTCTTTTTCCTAAATAACCTACGATTCCACACATTGTTTTACCCTCTTTAAGGTATATTCCAAATCGGACTTGGATTTTGTTTCTGTTATCACTCGAAAGATTGGTTCCGTATTGGAAGGTCGGATATGGATCCAAGAATCGGAAACATACATCCACAATCCATCTTTATCGGAAATGAGTTTGGGAGAAAACTCAGATTGAAATTTTTCATATAAAGTTTCTAAAGACATTCCCTTTGCCAATGGGAAGGACTGTTTGTCCATATATAAATTCGGCAACTCGTCCATAAGTGCATCAATGGACTTCCCAGTTTCTGCCATAATGTTTAGGATATGAGCAATTCCAGATAATGTATCTCGACCAAATGATGGAATATTCGGATCAATGATTCCACCATTCCCTTCTCCACCAAACACTGCTTTGGTTTTAATCATTTCTTCTACAACATTGGCTTCGCCTACTTTACTTCGGATCACTTCCGCGCCGAACCGAGAGCTTACTTCTTCATTTAAAAAAGAAGTCGAAAGATTTACCACTACCTTTGATTTCTTTTTGTTTGATGAGAGAACATTCATAAGGGCAAGAGGTAGAGTGTATTCTTCGGAAATAGCTCCTCGTTTTGGAGTGAATAAAACCAATCTGTCAGCATCTGGATCGAGAGCAAAACCAATATCTGCTTTGGATTTTTTGAAACTTGGTTCGACTGTTTTTAATGCTGCCGCTGTAGGCTCTGGAGGGCGAGGAAAAGTTCCATCTGGTTTACAATTATGTGAGATGACTTTACAACCTAACATTTGTAAAAATTTGGGAACTACATAAGACCCTGCCCCTCCCACTGCATCCACAAATACTGTGAACTTTTTCTTTTTGATTTTGTTTACATTCACTCGCTTTAGTACAGAGGATAAATGTAAGTCGATATAATCTTCACCAGAATCAATAGTACCTTTTGGAGAAATTTGTTCTTTGGTATAACTTCCTGATTGCAGGATCGAAAGTAATTTTTGATTTTCTTCTGCTGAAAAGAAAAACCCTTTTTTGGAAATAAATTTAAAGGCATTCCATTCCATTGGATTGTGAGAAGCAGAAATCATGATCCCACCATTTGCTTTTGCTAAATTGACAACAGCTTTGGTTGTGGGTGTAGGAACAAGACCTAAGGTTAATACAGAACTTCCAGAAGCTAACAAAGCAGAGGTGAGAAGAGATTCTAAATAAGGGCCACTTGGTCGTGAGTCCCTTCCAATCACTACAGTTCCACCATTCATGATGGTTGCAAAGGATTTTGAAAAAGCGAGTGCTTCCTCCAATCCAAAACCTTGTCCAATTTTTCCCCGAACACCGGAGATCGAAATCATAAGGGAGGACAGATCATACTCTTTTGTAAAACGCATACAATACTATCAAGGCTCGTGGATTCGCACTGTAAGTCTATCTTTTTGCTTTGTCAGATGTGTCTGTGGTGTGGAAATAAAAAGTAGAGTGTGAGGTAAACGGTTTGGGCGATGACAGGATTGAACTGCCGACCCGCTGCTTGTAAGGCAGCTGCTCTCCCAGCTGAGCTAATCGCCCGTTGTTATGACCAGTAAACTAGGTATTCGAATTCTGTAAATGAGAAATAGAAATAAAAAAGGCCACACGGTGGTGGCCTCATTCCAAGGTGCTAAGAGCGAATGTTAGGCGGCTTTTGCCTCAATTGAATTGATGCGAAGTGCCATACGAGATTTTTTACGATCTGCATTTTTCTTATGGATGAGTTTTGTTTTCGCTGCACGGTCCAATTTGGAAGAAAGTTTTGAAAAAACAGACAATGCTTCCGTTTTGTCGCCAGATTTAATGGCTTTGATGAGAAGGCGTGCGTAAGTGCGTAATTCACTACGGTCTTCCCCATTTCGCTCTTTTCTACGAGCGGTTCTACGGATGTCTTTTTTAGATGATTTTAAATTAGCCAAGGAATGTCCCCTATGAGGAATTTTTACTTATCTTTTGAGTACCACTCTGACGGTCAAGGCGAAAGAGAAAAAAATGAGAACCAAATCCCCAGATTCGAACCTCCCTCCTAAGAGGGTTGTATGTTTTCTGCACTGATCTGGATTGATTCCGAACTCTACAAGATATTGAAAGAACGCCACTTAGACCTTGGCCTTGTCATAAAAATGGCTATCTTATCCTTAAAGTTAGAGGGTTTGGAACCTGGGGTCTTTCCGAGAGGTGAGATGGGGCATTATGAGAGGTTGGAATTATCTCGGTATGATTTTTTTACATTAAGTATGATTTCTAGGGAGAAGGAAGTTGACCCGAACGTGTTACTCTCATATGCTTTCACAGAAGCTTTGTTGGAAATTTTACGATTGTGACTCCTGAAAAATCAAAATATCATTATATAAAAATTGATTCGATTTCAGATATCGATCCACTTAAATTATCCATTTCACAAATCCAACAACGTTATATTGACAAAGATAACAATCGTTATGCTCTGAGATTCAACAAAGAAATCCGTAGGATTGAGATCTTAAAATTAGTTGGGAATCATTTTGAACTTGTCCCTCACCACCAATCAACAAATCCCAAAGGAGAAGGTACTCCAAACGAGACAAAATCTGGTAACCAAACTCCACCTCCCCCACCCATCATATCAGAGGACCTAAGGGCAAATCCAATTTTAGGGAAATTAATTTCCACACCAGACCCAAAACCAACCACACCTGAAAAAACATCCAAACCAATTGAGATTTCCAAAGAAAAACTTTCTCCGGTCGTTGAAGAAAACCTGATGCGTGAGGATGTGGATTTGGATATCTTTGATGGGGAAGAACCTCCTAAACCAGAAGAAACTCTCTCTCACGAAGGCCTCTTAAATACACCCGAACCTCCTAAACCTGAGGAAGAGATTGACCACACTCAAATCAATGCAAACACCAGACTCGAAGAAGGGTCAGGGGAAAAAACAGCGCAACAACGTATTGATGATTTTTTAAAAATCATCGCAACTTACAGAGAAAGAATCACTGCCATCATTCGTAACTTACAATCCTCTCGTATTTTTGAGCTCACCGGGGATCCTTCCGAAAATAAAAATATTGTAGGGAATTTTTCCAGAGAAATGGAAGCAACGGTTTTTGAAGCCATCGATAAAATGATCGATTTGCATAAAGAAATGACCTCTTATCCTCGTCCAATTACCTATTACATTTCCAAAGCACCTGTGGAAAAACGGGAAGAGATGAAGTTAATCGAATCGGATAAAGAAAAATTAAACAACCTTCACTTGTTTGAAATGCAAAGGCATACAGATGCGATCATCAAAGATCTTAAAAAATTGAGTTTGCAGTTATTGAATATATTGAATCTCAAAAATGAAATTCAAGTCAAACAATTACAATATGCAAACCAATTGATGTTTGTGGATGCAAAGAACGCGTCTCTTTATTTTGCACAGGATTTGGACAAAACCATTTTGGAAATTGAACACTGGAAACAATCGAAATGAAAGAACTGTCAGAAGCAGAAACAAAAGCCATATTAGAAAAAATACGATCAGAATATAGAGAACATGGAAAACTCAATCCCAAAGCATTTGACCAAACTGGGTTTGAACAACGATACTTACAAGTATTGAAACTTCGTGGAAACATTTCAAAATTTCTCACAGAAGAAGTTACCTTTTTAGAACAACTTAAATCAAAATTCCAAGAACTTGCTGCTAAAAAAGAAGCTGCAAAAGCCCAGACACTTAACCGCATTATGGATGAGTCGATTGAGAAATTGGCCAATTATAAAAAGGTAGACTTCCATCCTTTGGCAAAAGTAGAAACTCGTTATTTTTACGGTGCTATGTTGGATTTTACAGAAATCGAACTACCTGTCCTTGTTTATATCTTTAAGGGAACTCCAGAATATACACATTTACAAGATGCTGTTTTACAAGTGGAACGAATTGGACTTACACGCCGAGGACTTCCATCCATGAAAATGCAAGAGTTCATGAAGACCTTGTTAGATGCGAATGGAAATGCGATCGTTATCGAAAAAGCATCCCAAAATCTATTAAAAGACGGATGTATCGCACTTAAGAATATCATTGTGGCTGTGCAAGATCTGACTGCCAAAAACAGAATCAATCCAGATATGATCGTCCAAGTGAATGAAAAAGAATACCCAAATTCTTTTAATGCATACAACGGCAAAAAGTTTGGAGAAAGTTTGAACCGTATCACTGAACGATGCAAACAAATCATACAAGATTTTCGAATGAATGCGTTGATGAATATTGAAGGATGATTCAAATGTGGCTTCATGGACCCTATTTTACTTGGTGTCAGCGACACAATTGAATCAGAATTTGATGCGGAAGTTTATAAAAACCTAACCCCCCTCGAGAAATACCATTCTTTACTTTTTAACTCAGTAGACAAACTGTTTGGATTCTTAGGAACCGACAGAGAAAAACTCAAACCCTATCTGACTGATTTTGTTTCTGTTGAAGCGCAGTCTCTCGGCAGGGAAGGGTATGGGTTTACCATCAAAGATGCCAATGATATGGGATTTGGTGGCCTTGCTTGCCATACGGTTGACCTTGGTGGTGCCAGTGTGGGAGGTGCGCTCCAACAGGCCCATACCATTGTGAAAGCCAATCCTTATGCTGTGGTTCTAGTCGCAGCTGCTGATATTCCAAAGTCCGTTTTCAAACAAGTATCCGACCTCAAACGTCTGACAGCAACCGTTTGTCATAAGGATTGGGAAATGCCGTATGGTGCCACACTCATTGGTCTCTATTCACTGTTATGTGAACGAATGATGTTTGATACTGGTGTGACAAGTGAAGACTTGGAAGAAATTACCAAACACTTTCGCACGTTAGCAGAAACCAATCCTCGTGCCTTCCAATACCAAAAACCATTGGTGGAAAAACAACTAAAGAAACCACTTTCGGGTGTTTATAGCACACCTATGATCGCCATCGTCACTGACCATGGATTCGCAACCCTCATTACTTCCGAGGCCATGAAACAGAAGTTAATCGACAATAAAGTGATAAAGGCCGATGCCAAACACATCTTTGTGATTGGATCGGGTCACAGTGCCCATGCGGAATACCTCATCCAAAAAAAGGATTTAAAAAGCCCAGCGGGCCTTGCTTGTGAGAGAGCTGTTGCTTCGGGTGGCATAAGTCGCTCTGAAATTGAATATGCGTGGATATATGATTGTTTTACAGGGATGATCATCCATGAGGCCTCTTTGTATTTTGGAGTTTCACCCAAAGAAACAGCCACAGCACTCCGCAAAGGAAAGATCTTCAATGGATCAAAAGAGATCCCTATCAATTTAAGTGGCGGGATATTGAATTACCAAGCGGCGATGGCGATCTCAGGCGCAACAGGACTTGTAGACATTGCCAGTCAATATGGACTTGCCGTAGATCCCATTCCTTATGTATTGAGCGAACCACCTAAGGTAAGTTTACTGGGAGGAAACGGTGGAATCGATAGCATCAACTCAGTGATCCTTTTTTCCAAAGACAAAATGGAGAAAACACCAAAAGAACCAATGCATTTAAAACCATTGGAAGTCAATGTTCCAAGTCCCAAGGAAAAGGAACAAGCGACGATTCTTTCTGCGACGACGATTTACTTCAATCCTGGAGGAGAAAAAAAACCACCGTATCTCATTGTTTGTTCTACCAAAGAGAATGGAGAAATGGTTCTCACCAATCTTTTTGACAAAGAAGGAAAAGAGATCGTATCCAAAGAGGGATTAGAACTTGGCAAAACCAAAGTAGAATTCCAAAGGATCGATGGAAAAATCCAGGCGGTAGTGGTGTAAATTTAAGAAAACATTCTAGTTAGGTTTTCTGATTGTAATTTAAAACTTTTACATTTAGGCGCCTAACAAATTCATTTGAAAATCTTTTTTATATTGTGACTAATTTTATAGGTTCAATGATTAATTCACAAAGCCATTACACAGACCTGGTACATCCCCTAAGCCAATCGAATTTGTAATCATCAATAATTTACTTTTATGGGACAAGACAAGCCCCTTATTCAGCTGGAATTAAATTAAATTTAGAATTGTTATAATTTCTTCTTGTATTAAATGCAAAATATTTAACATACATAGTCGAGATTTTTATGAATGTTGATGAAATTACAAGTCTCGAAGAAGCTAAACTTCTTATTAAAGAACTAAAGAATAAAACAATCTCAGAAGATTTTAATGCGTATAAAACTTTTTTTGAGCAAGATAAAGATGCCATAGCATTATTTAATATCGACACTGGCGAATTCTTGGACTGTAATATGAGCGCTGTATTTTTGCTCGGCTACCCAAGAGATGAATTCAGAAATGTAACGATAAAACAGATAAGCCCGCTTTACCAACCTAATGGTATCTTATCAGAAGAATTGGCGAAGTATTATATCAATGAAGGATTCAAACATGGATATACCGAATTTGATTGGGTTCATCTAACAAAAAACGGAGATGAAATTCATTGCGAAATTCAACTATCCAATTACAAAGCGCAAAATGGATTAAGATTTGCAAAGGCTGTACTGTTAAAAAAAAGTGACACAGAAATTCTACGTGCAAAATTAAAAGAAAAGGAAAAACTTTTAGAAAAAATAACGAATACTCTTCCAAGTATCATTTTTATCCATTCACTTATTTCAAACGAAATTTTCGTTATAAACGAAAAATTAGATCAGCTACTTGAAATCAATACTGAAAATAAACTTACAATCGAATTTCTTCGCAACAATGTCATACACCCAGATGATTTGAATAAAATTAGAAACCATAGAAAAAAGTTGGTAAATGCAAAATTTAACCAAGTTTTTGAATTAGACATTCGTGTATTGAATAGAAGCAAAGAGGTCATCTGGCTTCGAATTTGGGAAACTGTTTTTTCATTTACGAATGAAAATTTACCAATGGAGATTTTAGGAGTAGCACAGGACATAACAAACATTAAATCAGCAAAGTTAGAATTAAAAAAAAGAAATGACCTAGCTGATGAAATCCGAAGAATCACAAAATCTGGAATTTGGGAATGGGACGTCTTAAATGATTCCATGTACTGGACACAAGACTTATATACTTTAGTAGATAAAAATCAATTTTCTTACCCTGCGACAAAATCAAACTTTCTAAACCTCTTCTCAGTAGATGATCAGATTGTTTTGGAAGCTCACCTAAGAAGCACTATCTTAACATCTAAACCATTTGAAATTGAAGTTGAAGTTAAAACATCAAATAACTTTTGGGCAAAAATAACAGGCAAAGCAATTTCAAAAGGAAAAAAGACTCTCAAAATCATTGGGAGCGTTGAAAATATTGAAGATGAACGAAAACAAAGAATTAGATTATTAGAAGATGAAGCAAGGTTTCAAAAAGTAGCAGATCAAACTGGCTTGATAATCTATGATTATGAAGTAGATTCAGGTAAAATTATTTGGAATGGAGCGATTCAAAAAGTACTTGGCTTTACAAAAGAAGAATTCAATCAGCTTAATATAGACGGTTGGGCAAATCTGATTCACGAAGATGATCGTCAAAGTATATTGCATGATTTAGACATTGCAATTCAGAATAGATCCAGCTTTAGAGCAAAATATAGAATTCAAAAAAAAGACTTATCCTATATTTCAGTCGAAGAAAGAGGAGCATTTTTAAAAAATGAATTAGACGATCCAGCAAGATTGGTTGGAGTTTTGGAAGATGTTTCTTTTAAAATTGAATTTCAGAATATATTAAAGGCCAACGAAGAACGATTTAGAAATTTTTACAATTTTTCAAGCGAAGCAATCATAGTCTTAGAGAAGGAAAAAATTATAGATGTAAACCTTGCGTTCCATAAACTACTAGGCTACAAAAAAATTGAATATTTGAATTTAATGACATTATTCGAAGATCCTTTATGGGAAGGTCTAGGATTAAAACCTGATACTTTTTCAACAGGCGCATTTCGATCAGATGGCAAGTTAATTCCAGTGCAAATCAGATTTAAGGAATTAGACGGAAATCGATCCATCCTTTCAATTCTAGATTTAACTTCGATAAAGGAGGCTGAAGTCTTAAGACAAGCACTTAACGAAATCCATTTAAAAAACGAATTTATAATAAAACAGAAAATGGAATTGGAGCATGCCTTTGAAGCGCTAAAAGAAACACAAGCTCAGTTAATTTTAAAAGAAAAACTTGCATCATTAGGCCAACTGATTGCAGGCATTGCACACGAAATCAACAACCCACTTGGAGCCATTAAATCTTCTAGCGATTTAATTCTTTCCCATATCAACATTCAATTAGAGAATCAAGAAGCAATTTTAGAATTCTTGAAAATGAAAAATCCAATTGTATTACAAAATTATTATCATTGGATAAGATCTACTATCAATAACAACAAAGACTTACACGGTAAGGAATCAAGAGCATTAAAGAGAAAAATTGCTAGCGAGTTAAATGAATTAGGTTGTACTGATTCAATTGAAATT